>BX248583.1 GCA_000043285.1 Candidatus Blochmanniella floridana
ATGTCTGATTTATCAAATTTTGATGTTATTATTGTTGGAGGGGGTCATGCTGGAACGGAATCAGCATTAGCTTCATCTAGAATGAAATGTAAAACTTTATTGATTACACATAATGTAGATACCATTGGTCAAATGTCTTGTAATCCGTCAATTGGTGGAATTGGTAAAGGACATTTGGTAAAAGAAGTAGATGCAATGGGTGGTATTATGGCTAAGGCAATCGATCAATCTGGAATTCAATTTAGAATTTTAAATACTAGAAAAGGAGCTGCAGTTAAATCTACTAGAGCTCAGGCGGATAAGATTTTGTATCGACAAGCGATACGTCATGCATTAGAAATTCAAGATTCTTTATTTATTTTACAAGCATCAGTGGAAGATTTAATAATTAAACAAAATAAAGTTATAGGGGTTGTTATTCCTAAAATAGCAATAGAGATTTATGCGAAGTCTGTTGTATTAACAACAGGAACTTTTTTGAATGGTAAAATTCATATTGGAATGAATAATTTTAAAGGAGGAAGATCAGGGGATTTAGAATCATCATCATCTTTATCTCAGAAATTACGTGATTTATCCTTTCGAATAAATCGACTTAAAACAGGTACTTCTCCTAGAATTCATGCTAAAGGAGTAAATTTTGATTGTATGTCTGTTCAAAATAGTGATTCTCCGCTTCCTGTTTTTTCTTTTACAGGTTCATTTGAACAGCATCCTAAACAAATTCCATGTTATAGTACTTATACGAATAAGAAAACTCATGATATAATCAGATTAAATTTAAATCAAAGTCCTGTATATTCAGGATTGATAAATGGTATTTCTCCTCGTTATTGCCCATCCATTGAAGATAAAGTAGTTCGTTTTTCTGACCGAGATGCTCATCAAGTTTTTTTAGAACCCGAGGGATTAACGACATCAGAAATTTATGTAAATGGTGTTTCTACTAGTTTACCATTTAATATCCAAACAGAAATAATTCATTCAATTTTTGGATTAGAAAATGCTCATATTATTAGACCAGGATACGCTATTGAATATGATTTTTTTGATCCTAGAGATTTAAAATTAACCTTGGAAAGTAAATTTATTTCAGGTTTATTTCTTTCGGGCCAAATTAATGGAACTACGGGTTATGAGGAAGCTGCTGCGCAAGGTATATTGGCAGGTATTAATGCAGCTAGATATGTTCAAAATAAACCAGGGTGGTATCCAAGACGAGATCAGGCGTATTTAGGGGTTTTGGTAGATGATTTATGTACATATGGAACAAAAGAACCGTATCGTATGTTTACTTCTAGATCAGAATATCGTTTATCTTTAAGGGAGGATAATGCTGATTTAAGATTAACTACTGTTGCTAGAGAGTTTGGTTTAATTGATGATAATAGATGGAGAATTTTTTGTTTAAAACAGGAAAATATTGAGAAAGAACGTCAGAGATTAAGGAATACTTATATTTTTCCATATAGCGAAGATATTGTACAATTAAATCGTTTTTTAAATTCTCCTATAAAGAATAAGGTAAGTGGGGAGGATTTGTTAAAGAGACCGGAGATGAATTATGTGAAATTGATGCAATTAAATACTTTTCAATCAGTAAAATTAGATTATCAAGTATTTGAACAAGTTGAAATTCAGATTAAATATTCAGGATATTTATTACGTCAACAAGAAGAAATTAAAAAATATTTGTATTATGAAAATACATTACTTCCTATTGATATCAATTATCATGATATTGCTGGATTATCTAAAGAGGTAATTGATAAATTTAATGATTGTAGACCATATTCTATTGGACAAGCTTCTCGTATACCTGGAGTTACTCCGGCAGCTATTTCTAATGTATTAATTTGGTTGAAAAAACAAGGTTTATTAAAAAAGAACGTAAAATGTACATGAGTTATTGATATTGTAATATATGAAATAAGTATATGTTGACATGTATTATTATTTAAATTAAATGAAATTAAAAATTATAAAATTGGGAGAAATTTATTATTTTAAAGTATGTTAAGTATTAAAAATATATCTTTATTAGGATGTATGTATTTGATATAGTATATATGTAAATGTGCTATGTGTATGTTTTTATGTAACGTATTTATTGAAATTTTTTGTTTAAATGAACGCGTTAATTTTAATAAAAATATATTTAAAGTGATTTGATGAGATTATTTGAGATATATTTGTTGATTATTTGTCGAATTTTAATGTGATAGTAGTTACATAATCGAATATTACATAGTGCTTTATTTGTTGAGAATCTTATAATAATTAGAGAGCTATTATGTTAAGTACTAAGAGTGTTACTCAAAAATATATTGAACATCATCTTAGTAATTTACAATTTGATTTAAAAAATTTAACTTTAGTTCAATCACATGAAAATATGTCTTTTTGGGTGTTGAATATAGATTCTTTGTTTTTTTCTGTATTGTTATGTTTATTATTTTTAGTAATTGCTGGTTTTGTAGCGAAATATTCAACTGTTAGTGTTCCAGGTAAATTACAAGCTTTTGTAGAATTAATCATATCCTTTGTTGATGGATGTGTAAAAGATATGTTCCATGGAACAAGTAAATTAATATCTCCATTATCTATGACAGTTTTTGTATGGATTATTTTAATGAATTCTATGGATTTAATTCCTATAGATTTATTGCCATGTATAGCTGATTATTTTTTTGGAATACCTACATTACGAATACTACCATCAGCTGATATTAATATTACTTGTGCAATGGCTTTGAATATATTTGCATTGATGATTTTTTATTATATAAAGACTAATGGTATCATTGGTTTTGTGTCGAGTTTAATATATCATCCATTTAATTATTCGTTATGTATACCGATAAATTTTTTATTGGAAATAATTAGTTTATGTTCAAAACCGGTATCTCTTAGCTTAAGATTATTTGGAAATATGTATTCTGGAGAGTTAATTTTTATATTAATTGCTGGATTTTTGCCGTGGTGGAGTCAGTGGATGTTGAGTGTACCATGGGCTATTTTTCATATTTTAATTATTATATTACAGGCTTTTATTTTTATGGTATTGACAATTATTTATTTATCTGAATCTCATTATGAGTATAAGCCATAATTTATGAGTGTTATTAAATAAGTTATGGGTGTATTAATAATAAATGGTTATTGATGGGGTATATTATTATGGAAAATTTGAATATTGATATGTTGTATATAGCAGCAGCAATAATGATGGGGTTATCAGCAATAGGGGCTGCTGTTGGTATTGGTATTTTGGGTAGTAAGTTTTTAGAAGGAGCAGCACGTCAACCAGATCTTGTTCCTTTGTTGCGTACTCAATTTTTTATTGTTATGGGACTAGTCGATGCAATACCTATGATTACGGTGGGTTTGAGTTTATACGTAATGTTTGCTGTGGTGTAATGTTTTGTATTTCTATTGATTATATGCGTATTTTTTATTTTATTTACTGAATGATAAAGGTTATATATTGTGTATCTTAATGCAACTATATTAGGTCAAGTTATTGCATTTATTTTATTTGTATGGTTTTGCATGAAATATGTGTGGAATCCATTGATGTCTGTTATAGAAGAACGTCAAAAGAAGATTATAGATAGTTTAGAATCAATTAAAACCTCTAAAATGGAATCTGAACGTATTCGCAATGAAGCATTAGCCTGTTTAAAACAGGCTCATATAAAATCAGAAGAGATAATAAAATATGCATACGAATGTAAGATGCAAATATTGCATACAGCACAGAATGAAGCGTATCAAGAACGAGATAAAATTTTATCTCAAACTCAGATACAAATTGATCAAGAAAGGGAACGAATAATTAGTGAATTAAGGAATCATGTGTCAAAACTCGTTATTGAGAGTACAGAAAAAGTTATTGATACATCTATCAATAAAATTATTGATTATGATTTTGTTGATAAAATCATTAAACAATTAAGTAATTATGAGGACTAAATGTTGAAAAAATCGATTGTAGCTCATGAATATGCGAAAGCTATATTCGATTTATCCATAGAACAAAATAATGTAGATCATTGGAGTATAGTTTTAGGTTTATTTTCTGAAATTAGTCAAAATATTGTAGTTCGATCATTATGTCATAAATTGTTGTCTACAAACAAATTGTCAGAGATCTTTATTGATATTTGTGAATGTTTTCAGAATTCAGAACTTGATTTATTTAGTCATAATCTTGTTTATATTATGTCAGAAAATAATCGTTTATTATTATTTCCAAAAGTTTTGGAAGAGTTTAATATATTAAGAAATATATATATGAGATTTATAGAAATAGAGGTAACTTCTGCAAAAAAATTAAGCAATGATCAGTTGCAAAAAATTTCAGATATGATGGAAAGACGTTTGTCTAAAAAAGTAAAAATTATATGCAATATAAATAGAGATATAATTGATGGTATAGTTATTCGTATAGAGGATACTGTAATTGATGGAAGTTTACAAGGACGAATATTACGTTTAAGTAATATTTTGAAATTTTAATAATAGTTGGTATAAAAATTTATGCGATTAAATGTAAATGAAATTAGTGATATAATACGAAATCGTATTAAACAATTAGATATTGGATGTGAGACACGGAATGAAGGTACTATTACTTCAGTAGCTGATGGAGTAATTTATATACATGGTTTGTCTAATGTAATGCAAGGAGAAATGATTGCTTTACCGTATAATAAGTTTGCTATTGCTTTGAATTTGGAGAGTAGTGCTACAGGTGCCATTGTTATGGGATCCTATGAGAATATATCTGAAGGTATGGTGGTAAAATGTACAGGAGATATTTTACGTGTTCCTGTAGGGCCTGAGTTATTAGGAAGGGTAGTAAATGCATTAGGAGTTCCTATAGATAATAAAGGGTTAATAAATTGTTCTAATTATTATCCTATAGAATCTGATGCTCCTGGGGTTATTGATCGACAATCTATAAATGAGCCTATACAAACTGGTTATAAATCTATTGATTCTATGGTTCCAATTGGTAGAGGTCAAAGAGAATTAATTATAGGAGATAGGCAAACAGGTAAATCTGCTTTGGCTATTGATACTATTATTAACCAAAGTTGTAGTGGAGTGAAATGTATTTATGTTGCGATTGGTCAAAAAGCAACAACTGTAGTTAATGTAGTAAAAAAATTGGAAGAATATCATGCATTAGATAATACTATTGTAATTTTAGCTTCAGCATCTGAATCTGCGATATTACAATATTTAGCTCCTTATTCTGGATGTGCAATGGGTGAATATTTTAGAAATAATGGGCAAGATGCTTTAATTGTGTATGATGACTTATCTAAGCAAGCTGTGGCTTATAGACAACTTTCTTTATTGTTAAGACGTCCTCCAGGACGAGAAGCATATCCAGGAGATATATTTTATTTGCATTCTCGTTTATTAGAAAGATCTGCTAAAGTTAGATCCGAATATATTGAACGATGTACTCAGGGAAAAATAACAGGAAAAACTGGATCTTTAACTGCTTTACCTATAATTGAAACACAAGCAGGGGATGTGTCTGCATTTATACCAACTAATGTTATTTCTATAACTGATGGTCAAATTTTTTTAGAATCTCAATTATTTAATGCTGGTGTTCGCCCAGCAATTAACCCTGGAATTTCCGTTTCTAGAGTAGGTGGATCAGCTCAAACTAAAATTATGAAAGTTCTTTCAGGTGGAATTAGAACTGCTCTAGCTCAGTATCGAGAATTAGCTGCTTTTTCTCAATTTTCTTCTGAATTAGATAATGTTACTCGTAAGCAGTTACAACATGGGCAAAAAGTAACAGAATTGCTAAAACAAAAACAGTATTCTTGTATGTCTGTTGCATGTCAAGCTATAATTTTATTTGCTGTTAGTTATGGATATTTAGAAGATATTGAATTATCAAAAATTGGTGATTTTGAAGCTAAATTAATATCTTATTTGACATATCATGAGTTAGAATTAGTAAAACATATAAATATATATGGCTCATATGATTCCAATATAGAAAATAAGTTAAAAAATATTTTGGAAATGTTTAAATTAAATAAATTTAGTTAAATATTAAATAATATAATTAATATATATGTCTAGTATTAAAGAAGTACGAGAAAAGATAGAAAGTATTCGTAATATACAAAAACTGTCAAAAGCAATGGAGATGATAGCAGCATCAAAGATGAAAAAGGCTCAAAGACTTATGTTAGTCAGTCAACCATATACGAAAGCTATTCGAAAGGTAATTGATCATATTTCTTTAGGAAAATTGGAATATAGACATGTTTATTTAATGAATCGAGAAGTACGATCAGTTGGTTATTGGGTGATATCCAGTGATAGGGGATTAGCTGGTGGTCTGAATGTTAATGTGTTTAGAATGTTATTAAATGATATAAGTCGATGGAATAAATTAAATGTAACGATTAAGTTAGCTATTATTGGATCTAAGGCTATTTCTTTTTTTAATTGTATTGATCCGAATATGATAGTGAGTTATGTATCTGGAATAGGAGATGTTCCGAAAATGTCGCAATTAATCGGTCTAGTAGGGACAATGTTGCAATTATATTGTAACGGTCAAGTAGATCGTTTATATCTAATTTATAATAAATTTATAAATACTTTGTCACAAGTTCCAAAAATTATACAAATTTTACCAATTTTTTCTGAAAGTAATAATACATGTGTAACAAAACATTGGGATTATTTGTATGAACCTGATTCTAAAGTATTATTAGATACTTTATTGAATAGATATATTGAATCACAGGTTTATCAAGGAGTAGTTGAAAATTTAGCTAGTGAACAATCTGCACGTATGATAGCAATGAAAACAGCGTCAGATAATGGAGAAACTATTATTAAAGATTTACGAGTATTTTATAATAAGTTAAGACAATCTAAAATTACACAAGAACTTGCGGAAATTATTTCAGGATCTTCTGTAATTTAATGTAAAGAATAATTAGAGGTTTATTGTATATGAGTATTGGAAAAATTATTCAGGTGATTGGAGCGGTGATTGATGTAGAATTTCAATATAATGATATTCCCAATTTATATCATGCACTTGAGGTGAATATTGATAATGGTAATTCTCATCAGGTGTTAATATTAGAAGTAGTGCAACAATTAGGGAGAAGTATTGTACGTTGTATTGCAATGGGAAGTACAAATGGATTAAAACGTGGTTTAGATGTAACGAATTTAAAACATGGTATTCAAGTTCCGGTAGGTAAGGAAACATTAGGCAGAGTAATGGATGTTTTAGGCAATCCAATAGATATGAAAGGACCAATTAATTCAATAGAAAAATGGTCTATTCATCGATCTGCTCCTTTGTATGAAGAGTTATCATCAAATCAAGAGTTGTTGATTACTGGAATTAAAGTAATTGATTTAATGTGTCCTTTTATAAAAGGAGGTAAAATAGGGCTTTTTGGAGGAGCAGGGGTTGGAAAAACTGTTAATATAATGGAATTAATTCGTAATATTGCTATAGAACATGCTGGTTATTCGGTATTTGTTGGAGTGGGCGAACGCATTCGAGAAGGTAATGATTTTTATCATGAAATGATACATTCTGGTATACTTGATAAGGTTGCTTTAGTTTATGGTCAAATGAATGAGCCTCCTGGAAATAGATTACGGGTGGCTTTAACTGGTTTAACTATAGCAGAAAAATTTCGTGATGAAGGTCATGATGTGTTGTTATTTATTGATAATATATATCGTTATACTCTTGCTGGAACAGAAGTTTCTGCTTTGTTAGGGCGTGTTCCATCTGCTGTAGGGTATCAATCTACGTTATCTGAAGAAATGGGGATGTTACAGGAACGTATTGCTTCTACTAAATCTGGATCAATTACTTCTGTTCAGGCGATATATGTACCTGCAGATGATTTAACTGATCCATCTCCTACAACTACTTTTGCTCATTTGGATGCAACTATAGTTTTAAGCCGACAGATTGCTGCTCTTGGAATTTATCCAGCAGTAGATCCATTAGATTCTTACAGTAAACAGTTAGATCCATGTATTGTAGGTCAGGAGCATTATGATATTGCTAATAATGTTAAGTCTATTTTACAGCGTTATCAAGAGTTAAAGGATATTATTGCTATTTTAGGTATGGATGAATTATCTGAGGAGGATAAATTAATAGTATTGAGATCTCGAAAAATTCAACGATTTTTATCTCAACCATTTTTTGTTGCTGAAGTATTTACTGGATTTTCTGGATCATATGTATCTTTAGAAGATACAATTGCAGGTTTTAAAGAAATTATCGATGGAAAGTATGATCATTTACCGGAGCAATCTTTTTATATGGTTGGATCTGTTAAGGAAGCTATAGAGAAAAGTAAAATACTTTAAATAATTGTAAATTGGTATTTTTTATATAAGTAATTCATAACTTACAGGTCATTGTACTTATGATTGTTAATTCTTGTCAGTTAAATGTGGTTTCTGTTGAAAAAAGTATTTTCTCGGGCGTAATTAAGAAGATTTACGTTATGGGTGTAGAAGGAGAATTAGGTATTTTTCCAGGACATTCTCCATTACTGACATTGATAAAACCCGGTCTTTTAAAAATCTTTCAAGTATATAATAATGAATATTTATATTTATCTGGTGGTATATTGGAGGTACAACCAACGGTAATTACTATTTTAGCAGATGTTGCTATTCGAGCAAAAGATTTAGATGAGAAAAAAGTACGAGATTCTAAGCGTTTATCAGAAGAGAAAATAAAAAAAATGCGTCATGGAGATGTGGATTATATTAAGATTTCTATGGAAATATCTAAGGCTATTGCGCAACTTAGATTAATCGAATTAACTAAAAAATGATTCATGTGTTAAGTGTTTAGTATTATGAATTTAGAAATGAAATATATGCTGAATTAGTGAATATTTTATGAATTGTATCAAATGATATTTTAATAATTTTAAATATATAAAATATTTATGGATATTAAATTTTATGTTACGTAAAAAATATAGTGTTATTATTCTTGCTGCTGGTCAAGGAAAAAGAATGTTATCTAGTATTCCTAAGGTTATGCATAAAATTGCTGGTAGGTCTATGTTACAGCATTTGATTGATTCTGTAAGTAAAATTAATATTCAGTCTATATATATAGTTTATAATGAATCACTTAGAGAATTTATTCCGACCATTTATAGTAATAAATGTACTATTTCGATTTATTGGGTACTACAAGAATCTGTAAGAGGTACAGGGTATGCGGTACAACAAGTTTTATCTATGATTCATGATGATAATGAAGATATTTTGATTTTGTATGGAGATGTGCCTTTGATTTCTGATAAGACATTAAACAATTTATGTCTGATGAAATCTAAATGTGATATTGGGTTATTAACGGCGTATGTTAAAAATCCCCAAGGATATGGAAGAATTATACGTAATCAGTATGGAGATGTAGTAAGTATTATAGAAGATATTGATATTGTTAATCAGAATGATAGAATAATAAAAGAAATCCATTCTGGAATTTTTATTTCTGTTTCAGGATACTTAAAAAGTTGGTTAAATTATTTAATTGAAAATAATTTATGGTGTAATGAATTGTATTTAACAGCAATTATTGATATTGCGTATAAAAATAATTTTGTTATTAATGCTATTCATCCGGTAGATGTATGTGAAGTAATAGGAATAAATAATAAATCAGATCTTGTTAAAGCAGAAAGAGTATATCAAATAAAAGAAGCGCAAAAATTATTAGAATTAGGAGTAATGATATCAGATTTAAATAGATTTGATTTAAGAGGAAAATTAGTGTGTGGAGAAGATGTATGTATTGATGTTAATGTAATTATTGAAGGTTGTGTGTCATTAGGCAATAGAGTAAAAATTGGGGCTAGTTGTATATTAAAAGATGTAGAAATTGGAGATGATGTGATTATTTATCCATTTTCTTTTATAGAAAATTCAAAAATACATTGTAAAAGTAAAATAGGACCATTCGCTCGGTTAAGGCCTGGTACTTGTTTACAAGAGCAGGTGCATATAGGAAATTTTGTTGAGTTAAAAAATATTAAATTGGGTAACAATTCAAAAGTTGGTCATCTGAGTTATTTAGGTGATGCTGATGTTGGTAATTACGTAAATATTGGCGCTGGGACGATTATTTGTAATTATAATGGTAAAACTAAGAATTATACTTGTATTGAAGATAATGTTTTTGTTGGAGCTGATAGCCAGTTAGTGGCTCCGATTACTATTGGTAAGAATGCAGTTATTGGAGCTGGAACTACAGTAACTCAAAATGTTGATAAGGATGATGTGATAATAAGTAGAGTGCGTCAATTTTCTATCGTAAATGATAAGGTAGATAAAAATAAGAAGAATTAATTGTTTTACATAACAGTCAATTCAATTTTATATAATAAAATATATATAATGTGAATATATTATGTAAATATGGATATATATTTATGTATTGATAATATAATTGTTTGAACAAATGCTAATAGTATGTTATTATTTACCAATACAAAATGCCCTAAAAATTTCTTCCAATAAATCATCTGGGGTAAGTTTTCCAAAAATTTGAGCTAGTTCTTCGTGAGCTTTTTTTAGATCTTCAGCAAAACAATCATTGACAGTCATATTATACTGCAATTGAGTTTTCGCTGATAATAAATATTGAAAAACTTTTTGTAAAATTTTTAAATGTCGTTTTCTTGCTATAAAATTTCCTTGATTTTCTTCTACTGAAGAAAAATTTGAATTTTTATGTATTTGTAACATTGCACTATCGTATAGGTGTTTTTTTAATAAGTCTATTCCATGATTTAATAATGCAGATAATGTGATACATGCATATTTATTTGTTGTATCTATTCCGTTGTGTTCGAAACTTAAATCAGATTTATTACGTATAATTGTAATGAATACTGCTTCTATATTATTAGAAGATAATTCTTTTTTTAAAGAATTTATAATATTGTTATAACTATTATTGTGAGAATAATCAGTAGAATCAATTACCCATAAGATATGATCTGCTTTGGAGAGTTCATATTTGGATTTTTGCATACCAATTAATTCTATTTCATTAGTACTATTTTTTTTAAAACCTGCTGTGTCTATAATATGAAATGCTATTCCATTTAATTGTATATATTCATGTAATATGTCTCGTGTAGTGCCAGAGATATTACTAATAATTGCTCTATCCTTATTTATTAATGAGTTAAATAAACTAGATTTTCCAGCGTTTGGTTTTCCAGCAATTACCACTTTTATTCCATCTCTTAATAAAACACCAGAATGTGTTAATTTGCATATTTGATTTGTATTATCAATAATATTTTGTAGAGTGTTATAAATATGTTGATAGGATATATCACTGATTTCTTGGTCTGAGAAATCCAGGGTTGATTCTATGTATGTTCGAAAATTAGTAATTTTATTTAAGATTATTCGTATTTGATTGGAAAAATGTCCTTGTAAAGAATTGCAGGCAGATTTAGCTGCTTGATACGAAGTGGCGTTAATAATATCAGCTATTGATTCTGCTTGAATTAAATCAATTTTTTCATTTAAAAATGCTCTTTCAGTGAATTCACCGGGATTTGCTAATCGTATTCTAGATGATATGTTTAAAATACGATCTAATAATAAGTCTAAAATCATTTGACCACCATGTCCATGTATTTCTAATATATTTTCTCCTGTAAAAGAATGCGGTTCTGGAAAAAATAAAGTAATCACTTTTTCCATGATAGATCCATTATGATCTATACATGTTAAGTATTCTGCTGTTCTAGGTTTCGGTATTTTATTGAACAATTTCATTGCAACTTCTGGTACTAATTTACCGGAAACACGAATTATTCCGATTCCTCCTCGTCCTATTGGAGTAGATATAGCTGCAATTGTATCAATCTCGTTATTTTTCATGTTAATGATAGATTATAATGCAATATATAATTTTTGTGTTTGTAAGTATATTATATGATTATTTTGTATTTAAGTTAGCTAAAAATTGATTTGATTCTGTTTTTATTTTTTGTTATGTAAACCTTTTTTTGATAAATCGTGATAAATAACTTGTTGTTGTATTATAGTAATAATATTACTGATAATATAGTATAATACTAATCCAGATGGAAACCATAAGAAAAATATGGTAAAGATTACTAACATAATGTTCATTATTTTTTTTTGTATTGGATCAGTAATAGTAGTGGGAGATAATTTTTGTATAAAAAACATTGTTATACCCATAATAATTGGTAAAATATAATAAGGGTCTTGATCAGATAGATCTTTAATCCAAAATGCAAATTTTGCATGTCTCAATTCTACCGATTCTGATAACATATAATACAATGCTAAGAATATTGGCATTTGTATTAGTAAGGGTAAACAGCCTCCTAATGGGTTTACTTTTTCTTTTTTGTATAACTCTATAGTTTTTTGATGGTATTGGTATTTGTCATGTTTATATTCTTCCTGTATTGAAATTAATTTGGGTTGTAACATACGTATTTTTGCCATGGAAGTATATTGAGCTTTAGTTAATGGATACATTATTAGTCTTATAATTACTGTAATTAAAATAATTGATATACCCCAATTATCTATAGTATAGGTATGAATGAATTGTAATAGTTTAAATAGTGGATGAGAAATAAACCATAACCATCCGTAATCAATTACTAAATCTAAATTAGGTGCTACTAGTTTCATATTATCTTGAATTTTAGGGCCCATCCATAAGATAGATTGTAGCTCGTTTTTTTTTCCAGGTGGAATATGTATAAAATCAGATTTAAATCCTATAGAAATATCGTGATTATTAAGATATGTGGTATAAAATGTATTGTCTTTAGGAGTAATTGGTAATAATGCTATTATAAAATATTTTTGTAGTAATGCAATCCATCCATTTGTACTATGAATATTTAAATTTGTGTGTTTTATATCTTTTAAGTTGTATTTTTGATATTTTTCTGTGTCTGTAGAGTATGCTGCTTCTTGATATGTATATAGTGGACAGTGATCATTATGTTTGGATTGAATAACATCAGAATGTATAGATTGAATTAAGTTACCATATAATTTAATGTGTATTGGATAGGTACTTTGATTATCTATAATATAAGTTATATATATAGAATAATCATTTCGGTTAAGTAAATACCGTTTTGTATAGATAATGTTGTTAGGTCCTTGATATGTTAGATCAAATTGTAATTTATTTTCATTATTTTTAAGAATATATTCGCATTGGTTTGTTGTATTAGAGTAGTA
Organism: Candidatus Blochmanniella floridana; assembly: GCA_000043285.1. Taxonomy (GTDB): domain Bacteria; phylum Pseudomonadota; class Gammaproteobacteria; order Enterobacterales; family Enterobacteriaceae; genus Blochmanniella; species Blochmanniella floridana. Next base: position 13,318 of record BX248583.1, read on the forward strand.
TAAGTAATGTTTTTTGTTTTTTTGATTTAAATCATTTGTAAAATACTCGTTGAGTGTTTCTATATCTATATATGCTTGGTATTTGTTTTCTTTTGATGTATGCAATAATTTTAATGGTTTTTGAGAATTTAAATTTTCTTGATAATTGTTTAAATATGCTTCTTCAATGTTTCCGCTATATGTATTAATTTTTAATAAGAATACATCGGTTTTTATTGTGATGATATGAGAATAAGGATTATTAGTATGTGTGATTGGGGTATTTTGATTGGATTCATGTGATTGTATTGAATATGGTTGTAGTGTTGAATGGTTATTTTCTATATTCAGGAGGTTAATATGATGTTCATCATCCCATATTTTCCATAATATAAATGATACAATTAAAAAGACTATAATGAAAAAACTACGTTGTGACTCCATATTCCTTATATCCTCAACATTGTATGTTTAAAAAATTATTGTGTGTTATCATTTTTATTAAAAGGGTGACATTTTAATATTCGTATACATGTTTTCCAACAACCTTTTAGTATACCAAAATTGCGTATTGAGTTAATTCCATATTGGGAACATGTTATTGAAAAACGACAATGATGACCTAATATTGGGCTAATTCCGATTTGATATATGTATATTAACCGTATTATGATTTTTGCTGATAATTTTGGTAGTGATACCATAATTTTTTCAGTTCTTCAATTAAATTATTATTTGTTAAAGAGAGAATTTGTTTGGAATGTACAGTTAAGATAAAATCTAAAGATAATAAATTATGTTTATGTGTTCGAAAAGTCTCTCGAACATGTCGTTTAATTCTATTACGTTCGTGGGAGTGTTTAATGTATTTTTTTGAAATAGCTAATCCAATTCTAGGAAAATTTAATTTGTTAGATCTACTAAATAGAGTCATACTGTGTACTTTAATACGTTGTGGTTTTTGAAAAACAAAAAAAAATTCATTTATTTTTAACAATCGAACACGTTTAGATAAATGATTTTTATTCATTTTAATTTAAAAAAATTAATTAGATTATGTTTAATTTTTTAAATTATTTAAGAAGATACAATAAGGCGAATACGACCTTTAGCTCGTCTTCTGGAAAGTATTTGTCTTCCATTCTGAGTAGACATTCTTAATCTAAAGCCATGAGTTCTATTTCTTTTTAACACGGAAGGTTGATAGGTTCGTTTCATATTTTATCAATTTTATCAATGTAATTAATCAGAAAATTTAATTAAAAATTGTAAATTAAAATACTGCAGTATGAAAATGTATGCTATAGGATAATATAAATAAAGTCAAGAATGTTTGAGATTAAATCTATTATTATAATTAAGTAATATCGTTCATATGTGTATAATATATGATATTATTTTCAATATTCAGTTAATATTTATCAAGTAGTGTTTATGGATTTTTTTGTTGAAAGAAATGATATATATGCATCTTTACGTAAGGTTATTAATATTATAGATAGTAGATCTAGATTACCTATTTTAAAACATATTTTGTTAGATGTTTGTGATGATCGTTTATTTATAACTGCTACTGATTTAGAGATAGAAATTGTAGCTGAAATATTATTGGATAAAAAGTATATTGTTAATTCTGTTACTGTACCTGGTTATAAATTTTTTGAAATTTGTCAAAATTTACCTGAGAATTCAAAAATTCATATTTTATTACAAGAAAATAGATTTTTGATCAGTTCTGGTTGTAGTAATTTTGTTTTGTCGATATTGCCTGTGTTAGATTTCCCTAAAGTAAAAAAATATGAAAATGAATCGTATATAACCATACCTCAATGTGTGTTAAAAAAGATGATTAAGTTAACTCAATTTTCTATGGGATATCAAGATTCTCGTTATTATTTAAATGGTATATGTCTAAAGACTGAGAAAAATACTATAAGTATGGTTTCAACTGATGGTTATCGTTTATCAATGTGTGAAGTTACGTCAAAATTGTTATTGCCGTTTCAGTCTGTAATTATACCTAGGAAGGGAGTGTTGGAAATTTTCAGTTTGTTAGGTAATGGGAAAGAATTGGTGAAAATGCAAGTATGTAATAATAATATTTATATTAAAATGAATAATTATGTTATTCGTTCTAAATTAATTGATTCTGAATTTCCAGATTATAAAAAAATTTTTTTAAATCAACCAAAAATTTTTTTTGAAATTGATCGTATTGTATTAAAACATGCATTAAAGCGTGCATCTATTTTATCTAATGAAAAACTCCGTATTGTTAATTTTTATTTAACAAGTAATCAACTAAAAATAACTACTGATAATTTTAAAGAAGAAACATCTGAAGAAATTTTAAAAATATTATTTTCATATGAAAATATAAGTATATCTTTTAATGTAGATTATTTATTGGATGTAATAAATGTTGTAGATTCACAAATGTTAAAATTTTCGTTAATTAATACAGTATCTAGTGTACAAATTGAAGGAGTGCCAAAGTATTATGGATCAATTTATATTATAATGCCGGTTAAAGTATAATTTTAATAATTATAATTATATATGTGGTTAATGTTTAATGGTAATGTTATTAGTGATACGAATGGTTTGTTGAAATAAATAAATTGTAAATGGTGTGTGTATTAAGTAATAGAGAAGTATATAAATTACTGTAATATGAATAGTATTATACTATAACTGATAAATGATTGAATAAATACTGTGTTAGTTTTGATTGTTAAAGAAATTTATTTTATATAAAATGTATATGTTATTATTATAATAATAAATAGGGTTTGATTTATGCTAAGTTCTTATGACTCTTCTAGTATTAAAGTCTTAAAGGGATTAGATGCAGTTCGAAAACGTCCTGGTATGTATATAGGGGATACTGACGATGGAACTGGATTGCATCATATGGTATTTGAAGTGGTGGATAATGCTATTGATGAGGTTATTTCTGGATATTGTAATAAAATTTTAGTAACTATTCATCAAGATAATTCAGTTTCTGTAAAGGATGATGGACGAGGCATTCCTACAGGATTACATGAGGAATCAGGTATATCTGCTGCTGAAGTTATTATGACGGTATTACATGCAGGAGGTAAATTTGATAATACTAATTATAAAGTATCTGGAGGGTTGCATGGTGTAGGGGTTTCAGTGGTTAATGCGTTATCTGAGAAATTAGAATTAATAATTGAAAGAGATTTTAAAATTTATAAACAGGTTTTTTATTTAGGAAAGCCTAAATCGCCATTGTCTGTTGTAGGGGAGAGTAAAAAGAGTGGAACTATGATACGTTTTTGGCCAAATTTACATATATTTACAAATAAAACTGAGTTTCAGTATGAAATTTTGGCACGTCGTTTTAAGGAATTAGCATTTTTAAATAGTGGTGTATCTATTATTTTACGTGATTTTCGTAATAATAAGGAAGATATTTTTTATTGTAATGGTGGTATTAAAGCATTTATTAAATATTTGAATGTAAAAAAAACTCCGATTCACTCTAATATATTTTATTATTCTGGTTATAAAGGGGAGATTGGTATAAAAGTGGCTTTACAATGGAATGATTCTTTTCAGGAACGAATTTATTCTTTCACCAATAATATTCCTCAACGTGATGGGGGTACTCATTTATCAGGTTTAAAATCAGCTATCACACGGACTATTCATTTTTACATAGATAAAGAAGGATATAATAATAAAAAAGATAAAATCGTTACTATGGGAGATGATGTTAGAGAAGGGCTTGTTGCAGTATTATCTATTTATATTCCTAATCCGAAATTTTCTTCTCAAACTAAAGATAAATTAATTTCCTCTGAGGTTAAAACTGCTGTTGAATCATTAATTTATGAAAAATTGATAGAATTTTTTTTAGAAAATCCATCTGATTCAAAAAGTATTATAAATAAAGTGATTAGTGCAGCCCGAGCTCGAGAATCAGCACGAAAAATACGTGATTTGAGTCGGAGAAAAGGAGTATCGGATTTTTCAGTGCTACCAGGAAAGTTAGCAGATTGTCAAGAAAAAAATCCAGTGTATTCAGAATTATATTTAGTAGAGGGAGATTCTGCTGGAGGTTCTGCAAAACAAGGAAGAAATCGTAAAAATCAGGCTATTTTACCTTTAAAAGGTAAAATATTAAATGTAGAAAAAGCGCGGTTTGATAAGATGCTATCTTCTCCTGAGGTTATGTCGTTAATTACTGCATTAGGATGTGGTATTGGTCAGAATGAGTATAATTTAAATAAATTACGTTATCATAGTATTATTTTAATGACTGATGCAGATGTAGATGGAGCTCATATTCGTACATTGTTACTAACTTTTTTTTATAGATATATGCCAGAAATTATAGATAAAGGACATATATTTATAGCTCAACCACCTTTATATAAAGTACAGAAAGGTAATCAATCACAATATATTAAAGATGAGGAAGAGATGTATCAATACCAAATATCAATGGCAGTTCGTTATGCTTGTTTATATGTAGATCCATATGCTCCTCCTATATCAGAAGAAGTATTAGAGCAGTTAATTTTTGAACGATATTTAATACAAAAGATTATCATTCGTATGGAACGGCAGTTTCCGAAAGAGTTACTTAATCAGCTAATTTTTCATTCAGTTTTGTCTGAAAAGCAATGGTCTAATTATGTAGATGTAGAAATTTGGATGAAATCTTTGATTGAATTGTTAAAACGATCTGAAAAATATGGTAGTCATTATAGTTTTATTATAAGAAATAATAATAAAGAGAATTTTTTTGAACCGATTTTACGTATACGGACATACGGTATAGATACAGATTATCCATTGGGAATAGACTTTATTAAAAGCTATGAGTATAGAAAGCTAGTTACTTTTGGTAAAAAAATGAATGAATTATTATTATCAAATCATTCTTATATACAATATAAAAATGATCGTAAAAAAATAAATTCTTTTGATCAAGCAATAGAATGGTTAATGCAAGAATCTAGAAAAGGATTAATTATCCAACGTTATAAAGGATTAGGTGAGATGAATCCAGATCAGTTATGGGAAACTACTATGAACCCAAAAAATAGATGTATGTTAAAAGTCACAGTAAGAGATGCGTTAGAAGCGGATAATTTATTTTCTACTCTTATGGGGGATGTGGTCGAGCCAAGACGGATATTTATCGAAGATAATGCTTTGAAAGCTAAAAATGTAGATTACTGAATAATGATTTGAATGAAATAATTGTTCATTTTATTAAAATAGTACACGAAAGAATTTTTCAGAGATTATTTTTGTAATATCAAGTAAATTTTTAATTATAATTTAAAACTATATAGATTGAAGATTGTAATATATTATATGTATTTAAAATATAGTATTATATGTTATAATAATATTATATATTAATTTATAGTTCAGTATAGTATATGTTATTGTTTGGTTTTAAAAATTGTAATTAGGAGTATTATATGAGAAATTTTGATTTTTCACCTTTGTATGGTTCTGTTATAGGTTTTGATAGATTAGTGAATTTTTTAGAAATAGGCCAGAGTGATGGTAATTATCCTCCTTATAACGTTGAATTGGTTAGTGAACATAAGTATTGTATTTCTATTGTGGTTGCTGGTTTTATGAATGATGAATTGGATATTACTACACAAGATAATACTTTAATAATAAAAGGTACTCATGCTGATTCGTATCAAGATTCTAAAAATTATTTGTATCAAGGTATTACAGAGCATGATTTTGAAAGAAAATTTCAATTAGCTGAACATATTCAAATAACTGGAGCGAATTTAGAACGAGGTATTTTGTATATACATTTAACTCGTGTATTGCCAGATACATTAAAACCAAAACGTATAGAGATTAAATGAAATATAGATAATGGTGATTGATATTTTTTGTTGTTGAATTACGTTATTTATAATAATTATAGTAATATAGATAAGATCACGGGGGTTTTGATATAAAAATAGACTCCTGTGATTTCAGTTTTTTATGGTATATGGACGTATATTGTAGTTTTTAATTTAATAAACATTAATTAAATAAATTTTTTGAATCGTAATTCGATTTTTAAGTATGCGTAAAAGATAGGGGCAGCAATTAATCCTTCTATACCGAAAATTGATTCTAGGAATATCATGGCAAGTATTAATTCCCATGTATTAGAATTAATTCTATTACCGATGATTTCAGCGTTGAGAAAATATTCTAATTTATGAATTAGAATTAAATATAATAGCATTATTAGACCTATACTTAATGAAACAGATAACGCAGAGATAGTAATGATAATATTGGAGATTAAGTTACCTATTATTGGTAATAATCCAAGTATAAAGGTAAGGATAATGAGAGTTTTAGCTAAAGGAATAGATTGATTTAATAATGGAAGTATTGTAAAAATCATGATAGATGTTAGTAGTGTGTTGATAGAAGAAATTTGTATCTGAGCAAATACAATATTATGAAATGCTTGAGAAAGATTATATATTCGTTGTAATAATTGTGTAATAAAATAGGTATTTTGAATATATTTATTAGTGTGTTTAGGAAAGGATATAATAGTTCCCAGTATTAATCCTAAAATTAATGTAATACATCCATGTAAAATAGTGTGGCTCATATTTTTAATAAGAATAATATTAAGTTCAATCCAGGAAAATACTTGATCTTTTAGTTCTGAAGTTGTATTTGGTAAAAATTTAGGAAAAGAGTAAGGAACTTGTTTTTTTAAATCAGAGAAAATACGATTAATTTCGCTAGAGATGTTAATTTTATTAATGTCTTCTATAAGAAAGTTTGTACAACTCATAATTCCTATAATTATTATTAATGAGATAGTTGTAATGATAACGGTAATAGAAAGCCAACGAGAATAATAATGTCCAATAAATCGTTCAAAAAATGATGAACATGATATTATGATTTCATAAATTAAAAATCCAGAAAAAAAGCAAGGAAAGAGACCTAACGGGATTATTGCTATAACACCCATTCCTATTATTATATAAGAGATTATCGTAGTCCATGTTTTAGGGTTTAATGCCATTTATTTATTTTATATGTATGAAGATTTATTTGTGAGTATATATAATTTTTTAGTTATATTTTTAGGTTTTATGAATGATATATGACTTTTATATACAAAATATGTTTATTTAAATTAGGATATAATAATCATGTAGTTAAGCATTGAATTAATTTAATAAGTTTAATCTATAATATGGAATTCCTGGTAAAATAAATATATATATAGTATATGAGAATTTAAGGTCACAAACAATGTATTTATTAGAAATGGATATTATTATTAAATTAATATTTCGTTTTGTATATATCTATATATGATATATTATTTAATTTAATTTAATGAAATTGTCGTTATATATAAGTTTGATGGTGATGAGATATGATTACATATTGTTATGTTATTATAAATAAATAATTTAATCGTGATTATTAATAATAAAATTAAATGAATATTTAATGTATAACGTTAAAACATTGCAAGGTTTGATACATACTTTGGAAAAGTATTGGATTGGTTGTGGGTGTATTATAATGCAACCGTTGGATATGGAAGTAGGGGCCGCTACTTCGCATCCAATAACGTTTTTTAGAGCTATTGGACCAGAACCAATAGCTGTAGCATATACTCAAGCATCTCGTCGTCCGTCTGATAGTAGATATGCTCAAAATCTAAATCGATTACAACAATATTATCAATTTCAGGTAATAATTAAACCTTCTCCTAAAAATATGTCTCAATTATATTTAAATTCTTTGGAAGAAATTGGAATAGATTGTTCAAAGAATGATATAAGGTTTATTGAGGATAATTGGGAAAATCCTACATTAGGAGCGTATGGGTTAGGTTGGGAGATATGGTTAAATGGAATGGAAATCACTCAATTTACTTATTTTCAAAAAGTAGGTGGATTAGAATGTTTTCCTGTTACCGGGGAAATAACTTATGGATTAGAAAGGTTAGGTTTGTTTATTCAAGATGTAGATAATGTATATGATTTAGTTTGGGGTGATACTGTTACTAATCATATTACGTATAAGGATTTGTATTATTCTAATGAATTAGAGCAATCTATTTATAATTGTGAATATTCTAATGTTGATTTTTTATTTAATATTTTTAATCAATATGAAAATGAAATTAATTATTTAGTTAAATTAAATAGTCCTTTAATTATTCCATCTTATGAGAGAATTTTAAAATTGATACATATTTTTAATTTATTAGATGCTAGGAAAGTTATTTCTATTACGGAACGTAAAAATTATATTTTACGTATTCAAAGATTATCTTATATAATAGCAGAAATTTATTATTTAATGCGTAAGAATTTAGGATTTCCTATGTGTATTAGTAAAGTATAATGTGTGTATTTGGATAGTATGATATATGTTAAAACATATTTTTTTGGTAGCAATTGGTATTGATGAATTGCCTTCTAAGTTTGTAAAGAAATTAGGACAAGATTTTTATTATCATATTATAAATGAGTTTAAAAAAAATAATATTTACTATAAAAAAACGTATTGGTTTTCTGCTCCTCGTCATTTAGCCGTTCAATCAGAAATATCAATTATAGAGAATCAAGATTTATCTATGTTTTGTGAAAAAAATGTAGACTTTGTTAATAGTGTAAATGATTTTATAAAAAATAAAAGTTTAAATTTATTATTAATTAATATTATTAATAATGCTTTAAATAGATTGGTTCATTATGAAATGATGCGATGGAGTAGTGTAAATACTTCGTTTGTTCGTCCTGTCAATACTGTGACAGTATTGTTAGATACTAATTTGGTACAAGGAAATATATTTGAAACAGAAATAGATCGTATAATATATGGGCATAGGTATGTAAAAAATAATAAAATTATTCTTGGTCATGCAAAGGATTATCCATCTATTTTAAGTAAACAAGGTTGCATAATAGTAGATTATCAAGTACGTAAAGAAACTATACGACTCGCTGTAAAAGAGCAAGCATCAAAAATAGGTGGAGCGATAGATGAGCGTGATGAGAAATTTTTAGATGAAATTACTTCTCTTGTGGAATGGCCTGTTGTGTTGTGTGGAAAATTTAATAAAAGATTTTTAGAGTTACCGAATGAATTAATTATTCATATTATGAAATGTAATCAAAAATATTTTCCTGTATATGATCAAAAGAGTATAAATATATTATTACCTTATTTTATTGTTGTGGTGAATACCATTACAAATGATTATAGTAAGATTATTGCTGGACATGAAAATATCATTAAGATGCGTCTGATGGATGCAGAATATTTCATAAAGAAAGATAGCAGATATCGTTTAATAGATTATATACCTAAACTAAAGTCTATTGTATTTCATAGTAAGTTAGGTAGTATTTTGGATAAGGTCAATCGTATAACAGAGTTAGCTGGTTGGATAGCAGAGCAAATTCATGAAGATATAATAGATAGTAAACGAGCTGCTTATTTATGTAAGTGTGATTTAGTAACTGATGTAGTGTTAGAGTTTCCTGAAGTGCAAGGTATAATAGGTATGTATTATGCTCGTCGTGATAGAGAATCAGAAAAAGTTGCGATAGCTCAAAAAGAACATTACCAACCAAAGTATGTTACAGATAAATTACCTATGGAATGTATTTCTTGTATAGTATCTATTGCAGATAGAATAGATACTATATCCGGTATATTTGGTATTCAGGAATTTCCTACAGGTAGTAGGGATCCATTTGGATTAAAGCGAGCTGCTACTGGTATATTAAATATTTTTATTCAAAAAAAAATATCTTTAAATTTATTAAATTTAATACATAAATCAGTGATGTTATATGGACCGAAGTTAATTAATGTAGAGGATATAAAAAATCATATATATAGTTTTATGTGCAAACGTTTAGGTTTGTATTATTATTCATTAGGTTATAAGAAAAACATAGTAAAATCAGTTTTAAATACTGATATATCTAATATAGCATATTGTAATGATCGTATTGATACTATAAATAGTTTTTATAACATGAAAATAGTAGAATGTGCTATGATCAATACGTTGTATAAACGTATTTCAAATATATTAAAGAATCAAAAGATTTATCATTGTAAGATAGAGGATGTAGACGTTACAATTTTGTTATATAAAGATATGAGGTTATTTGAGAAAATAACGGAATTTGACAGAACAATACGATTATTATTTGATAAAAATTGTTATGATATTATTTTAGAAGAAATGGTTAATTTATCTAAGTTGACGCATAATTTTATTGACACTGTTTTGATATTACATGATGATCAATTAATAAAAACAAATCGATTGATTTTATTGAATGTTATTAAAAAATTAATTTATACTGTTGTTGATATTTCAGTTCTGTGCAATTAAACATATGAATACTCATATGTTTAATTGCACAGAACTGAAATATCAACAATTAAATTTAGCATAGTCTATTAGATACTTCATTCCAATCTACTATATTCCAAAAAGCTTGAACATAATCTAAGCGCCTGTTTTGGTATTGTAAATAATAAGCATGCTCCCATACATCTAATCCAAGTAATAGGTGTATATTGGTATTATTTTCTTCATATAAATAATCCAATTTCATTAGTGGATTGTCTTGATTTGCAGTGGAAATAATTTTTAGATCATCATTATGTTGTATTAACCATATCCATCCTGATCCAAAACGACTCATCGCAGTTGTCTCGAACTTTTTTTTAAAATTATCAACACTTGAAAAAGCATTTTCTATTTTTCTTTTTAATGATCCTTGCAGTATAGTTCCATATTTTAAAGATTTCCAAAATAAACTATGATTAATGTGTCCTCCTCCATTATTTCGTAATAAATTTCTTTTTTCTTTGGGAATGGAATTTAAATTTTGCATCAGTTCTTCTATGGAGAGATGGGAAAATTCTTGTAATGTAGATAGAGCAGAGTTTGTGTTATCAATATATGTTTGATGATGTTTAGTATGATGAATTCTCATAGTTTTTTCATCAAAAAAAGGTTCTAGTGAATCGTAAGAATAAGATAATTTAGGTAAAACAAAATTCATAATAATATCCTCTCATCATATAAATAATTCAAATAAATTTACTCATAGATATATAACTACTCTTGGAAATAATTATACTTTTTAAAAATACACATGTAAAGTATATTTAATTATACATGCATTGTTGACACGTGATATAGAGTTAACAATACTGATATATGTTATGTGTAATAAGTTTATTATTTATATATAATTGTATTAAATATATTATATTTTAGTTGTGTATTTTGTATATGCATATATTATTAGATATAAGAATGTTAATGAGTATTAATACTCGTGATATATAGTATGTGTATATATGTATACTTTTTAATATGATAAAACTAAATCAGGATTTTTTATCAAATTTGCCTGCATTTTCTTCTATGAAGTTAAGTGATGTTAGTGGTTTTATACAAAAAAAAATAAATAACTGTTATTCTACAGTGGAAAAAATTTTATCAAAAAAATTAGTTACTATTTCTTGGAAAGAAATATATGATCCTATTATGTTTGCAGAAAATGAGTTAAAATTAGCTTGGTCTCCTATAGTTCATTTGTATCGTGTAAGAAATGATGAGTCATTACGATTAGTATATGAGAATAATTTAATGTCTATATTAGAATATAGATATTGGATAACGCATAATACTAATTTATATAAATATTATTGTTTATTGAGTAAGCAAGATTCTTATAAAAGCTTAAATATTACGAAAAAGATGGCATTAAGAAGAACTTTGATTAATTATAAATTATCAGGAGTCTATTTGTCTGGTGATAAAAAGAAATATTATCGACGTATTGTCTCAGAATTAACTAAACTTAGTTTATATTATGAAAATAATGTTTTAGACGCAACATTAGGTTGGAAGAAATTAATTACTAATAAAGATTTATTATCTGGAATACCAGAAGATAAATTAAAAATAGCATGTTTAGAAGCTCAACTTAATAATCAAAAAGGTTGGTTGTTTACGTTACATTATCCTAGTTATTCTGCTATTTTATTATATTGTGATAATTCGGAATTGAGAGAGGAATTTTATTGGGCTTTTAATACTCGAGCTTCAGATCAAGGGCCGAATGCGAATCAATGGGATAATACTGAGATTATGAATGAAATTATATCATTAAGACATAATTTAGCACAAACATTAGGATTTAATAGTTATTTGGAAAAATCTTTACAAGAAAAGATGAATAAGAATCCTCAACAAATACTTAATTTTTTAATGAATTTGTCAAATCATATTAAGTATAGTATTAGTGAAGAATTTTTAAAAATTCAGAATTTTGCAAAGAAATATTATTCTTGTGTAAATATGCAACCTTGGGATTATGAATATTTTCGTGAGAAACAAAAAATGTATCTTTTTTCTGTTTCAGAAACAGAATTAAGTGTTTATTTTCCAGAAGAGAAAGTTTTGGATGTAATGTTTGAAATAGCAAAGCGCTTGTATGGTATTAGTATAAAAAAACGTAATTATGTAGATGTGTGGCATCCTAGTGTTCAGTTTTTTGATATTTTTGATTTGAATAATAAGAAATGGAAGGGAGGATTTTATTTAGATTTATATTTAAGAGACAATAAGTTTGGTGGAGCCTGGATGGATGTATATTCAGATATGATGCACACTGAAGGTATGTTATATAAACAATATCCGATAGTATATTTAATTTGCAATTTTTCTGTTATTGATAAAAAGTTTGGCCAATCGTGTTTATTAACATTTGATAATGTAAGCACTCTTTTTCATGAATTTGGACATGTATTACATCATATATTAACATCAATAAGTATTCCAAGTATTTCTGGTGTTAATGGAGTTTCATTAGATTTGGTAGAGGTTCCTAGTCAATTTATGGAAAAATTTTGTTGGGATACAAATATATTACGTGCAATGTCTATGCATTATAAAACAAAAAAATCTTTATCAAATAAAATGATTAATAATGTGCAGAAATTACAATTATATCAATCAAAATATAATTTATTTAAACAGGTTATATATGGGTTATTTGATTATCATATTCATCATGAATATGATTTAAATCAAAAAATACCAGTATTTTTGGTATTTAATAAAATAATAAAGAGTATATTTTCATATCCAGTTATGAATACTGATAGATTTCCTAATACTTTTACTCATATTTTTTCTGATGATTATGCAGCAGGGTACTATAGTTATTTATGGTCAGATACATTAGCATCGAAGATTTGGTTAAGTTTTAAAAAAATGAAATTGAAAAATATAAATTTAAGAAAATTGATTTTTGATGATATGCTTTATTTAAGTATGTCTACAAATTGTGAGAAATATTTTTCTAGTTTTTTTAATAAAACGGTTACGATACAATCTCTTTTAAAATATTATAACATATCTACATTAGATAATAATTTTTTTAAATTATTATAGTTTAATAATGAATTATATAAATAATCAATTTTAGTATATAATTATTACATATATTATGTTGTGTAGATATTATTGAGTAATATGTATATAAATATGTTTGTATGCAATATCAATGTGGAAATAATTAATGATATTGTGTATGCTATATTTAGATATATTTATGCAATAATTTTAATATTGATAAATAAAAAATGCTACTTAATATAATAGTAGCAGGGACAGTTAAAGTCCAGGTCATTATTATATTTTTAATTATTTTTATTTGAACTCCCCATCCTCGTATTAACATACTTCCAGTAATAGATGAAGATAGAACATGTGTAGTAGAAACAGGCATCCCTATATAACTTGCTATTCCTATAGATATAGCAGTAGTTAATTGCGCTGATAAACCTTGTGCATAAGTCATTTTCTTTTTTCCTATTTTTTCGCCAATGGTAATGGCTACTCTTTTCCATCCTATCGTTGTACCTAAAGATAGTGATATAGCAACAGTTATGATAATCCAGGTTGGAGCATATTCTACAGTGTTCAATAGGTGTGTTTTTATATTTTTTAAGAATTTTTTATTTGAGTGAGGAATATCTGGGTATTTTGTTATTTGATCTAATATATCTGCTATATATATTAATAATTGTCTCATTCTAAAGCGTTGACTGGAAGTTAATTGTTCATAACTGTTTAAATTTTCGAGTAATGATAAAGTATTGTGTATAATAATGAAATTTAATGAAAAATCATGAAAGAATTTTTTTATTTGTTCTGAAGAATACAATTGTGATATTTCACAATTGTAATTTGATGAATGATTTTCATGGTTATGAATAAAAGTATGTATTAAATCTTGTATAGATGGATCAATAACAGTAAGTTGGTGTAATGCTATGGATTGAGGCATAGATATAATTTCTGATGGAATAATATTTTTATAATCATTATAATATTGAGTATAATATTCCTGAAAATTATTTACTGCATTACGAGTATTGATAATATCTTCGGTATTTGAATACATGTTTAACATGAAATTATCTGGAGCTACTCCTACTAAAAGTAACATGATAAGTCCAATACCTTTTTGACCATCGTTTGCTCCATGTGAAAAGCTAACTCCGGCCGCTGATATAATAAGAATTATTCGAATCCATAATGATGGTTGTTTTCGACCTCTTAATAATTCCTGTTCGGATGGGGTTATATGTATTTCTTGATATGTATTATTCTTTCGATATCGAAATAGTAATAGCATTATTGTACGGGCTAGTATTAATCCAATTATAGGTGATATAAGCAAGGATAGAAAAATATTAATTAATTGAGTAATATTTAATTCTTGGTTTATTGGATAGTTAGTGATAAATGAATTAGCAAATCCAATTCCAATTAAAGCTCCAATTAAAGTATGAGAACTAGATGTAGGTAATCCGAAATACCAAGTGCCTAAGTTCCATAGGATGGCTGCAAATAATATAGAGAAGATCATAATTAAAATATGATTGGCACTGGTATTCATAAAGAAATATGTAGGGATTAAATGAATAATAGTGTATGTTACACTAACTCCTCCTAATATTACTCCTAGGAAATTAAATATTCCTGACATTATTACTGCATTATGTGAACGTAATGCACAGGTGTAAATAACAGGAACGACAGAATTAGCAGTATCGTGAAATCCATTAATAGCTTCATAAATAAATATAAAGCATAATGCTAATACTAACATCATTCTAATATGTATTTCTAAATCAGAGAATAAATATGACATAAAGATGCGCCACTTTTAGCAATAATAGTTTATGTGAGTATATTGATGATTTGTGATGTAATTATAAAATATACTGTTTTTAAAATAATTACAAACATAGATATATATATGAAATATTGTGTTATGGTGTAATTGTATATTTTTGCAGTATAAATATTTATATATCATTATTTATTGATCATGAATATTATTATTTTATTTGTGAATTGTAATTAAATATATTATTACTTTTATCATTAAAAAAAAATTGTTTCAATATGGTAAGTATTTTTTATATATTGGAGTAATATGTGATTTGTTTTCGTGTATTATAATAGGATTGATATGTATAAAAGATGTATTGGTTTTATTAAATTAATGAGAGTACATCAACCTGTTGGTTTCTTTTTATTACTTTGGCCAACGTTATGGGCGTTATGGATTACAAATCGAGGTATACCTGATTTTATAGTGTTGAGTTTATTTATCGTAGGAGTGATGTGTATGAGGTCTGCTGGATGTGTAATTAATGATTATATTGATTATGATATTGATATGTGTGTTCAGCGTACTATACGGAGACCTATAGTAATTGGATCTGTTAAAAAACAGGAAGCGTTATGGGTTTTTTTTATTCTTATTTTAATTGCATTAATTGTTGTATGTGTTTTCAATAACATTATTGCTGTATTTTTATCATTAATAGTATTAGGTTTATCAATAATATATCCTTATTTAAAAAGATATATTTATCTCCCTCAATTGGTGTTAGGAATTATATTTAGTTGGTCTATTTTAATAGTGTATACAGTTATGAATTGTGCTGTAAATAAAACAACTTGGTTACTTTTTTTAGCAAATACCATTTGGGTTGTTTTATACGATACAGAATACGCTATGGTAGATCGAGATGATGATAAATGTATAGGTATTAAGTCCTCTGCTCTTTTATTTGGGAAAATAGATAAAATTGTAATAGGAATATTACAATTATTGACAGTATTTATACTTTATATAATAGGAATTGTAGAACAATTACCTATAATATTTTATTTATTTTCTATAGTTGGTGCAAGTATATTATTTATATGGCAACAAGTGTTAATTTTTAATAGAAACAGAGAAAAATGTTTGTGGGCTTTTTTGAGTAATAGTTATGTGGGTATGTTAATTTTTGTAGGGATAGTATTAAGTTTTTAATGAAAAATTTATTTTTGTTAAAATAGAATTTAAATTATTTATTGAATATATTTATTGAAAAAAACATATATGTTGGGTATTAAATTTTAAAATTAATGTATTATGTTAATATAAGTTGTTGAATTTATCATATTTACTAGATAATGATAATATAAATACGATTATTTGTATAGTGGGTGTGAAAAGATTAATTTGTTTGTGCATTGTAAACATAATCCATGTGATTCAATTATATTGTTATGTATATTAAATCCAGTGAGTTTAGCTTTATGTTGTAGTATTATTTCGATTTCTTTTATTGCTTGTTCTGTTACTTGTTTGCAGTGGTTGCAAATAAAAAAAATGAAATTATGTGATAATTCTAAAAAATTTTGACATAACATAAATTTGTTCGTGGATTCAATCCGATGTATAAATCCTTGTTTTAATAAAAAGTTTAAAGCTCGATATATAGTAGATGGTTTAGCATGGGGTAATGAAGAGGTTCTGGATAAGTGTAACAAATCATAAGCACTAACTGCTTTTTGATATTGTTTAGAAATTAATTTTAATACTTCTATTCGTTGTGGGGTGAGACGAACTTGTCTTTGTGCACATATTTTTTTTGTTTGTATTAAAAGTTTGTGGGTATGTAAATTCATGTTGTTACTCCTGGAATATTGTGCTTTATGATTTATTATATTGGTATTGAATTTGAATTAGTTAATAATATAAAAGGATATTTGTATAAAATTTATCTGAAATAAACAAGCGTATTATTATTATATAATAACGTGATATTTAAAGATTTTGTTATTAATTTTATCGTAAAAATTTTTATTTTAAAATGAAATTAATGATTAATTATATTTGAAATAATAGTATAACACAGTTATTTATATTAAATTTGTTATTATTTATATACATGGGATAATTAATTTTATATGTTGAAAAAAAAATATATTAAAAATTCGAATATCGTTCGAGATGATCAAATAAACAATATAAAGATATTACCGTATTCATTAGAAGCAGAACAATCGGTATTAGGAAGTTTAATGTTAGATAATGAAAAATGGGATGAGGTATTTACTCAAATAGTTTCGGATGATTTTTTTAATTATGCGCATCGAATTATTTTTTTAGAAATGCAACGTTTATTAGAATCAAATAGTCCTATTGATTTGATAACATTATCAGAATCTTTAGAGATTCAAGGAAAATTGGAATCGGTAGGAGGTTTTGGTTATTTAGCAGAGTTATCTAAGAATGTTCCGAGTGTTTCTAATATCAATGCATATACTAATATTGTGAAGGAACGATCAACAATACGGTCTATTATTACTACAGCTAACGAAATTGCTAATGCTGGTTACAATACTCAAGGTAGAAGTAGTGAGGAATTATTGGATTTTGCTGAATCTCTGATTTTTAGTATTTCACGTAGTAGGAATGATAAATTTTTTACTCCTAAATCCATAGATCATATTTTATATGATACTATTTCGCATCTTGATCAGGCTCATGGAAATATAAGAGATGGTATTACTGGTATTTCTAGTGGATATATAGATTTAGATAAAAAAACACATGGATTACATAAATCTGATTTAATTATTATAGCAGCACGGCCTGCGATGGGGAAAACCGCATTTGCTATGAATTTATGCGAACATGTAGCAATGACTGAATTAAAACCAGTGTTGATATTTAGTTTAGAAATGACTGGAGAGCAAATAGTAATGAGGATGTTATCCTCTTTATCTCGTGTAGATTATATACGTATCCGAACGGGTCAATTGAATAGCGAAGATCGATCGAGAATTTCGAGTACTATTGAATTATTGTTAGAGAAACGTAATTTATATATAGATGATTCTTCATATCTTACTCCTACTGATGTGAGAGGTAGATCGCGTAGATTATTTCGAGAACATGATGGACTAAGTTTAATTATGATTGATTATTTGCAATTGATGAGAGTGCCAACTCTTGCTAATAATCGTACATTGGAAATTTCAGAGATTTCTAGATCTTTAAAAGCTTTAGCCAAAGAATTGAAAGTTCCAGTAATTGCTATTTCTCAGTTGAATAGGAGTTTAGAACAAAGAGTAGATAAACATCCTATTAATTCAGATTTACGCGAATCTGGTTCGATTGAACAAGATGCGGATTTAATTTTATTTATTTATAGAGATGAATTATATAATGAGAATAGTGATATGAAAGGTATTGCTGAAATCATTTTGGGTAAGCAACGAAATGGGCCTGTTGGTACTGTGCGATTAATTTTTAATGGAAAATGGACTAGGTTTGATAATTATGTGGATCTAAATCAATATTAGATTTTATTCTGTTGGTTGTGTTATATTATATATTAGGTTAATTATAATATATATTATTAATTAAATAAATAAAACTATATAATTTTATTATAGTTTTGTAATTATTTATAACTATGATTATAGACAAGGAGATCATGTGTCTTTTAGAGGAATTAATAAAGTTATTTTGGTGGGTTATTTAGGGCAGGATCCGGAGATTCGATATATGTCTAATGGTAATCCAGTAGCTAATATTTCGATTGCTACTACTGATACTTGGAAAGATAAGCAAACCAATGAGTTTAAAGAAAAGACCGAGTGGCATAGAGTAGTATTATTTGGAAAATTAGCAGAGATTACATCTTCTTATCTTCGTAAGGGTTCTCAAGTATATATTGAGGGATCCTTACGAACAAGAAAATGGCAAAATCAAGATGGTCAGGATCGTTATACTACTGAAATTATTGTAAGTATTGGAGGTGTAATGCAAATGTTAAGCAATCGTTATGCAGAAGCAAGAAATATGGATACTGATAATACAACTAATAAGTCTGATTCTATTTCTGATCAAAATAATCATGAATTAAATTCTGAATCTATAGTAAATTTTAATGAAGACGATATTCCATTTTAAGGTTATTTATTAATATAATGGTAATTATGGAAATTTATGTTTTGATTTTCTATTTGTAAAAAAGGTAATAGAGATATTGTAACAAGTTTAGTATGTAAGGTTAAAATTTAGATAATAATTTTTGAATTTTGCGTGTTGTACTAAAGTAATTAATTTTATTTTATAAAAATGATATGAATTGTTAAAAATTTCTTATAAATATAGCTTGCATGTAAGCAATTATGTAGAAATTAATATGAATGTATTCAAATACGCGAATTGGTGTGTATAGTTTCTTGATGAGTGTAATTAAGTATATTATTAATATTCTATTCAAGTTAAATACAATATAAATATGTATTTGTATAATTTTAATTATATTTATGTAATGAGATTAACGGTATGGAAATTTTTTTTACAATTCTTATTCTTACTTTAGCAGTCTCTATTTCAGGAATAATAAGGCAAATTTTACCATTTCAAATACCATTGCCGTTAATGCAAATTATGTTGGGAGCTGTATTAGCGTGGCCAAAGTTTGGTTTGCATATTGATTTTAATCCTGAACTGTTTTTGTTACTGTTTATTCCTCCTTTGTTGTTTTCTGATGGATGGAAAACACCAATGCGTGAATTTATCAGGCATGGAGGGGAAATTATTATATTAGCGTTAGTTTTAGTTGTTATCACTGTTATAGGTATTGGGTATTTAATTTATTGGATGATACCAGAGATACCTTTAGTAGCATCATTAGCATTGGCAGCAGTATTATCTCCGACTGATGCAGTAGCTTTATCTGGAATTGTAGGAGAGGGTCGTATGCCAAAAAAAATTATGGATATTCTACAAGGAGAGGCTTTAATGAATGATGCATCTGGTTTGGTATCTTTAAAGTTTGCTATTTCTGTAGCAATGGGTACTATGATTTTTAGTATTAGTGGAGTATCAATAGAGTTTTTAAAAGTGTCAATAGGAGGTTTGTTAGCCGGGATATCTATTACATGGGGTTATAGTAAATCATTAAGATTAATTATGTGTTTAAGCGGTGAAGATCCTGCTACTCAAACCATGTTGTTATTGTTATTACCTTTTGCTGTGTATTTAATTGCTGAGCATATTGGAGTGTCTGGAATTTTATCGTCTGTTGCATCTGGTATGACTATTGGACAATCAGGAATAATTCGTAATGCACCATTAGCTATGAGATTACGTGGTAATAGTGTATGGACTATGTTAGAATTTGTTTTCAATGGAATGGTTTTTATTATGCTTGGATTACAATTACCAGATATTTTATATACTTCTATTATACAGGCACAATTAGATCCAACTATTAAGATTTGGGTGTTATTTGTATATGTAATGGTTATTTATATTGCTTTGATTGCTTTAAGATTCGCTTGGTTATGGTTGATGAAATATATTAGTGTTCATTATATGCATAGGAGACCAATGGTTTTTAGTAAATATACTATACGGGAAATTTTAATCGCTTCTTTTGCTGGAGTACGAGGAGCAATTACATTAGCCGGTGTATTATCGATACCACTGTTTTTAAGGGATGGTATGGCTTTTCCGTGTCGTTATCAACTTGTTTTTATTGCTACAGGGGTTATTTTGCTTTCCTTGTTATGTGGGGTAATTGTTTTACCATGGTTATTACAGGGAATTACAGTTTCTGATAAATTATTGAGACGAGAGGAAGAGCGTATGGCTCGTACTATAGCTGCTGAAGTAGCTATAGATAGTTTATATAAATTAGAAGAAAGATTAGTACATGATCCGGGAGAAAATATTGATAGTCAGTTAATAAATGAAGTTAGCGCTCGAGTAATTAGTAATTTAAGATATCGTATTGATGGAAGTAATGATGTACGTCGCTCTATATTAATAGAAGATTTAGAAAGGCGTATGAGGTTAAATGCATTAAGAGCTGAACGTGGTGAATATTATCATTTACGTGCTCAACAAAAAATTAGTAATGAAACACTAACAAAATTACTGCGTGATTTGGATTTTTTAGAAGCTCTGTTAATTGAGCATGAATAACATTATTATCACTGAGAATAATGGTGAGTAGTTATTTAGATATTACGTATATTTTAGTATATTGGTGTTTTAAGGTTTTATTGAATCAATAGTAAGTTATAGTATATGTAATTTGAAAAGTAGAATTTATTTTTTTTTTGTTAATTTTATGTTAGAATAGTAAGAATTACTGCTGATAATGTAGATTTGATAATATTTATGTTACTCAATGTGAATGAAAATGATATCGCATTGGGTTTTTTATTTTACTGTAAAATTGGTTGTTGTTAATAAGTATAAATTTTAATTATGGTCGATAATTAAAATTATAATATATTTATGTATTAATTATAAGAATATGATTTCCAGGTCCTGGTATTACTTAATGAAAATATTGATTTTTTTTGAGGGGGTACTATGATAATTAAAGATTTTAAAATTACTCTTGCTTGGAAGATTTTTTTTGCTTTAAATTTAGGTATTATTACTGGAATTGCTTTACATGATCAAGTGCAATTAAAAGACTGGATTGTGAATACATTTCTTTCTCCATCTGGAGAAGTATTTATTCGAATGATTAAAATGATTGTGGTTCCTATTGTCATGGCTACATTGATTGTGGGTATAGCTGGGATAGGAGATGTTAAAAAGCTTGGTAGTATTGGTTTAAAAACTATAATTTATTTTGAGATTATTACAACATTAGCGATAGTTCTTGGAGTAGCATTTGCTAATGTATTTCATCCTGGATATGGAATTGATATGTCTGTTTTGTCTAAAACAGATATTTCTATGTATGAGCAAACAACATCTGATATTCAATCAGATTTGATAGGTACTGTGTTATCGTTAATCCCATCTAATATTATAGACTCTATGGCTAAAGGGGATATGCTACCGGTTATTTTTTTCTCGGTAATTTTTGGATTGGGTTTAACTACGTTACCAGATAAAACTAAAGATCCATTACTGAGTATTTGTCATTCTGTGGCAGATACTATGTTTGAAGTAACCAATATAGTAATGCGTTATGCACCTATTGGAGTATTTGCTCTTATTTCAGTGACAGTTGCAACATTTGGTTTTAATTCTTTATTACCGCTGACTAAACTTGTATTATTAGTTTATGGAGCTATTGTATTTTTTGCTTTAATAGTGTTAGGTATAGTAGCAAGAATATGTAATTTACGGATTTGGAATTTGATTTGTATTTTAAAAGAGGAATTAATTTTATCTTTTTCTACTGCTAGTTCAGAAACTGTATTACCTAGAATTATAAAGAAAATGGAATCTTATGGAGCTCCATCTACTATTACTGGTTTTGTAATACCTACTGGATATTCATTTAATTTAGATGGGTCAACATTATATCAGAGCATTGCTGCTATTTTTATTGCACAATTATATGGAATTGAATTATCCTTAAGTCAAGAAATTATTTTAGTGTTAACTTTAATGATTACATCTAAAGGTATCGCTGGGGTACCAGGGGTATCTTTTGTAGTGTTATTAGCTACATTAGGTAGTGTAGGGATTCCTTTAGAAGGATTAGCATTTATAGCAGGAGTTGATCGAATATTAGATATGGCTCGTACAGCATTAAATGTAGTGGGAAATGCATTAGCTGTATTAGTAATTGCAAAATGGGAAAATCAGTATGATGTGAAAAAAGCTTTAGCATATGAGTCGGAAATGTTAAATAAATAATAGTAATAAATATTTTTATTATTGAATACATATTCACTGAATACTCAGTATTAATACTGAGTATTCAGTGAATATGTATTTTGTATGGTGATTATATAGAAAAGAAAATATATTAATATTATAATTGTTCAATATATAGATTATTAATGTCAGTATTTAGGAGAATACTGTATTTATACAGTAGATCATTTGTTAAATCGCATTGCAATTGCTTCAATTTCTATTAAAGCATTATTGGGTAGTTTGGAGACTTCTACGCAAGATCTTGCTGGTAAAATTGATATATGATTAATTGTAGTTAAGTTAATTTTAAAAAACTTTTCATAACTGATATTTATAATTGGTAAATCATTAATATTTTTAATAAATAAAGTGGTTTTGACGATATTATTTATTATTAAATTTTTGGATGTAATAATGCTTTTTATATTTTCTAGTGCTTGGTATGTTTGTTCCTGAATATTATTAGGAATCATTCCTGTATCAGGAATTATAGGAATTTGCCCGGAAATAAATATTATATTTCCTGTATCTATTGCTTGAGTATATGGTCCCATAGGGGCATGGATTTTTTTTTTATTTATAATATTAATGTTATTCATATAATTATTCCTGATGTAATTTTTAAAAAATTTTTTGATAATAATATAATGTTATTAGTATATTTTATTAATTTTTTGTATGAAAGGTTATATTCTTGTGGTATAAGTTAGGTAATAATGTAGAAATCATAAGAGCTTTGATTGTATGTAATCTATTTTCAGCTTGGTCAAAAACAATACTGTGTTTTGATTCAAATATTTCATTTGTTACTTCTAGTCCATTAAATAAATTATGTTTATGAGCAATTTTTTTACCAATGGTGGTTTCATTATTATGTAAAGCTGGTAAACAATGTAAAAATTTTACATTTGAGTTACCAGTATAGTTAATCATATCTTGATTAACTTGATATGGGGATAATAAAGAGATTCGATGTGTCCATACTTTTTCATTTTCTCCCATTGACACCCATACATCGGTGTATAGAAAGTCTACATCTTTTACTCCTTCTTGAATATTTTCAGTAAGTAGGATATTAACTTTGTTAAGTTTTGTTAATTTTCGGCATGTTGTAAGTAATTCTTGTTGTGGCCAAAATTCTCTAGGAGAGACTAGTCTTAAATCAAAACCTATTATTGATGCAGCTTCTAATAAAGAATTTCCTATGTTGTTACGAGCATCTCCAACATAAGCTAATTTTATTTTACAGAATGATTTATGTGGAACTTGTTCTTGCATGGTCATTAAGTCAGCAAGCATTTGTGTTGGATGAAATTGCTCAGTAAGTCCATTCCATACGGGAACATTAGAATATTGAGCAAATATATTTATCGTATCTTGATTATATCCACGGTATTGAATTCCATGATACATTCGACCTAATATCTTAGCGGTGTCTTTGATAGATTCTTTGTGACCAATTTGACTGATATTTGGAGTTAAACAGGTTACTCTTGCTCCTTGATCAAATGCTGCAACTTCGAATGCGCATCTTGTTCGGGTTGAATGGTTTTCGAAAATAAGTACGATATTTTTTTTATGTAATTTTTGAGTTTCTGTATGATTAGATTTTTGTTGTTTTAGAAAATGAGATAAACGTAGAATATACATAATTTCATTCATACTAAAATCCATTAATCTTAAAAAAGATCGTTGATATAGTTGATTCATATAAAATTCCTCTATGTGTATTATTAGTATTCGATAGTATAGTAATATATTACAATGGCAGTATTTTGTTTAAATAATATAATTTTTTAAAAATTTCCATTAAATCAATATTAAAATGATTAATAATTAATTTGATTTTGTATAATATGGTATTATATAACATTGAATGTTATTCATTGTTTAAGAATTAAATTCTACTCTATTATTATATATTCTGTAATTTTTTATAAGTTGGTTTTAATTAATGCATGTGTTTATAAGTTTTTAACTATAAAATATTGATTGAGTAGTTTATTTTTGGTTTTATTATAATGATTTAATTTTTCTTGTGATTTTTTAAAGGAATGTTGTAGATTAAGAGAATAATTAGTATTATTCATTTTTTGTTCTAAAAGATGAATTTTATAATTTATTAGTTTTATTTCTTTATTAAATTTATGAATTGCGGTTTTTTTGTCAAAGATATTGGGAATGAAAATTATTAATTCTGATTCTTTTATTGGGATTTTGAAATATCGATTGTTAGAAATATCGTTTTTTTCTAAAAAATTGATTGTTTGTAATTGTAATATTTTAGTAAGTATATGATAATTTTCTGAAATACATTCTTTGATATGATTAGAAGTATTATAAAATCCTATATCTAATGGAATTTTATATGATATACCAGTGTAAGTTCGAATCATTCTTATTTCAGCAATGAGATTTTGTATCCATTCTATATCAGAAATAGATTCTAGATCAATGTAATTAGAATCATATTTAGGGAATGATTGTAGCATAATAGTGTGTTTATTATTTGTAGTTACTATGGAATGGATTTTTTGCCAAATTTTTTCTGTGATAAATGGAATAATTGGATGTGATAAACGTAGTATAGATTCTAAAGATGTAATTAAGGTGTAACGTGTACTGATTAGTTGCAGTGTATTTGTGCTATGATATAAAATTGGTTTGGTAAATTCTATGTACCAATCGCAAAATTGATGCCAAATGAATTCATATAGTATATTTACTGTGTGATCAAATCGGTAATCATTTAATGCTTGACTAAATTTTTGTATTGTTTGATGTAATTTTGAAGTAATCCATCGGTCTGATAAGGAAAATATTTTTTTATTTTTAGTGTCTATATCATAATGGTAGTTGTCAGTATGTGTTATAACGAATTTACTAACATTCCATAGTTTGTTACAAAAATTATGATAACTTTCCAATTTATGCATATCCCAGTGTATATCTTGACCAGATGATGCTAGTGCAGTTAAAGTTAATCGTAATGTATCAGCTCCGTAAGGTTTAATACCATTTGGAAATTGTGTATTAATGTATTTGATGATACTTGAAATTGATTTAGATTGACTGTTTTCTTTCAGTTGTTTTTTTAATAATTTTTTTTTGGAAATTCCATCAATGATATCTATTGGATCTATTCCGTTACCTTTAGATTTAGACATTTTTTGACCAAATTTATCTCTCATAAGTCCGGTTATGTATATCTTTTTGAAAGGAATTTGTGCATTGTTGTTTTGATCTTTAACAAGATACATAGTCATCATAATCATTCGAGCTATCCAAAAGAATATGATATCAAATCCGCTTATTATAATATTGGTAGGATGGAACATTTTTAATAAAGTGTTATTTTTAGGCCATCCTAAACTAGAAAATGTCCATAAACTTGATGAAAACCATGTATCTAATACGTTATTATCTTGAGATAGTTGTATATCCTTGTTAAGTTGGTTTTTTATTCTAATATCTTTTTCACAGTGTCCTACATATATTGTATTATTATTGTCATACCAAACAGGGATACGATGGCCCCACCATATTTGCCTAGATATACACCAATCTTGAATTTCATTCATCCATTGTAAATATATATTTGTGTAATTTTTAGGAATAAATTTAATTTTTTCGTTGGTAACAGCATTTATAGCTTGTTTAGCCAAAAATTTTGTTTTTATGAACCATTGATCAGTTAACATAGGTTCGATAATTGTTCCAGTACGATTATTAATAGGAACAGTTAATTGATGAGTTTTAATGTCTTCTAATATTTTTAGTCGTTTGCATTCTTCAATTATTTTTTTGCGTGCATCTTTATAATCAAGATTGTGAAACATTTTGGGAATATGATATTGATCATTGGATTGAATGTATGGTTGTCCTTGATTGTTGGATATTTCAGGTATTGTAAGAATGGTTTTGTATGTGGAAAAAATATTAATCATAGGTAATTTATATTTTTTTCCTATGATATAATCGTTAAAATCATGAGCAGGAGTAATTTTAACGCAACCTGTTCCTTTATTAATATTTACAAATTTATCAGATATTATAGGAATTCGTCTATTTGTTATTGGAGTGAATACATATTTTCCAATTAGATGAGAATAACGAGGATCTTCAGGATTTACTGCGATAGCAACATCTCCTAAAATGGTTTCTGGTCTTGTTGTAGCTATAGTTAAATAATCAGCATTTTTTTTTTGATTGTTAATATGGGATGTATTATATTCTAATTGATATTGTATGTACCATATAAAATCTGATTTTTGTTTATGAGATACTTCTAAATCGGAAATCGCTGTTTGTAATTTAGAGTCCCAGTTTACTAATTGTTTTCCTTTATAAATTAAGTTATTTGTATATAATTGAATAAAAGCTTCTTTTACTGCTAATGATATTTCTGGATCCATTGTAAAATGTTTATTTTTCCAAGATACTGAATGACCTAATCGTTTTATTTGATAATTGATGAATTTTTCGGATTTTTCTTTCCATAACCAAACTTCTTTGATTAAGGAATGTGGATCATGGTTATCTTTTATAGAATTTTTTTTATTATAAAAGTTTTTTTCTATTAAAATTTGTGTAGCAATTCCAGCGTGATCTAATCCTGAAGCCCACAATACGTTTTTTCCATTCATACGTTGATATCGAACTAAGATATCCATAATGGTTTGCTGAAATGCATGACCTAGATGCAATCCTCCGGTAATATTAGGAGGGGGCATCATAATGCAATAATTTTTTTTGTAGTTATTAATAATATCAGGTTCAAAATAATTAGATTTTTCCCAAAAATTATAAATTGATTCTTCTATATTTTTTGGATTATATATTTTGTCTATGGTGTTAATAATCATTGATTTTTTGTGGATATGTGGGTTGTTTTTAAGTTAAAACCAAGACTTCTATAGGATTTATATCGTATTCTAGCTAGCTTTTTCAGGTTATCTTCATTAGGAACAAAGTCAATTATTTCATGAAAATTTAAAAAAAAATTTTTGTTTTTTTGCATAAGATTAATTAGTGTATTTCTGTATTTATTGTCATAACAACACTGGCTCCAGTATATAGTAATTGGAATATTATATGTATTTTTACTAAATAGTCCATGTGGTAAAAATGAATTTTTTTCAAAGTTCCATAAGGCTTCATTGATTTTTTTTGCTTGATCGTGAGTGTCGCATGTTATTAATATAGTTTTTCCAAGTCTCCAGTGGATTTTTGTTAAATGACATACTAATTGTTCTATAGTGTTTAGGTCATTTTTATGATGTATGAATGGTAATAAGTAAAATGTTCCCTGTTTGTATATCATATATAAAACAATTTTTTTGTAATTTAAAATATATGTTTATATATAATTATAATTATAATTATAATTATTATTATTTGAAGTTATTAAGTTATCTATTTTATATAATTAATTGATTTTTATTATATTTTTGATATATTAATTAAAAATTGTGTTAAAAGTTCTACAGGGCGACCTGTAGAACTTTTAACACAATTTTTAGAGATCCAAGCACTTCCTGCAATATCTAAGTGCATCCATTTATATTTATGTGCGAATTTTTTTAGAAAACATGCTGCTGTAATAGCACCACCAGATCTTCCTCCGACATTTGCTATATCAGCGCAAGAGGATTCTAATTGTTTTTCAAAATTTTCATCTAACGGTAATCTCCAGATATAATCTCTTGTTTGTTTGGAAGCAAAAATTAAGTTGTTGGATAAGTTATTGTCGTTGGACATTAGGCCACTATAATGGTTACCTAAGGCAATTACACATGCTCCGGTGAGTGTAGCTATGTCTATAACTATTTCAGGATTATATCTTTCTACATATGTAAGAACGTCGCATAAAAGTAATCTACCCTCTGCATCGGTGTTTAATATTTCTATTGTTTGTCCAGATAAAGTTGTTAAAATATCTCCAGGTTTTAACGATTTACTACTAATCATATTTTCAGAAACAGCAAGTATGCCAATAATATTTAATGGTAATTGTAGTTCGGAAACTATGGACATTATCGCGTATACTGCTGCGGCTCCACACATATCATATTTCATTTCATCCATTTTATCTGATGGTTTTATAGATATTCCTCCTGAATCAAAGGTTACTCCTTTACCTATAAGAATAATAGGATTAGTATTTGGGCCTTTAGGATTTTTTTGATACTTAATAATAGGCATAACTGCTGGATAAATAGATCCAGATCCAACAGCTAAATAGGCATGCATTCCTATTGTTTTGAGTTGTAATTCATTAATTATTTCTATATCAAGATCTGTATTATAATTAGATAATTCTTGCACTTTATTTGATAAATAATTAGGGGTGCAATAATTAGAAGGCATATTACCAAGATTTTTTGCTATATTCAATCCTTTAGCTATAGCTAGTCCATCTTTAACAGCTTGTTTACAATACTGAAAGTTATTATCAAGTTTATCGATATAAGAAATTATTTCATATGTAATATTTTTTTTGGTTACGTCATTTATATTTTTAAATTTGTTAAAAATATAACATTCGTTGTTGCATAATGTTATGCTATTTCTGATTTTCCAGTAATTATCGTATCCATCAATATTGAGTTCACTTAATAATAATAGTATTTTAGTAATAGATGATTTTTTACAAAAATTGATAATATAATGTATTACGGTATTGTAAGATTGTGATTTAAATTCATTTTTTTTCCCGCAACCTATCAATAAAATTAATTTATTAAAAAAATATGGAGCATCATATAACAATAAGTGTTGATTAATAGATCCGTTAAAATTGTTACGTTTTAGTAGTGAGGAGATATATCCTTGACTCATTTTATCAATTTGTATAGTGGAAGGGAATAAATATGAGTCGTTAA
Source organism: Candidatus Blochmanniella floridana (assembly GCA_000043285.1). Classification (GTDB taxonomy): domain Bacteria; phylum Pseudomonadota; class Gammaproteobacteria; order Enterobacterales; family Enterobacteriaceae; genus Blochmanniella; species Blochmanniella floridana. Next base: position 43,280 of record BX248583.1, read on the forward strand.
ATACACCTGTAACAATACAAAAATTCGGATATGATTCTATATGTTCTTGAGTAACATCAAATTTAATAGGCATTTATTTGTTGATATAATTAATTATTTATAATGGAAACCATGAACAATAATATTAATGACCAAGGTTTTTATATATAAGATTAATTGTAATGATACTGATTTTTGTGGCACAAGACAAGCTTTTAGATAAAAATGATTTTAATTAAATATATAATGAAAGAAATATGTAAAAATCAATTAATTATTTTAATATTGTTGTTATTAGCTTGTTTTTGTCAAAAATCAATAAAAGTACTAAGTTTAAGTAATAATATTCCAATATATTGGATATTTCTATATTTATTTTTGAGTATTCCAGATTTAGGAAAGTTAATAATTCCATTTAGTTTATTTCTTAGTGTACTTATTTCGTGTTATCGATTGCATATGCATAATGAAATTTTAGCAATGTATTCTTGTGCTGTTAATAAGTATGTTTTGATACAAAGCATATGTATGTATAGTACTGTTATTGCAATATTAAGTTTAATTAATTTAGCATATTTGGCGCCTCATTGTGAACAGTATAAAGAAAATATATTTTTTAAAATGAAAAAAAATACGTATTTTATTGAATTAATAGAGAAGAAATTTTATTTATTATTTGATGAACATCTTGTATTATTTATTGATAATATTAAAAATGGTATGCTTAATCATGTATTTATATTAAAGAGAGTACAAAATATAGATAAGAATGTGTTTAGTATTATTACTGCTGACCAGGGTAGTATACATTATAATTTTAATGATAAATCTCAGTTAATTATTTTGCAATCAGGAATGTATTATGAAATACATAATACTCAATTACTATGTATTCCAAGATTTGTAACATATTTTAATCAATATCGTACGTTAGTACATGATAAATATCAATTTTTAAGGGATGTTAATAAATCAGTGAAACATATGAATATTAATCAACTTTTAATATCTTCTGAGTTAGAATCATATATAGAATTAAATTGGCGTTTAACTTTGTTTATATCTGTTTTTATAATGCCAATGATAGCATTATTTGTCATGATGAACATTGCATATGGTTATTTGTCAAATTTTTTATTGGCAGTAGTATTATATGTATTTTTTTATATGCTTCATATTATGTTGTATACTTGTAGTGTATTAAATTACATGAATATAATTATATTAATGTGGATTATAAATTGTATTTATTTAATAATTTTATTATTAATGAATGTGTGGGAATCTTTTCGTTTTAAATGTTTAAGAATTATTTTTATATATTTATTGAAAAAATAATATGTGTATGTCAAATATTTTAGAGCGTTATATTAAAAAATATGTTTTATTGAATATATTTATGATTTTTTTAATTTTTATATCTTTATCAAGTATTATTAGATTAGTAGATGAATTACGTAATTTTCAAAAACAAACTTATTCTGTTTTTGAAATTTTTTTTTGCATTTTTTTAAATATAATAAAAGATTTTGAATTATTTTTATCATTATCTACTTTATTAGGGGGAGTATTAGGATTAGGTATTCTTGAATTACGCAATGAATTGATTATTATGAAAGTTTTTGGGTTAAGCAATTTACAAATTAATTTATCGGTTATAAAAACTTCTATTTTTATAGTATTATTATATGTCATATATAACATATGGTTATTGCCGTATAGTCAATATTTATTGTGTTCACATCAACATTATAAACAATATAATGTATATTTATTTCCTGAAAAAAATAAAAATTTATGGTTAATGGATAGTGGTAATAGTTTCATTCATGTAAATTATATGTTAACTACTCAAGATTTGTTAGGAATTAATTTATATCATTTTACAGAAGAGAGACAATTAAAAAGAATTATATATATTGAAAAAGCGACATATATTGATAATTCGTGGTCTGTATCGAATATTAATGAACTGGAGTTTGTTGATAAAATGCAGTTCTTAAATAGAAAAATTTTAAGTTATGAATGGAATACTACTTTGACTCCTGCTATATTATCGATGATTACTGTAAATCCTCATTTTTTATCTATTTCTAAATTAATATGTTGTATTAAGTATTTTGATGTACTTGGTCAAAATTCTAAGTATTATCAGTTGATTTTTTGGGATAAAATTTTCTCTCCTATTTTTGGGGTGATGATGTTAACAATAGCATTGTTATATAGTTATGGTCCGTTTTATAAGAAGAAAATAAGTTTTAGATTGTTTTTTGGTGGTATAATTGGTTTTGTGTTTTATGTTTTACATCAAATTTTTGAAATATTAAGTATTGTATATAATATCACTCCTATAGTTGGTTCAATAATTTTAATTATGTTATTTTTAATGATTAATACAATTTTTTTGAGAAATATATTTTGATATTTTTAGGCTTATCTTAATGTATGATTGGATGTATTATTGATATATGTTAATAGCATATTTTTGGTGTGATCTCGTAACCATTTGTGAGAAGCAGATTGATTGTTTTTAGAATGCCATGCCTGTATAATATTTTTTTTACCTAAATCGAAATCAGGGTTGAAATTGGATAAAGGTGTATTTAATTGATGTGTTAATGTTAATATATAATTTGGTATGATTGCTAATATATTTGAATGTGTTACGGCGTTGATGGTGGTGATGTAATCTGGTGTGATTCCAACGATATTACGTTCTGACCAGAAATATTTGTTAGTTTCGTCAGTGTTAATTAGATATTCGTGTTTTGTTTGAATGAACGGATATTTTAATAAATTGTCCATGTTTTTATGTTTAGATAGAATGGGATGATGATTTCTACATATTAAGCAGGATTTAGACATATAAATTGTTCGAATAGTTATTTCCGGATTGAGAGATCGCATTTCTCCTACATATAAATCTATAGTATTATTTCTTAAAAAATCATCATCGTAATCAGAATCGTTTACTAAATTTATGAATATATTAGGTGTATTAGATTGAATATCTCGGAATAATATAGTATTAAGAGCAAAGAAAATAGAACTATTTGATGCAATGGTGAATGATGTGTTGGTGTATTTGGGTTCAAAAACAATGTTGCTGTTAATTAATGTCTCAATTTGATTAACTAAATCTTTAATATTTTCTTTCAAAGCCATTGCTTTTGGTGTAGGAGTTAATTTAGTGCCGCTACGTACTAAAATTTGATCATTGAATAAAATACGTATTTTGTTTAATGATTTGCTAATAGCAGGAGCAGTGACATTAAGTTTTTTGGCAGCTAAGTTAACACTGTTATCTTCTAATAATGCATTTAAAACTACTAATAAATTAAAATCAAAGTTGTTCATATAATAAAATTCATATAGTATAGTATTTTACTAGTATTATAATGTATAAACGTATAAGAGTAAAATATATCTCTATTATGTAAGATTTTCTTGTAATGGATGATATAAATATGTTGAAGAGACGTATTGATAATGAATTTAAATAAATATATACATATTTATTAATTTTTAGTATAGTAAGAATATTAGTGAATTGATATTGAGGTTTTTGTGAATTAAGTATTTATTATTTTATAATGTTTTTTGTTAATGTAAGATTAAATATTTGATATGATGATATGATTATTTGCCGAAGTGGCGGAAAAGGTAGACGCAATTGATTCAAAATCAATCACTGTGAGGTGTGTCGGTTCGAGTCCGACCTTCGGTAATAGAGTTTTAATCATTTAAAATTATAGATGTTTGATGAGTGAATTTTAAAAAGTTGGGGTATAAAAATATGTTATGTTATAACATTTAAATATGATTGATAATAAACAGTATTTATCCATTGAAATGAAATTATTTGTTATTTCTGGAATTGTTCGAATATTATTAGTAATATTAGTTTTATTTTTTTTATGGATAGCAATTTTTTGGTCTTCTATTATGTGTTAATAATCATTATTATGATAATAATGAGTAATTTAGTAATTGGTTATTATGGTCATAGGGTTGGTCCTGAAATTAATGGTTGCATTAAGACAGGTACTATATTGACTGTAATAGGATCTAATGGAGTAGGAAAATCTACTTTCCTGAAAACATTAGCAGGATTATTACCTCCAACTTCTGGAAAATTAGAAATTGTATTTAATAATAAACCGAAAGTAATTAGTTATTTGCCTCAAATTAAGAATATAGATTGTTATTTTCCAATAACTGTATTTGATGTAGTGGCCATGGGATGTTGGCCAAGAGTTAGGTTTTTTAAAAAAATTAATAGTCAACAACGGCACTTAATTTTACAAGCTTTGGAAGAGGTTCAGTTATTAGATGTAATTAATCAACGAATAGATAGTTTATCAGGAGGTCAATTGCAATGTATGTTATTCGCACGAGTATTGGTGCAACAAGCTTCATATGTATTATTAGATGAACCTTTTCAAGGTCTTGATAAGATGCATTGTAAAATATTAATTCGAGCTATTAATAAGTTATGTAAGAATGGTTGTACCATAGTCATAGTATTACATAATAGATTTATTTCTGAATATTTTATACATAGAGATATTTTATTATTAACTCAACATTTTAGTGCTTGGAATACAAATAAAAATATATAATATATTTTTTCGATTTTAGTTTTTAATACTGTGATTGATTGTTATTGAGATGTATACGACTATACATTTGTTATTTGATCCTTTTATTAATTTTGGTTTTATGCGTCGTGCTATAGTAGCATGTTGTGCTTTATCTATTAGTATTACTCTAATAGGTGGTTTTTTAATGTTAAGGAGAATGAGTTTAGTAGGAGATGCATTATCTCATGCTATATTACCAGGTGTGGTAATAGGGTATGTATTTTCAGGAGTATCATTAACGGTAATGAATGTAGGAGGTTTTATATCAGGTTTAATAGTTGCAATCTTATCAGTATGGGTCAGCGAAAAGACATCATTACAAAAAGATGCTAGTTTTTCAGGTTTTTGTTTAGGATTTTTAGCTTTTGGAGTGGTTTTGATGTCATTATATGGATCTGATGTAGATTTATTAGGTTTATTATTTGGTTCTGTTTTTTCGATAAGTATTTTTAGTGTAAAATTTATTGGAGTAATTAGTACAATAACTTTAATTAGTTTAGCGTTTTTTTATAGAATTCTTATTTTTGAAGCATTTGATCCAGATTTTTTAAGAAGCAATGATTTTATATTGTTAAAAGTCATTCAAATATTTTTTTTATTAATTGTTGTACTTAATTTAATGGCTAGTTTTCAAATAACTGGTACCTTAATGTCCATTGGATTAATGATGTTACCTAATTTAACTGCTCGTTGTTGGGTTCCGGGTTTAATAAATATGTTGTTGTTGTCTGTATGTATTGCACTATTATGTTCTTGGATAGGTTTACTTGGATCATTTTATATGTTTTTACCGGCTGGACCCACTATAGTGTTATGTAATAGTATATTCTTTTTAGTTTCGATTTTGTTTGGAAAAAATCAAGGAGTCTTGTTTTCTGTTTGTCGTAAATAATAGCAGCGTAGTGACATATAGATTAGATTGTATTGTAGTAAAAATTTTTATATGTGTATTAATAGATAATATGTTGTAGGCGTATAAATACTGTATGTATAACTGACGTATAAATATAATTAACAATAAAAAATATTACTAATAAAATTGTAAAAATTATTAAATTATATTTATTAAGATAAATGATGTTATTCAATATATTAATATTAAATTGTATTAATAAATTTATACGATCATTTATGGATATCAAGATAAATTTATTTTATATTTAAGTGGTATATTATTACAATAATTCATATTTTAAAAGGTTTAAAAAGAAATTACTTCTCCTAAGTATACTTGTTGTACATATGTATTATTTAAAATTTCTGCAGGAGAGCCGTGAGCAATTAATACACCTTGATTAATTATGTATGCTCGTTCACATATGCTTAATGTAGCTTTTACATTATGATCAGTAATTAATATACCAATTTTGTAAGTTTGTAGTTGTTTAATAATGTTTTGAATGTCTTGGATAGAAATGGGGTCAACTCCGGAAAATGGTTCATCAAGTAATAGAAATTGAGGTTTTGCGATGAGTGCGCGTGCTATTTCTACTCTTTTTCGTTCTCCTCCAGATAAAGTATAACCAATATTATTTTTTAAGTAGCGAATATGAAATTGATCCATTAAATTTATTATATATTGATAGCGTTCCTTTTTATTAATGTGTTTTTGTATTTGCGCAATAGACATAAGATTATCAAAAACAGTTAGATTTCTAAAAATGGAATTGTCTTGAGGTAAATATCCTATGCCCAATCGAGCTCTAGAATAAGTTGGTAATGTTTCAATATTGTTATTATTTAATATAATTTCTCCAGAATCATGAATAATGATTCCTAATATCATATAAAAAGTTGTGGTTTTACCAGAACCATTAGGACCTAATAAACCTATAATTTCTCCTGAGTTTATATGTAAATCAATATTATTGACTATGTATTTTTTTTTATAAGTTTTAGATAGTTTTTGTATAGTAAGAGTATTCATGTGATATATAATTTAAGAAGTTGGATATATGGATAAAATCGTGGTGGTTTGATTATTTTGGTTAGAAATAGCTTGGATTTTTTTTTGGTTTATAGAATATATAATATTATCGCTGTAGATAGAATTTCCTAAGTATTTTATATGGGCATTTCCGGAGAATGTTATTATGTTGTCAATGCTATCAAAAAATATAACTTCTGCACTAGCAGAAGTTATATTTTTTGATGTTTGAATATAATGGATAGTAGCAGGATGCCCATATGCTGTAAGTATGGATGATTTATATTTTTTTTGATTATGGGTAATTATTACTTTATCAGCATATAATTTTATATTTTTATATTTACAGATTACATTATCTGTAAAATGAATAACATTAGTCAATTTATTGATGGATTGATATTCAGAATGAATCTCTATTATTGGAGAGTTTGCATAAGTAAAGTTTTTTAAAAATATAAGTATATTTATTAAGATATATATGATGATATATAATTTATTACATATTCTGAATTTCATATTGAGTATATATTTTTCCAAAAAGTGTGGTTGTTTGTGTATGTAAGTTAATATTCATGCATGATCCAATAGAATAAAAATAATGTCCATGTATGATTGTCTTATTATTTGAAATTATACTTTGATTGTTTAGATCAATTAATAATTGATTGGTAATAATAGATTGAGTGCATATTTTTTTTACTATTTGATTGATAAAAACTTGTCCATGTAGATTTAATGTTTTTTTCTGATGGTATAGTTGAGCTTGATTACATGTGATATACCAAATTGCAATATTTTTGTTATTAAAAATAGTAATACTCGGATGTGTAAACGAAATAGTTTTTTGATTGGGGTGGTATTGAACGTTATTTGCTATTAAGTTAAGTGTAAGATTTTTTTCAATTATATTATACATATTGGTAATTACTTCTTTACCTTGATGAGTATATATTTCATTATCCAATAATGAAATATAGGGGTGCATAGTTGAATGTGTTGTATGTATGTGAAAATAATATATTAATATAAACAATACCATATATTTCTGATTCTTATTGTGATTGATTATTGTATTGGGAAGAGTTAACAATACAATAAATATCATTTATCGTATTGTTAAAATTAAATAATTTAAATGAAATAAGTATTTATTTTATGATATAATATAGTTTTATGTATTATTTATCAATAGAATTATTACAGTATTAATAAATTAAATTTATATATACTGTTATACAGAGATTAAGTTAGAAATGAGTGTTATTTTTATATTTTAAGATGGATAATGATATGTATGCGGATGAAATAAAGAAAATTTTATCTAAAAATCTTTCTTTGCAGGAGATATATGTTTTTGTTGATCAAGATCATTATAAAATAATTGTTGTTGATCAAATATTTGTAGATAAAAGTAAATTAGAGCAACATAAAATGGTATATGCCCCTATTACTAAATATATTGTGGACAATAAAATCCATTCTATATCTATTTATTCATTTAATCCTCAGGAGTGGAAAATTTGTCGTAAGTATTATATAAAATAATATGTTTCTTAGTTAATGTTATAAAATATAAATAATTTTTTAAAAAAATTGAGAATGGATAGATTTCATATTCAGGGTCCTACTACTTTAAAAGGTGAAGTAGTAATATCAGGAGCTAAAAATTCTGCACTTCCTATTTTGTTTGCTACATTATTAACTTCGGAGCCTGTAGAAATTTATAATGTGCCTAAATTAAAAGATATTGATACTGCGATTAAATTATTAAATCAACTTGGAGCACAGGTAGAACATCAAAATATTATAGTGTTTTCTGATACTAGTAAGGTACATGCATGTTGCGCCCCCTATGATTTAGTTAAGTCTATTCGAGCTTCTATATGGATATTAGGGCCTTTGGTGGCGAGGTTTGGTTATGGTAAAGTTTGGTTTCCGGGAGGATGTTCTATTGGAAAAAGATTAGTGGATTTGCATATTAAAGGCTTAAAAAAATTAGGAGCAAAAATTATATTAGGTGAGGAATATGTTATAGCTTCTGTTAATGGACGATTACAAGGAGCTCATATTGTCATGGACAAAATTAGTGTGGGGGCTACTGTAACTATTATGAGTGCTGCTACATTAGCTAGGGGAATTACGATTATTGATAATGCTGCGCGTGAACCAGAAGTTATTGATACTGCTAATTTTTTAATTATGTTAGGCACTAATATTATTGGAGCAGGAAGTAATAGAATTATTATTGAAGGTACTCAAAAATTAAAAGGAGGTAGATATTGTATTATTCCTGATCGTATTGAGACTGGTACATTTTTAGTAGCAGCAGCCATTTCTAGATCGCATGTTATTTGTTTAAGATCTAATCCAAATATTTTAAAATGTGTTTTAAGAAAATTAAGAGAATCTGGAGCAGATATTAATACCGGAAAAGATTGGATAAGTTTGAATATGCATGGTAGAAGACCAAAAGCTATCAAAATATGTACGAAACCGTATCCTGGATTTCCTACTGATATGCAAGCTCAATTTACTTTATTGAATGTAGTTGCAATAGGGGTTGGTAAAGTGATTGAAACAATATTTGAAAATCGTTTTATGCATGTTCCAGAATTAATTAGGATGGGGGCGCGAGTACAGATATTAAATAATACTATTATATGTCATGGAGTGGATACATTGATAGGGACTCGAGTGGTGTCAACGGATTTAAGAGCATCTGTAAGTTTAGTGTTAGCTGGATGTATTGCAGAAGGTTTAACTATAATTGATCAGGTGAATCATGTTGATCGGGGGTATGATAATATTGAAAGAAAATTACAAAATATGGGAGCCCATATTCAAAGAATTACAGACAAATAATTATATTACTAATTATTAGTGTATATAATTATTTGTCTGTAATTCTTTGAATATGGTATTATTTAAATATAAAATAAATTATATATTACCGTATTAAATATTGTTTAACGTAGCAATATAAAAATATTAGTACCTCCTCGTATAATATTGAGAGCCATAACTGTTGGATTTTCTTTGAGTATTTTTCGTAGTTGCGATAGGTTACTTATTCTGGTACGGTTTAAACCTATGATCATATCTCCTTTTTGTAATCCTATAGAAGCAGCAGGAGAATCTTTGTTTATTTCTTCTACTTGTACTCCTGGTGTGCCATCTTTTAGATAATTGTTACTTAATGTTGCACCTTGTAGTGCCGGGATTAAATTTTCTTCGCTGGTACTAACACAAGTGCTATCATCTAGTAGAACGGAAACTATATGTGTTTTTCCATCTCTTAATAAACCTATCTTGATGATTTTACCTGGGGCAGTGGTGCCAACTTTTACTCGTAATTCAGCAAAGTTTTTTATTGGTTTTCCTTCTACAGATATAATAACATCTCCAGCTTTAATTCGAGCTTTTGCAGCTGCAGATCCTGGTAAAACTTCACTGACAAATGCACCTCGTTGTATATCAATGTTAAATGCTTTGGCAATATCAGCAGTTAATTCTGTACCTTTTATACCTAATTGTCCTCTTTTTACTTCACCAAAATCGATTAATTGTTGACTTAGATTTTTAACGATATTGCTAGGAATGGCAAACCCAATTCCAATATTACCTCCTCCTGGAGCTAAAATGGCAGTATTTATTCCGATTAGTTCTCCATTTAAATTGACTAATGCTCCCCCTGAATTACCTCGATTTATTGATGCGTCAGTTTGTATAAAATTTTCTAATCCTTCAAGATTTAATCCGCTCCTTCCTAAAGCTGAAATGATACCTGATGTTGCAGTTTGGCCCAATCCAAATGGATTACCTATAGCGACGGCAAAATCTCCAACTTTTAAGGTATCGGAATCTGCAATTTTAATTTCAGAAAGATTTTTAAATTTTAATATTTGAAGTAAAGCTAAATCAGTTTGTTCATCATGACCAATAATTTTAGCATTATATTCGCGACCATCATTTAGTTGTATGGTGATTTTATCTGCCCCATGAACAACATGATTATTGGTAATAATATATCCTTTATTGGAATTGATAATAACTCCAGATCCTAAACCTTCAAATGGTCTATTGCCAAAATTTCCATTGGGAAGGTCTGGTCCAAAAAAATATCTAAATTCTTTAGGTAAAGTAAGTCTTTTGGAAGGTTGTGTTCCCTCTACGTGTATACTCACTACTGTTGGTAGAACGTTATCTAGCATTGGCGCTAAACTGGTAGGCATTGATAAATATGGAGTTTCTGATCCTAATGCAGTATAATAATTATTAGAAGTTTGTAGGTTATTTATGCATATTAATGCAAATATTATGCTGATTGTAATAATTGGATTTACTATTTTCATAAATGATTGGTTCGTTAGTTGTGTTTTAATTAAGAATTGCTGGTACTTTATATAGTATCAATGAAAAATTCATTGGTATTTATAATACTAACATGTGTATTAGTATTTACATTAAGTACATGATGATCTTACTTTTTTTGTTGAAATCTGAAAATTTATCTATGTAATAAATAGTGTAAAATTTATTAAAAGTTTGATTTAATCGTAAATTATTTATAATTGTCCTTTTTAAGTATATTGTGTTCAGGATTATCAGAGTAATCTTTTGGAGTTTCAATAGGTAACGGTTCTGTATGGTTATTTTGTGTATTGTTTATATGATGAGTGTAGTAGGTATCATGTTGAGTATATGTGTTTGGTAAAAAGAAATTAGCATTTTTGGTAATGTTTTGGTATAAGTCCTGATAATTTTTCGATATTTTGTTTAAAATTTCTATATTATAAGAAAAATGAGTGCTTAGTTTTTTTTGATATTCATTAAGTTTGGTTTTGTTATGTTGTAATTCATTATATAAATTTTTTTGATTATTTAATAGATTTCGATTTTTATAGTACATTCCAGTAATTCCTATAATAATTCCCATTAATAAACTGATAAATATTGTAATGATGTAGATCATACTACATACCTCTTATTTTTGATGGAGTGATATTTGTTTATTATATTGAATGATAATTGATTATAATTATTAATTAAATAGTTGATATTTTTCATTATTATGTTAATGATATAAGGATTCAGTCTACTAAATTGTACTTAATATGAAATAATAAATTTAATATTAAAATTAATAGTATTATAGTAAAATTTCATATAATTAGTTTATATGGATAAATATTTATATTAACATAAATAGTAATATTAAATTTTTAAATGGATAATTAAATATTTATTAAACATTATATAATATATATATGATTTGAGAAACTAAATTTGTTTTGAGTGTATATTTTAGTAAAATAATGTATACTAAAATGCGCTATAGTTATTTATTTGAGTGTAGTTTAGATAGTATTGAATGTGAGTTTAGATGATATTATATATAATGGAATTTATGTTATAATTGTATGTTAGTATGAATGTTTATTTTAAGTTAAATATTTAATAATGATAAGGTTTGTATGAGTCGATTAAGAATAATAAAAAGATTATGGTATATTGTAGATGCTAAAAATAAAGTTCTTGGTCGATTATCTAGTAATATTGCCAAGTATTTAATTGGAAAACATAAAGTAGAATATGCTCCTTATGTTGATGTAGGAGATTATATTATTGTGATTAACTCAAAAGATGTCTGTGTAACTGGACGTAAATATAAAGATAAAATTTATTATAGACATACGGGTTATGTTGGTGGGATTAAAAAATTGACATTTAAACAGATGATTATGTCTTATCCTAATAAAGTGATTGAATCCTCAGTTAGAGGAATGTTGCCTAAAAATTCATTAGGTCGTATGATGTTTAAACGATTGAAAGTATATTCAGGATCTATTCATAGTCATAATGCGCAGTCTCCTAAAGTTTTAGAATATTTATGATTGTATATAACTGATATACAATAAATGCAAATAGTGTGAAATCGTAAGGTATGGATGTATTATATAAAATATGATAAGAAACCAATATTATGGAACTGGTAGAAGAAAAAGTGCTTCTGCTAGAGTGTTTTTGAGATTTGGAAATGGAGATATTGTTATTAATAATCTATCATTAGATAAATATTTTCCAAAAGATAATTTTCAGATAATTATAAAAAAACCGTTAGAGGTAACTAATGTATTAAATATATTAGATGCATATATTACTGTGATAGGGGGTGGTGTATCTGGTCAGGCGGGAGCTATATCTCATGGAATAACTAGAGCCTTGTTGCAGTATAATGCTGAATTTAAAAGTGTATTACGGGCGACTGGATTAATGACAAGAGATTCCAGAATGGTGGAAAGAAAAAAGGTTGGGTTACGCAAGGCTCGCAGAAGTCCTCAGTTTTCTAAACGATAAGATTGAGTATATATTTATATTATATTTATTTGTTTATATAGTGTATATGTGGATAAGTGGTCAGGTGTAGTTTAGATTCATAATTATATAAGAGATCATAATCAATTGCATTAGTTTGATATGATGTATTTAAATAGAGTGTGTTGTGATATCTAGGATAATTATGTTAAGCTTTATTATGTATTATTTATACAAGTAGTGAATACGTTTTTTACTCCTCGTATGTTCTTTGCAACTTTTTCAGCATATATTCTTTCTTCCAATGTCAATTTTCCTAAAAGAAAAATTTCTCGGTTTTCTGAAATAACTTTGATATTATTTATATGGACATTTTTTTGAGTAAATAGATTGAATCGTATTTGACTACTTATAAGGCAATCTAATAAAATATTCTGTAAAGATATGGGTTGAGATTGTCGAATAGCGTTATAGATTTTTTTTACTCCATCGATGTGCATAACTATTTGAATAGCTTGATTAGATAATTCAGTAGAGGGAGATTGTCCTGTTAATAATATGTTTCCTTGATATACTGTATTTATTATTCTAGTTGATTGTTTAATTTGTTTATTTTTTTGTAGTGCATGATAAATATGTATTTTTAAAATATTATCATCTATTTGAGATCCTATAGTACGAGAATCATACCAGGTTGTTGTAACAAATGCAGCAGTTCCAATGGTTAACATGCTTGAACATGCGGATAATGTTAAAAAAGAGAATAATGCTAATAAAAATATTATATTATTATTCATGAATATACAAATATTGAATGTTTTTATATGAAAATATATTTTTTATGAATATAATAGTCAAGACATATGAAATGGGCTATTTTAGCATTGTATAAAGTTATATACAATAGAAGAATTGTAGAAGTTTGATTATATTGTGATTATTAATATTATGGTGTGTTAATTTTTATTAAATTTTTATTTTTATTTTAATGATATATGTTAGTAAATAATATTTATAATTAATATATTAAATTAAGTTGTGTATTTTAGATAAAATACATTATATATTATATAATGTTTGGTTAATATTTTAAGATGAATTTTGACATATTTAATAATAAAAAATGTATATCAGAAATATGTAAAAATAAGACATTGTATATTGTTCCAACTCCAATTGGAAATTTACAAGATATTACTTATCGAGCATTGTCTATTTTATGTCAGGTAAATTATATCATTGCGGAAAATATTCGTCGTACTAAAATTTTACTCAATTCTTTTTCGATTCGTACACCATTATATATTATGAATCGATATAATGAAAATATAAAAGTTCCAGCATTAATTGAAAAATTACAACAAGGATATAATATGGCTTTAGTTTCTGATGCAGGTAGTCCTTTGATTAATGATCCTGGATATCGATTAGTGCAGTCATGTCATAAAAAAAAGATTAAGGTGGTGTCATTACCTGGGCCTTGTGCTGCTATAGCAGCATTATGTAGTTCTGGATTACCTACGAATAGATTTTGTTTTGAAGGGTTTCTTCCAACTAAAAAGAGTGCACGTGTGGATCGTTTAAAGTTGTTATTAGAAGAGTCAAGAACATTAATTTTTTATGATGTAAAATATCGTATAGTAGATAGTTTAAAGGATATGTTAAATACTTTTGGTGGAGAACGTTATATTGTTTTAGTGCGAGAGTTAAGTAAAATTTGGGAGTCTGTATATGGGGCTCCAGTAAGTCAGTTGTTGGATTGGGTTCAGCAAGATAAAACACGTATTCAAGGAGAAATGGTTTTAATCGTTTCTGGATATTATGCAAAAAAAAATGATATTTTGTCGCCGAAAATGATGCATACCATGAGATTGTTAGCATTAGAAATGTCTGTAAAAAAGGCTGCTATTGTGGCAGGAAAGATATATAATTTTAAAAAAAATATTTTTTACAAAAAATATTTGAATGAAAAAATAAATAAAATGATGTTGGATGAATGAATTTAGTTTTATGATAAACTTATGTAGAAGCTGACCAGGCAATCGCTGCTTTTCTAGACTGTTTTATTTTTATACTATGAAAATTGGAGTATGTTGATAGTTAGTAAGTATAGAGAAAGGAGAGGAAAGTCCGGGCTCCGTAGGACAAAGTGCCAGGTAACTCCTGGGAGATGTGAATCTACGACAAGTGCAACAGAAAAAAACCGCTAAATGTTATTATGAAATTAATAATAAAAGTAAGGGTGAAAAGGTGTGGTAAGAGCGCACCATACAATTGGTAACAATTTGTAGTAATGTAAACTCCACTTGGAGCAAGGCTAAATAGAAGTTCTATAGTATAGTCCGTACTGAACTTGGGTAAGCCGCTGTAGTTTTTATGTGAATAAAAACATAGATGAATGATTGCCCGTGACAGAACCCGGCTTATAGGTCAGCTTATATATAATTATACATTTATTTATTAATAATATATGTATTATATATGTTGTAATGGTTTTATATTGGAACTAAAATTTTGAAATAAATATGGTATTCATATGATGTAAATGAAATGAAACTAATATATATGGAATGTAATGATTATAGGTATTGATCAAGGGTTATTGTATAGTTGGTTGCATGTGATAGTTGAATATTGTGTTTTTGATATAATTTAGCGCATAGATTAAATGATATGAATTTTTATTAAATGGATGTGATGTATTTATTCAGTATAAATTTTTATATAGTTATGTAAAAAATAATATGTTTATTGTGAATAGCTTAAAAGAATTATTAAGTGCAGTAAATCAAGGGAACTTAACGTTTATTTTTAATATAAAATTAATTTTAATGATTTATGTGTTAGTTTTTGTTGTATTATTTGTAGAGAATGCTATGCTTTTAGCTTTTTTTTTACCTGGAGATAGTTTATTGATCATTGTAGGGATATTAATTGCAAAAGGTATTTTGAATTTTTTTATAACTTTGTTAGCTTTAACAATTGCAGTAAGTTTAGGAAGTTGGGTAAGTTATTTACAAGGAAGATTTTTAAAAAATAGTAGTATTTTTAAACGATGGTTATCTTATTTACCTATTCGTTCTTATCAAAGAGCAAGTAATATGTTAGATAAGCATGGATTATGTACTTTATTTGTTGGTCGTTTTGTGACGTTTTTACGAACAGTCTTACCTACTATGGCAGGAGTGTCTGGGTTAAATTTTTTGAAATTTCAGTTATTCAACTGGATTAGTTCTTTCACTTGGGTATTGATTTTAATTATAGTAGGTTTTTGTTTGGGACAATCAAAATATCTTTTGAATTTTATATATATTATATAACGTGCATAATACGGTTACTTTATATTATTTTGGCCCTTACTGGATTTGAACCAGTGACCAAGCGATTATGAGTCGCCTGCTCTAACCAACTGAGCTAAAGGGCCATCCAAAAAATATCATTAAGTGAAAAATAATGTTTTATTTAATGTATATTACAGTTCTTGCATTTTCTTATGGATTGTAACATATAATTATTTATATATAAATATATGGTTATCTAATTAATTAGTTCAATCATCATCTAAAAAACTTTTTAATATTTCTGATCGACTAGGGTGTCTGAGTTTTCTTAATGCTTTAGCTTCTATTTGTCTAATACGTTCTCGGGTCACATCAAATTGTTTTCCTACCTCTTCTAAAGTGTGATCGGTATTCATATCTATTCCAAATCTCATACGTAATACTTTTGCTTCTCTTGGAGTTAATCCAGAAAGTACGTCATTGGTAGCAGCTCTTAAATTGTCTGATGTTGCAGAATCTAAAGGTAAATCAAGATTTGTATCTTCAATAAAATCTCCAAGATGTGAATCTTCATCGTCTCCTATAGGAGTTTCCATAGAAACAGGTTCTTTAGCAATTTTTAATACTTTTCTAATTTTATCTTCTGACATAAACATACGTTCTGCTAATTCTTCTGGTGTCGGTTCACAACCTGTTTCTTGTAAAATTTGACGTGAAACTCGGTTTAGCTTATTGATTGTTTCAATCATGTGTACTGGAATGCGAATAGTGCGTGCTTGATCTGCTATAGATCGTGTAATAGCTTGGCGAATCCACCAAGTGGCATAGGTAGAAAATTTATAACCACGACGATATTCAAATTTATCTACTGCTTTCATAAGACCTATATTACCTTCTTGAATTAAATCTAAAAATTGCAATCCTCTATTTGTATATTTCTTGGCGATAGATATGACTAAACGAAGGTTAGCTTCAACCATTTCTTTTTTAGCTCTTTTAGCTTTAGCTTCTCCAATAGCCATACGTTTATTAATATTTTTTATTTGCTCTATTGTTAATCCTGTTTCTTTTTCAATTTGATGAAGTTGGTATAAACTTTGTTGTATTTTTGAGTCAACATTGTGTAGTTTTTGGGACCATGATGTATTTAAAGATAAAGCTTTATTTAGCCAATCTTTACTAGTTTCATTACCAGAAAATAAATTAATAAATTTTTTTTTAGGCATTTGGCTGACGTCTACACATAGTTTCATAATTAATCGTTCTTGTAAACGAATGCGATCCATCATAGAACGCATATTATTAACTAAGTAATCAAATTGTTTAGGAACTAATCTAAATTGTTTAAATACTTCAGAAAGTTTTAAAATTTCTAATAATGATTGATGATGATCTCTTCCATTATATTTAATTGTGATTCGGGTTTTTTCGTATTGTTTTTGCAAATCTGTAAATTTTTTTCGTGCTAATTCTGGATCTACATTATTATCATCATCATTTTCTGTATTTTCTTCATCATCAATTATGATTGGAGAATTAATAATTTCTGGTGTGATATAACCATCATGAATTGTTTTTGTAGATAAGGTATCGTGTTCTAAATTGAGTTCTACAAATCCAGTGACTAAATCTGATAAACGCACTTCACCGGTTTTTACACGTTTGTATTGTTCTAATAAATAAGTAATTGCTTCTGGATACTCTGCAACTGAACATTGAACTTGATGAATTCCATCTTCAATTCTTTTAGCGATATCTATTTCTCCTTCTCTAGTTAATAATTCCACTGCACCCATCTCTTTCATATACATGCGTACTGGATCAGTTGTTCTTCCAAGATCTGTATCTACATGAGATAGTGCTTGTACAGCTGCTTCTGTAGCATCTTCTTCATCATTGTTGGAAGTACCGCAATTTTCTGTTAATAAAAAGTCGTCGGAATCAGGAGCTTCTTCCATCACTTGAATACCCATATCATTCATCATTTGAATAATATTATTGAGTTGATCAGAATCGATTATATCTTCTGGTAAATGGTCATTTACTTCAGAAAAGGTTAGATAACCTTGTTCTTTACCACGTGTTACAAGTAATTTAAGTTGTGATTGTGGGTTATGATCCATAAAATAACTCCCACGATTGTAAAAAGTTTAATTTAATAATTGTAATTTTCATTTATAATTCTAAGTATAAAATTATTTAATTTGTTATTTTATATAAAAGTATTGTTAAATAATTTTGTAATAAATGATGATTAATCTAATACATGTATGGTAACTTATTTATGTTAATGTATGTTTTGATAGTGTTTGATTTAATAACCATAATTCTTGACGCTCTTCTATTTTTAAAGTAGATGTACGATCACGTGAAATAAGTATGTTTTGTCTATGTTCAAGAATTAAATCATATAATTTGGTTAATGTATCAATAAAAGTTACAGTAATCATATCGTCGGTAATCATGTGATTCCAATGTGCTAAACGTATTATGTTAGTAAAACAATTATTTTCATCGTGTTGATGATAATAATGTATTAATTGTTCGGTAGTTAAGTATGGATAAGATTTACATAATTTTACCAATTTTACAAATTCTATAATTATATTATCTTTACATTCTTTTAATCCTTTTATAGTTGGAACTAATTTAGCAAGTTTTGGGTTTTGTATCAATAATCCTATTAAAATATGTTTTATATTATATGTGATATCATTGTTTTGTACATTACTAGTTAGTGTGGGTGAGTGTTGTATTAATAATTGGTTTAATTTGTTTTCATCTAAAATACCTATTTTGTTGCTTAATTGTTGGAGTAAACATAATTTTAATATTTGGCCGGGTATTTTGTTAATCATAGGTAATATTAAGTGGCTTAATTTAACTCGACCTTCTAATGTTTGTATTTTTACTTTGTGTAATAATGTATCAAATATAAAATTAGATAAACTTTGGGCTTTTGATATTTGTTTTAAAAAATTATCTTTACCAATTTTACGTATGAGAGTATCTGGATCTTCCTTAACAGGTAGAAACATAAAACATATTTCTCGATGGTCATGAAGATATGGGAGTATAATATTTAATGTACGCCAGGCTGCTTTTTTTCCAGCAGAATCTCCATCATAACAACAAATCATTTGATTAGTAACGCTATATATGAGCTGAATATGATTAATTGTAATGGATGTTCCTAAAGATGCTACTGCGTAATTTACTCCGAATTGTGTTAAAATAATTACATCTATGTAGCCTTCAACTAATAATATATAAGGAATATTTTTGTATTTTGTACATATTTCATAAAATCCATATAAATATTGATTTTTTTTAAAGATATAAGTATCAGGAGAATTTAGATATTTTGGTTCTGTGTTATTGTTTTGAATGAGTCGACCTCCAAATGCTATTATTTTTCCTAATTTATTATGCATAGGAAACATAATTCTATTTCGAAAACGGTCGTATTTTTTATTTTGATGATATTTAATCCACATGCCTGATTGGTGGATTAATTTGTGATTGTATGATGATAAGTTAATATTTGTTAAGATATTATTCCATCCCATTGGTGCAAATCCGATTTTGAAATCGATAATAGAACTATCAGTTAATCCTCTGTTTTTTAGATATTTATAGGCATATGAATATTTTTTGTGTTTTAGGTTGTTTTGATAATAGTTACATATATCACGCATAAATGTATAGATAATATCTCCATGGTAATTGTTATTTTTAGTTTTATATAGAAAATGTTTTATAGAAATTCCGTGGAGAATAGATAATTGTTGTATAGATTCAATAAATGTAAGCTGATCATGATGCATCAAAAAATTTATTATATTGCCGTGTGATCCACAACTAAAACAATAATAAAATTTTTTTTTAAGATTTACGGTGAATGATGGGGTTTTTTCGACATGAAATGGACAACAAGCAATGAAATTTGAGCCTTGTTTTTTTAAAGGTATGCGTTGATTAATTATATGAACAATATTAGTTCGGGATATTAGCTCGTCAATTAGTGCTTGTGGAATACGATTAATCATATCTTTATGTATTTATTATTATTTTTATAACACGTTAGTTATTATAATTTTTAAAATATTATAAGTAGTATTTGTATATTAATAGGAAAATTATAAAGAATTTTCTAAATTTATTATATGAGAATAGTGATATAAGATTAAATTATTAAAATGATCTAGATTTTTTTAATTGTTCTCGATTTATTTTTTTTATATGTCTTTTAATAGCTGATGCTTTAGCTCTTTTTCGTTCTGTAGTAGGTTTTTCATAAAATTCTCTACGACGTACTTCTGATAAAATTCCAGCTTTTTCACATGATCTTTTAAAACGACGTAGTGCTACATCAAATGGTTCATTTTCTCGTACTTTTATTATTGGCATATGTATTTTCCATTAAATTTAATTGAAAATATATTATAGAATATATATTCTGATAATAAAAATATATAATTTAACATATATTCATATAATGGAATATGTTATTTTTAAAATATTAGATTTATAACCAGTATAATAAATTATTGTTTTGTAATTCAGGGGAAAGAAAAAATATATGCGTGTCTTAGGAATTGAAACTTCTTGTGATGAAACTGGCATAGCGGTGTATGATGAATATAGAGGTTTATTAGTACATAAAGTGTATAGTCAAGGTGTATTACATTCGCGTTATGGAGGAGTAGTACCAGAGTTAGCAGCGAGAGATCACATTCGTAAGGTTATTCCATTAATTGTAGGATCACTGAAGCAAGCGCGTTTAATATCGAGTGATATAGATGCGGTAGCATATACTGCTGGTCCTGGATTAATAGGTGCATTGTTGGTGGGAGCTTCTGTTGCGTGTTCATTAGCTTATGCTTGGAATGTGCCTGTTATTGGTGTACATCATATGGAAGCTCATTTGTTGACTCCGATGCTGAATAAAAAACTTATTATTTCTAATAGTACTAGTTTTTCTGATTTTATTGATGTAATTGATTTTCCTTTTATTGCTTTGTTAGTATCTGGAGGTCATACTCAACTTGTTATGGTAAAAAATATAGGTGAGTATAAGATATTAGGAGAATCTGTTGATGATGCTGTAGGAGAGGTATTTGATAAAATTGCTGTGTTTTTAGGTTTAGGATATCCAGGAGGAGCATTATTATCTGAAATGGCGCAAGTCGGTATAAAAGGACGTTATATTTTTCCAAAACCTATGATTAACAAACCAGGTTTTAATTTTAGTTTTTCTGGATTAAAGACTGCTGTTATTCGTGCTATTATGTCAAGCTCTAATGATCAGCAAACTCGAGCAGATATTGCATGTGGATTTGAACGAGCCGTTGTTGAAACGTTGTCTGTGAAATGTTACAAAGCGTTAAAACAGATGAAAGTAAAATATTTAGTGATATCAGGTGGAGTTAGTGCTAATACAATGTTAAGATCAAAGTTGTTAAAGATGATGTATTCAATTTCAGGTAAGTTATTATGTCCAGAATTAGAGTTTTGTACAGATAATGGAGCAATGGTAGCATATACTGGTTTAATTAGATTGAAAGCAGGTTTGTCAAATCGAGATTTATCGATTACGGTAAAACCACGTTGGTCATTAGAATCTTTACCTAGTATTTTTTGAGATAGCTAAGAATGAACATAATACATGTTATGTATTATGTTGTTAAGATTGTATGTAGATTTACAATTTTATTAGCGATTCCAAATGTGTTTTTCTTGATGATTCCATAGTCGTTTAATATTATTTTTATGTTGACTAAGTATAATCAAAGATAATAATATTATATATTCGAAATGATGGTATTGGATGTACCAAACATAAAATGTTATAACTATAAAGGTGACGATAGATCCTAATGATGCATATCGAAAAAGGTAAACAGTAAGTATCCAAGTTATAATGATAATAATAAAAAAGTTTATGCTTATTGCAGTAAGCGCTCCAAATGCAGTAGCTACACCTTTACCTCCATAAAATTGGAAGTATATAGGATATATATGTCCTATACATGCTGAGATTGCTATGATATATAAATATATAGGGTCAATATGAAAATATGTACCTAACCATATTGGTACGGCCCCTTTTAGAGAGTCGAATAATAAAACAAATATTGCTATTTTATAATTTATAATTCTTAAAATATTAGTTGTTCCTGGATTTTTAGAGCCATGTTGTCTAGGGTCTTTAAAATGTAATGTTTTGCATATTAAGATAGATCCAGATATTGAACCCAAAAAATAAGCAAGTATTATTATTAATGTAGCAGTAAAAATAATCATGATTATTATTAAACAATTAATGAGCAATATAAGTATATTACAGTATATATAGTTTAAATTAAATAGTTGATACTATTTATAATTATATTGGTTTTATTTGAATATTAATAAATATATGGTGATACATATGGATATTTTATATATAAATCAATTGATAGTTATGTCAAGTGTTGGAATTTATGATTGGGAGAAAAATCAGTTACAAAAATTAATTTTTGATTTAGAGTTGACTTGTCATGATAAGTTTTTTGTTTCTAATACAGATATGTCTAATTATTTAGATTATACGAAAATTAGTAATATTATATTAGATACAATAAATGGAAAGCATTTTTTGTTAATCGAATATATTGCAGAAGAAATTATAAAAATATTGATGGAAAAATTCTCAGTTATTTCTTGGATTCGTTTAAAAGTAGATAAACCAAATGCGGTTTGTAATGCACGTAGCGTTGGAATATGTATTGAGCGAGAAAATAAAATATTATCTCTATAATGTATATTTGATGATTGTGTAACATTAAAATAATGGTAATGGTGTAATAGGATAAATGTAGTGTGTTGTGTTTAATAAATGTTGAAATATTTATTTTTGATGATATTTATTAGTTATATTGAAGTATGATAACTAATAATAATTATTAGATGTTTTATTGCGTTATGGATATATAATGATAAGTGAAAAATAATAATTATTTTGATAATTAAATTGATTAATTTGGTTTTGGTGGGAATAGATTGCAAAGAATTGTGCTTAATTTTGATATAATAACGTTTAAATATTTAATAAAATGTTGATCAGATCAATAAAGTATTTTATAAAAATATTTTATTATGAAATGATTTTGTCTTGTCATAAGGATGTGAAGTGGAGTGGTATATTGAAATATGTTGGTATGAATATGATGAAATTATTATAATATACACAGGATGTGTATGGTATCAAAATTTTTTCGTTAAGATTAAAGTTATTTGTTTGTATGTTGTGTAGATGTGTAATAGTAATATGATGTTGTTGTTTAATTAATGATCAATAGCAATATTATTGCTTATGTGTTAAAAACTTATTTTTCCAGTGTTTTAATACATGTAAACGTCTAGAATATAATTCTTGACTAATATTAATTCCGGAGAATCCAGAATTAATAATGTCATTGGCTTTAATTTGTGTGGTTTCATTAAATGCGGTGCGTAAAAGCGTTGATTGAAAAAATAAATAGTTTATATGAAATTTGCTTCCTAATAGTTGTGATTGATTAATTTTAATGATTAATTCAATTCTAGTTGGAGTACGCCAACAATCGAACGCTTGAAAAATTGTCATGATCATTTCAGAGGATAATTTTGTAACATCGTATAAATCATGGTAATACATGAAAACAATTTTAGTTAATTTCAAAATATTATTTGGAACTTTTAATCGATTACATAAATTATTAATTATTGATATTTGTGGTTTTTTCTGTGTTAATTGTTTGAGGGGTTGTTTTCTTGGATTCATTTCTGATCCTAGATTACAGCATAATATAGCGTAACGTATAGCAAGATCATTACTTAAACAGGAAATATTAGATAATCTGGTCATGGTTTGGTTGCCTAAATTCATGAGGTTTGAGTGATGTGTTGTACATTGTGGTATAGTAAATAGTATATCTAGTTCAGGAAATAAAATTTTTAATGCGCCACATTTTTTTAAAACTTGAAAATATACTTGCGGATTATCTGTGATTAGGGCTTTTTTAGTTTCCATCCATACGCGTTCTGGAGATAGTGATTTTAATTCATGAATCATGTGAGTCATAATTTCAAAGGTTTCTATAGCTATAGTGAATCCTATATTTTTAAGTTTTGCAGCAAATCGAGCAACTCTTAGTACTCTGAGTGGATCTTCATAAAATGCGTTTGATACATGTCTGAGTAGTCGTAATTGAATATCTTTTTGACCATTGTATGGATCTAATAGATTGCCATTCATATCATATGCCATGGCATTAATTGTTAAATCTCTGCGGTATAAATCTTCTTCAATAGTAATAGAGGGTTCAGTATGGCAAATAAATCCAGTATACCCTGATCCTAATTTTCGTTCAGTTCGTGCTAACGCATATTCCTCATGACTTTTAGGATGTAAAAATACTGGAAAGTCTTTTCCGACTTGTTCATATCCGATACTTAACATTTCTTGAGCACTGGATCCCGTTATTACCCAATCTTTTTCTGTGATTGGTAGATTTAATAGTGAATCACGTACTGCTCCTCCTACTAAATATTTTTTCATTATTTAAATAATAATATAAATTTGTATATATAAAAATATATAATATATATGTTAATTAATATTAGAGTAATTAAACTTGTATTATATATAATATATGTACTGAGTTAAGTGTGTTAAACTATATTCAGTATATTATTTTATGATTAAATTATGTTCATATTTTTATGTAATGTATGACTGTTATTTTACCAGATTTTTTAAAATCTAATGTGTTGGTAGTAGGAGATATTATGTTAGATCGGTATTGGTATGGGTCTACTAATAAAATTTCTTTTGAATCTCCTGTTCCTGTTGTGGAAATTAATAATGTTATAGATATACCAGGAGGAGCCGCGAATGTGGCAATGAATATTGCTTCTTTAGGGGGTAGGGTTAGATTAATAGGATTAGTTGGAGTTGATGATGCTGCTCAGAGATTGAAAAAACGACTTACCGAATGCAAAATAAAATGGAATTTTATTTCGGTTGATACTCATCCTACTATCATGAAATTAAGAGTTATGTCGCGTAATCAACAAATGATTAGATTAGATTTTGAAAAAAAATTTAATAATGTTAATACTGATCAATTGATGAATGTTATTAAAGTGTATTTACCTCAGTATAAAGTGTTAGCATTGTCTGATTATGCAAAAGGAACTTTAGATTGTGTAGAGGAGATTATAAAAATAGCACGTTTTTTTAAGATACCAATAATTATAGATCCTAAAGGAGTACAATTTTCTAAATATAAAGGAGCAACTATATTAACCCCTAATATGTCAGAATTTGAAGCAATTGTTGGGTTTTGTAGTAATGAAGAAATTATAATTAAACGAGCCAAGGAATTGATGAATGAATATGATTTGTTAGCGTTATTGATAACAAGATCAGATCAGGGTATGACTTTGTTACAGCGTAGTTTGGATCCATTATATTTTTCAGCTCAGTCAAAAGAAGTATATGATGTTACTGGAGCTGGAGATACAGTAGTTGGGGTATTATCGGCAGCTTTATCATTAGGTGAAAATTTAGAAAAATCATGTTTTTTAGCAAATGCAGCTGCTGGATCAGTGGTAGAAAAATCAGGTACTTCTACTGTTAATGTTGCTGAAATAAATAATGTTGTTCAAAAATATGAATATACTAAAATACCAACCGGGATAGTGGATCGGGGTTTATTAAAATACGTTGTATCTGTAGTACGTGGTAGAGGAGAAAAGATAGTTATGACGAATGGTGTATTTGATATATTACATTATGGGCATATTAGTTATTTGATGGATGCTAAAAAGCTTGGGCATCGGTTGATTGTTGCGGTAAATAGTGATAAATCTACTAGGCGTTTAAAAGGGAAACATAGACCGATAAATGTTTTAGAAAGGCGTATGTTTGTTTTATCGGCATTATCGATGGTGGATTGGGTGGTATCTTTTGATGAAGATAATCCTATTCAATTAATATTAGAAATATCTCCAGATTTTTTGGTAAAAGGTGGTGATTATAACGTTAATAATATTGTAGGTGGGAAAGAGGTATTACGACAAGGGGGTCAGGTGTGTGTATTAAAGTTTCAAGAAGATTGTTCTAGTAGCAGTATTATTGATACTATGGAGATTAATGAAATTAATTAATATTAATGAAGTAAATTTTTATGAAGAAAATATAGACAAGATGGTTAAGAAAGTTTTATTATAGGAAGGTGTTTATTGATTGGATTGTATTTTAAGAACAGTGATGATAGAAATAAGATGAATATGTGTGTATTTTTTGAAATTTTTAATTTTTGTTTTTATTAAATTTATTTTTATATATCGATTCTAATTTTTTAATTTTTATTTCTAGTTGTGCTAATTTTTTTTGAGTTTCAAATAGAATTTGAGTATATTCATCTAATTCATTGCGATTAACAAAGTTTATATTATTGAGTTGATTTTGTAGTATTTTGAGTATTTTAGAATCTAAATCACATGTAATATTTTGAATATATTGAGGAAAATATTCATGCATATATTTTGCAATTTTTTCGATTGTTTTAGTATTAAACATAATAAGATATTTTTTGATATTTAATGTTATTAAAATTTAGAATAATTTACAACCATAACAATATGGTGATTTTTGTTAATGATAAAACTTTGGTGCATATGATAAAAGGAATTAAAATTCAAAGTTGTTTTTTTTTGACATATAATCTCCTTTCTGTGTGTCATTATATATATAGTTAACAAAAAATACAATATAGTATAAATTAAATTATTATACATAATATGCGACAAAATGTTTTATTTGAATTTGGAACTCCGATAGTTAGGGTACTTAATGCATTAGATGCTTTGAGTAATGGTCGAGGTATATTAGTAGTAGATGATGAAAATAGAGAAAATGAAGGTGATATGATATTTGCAGCAGAAAATATGACTGTTAAACAAATGGCATTAGCTATTCGTTACGGTAGTGGAATAGTTTGTTTATGTTTAACAGAAGAAAAATGTAGGCAATTAAAATTACCTATGATGGTAAAGAATAATAGTAATCATTATAAAACCGCTTTTACCGTCACTATAGAGGCATCAAAAGGTATTACTACTGGTGTTTCGGCGAAAGATAGGTTAACTACTATTAAAACTTCTATAGAAGATTATGCAAAACCTTCTGATTTGAATCGTCCTGGTCATGTTTTTCCATTACGAGCGCATAATGGTGGAGTATTATCTAGATCAGGACATACGGAAGCTGCTGTTGATTTAACTACATTAGCTGGTTTAAAACCATTTGGGGTAATATGTGAAGTAACAAATGAAGATGGTAGTATGGCACGTACTACGGAAATAATTAAATTTTCAAAGCAGTATGATATGCCGGTTTTAACTATTTCAGATGTGATAGCATATCGTATGAGTAATTTGTAAATGTGTTGGTTATTGATTAAAGATATTATAGGTGTTTAAATTATATAATAGTTGTAATTATTATATAATGATATGTATGTAGTGTTTTTTGTTATAATAGATAAATAATATTAATTTAATATTGGTAAGTTATGTATTAATATTGAATAAAAGAGATAAGTTATAAAATAAAAAAAATAATTACATGGTATAGATTGTATTATATTTTTAATTTTAGTACATATTTTTATATGTATAAATATTGTTATATATATTTGAAAAGGTTGTGTTAAATATATTATGTTTCTTGTTATAGCGCGTGTTATTGTGATTGTCATACTTTCAGTTAGCATTTGTGTATTTGGGATTATTTATTGTTTGATAATTCCTCTGAAAGCGAATCGTACTGTAATTTTTGGAAAGTTGTTTGGTTGTATGGCTCCTATTTGTGGAATTCGAGTTGAAATACGTAATTTTTTAGGCAGTGATTTATTTAAAAAATATATATATATTGCTAATCATCAAAATAATTATGATATGATTACTGTAGCTTATGTGGTTCAACCTAATACTGTAACAGTAGGGAAAAAAAAGTTATTTTGGATTCCGTTATTTGGCCAGTTGTATTGGTTAAGCGGGAATATATTAATTGATCGAGATCGTAGTGTATTTTTGGCGCGTAGAATTTTAACAAAAATTATTGAAACGATAAAAATACGCAATATGTCAATATGGATTTTTCCGGAGGGTACTCGGAATAGAGGCAGGGGGTTATTACCTTTTAAAACAGGCGCTTTTTATGCTGCAATTTCTGCTAAGGTAGAAATTGTTCCTATTTGTGTGTCAGATATGTCTAATAATAAAATTAAGTTGAGTAGGTGGTCGAATGGATTAGTAATTATTGAAATTATGCCTCCTATAGATACATGTCGAGTTAAGATTGATCAAGTTCGTGGAATTGCAGCATATTGTCATAAAATTATGCAATTAAAGATAAATGATTTGAATAAAGAAGTAGTATTGCGTGAAAAATGAGATCTATATTGATAGATGCTTGTTGTTTTATGTAATATATGCTTGGTTATATGACTAATAATATCATTAAATAATGATATTATTGATTTATATAAAAATGGTTGTTTAGATTCGATTTAAACCATCCGATAAATCTTGAATTAAATCTTCTTGATGTTCTAATCCTGCATGTATACGTATTAGTGTCCCTGTGAAGTTTAATTTATTAATAGGACGAATAGAATTGAGTTCTTCTATTTGCATGGTTGTGATCAATGACTCGAAACCTCCCCAAGAATATGCCATTTTAAAATACTTCATGTTGTCAAGAAAGTTAGATAATTGTTTATCAGTTAATCGTTTTTTTAAAATAAAAGAAAATAATCCACTGGATCCTGTAAAATCTCTTATAAAATATTTATGACCTTGACATGAAGGCAGAGCAGGATGATTAACTCGGTCTACTTTTGGATGATTATTTAACCATTGTGCTAGATGTAATCCAGTTTTTTCATGTTGTTTTAATCTAACATATAATGTTCGCAGTCCTCGAGCTGCTATGTATGCAGTATCTGCATCTATAGTTTGGCCCATTAAGTAGGATTGTTCTTGTAATGTGTTCCAACATCGCGCATTAGAAACTGCTGTTCCCATCATTCCATCTGAATGTCCTATAATATATTTTGTTCCGGATTGAATAGAGATGTCTACTCCGATATCTAATGCTTTTAAAAATACTCCTGATGACCAAGTGTTATCTAATAATATTATAATATCTGGTTTTTTTTTGCGCGTTGCTTGAATAAGAGTTGGAATATCTTGTACTTCCATAGTTATGGAACCAGGTGATTCTAATATAATTAACTTAGTATTATGTTGAATAAGATTAGTAATATTATTACTAATTGATGAATGAAACCAAGTAGTATGAACATTCATTTTATTCAAGAGAAATCGACAAAAATTTTGTGTTGGTGCGTATGCCGATTCTGTAATTAAAATATGATCTCCGTAAGTGATAAAGGCAAAAATTGTGTGAGTAATAGCAGCTGTTCCACATGGAAATAACATACAACCTGATCCATTTTCTAGTTCAATCATAGATTTTTGTAAGGAAAAATGGGATAGGGTTCCATATCTTCCGTAAAATAGTTCTCCGTTTTTGTAATTTTTTGCAGCATGTTTTTTTTGTGCAATAGAATTAAAAATTATTGAGGATGTTCTTTGAACAATAGGATTAATGGCTCTGTGGGTAAATTGTATATTTCGCCCAGAATTAATAATTTTAGTTTCATCTTTCATAAAAGCAATTTAATGTATGTGATTATATGTAGTTATTATTGTGTGATGAATAATAATTAACATATATTATTAATTTTAATATATATACTAATCTGGTGCCCAGACTCGGAATCGAACCAAGGACACGAGGATCTTCAGTCCTCTGCTCTACCAACTGAGCTATCTGGGCTGTTATTTATTTTTTAATGGATATTGTGTGTATATACACTAAAATAAATCAGTAATAACACTTATTACTGATGATAACATATATGGGGATAATTATTGTAATTATTTGTTATTTTTTTTAGGTAAGGGTAGTAATAACATTGTTATAATTTAATTATCAATAGATGAATATATAGTAATTTTAATTCAGTAGATTAATAATTATAATGGGAAAATTTTAAAAATGAGAGTGTGACTTATTAGTTTTTTGTTATGTTAAAAACACATTATATATTACGTATAATAATGATTACTGTATAAATATGATAATGTGTAGTTTTATGAAAGTTATATTAATTATAAATTACTACATAGCCAGTGTAAATAATTTGATTCTGTTGCTATTACTGATATTGTTAATAATTCTGGTATTGTATATGGATGTAGTTCTTGAATTTTATTAAAAACAGATTGTTGGAGTTTGTTTGTTGTTTTGATTAAAAGTTGTATTTCTGTGGCAGTTTCTATTTTATTGTTCCAATGATAAAAGGAGTGTACTTCATTTAATAGAGTGATGCATGCAGCTAGTTTATGTTTTAAAAGCGTTTTGATTAATGTTATAGCAAATTCTTTGTTATCAGGTAATGTACAAAGTATAATAATGATTGAATTTGGATTATTAATAATGGATGTAGGATTATGGTCTTGAATGATCATATAATAATATTAATTAAATTTATTATAATATATATAGTTGATGTAATATTAATTGTAATTTTAGATAAAGTTATATCATTAAGTAATATTATATGCAAATTTTAATATTTGGTAAATTATGTTTATAGAAGTTGTCATTAATGTTACGTATAATTACGTATTTGTTATAATTGTGGATTATATAATATCAGGTAAGAGATATTATAGATAAAAAAAGTTTCATATAGACCTTGAAGGACTCTTGAATGCCCCCACTTTACATATTGTCTTGGGATGATAAATTTTTTATGTCAGTGTAAAAGTTTAGATCTTAATGAAATATTA
This sequence comes from Candidatus Blochmanniella floridana, assembly GCA_000043285.1. GTDB lineage: Bacteria > Pseudomonadota > Gammaproteobacteria > Enterobacterales > Enterobacteriaceae > Blochmanniella > Blochmanniella floridana. The sequence goes on from BX248583.1 coordinate 74,386, forward strand.
ATATCATTTAGTAGATGCAAAATAGTATAATATATAGATAGGGAGTATTAAATGAAAATTCGTCCATTGCATGATCGTGTGATTGTTAAGCGTAAAGAGGTTGAATCGAAATCTTCTGGAGGTATTGTTTTAACTGGTTCTGCAGCTGGAAAATCTACTCGTGGAGAGGTTTTAGCTGTTGGTCATGGCCGTGTTTTAGAAAACGGAGGAATAAAGGCTTTAGATGTACGCGTTGGTGATACTATTATTTTCAATGACGGGTATGGTGTAAAGGTAGAAAAAATTGATAATGAAGAAGTGTTGATTATGTCAGAAAACGATATCCTTGCTATCGTTGAAAAATAATTCGTGATTAACTTATTAATTTAATTGAACTGTGAAAATTTTTAAGGGAAAATGAAATGGCAGCTAAAGATGTAAAGTTTGGTAATGATGCTAGAGTTAAAATGCTTCGTGGTGTTAACGTTTTAGCCGATGCAGTGAAGGTCACTTTGGGACCTAAAGGTCGGAATGTTGTTTTGGATAAGTCTTTCGGGGCTCCAGTAATTACAAAGGATGGAGTTTCAGTTGCACGTGAAATCGAACTAGAAGATAAGTTTGAAAATATGGGAGCTCAGATGGTGAAAGAGGTGGCTTCTAAGGCAAATGATTCTGCTGGGGATGGTACTACAACGGCAACTGTGTTGGCTCAATCTATAGTTAATGAAGGATTGAAAGCTGTGGCTGCTGGAATGAATCCTATGGATTTGAAACGTGGTATTGATAAAGCAGTAGTAGCAGCAGTAGAGGAGTTAAAAAAATTGTCTGTTCCTTGTTCAGATCCAAAGGCTATTGCTCAAGTAGGTACTATTTCTGCAAATTCCGATGAAACGGTAGGTAAATTGATAGCTCAAGCTATGGATAAAGTTGGAAAAGAGGGAGTTATTACTGTAGAAGAAGGATCTGGATTGCAAGATGAGTTAGATGTTGTTGAAGGTATGCAGTTTGATCGTGGTTATTTATCCCCTTATTTTGTTAATAAGCCAGAAAGTGGAACTGTGGAATTAGAACATCCATTTATTTTATTAGCGGATAAAAAAATATCTAACATCAGGGAAATGTTACCTATATTGGAATCTGTAGCTAAATCTGGAAAACCGTTACTTATTATTGCTGAAGATGTAGAAGGTGAAGCGTTGGCTACTTTGGTAGTAAACAATATGCGTGGAATAGTAAAGGTTACTGCAGTAAAGGCTCCAGGATTTGGTGATCGTCGTAAAGCTATGTTGCAAGATATTGCGATTTTAACGTCAGGAACAGTTATTTCTGAAGAAATTGGATTAGAGTTAGAAAAAGCTACATTGGAAGATATGGGGCAAGCTAAGAGAGTTTTGATTACTAAAGATGCTACTACTATTATTGATGGTGTTGGTAATAAATCCTCTATAGATAGTCGTGTGGCTCAAATTAATCAGCAACGTGATGAAGCTACTTCGGATTATGATCGTGAAAAACTTCAAGAACGTGTTGCTAAATTAGCTGGTGGGGTTGCGGTAATAAAGGTTGGTGCTGCAACAGAAGTTGAAATGAAAGAAAAGAAAGCTCGTGTTGAAGATGCTCTTCATGCTACCAGGGCTGCTGTTGAAGAAGGTGTTGTGGCTGGAGGTGGTGTGGCTTTAATTCGAGTAGCTAATGCTATTAGAAATTTGTGTGGTGATAATGAAGATCAGAATGTAGGTATTAAAGTAGCTAGAAGAGCTATGGAAGCGCCTTTACGTCAGATTATGGCAAATGCTGGAGAAGAACCATCAGTAATTGCTAATAATGTACGGTCAGGAGAAGGAAATACTGGGTATAATGCAGCTACTGAAAAATATGGTAACATGATAGAATTAGGTATTTTAGATCCAACTAAAGTTACCAGATCTGCTTTGCAGTATGCAGCTTCTATTGCTGGTTTAATGATTACTACAGAGTGTATGGTTACAGAATTACCTAAAGAAGATAAACCTGATTTAGGAGGGGGTAATCCAGGAGGAGCAGGAGGAATGGGTGGTATGATGTAAAATAGATGAGTTATATAATTTTATAAGGTTGATGATTGATTTGATTTTAAGTTAAGTATGTATTATATGGGTTATATACAAAACAACAGGACATAATATACATTTCAAATAAATGTATATTATGTCCTGTTGTTTTGTAACATTTCTATGTTGTATAATATTAATGAATTAAAAGTAGGTTTAAAGGTCATTCAAAATAAAGAGCCATATGTTATTATTAAAAATGAATGCATTAAACCAGGAAAAGGTCAATCCTTTAATAGGGTTCGTTTTAAACAAATTAAATCTGGAAAAATTTTAGAAAAAACACTGAAGCCTGGAGATTTGGTTGAATCCGCTAATATTGTTGAAACCGAATTAATTTATGTATATAGGGATCGGGACTTATGGTTTTTTATGAATAGGGATAGTTTTGATCAGATTTCTGTGCATTTTGATATACTTGGGAAGTCTGTAAAATGGATGGTGGAGCAGTTGGTTTATGTTGTTGTTTTTTGGGATAATAATCCTATTCTTGTGATTCCTCCTGAATTTATTAAATTAAAGATTATTAAAACTAACTTAATAACAAAAAATATTTCTACTGCATCTGGAAATAAATTGGCTGTTGTTAGTACTGGAGCAGTAGTTAAGGTTCCGTTTTTTATTCAATCTGGAGAATTGATTAAAGTTAATACTCATTCAGGATCTTATATTTCCAGAATAAAATAGTGATTTTGAATTAATTATATTGTGCGTATGTAGATGTTCATTAGAAAATTGGTTTAGTAGTATCAAAAAAAACAGAGTGAGAGTGAATAGCAGGATCTATGCTAAGGTTTTTATAAAAATAAAAGGGAATATTGGGGAGTTCTATGTTATTATGTTTATAGTATTCTAAAATTTTGATGTTTATTTGATGACGTAATGGAACACGTGACTTTAGGTTTATGGTATATAATCTAATTTCAAATATAGGAAATCCGTATTGTAAATCTATTAAGTAAACTTCTGGAGGAGGTGTTTTTAAAACTAATGGAGAACTTTTTATTATTTTTGTAAAAACGTTGGTAATTTCTTTGGAATCTATTTTTAGTGGAGCAGGAATTCTTAGAGTGATTCGGGTTGTTGTATCTGATAAAGACCAGTTTGTAAATTGTTTTGTAATAAATTCTTTATTTGGAACAATGATTTCTTTATGATCCCAATCAGTAATAATTGTTGCTCGAGTATTGATTCGAGTGATGCTACCAGTAAAATTTTTAATAGTTATTGTGTCCCCAATACGAATTGGTTTTTCGAATAGAATTATTAAACCAGAGATGAAATTAGCGAATATTTCTTGTAATCCGAAACCTAATCCTACTCCTAACGCTGCAATTAACCATTGTATTTTTACCCATTCTATTCCAATTAAAGATAAGCCTATTAGGCTGCCTAATAACATGATTATATATTTAGTTAATGCAATCACGGCGTATTCAGTACCTGGATTTAGATTTAAATATTGTAATAATGTTAATTCTAAAAAGGATGGTAAATTTCTTACCGTTATTGTAGTAATGATTATCACTACAATAACGGTAAGAAATGCGTTTAATGTGATAGGTCGAATATTATCAATGCCTTTAATAGTAGAAGTAACATCCCATAACGTAATATTTTCTAAAAAAGAGAATGCGAATCTTAATTCAGACCACAGTAAAATCATGAATAATACTGCAACAAGAGTAATAATAGATCGAATTAATTGTAAAGATTGCGCGCTAATTGTATCTAAATCTAAAGATTTTTTATTATTATCATGAGAGATAGTAAATTGTTCTTTGTGAGAGAGTTTATAAGAAAGATCTGGTTGATTTTTAGATCTTAATATTAATTGTGTGGCTCGTTTTTTTTTAGCTCTTTCTAATGCGATGCGTCGTCTTTGAATAAACATCCATCTTCGAATAATATGATATATTATTAGCAATAAAATCCAAATAAATAATGATGCTTCTAGTCGTATTAATAATATTTGAGCGGCAAATAAGTAACCAAAGAAACAGGAAATAGCAGCTATGATTGGAGCGCATATCATGATATTCCATAAAGATCGATTAACTATGTTATCAGTAGAATCATATTTATTCAAATATAGCGGTAATCCGGAATGTTTTAATGTATTAGTAATAAATGTTAGGTAAATACACAATATAAGAAAACATAGTCGACCTAAAGTATTAGAAAATTCTCGATTGTTATAATTATTAATTGTGATTAAAGTTGTTATTAAGGATATGATAATAGTTACTGACCAAGGATAATGTTTAGAAAAAACTTGTTGAATTCTTTTTTTTGGCCATCCAAAATGAGTAATAAATAATCCATGAGGAGATGCAAAATATCCACTAATTATAAATGCCCATAATATATAGACTGTAGAATTCATCCCATCCCCTATAGCTACAATAATTGGATATGGCCAAGCATGGTTTAAATTATAACCTATACAGACCCATAATATTGGTATAGGTAATGCCATGAATATTGAACTTGATATATTGTAAAAGGTTATTCTAAAATTGTCTTGATTTACTTTACCAATGTATTCGCTAGTTCGTTCTAAAAATTCATAATAATGATGGCGTATTCCGAAATGAAGGCTTAAAGATGTTATTATACATAATATTGTTAATATTAATGTTTTTTTATGAGTTAAGATCATATGAAATGCAGATTTTATTTGATAATGAAATGATTTATTGATTATTAACTTTAGTATATCGCGATATATATCAATAGGATAAGATATGGTGATTGGATAAATATCCGCTACCCAAAATAAATAACGATGGGTAGCTTGTTGTATTTTTTGTAATGCATGTTTTAATTGTTCATAAAAGAGTTTTAATTTTGTTAATTCGAGTATTTGTTTATCATAATTATTTAATAATGATATGATAAGGGTATGTTGTATATTAAGTTGTTTTTCAAGAATATTTTTTTGGAATGTTGTTAAATTTGAACCATCATCTTGTTTACTATATGATAGAAGTGTTGATATTTTATTTATTTGATTTGCGTATTGTAGTCTTTTCGCTCTTAATTGAGCCATATCATTGTCTAGTTGTTGGAATTTAGGAATTTTTGGTAATTCGGAGACTTGAGAACGTAATGTTTCTCCAAGTGCTGGAGATTTATTTATCCATTGTGATTGTTCGATTAAATTAGAAAAAGTTTGATTTACTTGTAAAATATGTGCTGTAATTTCTTTTTGTTTTGAGATGATATTATTCATATCATGGATTTGTTGATTGATTATTAATGAAAGTTCATGATTAATATATAGTTGATTTTTAATAGATTTTGGTAATGTATCATTATTATGTTTAATACATACTGTTTTTATTGGATGGGTAATATGTTTTTTTTTGTGATTATTTGGATAGTATGATTGATTGTTTAATGTTTGTAATGAATGATATGTGTCATTGTATTTGTTGTTTAATAATTTTCTGTGCCATGTAAATGATGTATTATTTTGGTTAAAATTTTTTAATATATTATAATGTAATGTAGTTGTTTTTAATATATTAATATATTGTTGTGTTGGTTGCGCTATAGTGTATGTGAGATATTTGATTAGAAACGTATGAATATAAATGATAGATTTTTCTTGTAATTGTTGTTTAGTCCATGTTTGGTATATGAATATGATGTAATTATTTGTTTCTTTATATTTTTTTTGTAAATGAAAAATTATATAAGATGAAAAATTATTTATAATTTTTTTGTATTTATGAGTTGTATGAAAATTAATGTTTTGATTTTTAATTTGATTATATGAAGTAGGTAATAAAAATTTTGTAATAGATTTTTGATTAATTTTAGCATGTGTTGGTTTTTTTATTACATGTTGTAATTTTTGTATTGTGTGTGTTTCATGAAAGTAATGATAAGAAAACGCGTTTGATGGAATAAGATAAGTAAAAATGTATGTAGTGATAAAATAAAAAATTATTTGGAATGTTTTGCTTGTATGAATCATGATAAAGAAAATACTATAATACTATGTGTATATAGTATTAATATGTTTTTAAATGTAAATAGGAATATGATAATTTTAATTGATTTTTCCGTGAGCAAGAGTCATTCCAATTTTAACTATATTATTTAGTTGTAATTTTTCGTTTAAAAGGACTGTATCATTACTAAATAAGTTAATGACAGTTGATCCAAATTTGAATACTCCCATTTCTGCAGCTTTAGATAATATAACAGCGTTACGTTCAGTACTTTTGGTGGTAATGTTATTATTATAAGATTTAGGATAATGCCAGTGTTTAACTAATCCCGTTCGAGGAGGTGTAATTGTTCCGCACCAAACAGTTTCAATACTTCCTACTATAGCAGATCCTACTAAAATTTGTGCCATATATCCAAATTGCGTGTCAAATAAACAAATGAGTTTTTCGTTGCGAGATAACACATCAGGGATATTTTTAATTATTTTTGGGTGTACTGAAAATAAATCTCCAGGTATATACAATAATTCACGTAATGTTCCTGTACATGGCATATAAACCCAATGGCAATTTTGAGGTGGTATATAGATAATTACAAAACTGCCATTTCTAAAATAGTTTATAATATTGTCATGACCTGCAAGTAATTGATCCAAATAATAAGAGGAATTTTTAATTTGAAAAATATGCGTATTATTAATTTTACCTATTTGAGAAATAATACCATCTGCAGGTATAATTAAAGTAGATGGATTTTTATCAATAGATCGAGTATTAATGTTAAATTTTCTCATAAAGAATTCGTTGAAGGTTTTGTAATTATTTATATTTGGATCAATACACTCTTGAAGATTGATTTTATAAATACGAATGAATAATAAAATAATATAACGAGTTATCCATCCTCCTTTCCATGAAGCTCCTAAACCTGCTAAGTAAGTAATCCATCTGATAGGTAATAAGTATTGTAATATAACTTGTATTTTTTCTAGCATGTTTTTACGTATGTTGTATTATTTAATATGAATAGTGTAACGTTTGTATTACATCATGGAGTATTAGAATATTTATTAAAGTAATACTAAATAGTATTTGGTAATGAATATTATACATTTTCTTTATTGCTATTATAATAACATAGATTGTGTAAAATGATAAAATTTAATTATTTAAAAATATTGAATGTGGTTGTAGTGTAATATTATATGTAATGAATTTTTAATTAAATTGGAGAATATGATATAAACAGGGAAAACTATTAAATAAGTGGATGTATTTATGATAACATTAATATGTATTATATACTGCATATAATGTGTAAGATATAGAGTAGTCAATATTGTATTATGGTAATAATAACAACAATTTTTATATAATATGTAATATATTGAATAATAATAATTAGCTTGTAAAGGAGTCATTTTTTATTTGCTTTTGTGTAGGTATTATTATAATTGTATGTGTAATTAAATAAAAATTAATCGTTAAAATGAAAAATGGATGAGATAAGTATGTATGAATGAAGATAATTTAATTTGGATTGATTTAGAAATGACTGGATTAAATCCAGAAAGGGATCGAATTTTAGAAATAGCTACTTTAATTACTGATAATGAATTAAGTATTTTATCAGAAGGTCCAGTATTAACTATATATCAACCTGAATCTCAGTTATTATTAATGGATGAGTGGAATACGTATACTCATAGTAGTAATGGTTTATTAAAAGAAGTACGTTCTAGTAAATTGAATGAATGTGATGCATCTATTTTAGTTTTAAAATTTTTAAAGAACTGGGTTCCTTGTAAATCATCTCCTATGTGTGGTAGTAGTGTTGCTCAGGATCGTCGGTTTTTGTTAAAATATATGTCAGAATTAGAATCTTATTTTAGTTATCGTTATTTAGATGTTAGTACAATTAAGGAATTAATGTTTCGTTGGAGGCCAGATTTGAAGACTGGATTGCAGTTACATAAAAGTCACCGTGCTTTAGCAGATATTCAAGAATCAGTTTTGGAGTTAAAATATTATCGTAAATATTTTATTAATTGCAACTAGGATGTATCCTGAGCAATAATACAAATTGAGTATAGTTTAATATTTTATGAAAAATATGATGTATTATGTGAAGAATGTTGAGATTGATTATTGATTTATAATAATTTTATGGAAAGTTATTGCGGGAATAGCTCAGATGGTTAGAGTGCAACCTTGCCAAGGTTGAGGTCGCGAGTTCGAATCTCGTTTCCCGCTAATTTTGTGAAATGCTTGATAACCTAAATTATTTGACTGGGGTTAAAGGTTATATTACCTATGTATAGGTATTAAATAAATTTATGAATATATAAATTTTGTATGATTGATTGTGAGTTTTATACGGTGTATAGAACGTTATTAGTTTGATAAAGAACAAATTGTAGGTTGTTTTAATATTATTTGGGTATATAGATATATTGATTATATATAGTTGTGTTATAAGTTGTTGAGTTTATGATAGTAAAATGTCTATATTTTAAGAGTAGTATGCTAAATATTTTTGTATAATATTGTATGGATTATGGAACAATATGTATTAATTTTGTCTGATAAGTCACAGATGTTGTTATTAGGATTAACATTAGCTAAGGTTTATTATGGAGTAGGTTATATAGTTTATTTGAATGGTGATGTAGGAGTGGGAAAATCTACTTTATGTGCAGGTTTTTTACGAGCCTTAGGGTATGCAGGATATGTGAATAGTCCAACTTATACTTTGATAGAATTTTATTTTTTGTCTAATCGGTATATTTATCATGTTGATTTTTATCGTTTACATTCAGATTTAGATGTAATAAATACTGGGATTCAAGATTATTTTGATAAACAATCAACGTTGTTGATAGAATGGCCGAAAAGGGAAATGAGTATTTTGCCTGCTCCAGATGTTATAATTTCTATTAATTATTATTGTAATTTAAAACAATATAGACAAGTAATTATACAATCTGGTAGTGATCTTGGTCAAAAAATTATAGATACTATGTTACGTATTGGAAGATTTACATATGAAATCAAAATATGAGTTATTATTTATAGTGTTAATATTTGTGAAATGTTTATTTTATGATGTGGTTGTAGCATCTAGTTTGAATTCTATTTCTGTAAAAAATAACTCAGATCATTCAACAGTAATTATACGTTGTAATGCAGCTCCTGGCTATAAAGTATTTTTATTGCATAATCCAGAAAGAATGGTAATAGATCTTTCAGAAATTATTAGAATACAAAATGTAAATATGTTTCCGATGAATTTTGATGGGAATAATTTAATTAGACATATTAGAGCAAATGTTTCCGTGCATTGTCAAAGTACTCGTATAGTATGCGATTTAAATTATATGTCTGATATTAAAACAATAATACAAAAAAAAGTAGGAAAAATTTATCATGTTATTTTAATGGTTTCTAAAAAACGTATAACTCAATCTAAATTAAGTACACAACGTTCATATAGTATTATAGATTATAAAACGTGTTGCACACTGAATAACAATAAAGAATTAATAGATAATCAAAAAAAAATAATAAACGTGCAATATAAAGAAAAAGTTAATAGCAGTGGACAAGAAAGGTGTCCTATTATTGTAGCTATTGATGCAGGACATGGAGGACATGATCCTGGTGCAACAAGTTATTATGGAATACATGAAAAAAATATTACCTTTAGTATTGCTAAAAAACTTAAAAAAAAATTGGATTCTGATCCAATATTTAGAACTATTATGATTCGAGATGGAGATTATTTTTTATCAGTAATGGCGAGATCTGATTTAGCGCGAAGAAAAAAAGCAAATATATTGGTTTCTATTCATGCAGATTCTTCTTTGAATTCTAAAGTCAAAGGAGCTTCAGTATGGATTTTATCTAATCAGAGAGTGAAATCGGAAATGAGTCATTGGCTGCAACAATGCAAAGAAAAATATGCAGAGTTGTTAGGAGGATTAGGATATGTATTAACTCATTATAATATTGATCCATATTTTAATCATTTAATTTTGGATTTACAATTTGGTTACACACAACGGGTGGGATATGGTATAGCAACACATGTGTTAAATCAATTAAAAAATGTTGGTTTTTTACATAAAAATATTCCAGAATGTTCTGGATTTGGGGTGTTACGTTCTCCTGATATTCCATCTATTTTGGTAGAGACTGGATTTATTAGTAATTTACAAGAAGGTAGATTATTGGCAACTGATAAATATCAAGAAAGAATAGCAGAGGCTTTATATAAAGGGTTAAAGTCCTATTTTATTGGCACTCAAAAAAAAAAATTGTTTAGTTGTACATAATTATTTGTAGTGTAAATATGAGAAAATATTTTAAAGAACGTGATGTTCCGTTTATTATTTTTTTAATGGGTCCTACGGCATCTGGAAAGACGAGTGTAGTTATTGAATTAAAGAAACAAAAATTAGGAATTAAAATTATTAGCGTTGATTCTGCTTTGGTATATAAAAATATGAATATTGGAACAGCTAAACCTTCTGTGGATGAATTAGAGATTGCTCCTCATCAATTAATAGATATTAGAGATCCAGCTGATTGTTATTCGGTATCAGATTTTTATCATGATGCAATTTTAGAAATAAATAAAATTATAAGATCTGGTTATGTACCGGTTTTGGTTGGTGGTACAATGTTATATTTTAAAACATTATTAACAGGATTATATCAACTTCCTGGAAAAAGTCAAAATATTCGTAATGATTTAATATATGAAGCTCAAAAAATTGGATGGGTAAATATGTATAATAAATTAAAATGTATTGATCCCATTGTATCTAAGACCATTCATTGCAATGATCATAAAAGAATCATTAGAGCATTGGAAGTTTTTTTAAGTTCAGGTAAAACATTGACTGAATTGAAACAAAAATTTTTAAATCAACAATCACAACGATATAAAGTGTTACAATTTGCTTTGATGCCATCGAAACGTGAATTTTTGTATAATCGTATAGAACAACGTTTTTATAAAATGTTAAAGTCTGGTTTTGAAGATGAGGTACGTTTATTATTTTCTAGACCTGACTTACATGATGGGTATCAATCGTCTATTTCTTGTGTAGGTTATCGTCAAATGTGGGAGTATTTATCTGGTAACGTTGAGTATGATCAAATGATATATAAAGGAATTTATGCAACTCGAAGATTAGTGAAGAATCAATTGACATGGTTAAAAAAATGGCCCAATGTGCATTGGTTAAACGGAGATAATGTGTTGATTGCGGTTAATGATATGTTATCAGTATTGTCAAAATATTCATGCGTTATATAGAATGAGTTATTAAAATAAATGTGGTATATGCGGGTAAATAGCAGATTATGAATAAATGAATATATTATGCAATAGATCATTGCATAGTGGACTCGCATAAGTGTGATATGAGGATTGATGTTCTTAATATTATTTATGTAAATTTTGTATGTGAAACTTTTTATTATATATTTGTATTTTATTTCGGTATATTTATAGAATTTAAAAGAATAATTTAGGTTTGTTTTTTGATTCATATAATAGAGATTATATTATCGTTATATTAGTATGATCTATATATTGAGAGATATATAAATATCAATTATATATTATGAGGATAGTATTGTGTGATTATATTAAATAATATTAATGAACATGCTATATTGGTATATGTTTTATTTTCTAAATCAGAAGATGTAGATTGGAATATCAAGGAATGTTTAGATTTAGCTGCTTCAAATTTTATACGAGTTTCTAATACTTTGATTAGTTCTTGTAAAGTGATTAATTCTAAGTATTTTATTGGAACTGGAAAGGTGTTAGCTTTGAAGAGTATGTTAGAACATGATCCTGATGTGTCTGTTGTTTTGTTTAATTGTACCTTATCTCCTAATCAGGAACGAAATTTAGTTCGATTTTTACGGTGTAAAATAATAGATAGGAATCAATTGATTCTGAATATTTTTGCGAAACATGCTCGTACTTATGAAGGCAAATTGCAAGTAAAATTGGCACAATTGCGTTATTTTAATTCTCGGTTAACGCATGAATGGAGTCATCTTGAACGTCAAAGAGGTGGTATTGGAGTGCGAGGAGGACCTGGTGAAATGCAGTTAGAGAAAGATCGTCGTTTGTTGAGTAAAAAAATTTTTCGAGTATTGTCAGATTTAAAAAAAATAGAGAATCAAAGAAAGCAAAATAGATGTCGTCGTATTAGAGTAGGTATGTCTACTATTTCTTTGGTAGGATATACGAATGCTGGAAAATCAACATTATTTAATGTTATGACGTCATCTTGTGTTGATGTAGCTGAAAAGTTATTTGTTACTCTTGATCCGACGTTTAGACGTATTATACATGGTAAGAAATCAAATATAATATTGATTGATACGGTTGGATTTATACAAAATTTACCAAAGGATTTAATAACTGCTTTTAAGTCAACATTGCAAGAAACTATGCAATCAAAATTATTGATTCATGTTGTTGATGCATCTAGTAAAAAAGTTAAACAAAATATCGATATAGTGAATGTTATTTTGAATGAAGTAAATATATATAATGTTCCTAAACTTGTAGTTATGAATAAGATTGATCAGATGAGTAAAGTACAACCTCATATTGATCGCGATATAGACGGTTTTCCTATTAAGGTTTGGATATCAGCTCGTAATCGTGTAGGTATAGAATTATTAAATCAGGCTATTCATGAGTTATTATCAGGGGATATGATTGGTTATGAATGAAAACGTTAGTAATTAGTAAATTATATGAATAGTAGGTTATTATTTATAATAAAAAATTAGGCAGTTTTCGTGTGAAAATAATACATAATATTGTGAAATTAAAGATATGTTATTTTTTTTGAAAAGTAGAATAATTTGATAAAGTGTAATGATGTATGGTTATATCATGTTATTGAGTTTATAGAAGGGATAATATATATGGAAATAATCTAAGAGTGGAGTGAAAATATGGTTTGTAATGATTGTGATAATAATAAGTGTTTGTGCAGTTCTAGGAAGAAGTGTGATGATAATGGTAATGATATTTTGAAAAATAAAGATAGAAATAATTTTTTGTTTGATTTATTTGATATAGATAAGTATATAAATAAAATTATTTACAATATGAATGCATGTAATAGTTGTAGTAAAAATTTAAAGCCTTTTTTTAAAAAAACACAATTATTTATTGTGTTCAGTATATTAATTGTTATTATTGTATGGGCTTGTAGTGGTTTATATACCATTAAGGAAGCAGAGCGTGGGGTAATTTTAAGATTTGGGCAATATCATTGTTTAGTGCATCCTGGATTAAATTGGAAACCGACTTTTGTGGATGTTGTTATTCCTGTAAATGTAAAATCAGTGCGTGAATTAGCTGCATCTGGAATGATGTTAACTTCTGATGAGAATGTAATTCGGGTAGAAATGAATGTACAATATCGTGTAACTGATCCGAAAAATTATTTGTTTAATGTAACTAATGCTGATGATAGTTTACGTCAAGCTACTGATAGTGCATTACGAGGGGTTATTGGTAAATATAATATGGATCGTATACTCACTGAAGGTCGTACAGTAGTACGTAGTGATACCAGAAGAATTTTAGAGAAAACGATTCAACCTTATAATATGGGTATTAGTTTATTAGATGTGAATTTTCAAACAGCTCGACCTCCAGAAGAGGTAAAAGCAGCGTTTGATGATGCTATTGCTGCTAGAGAAAATGAGCAACAATATATTCGTGAAGCTGAAGCTTATGCTAATGAGATACAACCAAAAGCTAATGGGAAAGCGCAACGTATTTTAGAAGAAGGTCGTGCATATAAGGCTAGAACTATTTTAGAGGCTCGTGGAGAGGTACAAAGATTTTTAAAAGTTTTACCGGAGTATAGAGTAGCTCCTGAAATTACTAGAGAGCGATTATATATAAATTCTATGGAACGTATATTCAGTAATACACGAAAGATATTTATAGATTCAAAAAATACTCAAAATGTGTTGTTATTTTCTTCTGATCAGATTTTTTCAAATCGAAGTAGTGGTAGTGTAGATGAGAATGCTGGCATAAATATTATTAATACTGATAAAAAAGAGAAATCAAATTCAGCAAAAAATGAAAAAAATTTTGCTGATAATATTAATAAAAAGAGATCAGGAGGATCTAACTCTGTTGTATATGATGCTTCATCTAGTTATGCTGCTAATAAGATTATTAAAGAAGAAGGATGGGATCAACGTAGATCTAATACACAACGAGCTGATATTATTCGAAAAGGACGAGGAGATTGATGAAATGTTACGAAGTTTTTTATTATGTTTTATGATATGTATAGTGATAATGTTATTTTTTTCTTTATTTATAGTACAAGAAGGTCAGAAGGGTATTATATTACGTTTTGGAAAAGTATTACGAGATATAGATAAAAATCCGGTAATTTATAATCCAGGTTTACATATTAAAATTCCTGGAATAGAAACGGTAAAAATTTTTGATTCACGTATTCAAACTATGAATAATCAAGCTGATCGTTTTGTAACTATGGAAAAAAAAGATTTAATTATTGATTCATATATAAAATGGCGTATTAGTGATTTGGGTTTGTATTATTTAGCAACTGGAGGAGGAGATATTGCTCAAGCGGAAGTATTAATTAAGCGTAAGTTTTCTGACCGGTTACGATCAGAATTAGGTAAATTAAATGTTCAAGGTATTGTTACTGATTCACGTAATCAATTAATGACTGATGTTCGAGCATCGTTAAACTATGGTACCGCTGGTGAAGAAATATTAGAAAATTCACATAGTGAGTTTAATAAGTTTAATTTGTATTCTACTCAAGATAATAAGATCAATCAACAAAATCGAAATAATTTTGTTGATTGCATAAATCCAAACAGTATGACTGCATTAGGTATTGAAATAATAGATGTACGAATAAAACAAATTAATTTACCTACAGAGGTATCTGATGCAATCTATCAACGTATGCGAGCAGAACGCGATGCGGTGGCTCGAAGGCATCGATCTCAAGGTCGGGAGGAATCAGAAAAATTACGGGCAACTGCCGATTATGAAGCAACTCGTACTTTAGCAGAGGCTAAACGTCAGGCATTGATTATTAGAGGTGAGGCAGATGCTGAGACTGCTAGATTATATGCTAAAACCTTTAATGAAGATCCTGAGTTTTATTCATTAATACGTACTTTACGTGCTTATGAAAATAGTTTTAAAAATAATAATGATCTTATGATTTTAAGCTCTGATTCTAATTTTTTACGTTTTATGAGATCATCAAACAGCACTGTGTTAGGACATTAAATATGTTCAATATTTTTATATTGAACATTTATACAAGGAGAGAATGAAGTAATATAAATAATATACACTAGTAATATAGTAGGTTTATGTTGAATTATGAATGGATAATATAAAAATGATACAAAATATTGTTATAATAGGAACTCAGTGGGGGGATGAAGGAAAAGGTAAAATAATAGATTTTTTAACTCCTCAAGTCCAATACGTAGTACGTTATCAAGGTGGCCATAATGCTGGTCATACTATTGTAGTAAACCATAAGAAAGTTACTTTACATTTAATTCCTTCTGGTATTTTACATGATAATATAATTAATATTATTGCAGGAGGAGTAGTATTGTCTCCTGTCATTTTAGTTAAGGAAATACAAAAATTAAAAAAAATAAATGTGTTGGTAGATGATCGTATTTTTATTTCAGAATCTTGTTCTTTAATTTTACCTTATCATATAGCTATAGATTTAGCTAGAGAAAAAATTTCAACTACTGTTATTACTAATAATAATGTGATTATTGGAACTACTGGGTGTGGTATTGGTCCAGCTTATGAAGATAAGGTAGCTCGTCGAGCATTGCGTGTGTATGATTTATATAATTTAAAAAATTTTGAAAATAAATTAAAGAATATAGCTGATTTTTATAATTTTCAATTAGTACAATATTATCATGCAGAGCCTATTGATTATCATGTTGTTATGGATGAAATTATAACTGTATCTGATATTTTAATAAAAAAAGTTATTGATGTGCCTGAATTATTACTGAATGCTCGAAAAAGAGGAGATAAAATTATATTTGAAGGAGCACAAGGTAGTTTATTAGATATTGATCATGGAACATATCCGTATGTAACTTCTTCTCATACTACTTCTGGAGGAGCAATAGTAGGAATAGGTGTTGGGCCAAAATATATTGATTATGTGTTAGGGATTATGAAAGCGTATTCTACTCGTGTTGGAAACGGTCCATTTCCAACTGAATTATCAGGAGATATAGCAGAATGGTTATGTACACGTGGTCAAGAATTTGGTTCTACAACAGGGCGACGTAGGCGTACTGGGTGGTTTGATGCTGTATCTGTACGACATGCTATTAAAATTAGTTCTATTAATTCGGCTTGTTTGACTAAAATTGATATATTAGATGGATTAAAATATGTTAAAATTTGTGTTGCATATCAATCGTTTAACGGAGAGATTATATATAATTTTCCGTATTCTCTAGAAAATTTAAAGAATATAACACCGGTATACGAAGTATTACCTGGATGGTCTGGTAGAACTACTGGTATTAAGAAATTTAATCAATTGCCTTTAGAAGCTAAACAGTACATTAAACGTATAGAAGAAGTTATTGGAATTCCAATAGATATAATTTCTACTGGACCAGATAGATTGATGAATATTATAGTAAGAAATCCACTAAATTTTTAAAGATGGTTGATATTATATCAGATAAAGTAAATATTGTGTATTGCATAAGATATTAGTTTTTGGATATATTAAATATTAATTTTGTAAATGTATATTTACAAATATACAGATTATTTGTAAGGCATACAGTATTTGAATTATAAATGAGATTGTGTTGAATATAGATGATAGTATTTGAAATGAATTTATTGTGGTGTAATCAATAAAATGAGTGAATTAGTATACGGAATTCATACTGTGGAATCTATTGTAAATCAAAGTCCTAATCGAATATTAATAGTATATATCGTAAGTAATCCAAGAGATTTAAGATTAAAATCTTTGATTTATCGAATACGTAAAATGAATATTAATATTCAAGAATGTACTCGTCGAGTGTTAAATATAAAATCGATGAAATCTGCACATCAAGGTATTATCGCTGAAGTAATTCCTATGCCTGCGTTAAATGAGGATTATTTATTACACTTTTTGAAAACTAAGAATAATATTATACCATTATTGTTGGTATTGGATGGTATAACTGATCCACATAATTTAGGTGCGTGTATACGTTCTGCAGATGCTGCTGGAGTACATATGATTATTGTTCCTCGTGATCGTTCGGCTAATGTCAATGCTACAGTAAGAAAGGTAGCAAGTGGATCCTCGGATCGTGTACCTTTTGTGAGAGTTACTAATTTATCAAGAACTTTAAAGTTATTGAAAAAGTATAATATTTATATTGTAGGATCTGTTTTAAGATCTAATCAAATTTTATTTAATACTAGATTAATTGATCCTATAGCGTTAGTGATGGGTTCTGAATCATCTGGTATTCGTCGATTGACAAGGGAAAATTGTGATAAACTTGTTCATATTCCCACCTTGCAATCTACCGTATCTTTAAATGTATCTGTGGCTACAGGAATTTTTTTATTTGAAACGGTAAGGCAGCGTAAATATCAAAATGGTTTTATTAATTATTCTTGATATACTGTTGTGATAATGGTATGGAGTTCGATATATATTGTTATTATTGGAACTTTAATTAATGCGATAGGTGTTTGATATATAAATTTTTATATTGATGTGAAATTGATATGTATATGAGAGTGTGTTGGTATATATTGATTAAGATTGATTCGTATATTATTAGAATATACCGTTAATATGTAGAATTGTTGTATATTTGAAATTTTTATAGTAAAAGGAAAATATAATGCGTTATTATGAAATAGTTTTAATAATACATCCTGATTCTGATAATCAGATTGATAACTTAGTTAATTATTATTCTGAAATAATTATCAATTCTACAGGAAAAATTCATCGTTTGGAAAATTGGGGGCGTCGTCAATTAGCATATGCTATAAAAAATTTAAATAAAGCTTATTATTTATTGTTAAACATAGAGATTTCTAAAAATATTCTTGATATATTAGATAATGATTTTCGTTTTAATGAGATTATTTTGCGTTATTTAATAATGAGAACGAAGAATATAATAGTTGATCCATCTGCTATGGTTAAGAAGAAAGATGATAATAATCAAGAAGGTAATAATTCTACTGTTTGTATATAAGCAGTAGGTGATGCGTGTTGTGTTCAGTGAAATATTTATTAGAGTATGTATAAAATATATAAGATCGGAGTCATATTATGAGTATATTACCACGTTATATACGTCATCGTAAATTTTGTCGATTTACGGCAGATAAGTGTATTTATGTAGATTATAAAGATCTGTCGAAAATACAACATTCTATAATAGAAAATGCTAAAATAATACCCAGCCGTATTACGGGAACTCGATCTAAATATCAGCGTCAGTTGGCTCGAGCTATTAAAATAGCTCGTTTTTTGTCATTGTTACCGTATATTGATCAAAATCGATAATAGATAGGTTTATTATTGATATTTTTATGTTGATTAGTAGTATTGTTATGATAATAATGTAAATAGAGATATAAGTATGAAAGTAATTTTATTAGATAGTATTGATAAGGTTGGTAAAATTGGTTCAGAAATAATTGTTAAATCTGGTTATGCTCGTAATTTTTTGTTTCCAAAATCTAAAGCAGTATTATCTACAAAAAAGAATTTGGCTATTTTTAAAAAGCAGCAACATATATTAAAATCTAATCTTGATAGTAAGAGATTGAAAGCTGAATTTCGTGCAAAGGCAATAAATGATTTAGGTAGTATTACTATTACTGTCAAGTCTAGTATTCATGGAAAACTGTTTGGATCTATTGGGTCAAGAGATATAGCAAAATTAATAACTGAATCTGTTGGTTTTGAAGTACATAAATCTCAGATTAGATTGCCTAATAGAGACGCATTAAAATCGATAGGGGAGCATAATGTATGTATTCATGTGTATAATGAAATATATGCAAATTTAACTGTTCATATACTGAATAGTGTTTTATTTCAAGATAAAAGTAAAAAGAGTTAATATAATTGTTTAAATAAAATATAAATAATTTATTTGTTGTGAATGTAAGAATATATAATGTTATGAAAATGAATTTGTTTATTTTTGCAATGAATAAAGAGCTTGATGTAATTTATACGTAATAATTGTAATACATAAATATATGTTTGAATATAGTAATAAAATGATAGTAGATCAAATAATTTATATTGCTCGTATAGCTGGAATGGAAATAATGAGAATTTATACAGGGTTTGGACATCGTAAAATATATGTACAACAAAAAATGGATCAGTCTCCTGTAACCAATGCTGATTTAATTGCGCATCAAGTTATCGTATATTTATTACGGAATTTAACTCCTAATATTCCTATTATATCAGAAGAGTGTATTCCAGAGTGGAGAGACTGTAGGCATTGGAATAATTTTTGGTTAATTGATCCTCTAGATGGAACTAAAGAATTTTTATCTCGTAATGGTGAATTTACTGTAAATATTGCTTTTATACAAAATGGAGAACCTACCATAGGAGTAGTATATGTTCCAGTGTATGATGTGTTGTATGTTGCTAATTATGGTCAAGCTTGGAAAATTAATTCCATTGGGAAACAAGAATTATTAAATATTACTGATTATACTTATATGTCTAGATATAAAAATCCCCTTGTCGTAATGAGTAGAACGTGTATATCTGAGTATGATCAAAAGTTATTAAATGATTATTTAATGCAGATTAAAAATTATAAAATTGTTAATATTGGTTCATCGTTTAAATTTTGTTTAGTAGCAGAAGGGATAGCACATTTTTATCCGCGGTTTTCCTCGACTAAAATTTGGGATACCGCTGCTGGACATGCTATTGCTAAAGCAGCTGGAGCTTTAGTTAATGATTGGAATGGATATCCTTTAAATTATAGTAGTATTAATAAATATTTTTTAAATCCTGGATTTCAAGTATCACTGTGTAGTTAAATATAATTATTATTTTATTTATATATAAATGTGTATATTTAATGACTTATCATATTTATATGATAGGTTAGATATTTTTTTTAAAAATTTCATTGTTATTGAATATAATGTTGTGGAAGTTTTTTTTAAAAATCATATATGTAAATTGAATACATATTACATATGAGGATAGGATATGTTATGTAATATAATTATAGTAAAATATAATAAAGGGATTTTTATAATAAAATTATTTTTTTTTATATTATGGTTTTTGATCCCTGTTTTTGGAGAAAGTAATATTTCCATAGTATTAGAGGGGTTAGATTCACAAATAGAATATAATATACGTAAACAGCTTTCTTGTATTCAGTATGATTCAAAAAGTACTGATTTGGATATTAGTAATCAAATAAATAATATAATTCAGTGTAATTTAAAAGCTTTAGGTTATTATGAACCTAAAATTAAGATTATTTTTCCTGTTATTAATACAGATGATAAAAAATTACATACTGTGATTGTAAGGATTAATCTTGGAGATCCAGTAAGAAATATTAAAATTAATATTAATATATATGGAGAAGGAAAAGATGATCCAGATTATTATCAAATAATAAAAGATAGTCGTTTTTTTTTGGGAAAAATACTGAATCATAGTGATTATGAAAAATGTAAAATGAAATTATATAATTTAGCAATTTCTAAAGGTTATGTAGATGCTAAATTTCAAATTAATAAACTGATTGTAATACCTGATTTGTATCAAAGTATTTGGGATATTCATTTCTATACTGGTAATCGTTACATGATTGAATCAGTAATATTTCAAGGAAGTCAAATACAGGAAGGTTATTTAAAAAATATTTCTAATATAAGTATAGGTAAGTTTTATCAGGCTGATTCCATCATGGAATTAAATCGTCGATTATTTGCTACTAATTGGTTTGAATCTATTTTTGTATCTTCAGAACCTATTACATGTTGTAAAAAAAAACTGTGTTGCATGTGTTGCTAGTTCCAAAAATGAGAAATAGTTTTGAAATTGGATCTGGATACTCTAATGATACTGGACCAAGAGCTAAGATTGTTTGGAAAAAACCGTGGGTTAATTCATATGGTCATAGTTTGGAGAATCATTTTTCTTTATCTATGTTAGAACAATTTATAGATATAAATTATAAAATCCCAATTTTTCGTAATCCTGTAGAGGAATATTATTTAATTCAAGGAGGATGGATATATGAAAATATATATAATTTACAATCTCAAATAATGAGTGTCAATATAGCACGTTATTGGAATTATCTTAACGAGTGGCAACGAGTAGTTAATTTGCATTGGTATGTTAATCAATGTATACAAAAAAATAATTTAATGAAGACTATAATGTTGATTTGTCCTGGGATTAGTATAAACCGTATTCAACAACGAGGAGAGGGAATGCCATATTGGGGTAGTAGTCAACGTTATACGGCCAATATATCAACTAATTATTGGAAATCAGATGTTGATTTTATTATTTTGCAAGCTCAAAATGTTTGGATTCGAACATTAGTTAAGAAACATCGTATTTTAATGCGAAGTAATTTACATTGGATGAAAATTAATAATTTATCATTTATTGTTCCGACTTTACGGTTTTTTTTTAATCAGGATCGCGGAATTCGAGGATATGATAATAAATCTTTGATGGCATATGATTATTTTAAATACACAAAGTTAATTACTACTACTATTGAATATCAATATAACGTATTGGGTAAATGGTGGAGCTCTATTTTTATAGATATGGGTGAAATTAATGATTATTTTAAATGGAAAGATTTTAAGTTTGGAGCAGGTATCGGGATACGTTGGCAATTACCAGTAGGACCTATAAAATTAGATATAGCAATTCCGTTGATACGGTCAGTAAAAATAAATCATAATTTTTTACATTTTTATGTAAATTTAGGACCGGAGTTATGACTTGTTTTAGAAAATTTTGTTTGATTACTTTTATAAGTTTAATTGTGTTCTGTATTTTTTTTGTATTTTTATTTGGAACTAATATTGGAACATATTTTATTTTTATAGGTATAATAAAGCATATTCCAGGATTAACGTTTGATGCCGTTTCTGGGAGATGGGGTAATTTTTGTATTGTTCGTATTGTATATCAAATACCTTCTATAGGTATATTAAAAATTGATAAATGTGACGTATCAATAAAGTTAAAAGATATTTTAAATAAACAAATATTTTTAGAATATATTTATTTAAAAAATGTTACTTTATACACAAAAAAAATTAATTGGATAAATAAGAGATCAGAAAATGTTAAAAAAAGTAATAACTTTTTTAGTAACTACTCAGTTATTGCAAAAGATATAAAATTATCCAATGTTCATGTTATATCAAATGATGTTCAAGTACAATTTCAAAAATGGAATACTGGTTTAGTTTTTCATAATAATTCGTTAAAGATATTATCTTCATATGTTTCGACAGGATCTGTATTATTTAATTCTATGTTACGGAATATTGTAACAAGAAAAATGGATACTGTGATATCTTCAAAATTTTGGTTAAAAAATGCATCATGTATTAAACATGTATTGATGGATATTATTAATAATAAATTTATATCTTTTCTTAAATACGATAATACTATGCATTTTGAATTATCAGATATATATGGTGAAAATTTTCGTATCTGTTATGGTTCTCTCAATAATGGGTATATAGTTAATTGTTTTAATTTTCAATCGTCTTTGAATAAATCAATAGTAAATGTGAAATTAAATATTAATGCTCCAGGAGTGACTTTCGATGTTGTAGGTATGATTTCATTATTTGATGATTATCCAATACATATAGTATCTAATTATATTATGTATCCTGTTACTCAAGATCCTTATATTAAACCTAAGGAAGATTTTAAAAAGAAGATTACATTAATAGTTACAGGATTAGTTATGGATGAATTATGTATAAAATGTAATTTTGTAAGTGTTGAGTCTGTAATTAATATTGTATTAAAAATTCAATTAATGTTATCAGGAATACCAATGCAGTTATCTATTGTTGGTTATGAAATACCGATTTCTTTATTTAAGAATGTTAGTAGATGTTTGGTAAAAAAAATGGGTATTTATATAACAGACGAAGTTCGTAAGTATTATATTTATGTAACATCTGAGTTATTTCATGAAAAATGTGATCCAATACATATATTTTTGTATGCGCATGGTGAAATGAATAGTTGTGTTGTTTCTGAATGTAAAATTAATATTTTGAATGGGTGTTGTAAAATAAATGGATCAATTAATTGGAATGATTTAGTTCATTGGAATATTATATGTGTATTTAATAATTTTGATGTTTATAAAAAATGTTTGATATTATATCCAATAAAATTATCAGGGAAGATTATTGCATGTGGACATTTTTCTGCTAATGCATGGGAAATTATGATATCTCATTTGAATATCCATGGAAATATTAAAAATAATTATATGAAATATAGCGGTATGATTTGTATTAATTCTAATGGAGAGTGGAATATTGCTACGGATTTATTAAATAATGGAGTCAATATATTAACGGTACAAGGAGGAATGCAAAAGAATCATGTTTTTGATATTGGTTTAAAGTTTAATATAATAGATTGTTCAGTGTTTTCACCAAATTTAACTGGAAATGTGTTGGGTGATTGTAAATTATTTGGATCTGTTGAATCTCCATCAATTTTATTAAAGATTAATCTATGTTCTATGAGTTGGAAAGATAAGGATGTAAAGATTAATGATATATTAATTGACAGTGTGATTTGTACTAATGGGTTAGATCAAAGTAGTATTCTTTTAAAGGTAAATAATATAGAATACGGTAGTATTATGTTAAATCAATTACTGATACAGGGTCAAGGTAATTTTTTTGAACATTATTTAAAATTAACGATACTTGGTAGTGAATTATTTGGAGTATTAAATATCATTGGAAAATTTGATTTGGGAAATCAAATTTGGAACGGTATAGTAAAAAAGACAGATATTATTACTCCTGTGGGGACTTGGAAAATAATAGATGATGTTGTTTTAATATATAAAAACTTGTTTAGAAAAATTATTTTACAGCCATTTTCTGTAGAAATTCCTTTTTTTCAATTTTCTGTTTCTATTGATTTTCAAAAAATTTTTTTAGAAAAATTATATGCAATATTTAAAGATTTAAATTTCATATCTAAAGATATGAAATTTATTGAAAAAATAATGATGAGTAATGTGCGTATATGTTGTACGGAATTTTATTGGTATTGTAACAATACATTACCTGAGGGATCTATATTATTTATGGGAAATAAGTTAGATATTATTTTTTTAAATAAAGAAGAAATAATACCCATTAATTTTAATGATGTTTCTTTGCGTGTAGTGTTAAATCAGATGGATTTTTTTTGTAACGGAATAGCACAAATATATGGTAATCAGTTTTTTGTAAAATTTTTAATTAGTTATATAAGTGATATTCCAAAAATTTCAGGAAATATATGTATTGATAATGTTAAATTAATACCGTTCTTACATGTGTTATTGAAATCAAAAAAATCTATTGAAGGATTATTGAATATAAATCTTAAATTTTATGGGGATTTATATTGTCCGAAAATTTATGGTTTTGTGGTTGTCAAATATTATGTCTTGAATAAACCTATTGATTTATTGTTTATAAAAGATGGTGTTATGAAAGTGAATTTTTTTGGAGATTATGCTTTAATAGATGGGGTTGTAAATGTAATGAATGGAGGAAGATTATATCTAGATGGGAGAATTATTAATTTTAATGTTATTCAAAATTTTAAGATTTTATTAAATATACAAGGAAATCAAGTAGATTTTTATTTGTCTCCAACAATGTATGTAAAAATATTTCCTAAATTGACGTGTACAATAACTGTAAACACGATTGATATTCAAGGGGATATAAATGTTCCTTATGGATATATTAAAATTAAGGATTTTCAAAGAAATATTATGGGAGTTTCTTCTGAAGAAATTGTTTTGAATGATAAATTTAAACCAATTACGAATAAACCTAAAAATGTAGGTATGTTGACTATTTCTAATCTTATTATTCATATAGGTAGTGATGTAAATTTTAATGGATTTGGTTTAGATGTCAAATTAAAAGGTGATTTAGAAATTTCATATGATGAAAATAATTTAAATATAACAGGTCAAATCCAAATACCTTCTGGATCTTGTAAAATTTATAGTAAAAATTTAATGGTACAAAAAGGTCAAGTATTATTTTCTGGCCCAATAAATCAAGTATATCTTAATGTCGAAGCAATACAGAAGATTAACGTTGTTTCATGTAATATGAAAGATCCAGTAATAGCAGGTATACGTATTATTGGGATGGTTGATAAATTAAAATTAGAATTTTTTTCTAATTCAGCATTTTTATCACAACAAGAAATAGCATCATTTTTGTTAGATGAATATAATTTAACATTATCTAATGCAAGTGATTTTGATAATAAAATAGCATCATTATTGATTGGTGTTGGCGTCAACAGATATGAAAAGTTTATTAATAAGATTGGTAACGCATTAGGAATACGAGATTTAACAGTAAATACTCAAGGCTTTGAATCTAGATCGTTAATAGCATTAAGCGGATGTATTGCTCCTGGATTACAAATTAGGTATGGTATTAGTATTTTTGATTTATTAACTACAGTGACAATAAGGTATTGTATAAATTCTCAATTATATCTAGAAGCGACATCCGGGGGTTACGATCAGACATTGGATCTTTTATATAAATTTGATTTTTAAATTTTCATTATCAATTATTATTACATAATTCAGTGTGAGACAAATAGTGGGTAGTATACTGTATATAAAAATATTATATAATATGATTAGAGTTTATGTTTGTTTTTAGCTCGTTTGAAGGAGTTAAGAATTTCTATTTTAGAGTCTTCAACATGTTTCCATGCTTTAATTTCTACCCATTTTTTAGATTCTAAGTCTTTATAGTATTTAAAAAAATGACTAATTTGATTTCGTGTTAATTTAGATAGATGATTTATATCGTGAATTGCCGAGTATTCCTGAGAAACGGAATTATCAGGCACTGCAATAATTTTGGAATCTTCACCGGATTCATCAGTCATTTCTAGCATTCCTATTGGACGACAGTGAATTACTGATCCTATAAGTAGAGGATAAGGAGTAGGGACTAGTACATCTATAGGATCTCCATCTAGTGATAACGTATGATTAATATATCCATAATTACAAGGATAAAACATAGGGGTAGCTATAAATCTGTTAACAAATATTGCTCCTGTGATTTTATCAATTTCGTACTTAATAGGATGAGAGTGAAGTGGAATTTCAATTATAACATATATGTCTTCGGGAATATTATTCCCAGCTGGAATTTGGTCGATTGTCATTATATAATTTCTAATTAAAGTTGCTAATATATTAAAATTATAATATTTATCATTGATTCAATATATTGTTAGTATATTCTAATAGTGGTTAAAAATATATATTTTTTGTTAGAAATATATTACATAATTATATATTAAACAGTTTTATTGAACCATAAAGTATTAATAGCATCTTGTTAAAATGAAATAAGCTAAATGTTTTAAAGCATGTTTATAAGGAGAAGGTGATAAAATATTAAGACAATTAATAGCTTTATTAATTTTAGTTTCCGCACATTTTCGAGTATAATCTAGTGATCCATATTGTTGCATGATGTTTAAAACCGTATATAGCAAATTTTGGTTATTTTTGTCTGTAATTGCTTGATGTATAATCGATGCTTCTTTAGGAGTACTATGGTAAATAGCATGTAATAGAGGAAGAGTGAGTTTTCCTTCATTTAGGTCATTACCTATATTTTTACCAAAAGAGACAATATCTGATGCATTATAATCTAACAAATCGTCAATTAATTGAAATGCAATACCTATATATTTTCCATAATTACTTAATGCTTGTTCTTGTTGGATATTAGCATGAGCTAAAATTGCTGATGATTGTGAAGCTACTTCGAATAGGCGTGCTGTTTTTTTATAAATAATTTGCATATAATTGTTCATAGTAATAGTAGGGTCATTACAATATGTTAATTGTAGTATTTCTCCTTCTGCGATTATGTTAACCGCATCAGCCATTAAAGATAATATTCGTAAAGATTGTAGTTCTGTCATCATTTGAAAGGCTCGAGTATATATAAAATCTCCTATTAATATACTGGCAGGATTTCCAAAAATTATATTGGCAGTTGTTTTTCCTCTTCTTGTTGTAGAGTGGTCTATTACATCATCATGCAACAAAGTAGCTGTATGAATGAATTCTATTAATGTAGCAAGAATAGTATGTTGTGTTTTATTATATGTTAATGATTTTGCAATTAATAAAATCATTGTTGATCTAATTTTTTTGCCTCCACTATTGATAATATATTTAATAAATTTATTAATTAAAATAATATTAGATTTTAATCTTTTGTGAATTTCAAAATTAATATTGATTATATCTTGTTTAATCAGTTTATTGATTTGATTAATGTTCATGTGGATTTTGTGTAATTATTATATGGTGATACAATAAAGTTTAATTAAAAATAATTTTTTTAATTTACAAACGTTTTTATATATGTATGATAATATCAGATTACAATAAAGGATGGGTTATTATTTATGTATGCAGTTTTTCAAATAGGAAGTAAACAGTATTATGTACGTACAGGTCAGGTTATTTTTATTGATCGAGTAAAATTAGATATTGGGAATCAAATAGAATTTAATCAGGTTCTTTTAATTAGGGATATGAAGAATATTTATATAGGAAATCCGTTTATTCAAAACGGAAAAATTATAGCAGATATTCTTGATCATAGTCTTGGTAAAAAAATAAGAATTGTTAAGTTTCGTCGTCGTAAACATTTTCGTAAATTTCAAGGTCATCGGCAGTGCATGACAAAAATAAAAGTTGTGAAAATTAATAGTAATAATAGTGATATTGAATGTTATAAAAGTGTGGATATTGAAACAAAAATAGGAGAAGAAGTACATGGCGCATAAAAAAGCTGGAGGTTCTACTCGTAATGGACGGGATTCTCGAGGAAAGAGATTAGGAGTAAAGCATTTTGGAGGAGAGATAATATCTGCTGGTACTATTATTGTACGTCAACGTGGAAATAAATTTCATCCTGGTAAATATGTAGGATGTGGAAGAGATCATACTCTTTTTGCTTTGCAATCAGGAAAGTTATTATTTGAAAAAAAAGGAAAATTACAACGTAGATTAGTTAGTATTATTGTTGAATAAGTGTTGTTATGTAAATTAGAGTTTTTGAAAATTATAAAAATGTATATAAAAATTCGATAATTGATTAGTACTAATATATTTTTAATTGCATAATGTAATAAGAGAGTTTTATATGGATACAATAAATTGAGTAATGAAATTAATTATTTAGATTTGTGAATGGTATAAAGAGAATGAGATGTATATCAAGAAATGAATATTTAAATAGGATTTGAGGAAATAGTAGTTAATTAAGGTATAGTTTAGAACAATTAAGGATTATATGTGAGATTTGTTGATTCAGTTAGTATTACTGTAATTGCAGGTAGTGGAGGCAACGGTTGTATTAGTTTAAAAAAAAAAATGGTTTAATATGGAAATTTGAGAGTAGTAATGGTGGAGATGGCGGAAGTGTTTTATTTATGGCTGATCCTAAATTAAATACTTTAAGTCATTTTAATCATAATAATCATGTATTCAGAGCTGAAAATGGAAAGTCAGGGGGGAGTGGTAGTTGTACTGGAAGAAGAGGAAAAGATGTAGTTATACAAGTGCCTTTAGGAACGAAAATATTTTGCTCGAAAACTCATAAGTTATTGGGAGACATGATTCAGTATCGTAATATTCCTTTGATGGTAGCTCGTGGAGGTCGCCGTGGTTTGGGAATTAGAAATAATCGCGTTAAAAAGAATATAATACATAAGAAGAATAAAGATGTTATACAGAATAGAATTCAAGGGGAAGTTGGAGAGTGTAAAAATTTGTTATTAGAATTAAATTTAATAGCAGATGTTGGGATAGTTGGATTACCTAATTCTGGAAAATCTAGTTTTGTGAGAATAATATCAAAAGCTACACCTAAAGTCGCAGATTATCCGTTTACTACGTTGGTTCCTCAGTTGGGTTCTGTGAAAGTAGATGGCTACGCAGATAACAATAGGTTTATTATAGCGGATATTCCAGGTATAATTAAAGGAGCTTCTTCAGGATGTGGTTTAGGATTAAGATTTTTAAAACATTTAACACGATGTCGTATGTTGTTACATTTTGTTGATATTAATTCCGTAGATGATTCTGATCCTGTAAAAAATATTATTGATATTGAGCAAGAATTAAGTAATTACGATGCGCAATTAATTAATAAACCTCGGTGGTTAGTGTTTAATAAAATAGATTTATTAACACAGTCTGAATTATTTAAAAAGATTGATGTTATTGTTAAATCTGTTCAATGGTCAGGTCGTTATTATGCTATTTCTATTAAGCATAATGTTAATATATCTGAATTATGTTATGATATTATGAATTGTATTGTTCATCATGCTGAAGTATATAGATGATGCTTATAAAATTTGATGTATTTATTATAAATATATTTCATGTTGTGAGGGTATAAGAGTTAAATTTTTACTGAAATAAGATTTTATGACAAGAAAAATAGAACGAATTCCGATGACTCAGAATGGGGTTGAAAAATTAAGAAAAAAGTTAGAGTATTTAAAAAATGTTCTTCGACCAGAGATTATAAAAAATATTTCTGAAGCTCGTAAACATGGTGATTTAAAAGAAAATTCTGAGTATCATGCAGCTAGAGAACAACAAGGGTTTTGTGAAGGTCGTATTCAAGAAATAGAGTTCAAATTATCTAATGCATATATTATTGATGTTACTAAAGTTGCTGAAGAACAAAAGGTTGTATTTGGTGTAACGGTTTGTGTTGAAAAATTGGATACACAATCTAAACAGGTATATCGTATTGTAGGTGATGATGAAGCAAATTATAAAAAAAATATGATTTCTATTAATTCTCCTATTGCAAGAGGATTGATTGGTAATACTATAGGAGATATTGTGACTATTAACACTCCTCAAGGTAATATTACATATAAAATAATTCAAATTCAGTACGTGTAATAATGAGTTTGTAAAAGAGTATTTAGATAATAGAATAATATATATAATATATATAATATATATTGTTATAAATTTTATGTTTATAATATTTATTGATTATGGATATTATATAATAAGTTTGTTATTATTAACTCTGTAGGTATATTTGTTTAAGATTTTGTATTTAAGAATGAGATAATGTTATTTTGTGCTGAGCAATATGAGTGTGTATGTAATAGTGGTGAATTAGAATAATATGATGAATTTTATTATTTGGTGATTAATAATTTTATTGTATGATTAACAGAGTGTTGAAATAGTATAAATTATCATTTAACATAGTTGGAATAGATTATATAGATAATTGATACAGTGTAGTGGTTGAGAATGTTAATAAAAAAGAATGGGTGTTCATCAAAGTGAATACAAAATATTTCATCGATCAATATGCATTACAAGCACAGAATCAAAAATTAAGGTCTCGATCTTGGTTTAAGCTTCAATCAATCGACCGTCTTGATAAGTTGTTGAAACAGGGTATGACAGTAATAGATTTAGGATCTACTCCTGGAGGTTGGTCATCTTATGTAATAAAACAAATAAGTAATTTAGGAACAATTGTTTCATGTGATATATTACCCATGAAAAAGATTGCTGGGGTTAAATTTTTACAAGGAGATTGTTCAAATATAAATTTTTTGAATGAAATAGACTTAAAAATAAAGCATAAGAGGGCTCAGGTTGTTTTATCTGATATGTCTCCTAACACGACGGGTATATCTACGGTTGATGTATGTAAGTCTATATATCTTGGAAAGATAGCATTAAATATGTGTTGTCGTTTTTTAGCACCTGGCGGGTCTTTTTTAGTAAAAATTTTTCAAGGGGACGGTTTTGATCAATATTTGTATAATTTAAAGTGTTTATTTCATAAAGTTAAAGTGCGTAAACCTAGTTCTTCTAGATCTCATTCTCGTGAGGTTTATATTGTATCAAAAGATTTTAAATATAAAAGAATTAATATATAGGATTGTGTTGATTAAATTTGTTAAAATTTGTTGTAATGAGAGGTTAATCTTTTGAGTGATATGATAAAGAACCTGATTCTTTGGTTAGCGATTGCGGTTGTATTGATTTCTTTATTTCAAAGTTTTGGTTCTAATGATTCTAGTAATCGAAAAGTTGATTATTCCACTTTTATGTATGAATTGAATCAAGATCAAATTAAAGAAGCGCGTATTAATGGTCGGGAAATTGTGGTTATAAAAAAAGATAGTAGTCGTTATACTACTTATATTCCTGTAAATGATCCGAAGTTGCTTGATATATTATTAACAAAAAAAGTTAAAGTTGTTGGAGAACCTCCCGAAGAACCTAGTTTAATTACATCTATTTTTATTTCTTGGTTTCCGATGTTATTGTTGATTGGTGTATGGATTTTTTTTATGCGTCAAATGCAAGGAGGTGGAAAGGGAGCAATGTCTTTTGGTAAAAGTAAGGCTAGGATGTTGTCTGAAAATCAGATTAAAACTACTTTTGACGATGTAGCAGGATGTGATGAAGCGAAGGAAGAGGTGAAAGAATTAGTAGATTATTTGCGTGAGCCTAATAAGTTTCAAAAATTAGGAGGAAAAATTCCTAAGGGTATTTTATTAATTGGACCTCCTGGAACAGGTAAAACTTTATTAGCTAAAGCTATTGCTGGAGAAGCTAAAGTTCCTTTTTTTACTATTTCTGGATCTGATTTTGTAGAAATGTTTGTTGGGGTAGGTGCATCTAGAGTACGAGATATGTTTGATCAAGCTAAAAAATCTGCTCCTTGTATTATTTTTATTGATGAGATTGACGCTGTTGGAAGACAAAGAGGTGCAGGATTAGGAGGAGGACATGATGAACGAGAACAGACGTTGAATCAAATGTTGGTAGAAATGGATGGTTTTGAAGGAAATGAAGGTATTATTGTAATAGCAGCTACTAACCGACCAGATGTGTTAGATCCTGCGTTGTTGAGGCCGGGAAGATTTGATCGGCAAGTTGTAGTAGGATTGCCTGATATTCGAGGTAGGGCTCAGATATTGCAAGTTCATATTAAATCTGTACCTTTAGGGTCAGATGTTGATATATCAGTAATTGCT
The DNA here is from genome assembly GCA_000043285.1 of Candidatus Blochmanniella floridana. Lineage (GTDB taxonomy): Bacteria > Pseudomonadota > Gammaproteobacteria > Enterobacterales > Enterobacteriaceae > Blochmanniella > Blochmanniella floridana. Next base: position 106,924 of record BX248583.1, read on the forward strand.
CGGGGTACGCCTGGATTTTCTGGAGCAGATTTAGCTAATCTTGTAAATGAAGCAGCATTATTTGCTGTTAGAGATTCTAAACAAGCGGTATCGATGTTACAGTTTGAAAAAGCTAAAGATAAAATCATGATGGGATCAGAACGACGATCTATGGTTATGACTGAAATTCAAAAAGAGTTTACTGCTTATCATGAAGCGGGACATGCTATAATAGGAAGATTAGTGCCAGAACATGATCCTGTGCATAAGGTAACGATTATTCCTAGAGGTCGTGCTTTAGGGATAACGTTTTTTTTACCTGAATCAGATTCAATCAGTATTAGTAAACAAAAGTTAGAAAGTCAAATTTCTACATTATACGGTGGTCGTCTTGCTGAAGAAATAATTTATGGTGTGAATAGAGTATCTACTGGTTCTGCTAATGATATTAAAGTAGCTACATCTATTGCTCGTAATATGGTAACGCAATGGGGTTTTTCAGAAAAACTAGGGCCATTATTATATGCAGAAGAGGAAGGGGAAATTTTTCTTGGTCGTTCAGTAGCTAAAGTTAAACATGTATCTGATGAAACTGCTCGTATTATTGATCAAGAAATTAAATTATTGATTGAGAGGAATTATTTAAGGGCTCGTACATTATTAACAGAAAATATGGATATTTTACATTCTATGAAAGATGCTCTAATGCAATATGAGACTATAAATGCATCTCAAATAGATAATTTAATGAATAGAAAATCAATCCAATCTTTATCGTATGATAAAGATTGTGACGAAATAAATGATGATGAAAAGAATAATATTTGTGTTGATCACGAAATGCAATCAAAATCTATGGATAAAAAGTCTTACGATAATAAACCAAATGTTGTATCGTAAAGAATTATTTTTATTGTTTGGTACAATTTTTAATTCTGATAAAAGACATGGATGTATTTTGGTTAATTGTATGTATATATGTGTATGTTAATAATTATTAGTGAGGATGGTATAATAATATTGTGAAATTAATTTCAAATAAACGTGTTTTAGATCTTTTCAATACTCAGGTAATGGGCATTTTAAATTTGACTCCCGATTCTTTTTATGATGGAGGATTATATAATACTCTTTCTAAGTCAATTGATCATGTAAGTAAAATGATTAATTATGGAGCTACTTTAATTGATATTGGAGGCGAGTCTACTAGACCAGGATCTAATAGAATTAGTGATGAAGAAGAAGCAAATCGAGTTTTGCCAATATTACGGGAAATAATGAATAGATTTGATGTTTTTATTTCAATAAATACGTCATCAGCGTTGGTAATGAGTGAAAGTATTAAGTTAGGAGTACATTTGATTAATGATATTCGTTCCTTTGATTCTGAAGAATCATTACGAGTTGCAGTGTGTTCTGAATTACTTGTTTGTGTGATGCATATGAAGAATAGTATGCATTATTCTGATATTTTGCATGAAGTAGATAATTATTTTAAAGAACAAATTGTTCGTTTCGAATTAGCAGGTATGAATAGAACACAGTTATTGCTTGATCCTGGTTTTGGTTTTGGAAAAACAGTAAGTGATAATTATAGGTTATTATCTAATTTAAATTATTTTCATCATTTTAATTTACCATTGTTAGTTGGAGTATCAAGAAAATCAATGTTTAATTTGAACGGCATAAATAACGCGATGTCATCATTGCCTAAGCATAGGTTAATTGCAAGTGTATCTGCAGTTGTGATTGCTGCTATGAAGGGAGTTCAAATTGTTCGAGTACATGATGTTAAAGAAACGATGGAAGCATTGAATGTAGTGAGAGTGGTTCAGAAAAATCATCAAGATAGGGAAATGGCGAAATAGTATGAAGCGGAGTAAGTATTTTGGAACTGATGGTATTAGAGGTAGAGTAGGTTTATCTCCTATTACTCCAGATTTTATACTTAAGTTAGGTTGGGCTGCTGGAAAGGTATTAAGTAATTATGGTAGTGGTAGATCTAAGCAGGTGATTATTGGAAAGGATACTCGTATTTCTGGATATATGTTAGAATCAGCTTTAGAAGCTGGTTTAGCTGCTTCTGGTTTATCTGCAGCATTAACAGGGCCTATGCCTACTCCAGCTATAGCATATTTAACTCGTACTTTTAGAGCTGAGGCTGGAATTGTTATTTCTGCTTCTCATAATCCTTTTTATGATAATGGTATTAAGTTTTTTTCTATTAAAGGTACTAAATTAGATACTCAAGTAGAGTATTTTATTGAAACAGAATTAAATAAATGCTTAAAATGTATTCAACCGAAGTTATTAGGAAAAGCCAAACGAATTATTGATGCTGCTGGTCGTTATATTGAATTTTGTAAAGGAACATTTCCGGCACATTTAAGTTTAAAGAAACTAAGAATTGTTGTAGATTGTGCTAATGGGGCTACTTATCATATCGCTCCAAATGTACTAAGAGAGTTAGGAGCAGATGTTATTGCAATTTCTTGTAATCCGAATGGAATAAATATTAATAATAAATGTGGATCGACAGATATTCGTCGTTTAAGGACTCAAGTATTGTTAAAAAAAGCAGATTTAGGTATTGCTTATGATGGAGATGGGGATAGAGTGATTATGGTAGATCATATTGGTAATAAAGTTGATGGAGATCAGATGTTATATATTCTTGCTAAAGAGTATTTATATCAAAGAAAATTACATGGAGGTATAGTTGGTACTTGGATGAGTAATATGGGTTTAGCATTAGCATTGAGAGAATTAAATATTCCTTTTGTTAGAGCTAATGTTGGAGATCGTAGTGTGTTATTAATGTTAAGGGAAAAAGGCTGGTATATTGGTGGAGAGAATTCAGGGCATATCGTTTTGTTAGATAAGACAACTACAGGGGATGGTATTATTGTAGCGTTACAGATATTATCTACTATGGTGTCTAATAGTGTGAGTTTATATGAATTATGTAATAATGTGTATTTATTGCCTCAAATTTTAATAAATGTATATTGTTCTGGTTTTATTAATCCCTTGGAGTCTAGTGTAGTAAAAAAAGAAATACAGATAATTAAACAAGAATTGTCTGATCAAGGACGAATATTGTTGCGTCAATCTGGAACAGAGCCATATATTCGGGTTATGGTAGAAGGAAAACATTATAGTAAGATTTCATATTTAGCTAATAGAATTGTTTCAGTGATTAAAGGTGAAATGCGGTCAGTAAATTAATTGATCTAATTATAGTAATATTTTTATTGGTATTATTTTAATGTATTGTTAATACAGTGTGAATGTGATTCAGGCTGTTAATATGGGAATGGTACAAAAATTATGTATCAGTTTTTTTTGATTATATTTGTAGTAATAGCTGTAGTTTTAATTATTTTAATAATGTTACAACAAAATAATGGTAATAGTATTGGAGGAGCATGTGATCATCGTTCTTTAGGGGATATGTTAAATTCAGGATCTTTTAATGATAATATTACTCGTGTCATTGTGATATTAGCAGTGTTATTTTTTTTATTTAGTTTATTATTAGGAAATATGAGTAGTAGATATAATTATCAAACACATATTAAGTATGATGATGAACGAATTGATTCTAATAAAAATAAGGAACCTAAATAATTTAGGTTACGATGACTATCGTTCTTAGTAATAAGAATAATTAAATATAGTTATTATATGTGTTGAATTGAAGTTATTGTAAAATGGATTAATTAGTGAAAAATGAAGTTGATATATATATATATTATAGTGTTATTTATTATTAACTCAATGCCGAGATGGTGAAATTTGGTATACACGCTACTTTGAGGGGGTAGTCCGGTTAATGGTTGCGGGTTCAAATCCCGTTCTCGGCATTGAGTTAATAATATAAATTAGTTGATTTTTTGTAATTTTAAAAATATAATAGATTTTCTTAGAAGACGCGGGGTGGAGCAGTATGGTAGCTCGTCGGGCTCATAACCCGAAGGTCGTTGGTTCAAATCCGACCCCCGCAACCATAAATATATATTATGTATTAATATATACTTTGGAATTTTGAGTAAAAATTAAATTGTCTTTTGTGAATCTTGGGTTGACATTCAATTGAAATAGGGAATAGTAACTAATTGTAGGTAATATATTTTTACTGTGCAATAGCTGCGTCGTGTATACGGTGTAACTATTGTATATAGGGTATTTTATTTTCATGTAATAGTAATTTAATGTTATACTGAATGTGATTGATAGTTTTTAATGGTTTATTTTTAATATGTCAATATTTTATTAAAAGTTTGATTGTTTTATAAATATATCCGATAAGTATATTATACGAATATTGTTATGGTTAAAGCAAATTAGAGATTTCACAACATAAAGTATTTTATTATTTTTATACGTAGAATGGTATGCTGATATTTAAAATATCATAAGCGCTGTATATTTTAATGTTTATTTAGGTAAGTAAGAGATTGAGATAATTAGAATGAATAAAGAGATTTTAGCTGTTGTAGAAGTAGTTTCTAATGAAAAAGCAGTTCCTAAAGAAAAAATTTTTTTAGCGTTAGAAATGGCTTTAGCTGCTGCTACTAGAAAGAAATATAGTCAAGATATTGATATAAGAGTTTCTATTGATCGTAAATCGGGGAAAATTAGTACTTTTAGGCGTTGGGTTGTAGTTAATCAAGTGATACAACCTACTCGAGAAATGACATTAGAAGCAGCACAGTTGGAGAATTTGGAAATTAAAATAAATGATTATGTTGAAGATATTGTGGAATCTGTTACTTTTGATCGTATTACTACACAAACCGCAAAGCAAGTTATCATTCAAAAGATTCGTGAAGCAGAACGTATGATAATTATAGAGCAATTTTTAAGTCGTCAGGGTGAGATTGTTACAGGAATAATAAAAAAAATTAGTCGTTATTCTGTTAGTGTAGATTTGGGTAATAATGCGGAAGGGATAATTAAGCGTGAAGAAATGTTACCTAGAGAAAATTTTCGAGTAGGTGATCGGATACGTGGGATATTGTATTTAGTGAAGACTGATTCGAAGGGATCTAATTTATTTATAAGTCGTACTTGCACTGAAATGTTAATTGAATTATTTCGTATTGAAGTTCCAGAAATTGGAGAAGAATTAATAACAATACAAGCTGCTGCTAGAGATCCTGGTTCTAGATCTAAAATTGCTGTAAAAACAAATGATAAACGTATTGATCCTATAGGAGCATGTGTGGGTATGAGAGGTGCTAGAGTACAGGCTGTTTCTAGTGAATTAGGAGGAGAAAGGGTTGACGTAATATTATGGGATGATAATCCTGTGCAATTTGTAGTTAATGCTATGATTCCTGCTGATATTGTTTCTATGATTGTAGATGAAGATAAACATACAATGGATATTGCGGTAGAAGAATCAAATTTGGCACAGATTATTGGAAGAAATGGTCAAAATATTCGATTGATATCTCAATTAATAGATTGGGAATTGAATGTAATGACAGTAGTTGAATTAGAAAAAAAACGTCAATCTGAAGATCGTAATATATTAGATATTTTTATGCGTGTGTTAAATATAAATGAAGAATCTGCTAAGGTTTTAATTGATTCTGGATTTTCTTCTCTTGAAGAATTGGCTTATATACCAATTTCTGAATTGTTATCGATAGGAGTTTTTGATAAAGAAGAAATAGATTTGTTGCGTTTTAAAGCAAAAGATGCTTTAAAAGATTTATCTAATAAAGATAATAATGATGATAATAGTACGATTATGAATTCAGTTTCTGAATTATTAAAATTATCTAGTCTTAAGTATGAAATAGCGTTAAAATTAATTAATTATGGAATTTATAAGTTAGAAGATTTAGCAGAGCAAGATATTGTGAGTTTATCCGGGATTAAAGATTTAAATTTAACTGAGGAAGAAATTGGAGAGTTAATTATGGAAGCTCGTAATATTTGTTGGTTTAATCATGATAGCAATAAATAAAACATTTGTTAATTTATAAATATTAAAGGATCTTTATGGAATCATCATATATGACAATTCAATCGTTTGCGATAGAAGTTCAAATGTCCGTGGATTATTTGATACAACAATTTTTAGATATAGGTATTACTAAAACGAAATTTGATTTTATTACTCAGTCAGAAAAAGAAATTTTATTTCGTCATATGAATGTTAATAAAATTGCGGTATTTAATAAACTTTTTTTACAGCGAAAAACGCATTCTACTTTAAATGTATCTAGTACGAATGGTAAGAGTAAGAAGGTGAAAGTAGAAGTACGTAAGAAACGTGTATATATGGTTCCATGTTCTATACGTAAATCTCATGTCTCTAATAATACAAATATATTATTAGTTGAAAATGATAATAGCAAGGATAAATATAAGAGTGATGATTGTAATGAGTTATCTGAATTAGTTGCTTGTGATGAAAATAAAATTAGTTCTAATGAGAATCAGGTGATGTGTTTTATCTCTCAAAAAGAGAAGTTGGATCATTTTACTATACGTCAAGATTATGTTCGTACGAATGAACTTGTAAAAGATGTCAATCAAGATTTAGATCATCAAATAAGAGATAGGAAGGGTTTAAGTAATTCTGTGTGTTGTGATGTTTTACTTAATGTTCAGGATGAACAACATGATGATAATAATTTTTCTTGTGGATTATCTGATGATATGGCTGTGTCAAATAATATTCCCGAACATGATAAACAAAAACTGGAAAATGTGCGTAAAAATCTTACTGATCGGTTACGTTCAACAAGAACCCGAAATTTAAGTAAATTGGTCAAGCAAAATAAGCATAATAATAGTAAGGTATGTATGATATATGAATCTGATAAAGATGAAAAATTATATGTGTTACCTAGTTCTCGAGTATATAAGAATAAACGTAAGCAGAGTATTTTAGTACAAAGCTTTAATAAACCAATGCAGAAGACAGTACGTGATGTAGTTATAGGAGAGACGATAAGCGTAGCAGAATTATCTAATAAAATGTCAATAAAAAGTTCATCTATGATTAAAATGATGATGAAATTAGGTTTAATGGTGACTATTAATCAAAATTTAGATCAAGAAACTGCACAATTGGTTGTAGAAGAAATGGGTCATAATGCTATTCTGAGACGTGAGAATGCATTAGAGGAGTTAATTATGCATGATAATAATAATGATTATCAAAATATTTCTAGTAAATTAGATAATGCAAAAAATGATATGGGTTATAAAAATCGTGCTCCGATAGTAACTATTATGGGTCATGTAGATCATGGTAAAACTTCTCTTTTAGATTATATTCGTTCTACTAATGTTGCATCATCTGAATCTGGAGGAATTACTCAAAATATAGGGGCATATTGCGTGCAATTGGCTAATAATGATATGGTTACTTTTATAGATACTCCAGGTCATGAAGCATTTACCGATATGCGTGCGCGAGGTATTCAATTAACAGACATAGTGGTATTGGTGGTAGCTGCTGATGATGGGGTAATGCCTCAAACTGTTGAAGCTATTCAGTATATTCGTGATGGTAATTTGCCTGTAATTATAGCAATAAATAAAATTGATAAATCTGTTACCAATGTTGAGCGTATTAAGAATGAATTAAATAGTTATGGATTTATTCCAGAAGAATGGGGCGGACATACACAATTTGTAAATGTCTCAGCTGTTTCAGGAGAAGGCGTTAATGATTTGTTGGATTCTATTTTAGTGCAATCAGAGATATTAGAATTGAAATCTATGCATCATGGGTTAGCAAAGGCTGTAGTTATTGAATCATCCTTAGATAGGAGTCGGGGGCCAGTTGTAACAGTATTAGTGAGATCAGGAGAGCTGAAATGTGGTGATATTGTTTTATGTGGTACAGAATATGGTCGAGTTCGAGCTATGAGGGATTCATTAGGATTTGATGTTATAAAAGCAGGACCTTCAATTCCTGTAGAATTGTTAGGTTTGTCTGGTATTCCTGGTACTGGAGAATGGTTAGTAGTAGTGAATAATGAAAAAAAGGCTCGAGAAGTAGCTTTGTATAGGAAAGAAAAAAAACGCGAAATTAAATTAGCTCGTAAATCAGAAAAAACGATTATAGAAAATTTTAATAGTATGGATATTATTAAGATTAAAGAATTGAATTTTATTATAAAATCTGATACTCAAGGATCTATGGAGGTCATTTGTGAATCTTTAAAAAAATTATCAACTAATAAGATGGTAATGAAAATATTGTCTGCATCTATTGGTAATGTAACAGAAACTGATGCGGTATTAGCATTATCTTCTCATTCTAGAATTTTAGCTTTTAATGTAAAAGTGGATCTTTCTGCTAAGAATATAATTGAACTAAATCATATAAATATTCAATATTATTCGGTTATTTATAGTTTATTAGATGAAGTAAAAGAATTAATTAGTTCTACTATAGCTCCTCAGGTGGATTTTAAAGTTATTGGAATAGCTAAAGTACATAATATTTTTCAATCTCCAAGATATGGTACGATAGCTGGTTGTATGGTAACTCAAGGAGTGATTAAATTACATAAACAAATTAAAATAGTACGTAATGGGATTATAATGTATAAAGGTGTATTAGATTCATTGCGTCATTTTAAAAATGATGTCAGTGAAGTGAAGATTGGTGTAGAGTGTGGAATTGGAATAAAAAATTATAGTGATGTTTGTTCTGGAGATATTATCGAAGTATTAGATAAAATATAAATTTTTATATTATTTAATATAATAATTATATATATAATATAAGGGTGATGTGTTGTATTAGGATGCTATAATGTATACAAAACGTATTAATCGTCTGCAACGTATTTCTCAGGAAATACAGAGAAAAGTGGCTATCATTATACATCACAAAGTTCATGATCCTCGTGTGGGTTTACCTACGATTTCAGGAGTACAGGTATCTCGAGATTTAAAAAATGCTAAAATATTTATCACTTTTTTAGATAAAAATAATATAGAAGAAATAAATTTTTCTATTTTGATATTACAAAAAGCTTCGGGGTTTATTCGTTTTTTATTGGCTAATTCTATGAATTTGCGCACAGTTCCCGTATTATTATTTAAATATGATTATTCTTTAAAGGAAGGAATAAAAATATGTAAATTGATATCACAGTTAAAATAATAATTAAATAATATATCTGAATGCAGGGATATATAAATGCAAAGATATGTAAATTTTTTTGATAAGAATAGAAGAGATGTGCATGGTCTTTTGTTATTAGATAAACCAACTGGTTTTTCTTCTAGTTTTTTTTTAAATAAAATTAAAAAATTATTTTATGCTAAAAAAGTTGGATATATTGGTACTTTAGATCCAATAGCAACTGGTATGCTTCCAATTTGTTTTGGTAAAGCAACGAAGTTTGCTTCATATTTATTAAATTCTGATAAACGATATAGGGTATTAGTTAAATTAGGAGAAAGTACTGATACGTTTGATGCTAGTGGTGTAATTATTCGTATTGCAGATGTTCAATGCAATAAAGAAAAAATAGAAGAATGTTTAAAATCTTTTTTAGGAACATCTTTACAGATTCCACCCATGTTTTCTTCATTAAAGTATCAAGGTTTACCTTTATATAAATATGCCAGAAGAGGAGTTAATATTCCGAGAAAATCTAGAACTATTCATGTATATAGTTTATATTGTTTGAATCAATTAAATAGTATTATTGAATTAGAAATTCATTGTTCTAAGGGAACTTATGTACGTAGTATAGTTAATGATATTGGAGAATATTTAGGATGTGGAGCGCATATAATAAGTTTACGTCGTTTAATGGTGGGACAATATATAGCGTCGATGATGGTAAATATTAAGACGATAGAATCTATATTTTTTGATAAAGATTTAAATGATTTGGAGGTATTAGATAAGCTTGATAATTTATTAATTTCAACTGAGACTATAATGTGTAGTTTTTAGTTGGTTAATGATTATAAATATTGTTATTTAATAACTATATTATGAGGTATTTAAAATTGAGTAATAAAATAGGTGTATAATATGAGTAATTATTTTTAATTAAAGCATAGAAAATAAGAGGTAAGTTGTATGCATTATAATGCTGAACAAAAAAGTAAAATTATTTTGAAATTTGGATTTAATAATATTAAAAATACTGGTATTACTGAAGTTCAAGTTGCGTTGCTTACACAACGTATTAATGCTTTAAAATCTCATTTTAATAAACATAAACAAGATCATCATAGTCGACGAGGTTTGTTACATATAGTTACTCGTCGTCGTAAGTTATTAAAATATTTAAAAAAAAGTAGTGTTTTGCGCTATAATAATTTGATAGAGAGTTTAGCATTACGTCATTAAATATTTTATAAAAGTAAATAGAATGATGTGTTTTTTAAAAAAATCATGTTGTATTTGCATAAATATACGACATAGTGATAATTGTGTTGATAATTTTTATGTAAAGTTTAGTATAGTTATTTTATAGATTTCATTAAAAGTGTTATATAATAAAGGATATTATTTTGTTAAATTCGATTGTTCATAAATTTCAGTATGGTCAACATACCGTGGTTTTAAATACTGGCGCTATTGCTCGTCAAGCTAATGCTGCAGTTATGGTTAGCATAGGTGATACTACAGTTTTAGTTACTGTGGTAAGTTCTAATCAAGAAAAAATAGATCAAGGTTTCTTTCCATTAGTTGTACATTATCAAGAACGTACTTATGCTGCTGGAAAATTTCCTGGAGGTTTCTTTAGAAGAGAGGGTCGTCCTAGTGAAAGTGAAATTTTGACTTCTCGTTTAATTGATCGTCCAATACGTCCGTTATTTCCTAAGGGGTTTTTAAATGATATTCAGATTATTGCTACCGTGGTATCAGTAAATCCTCAGATACATCCAGATATTGTTGCTATGATAGGGGTTTCTGCAGCTTTAAGTTTATCTGATATTCCTTTCTTTGGGCCTATTGGAGCTGCAAGAGTGGGATATATTAAGGATCAGTACATATTGAATCCGACCACTATTGAATTATCTAATAGTAAATTAGATTTAGTTGTTGCTGGAACTGATTCCAATATTTTAATGGTAGAGTCAGCGGCTTGTGTGTTAAGCGAACAAGAAATGTTAAATGCTATTGTTTTCGGTCATGAACAACAACAAACGGTTATTCAAAATATTAATCAATTAGTAAAAAAAGCCGGTAAAGTGAAATATGACTGGAAACTAAAAGATATGGATATATTATTAAGTGAATATTTATCTAATTTATATAGATCTCGAGTGAATGTTTCGTGTCTTGTCGGAGTAAATAAAAAGGATCGGCAGGAACAATTAAATAATATTAAACACGATATTATTGATATTACTCTAAGAGAGTATAATGAGAATATTGATGTCAATGAAGTGATGTCTTTTTTGAATAATTTAGAAATAAAATTATTACGTAGTAGTATTTTAAGAGATAATGTCCGTTTTGATGGGCGTTCGCCAGATATGATTAGAGAGATAGATATTAGTGCTGGAATACTTCCTAGAACTCATGGTTCAGCATTATTTACGAGAGGAGATACTCAAGCTTTAGTTACTGCTACTCTTGGAACTGAGAGGGATGCACAAAATTTAGATGAACTTACAGGAGATAGGGTTGATAGGTTTTTATTACATTATAATTTTCCTCCGTATTGTACAGGAGAGATTGGTATAGTGGGAGCTCCAAGACGACGGGAGATTGGTCATGGTAGATTAGCAAAGCGTGGTATGTTGGCGGTTATGCCTAATTCTAATGAATTTCCTTATACAGTACGTGTGGTGTCAGAAGTTACTGAATCGAATGGTTCTTCTTCTATGGCTTCTATTTGTGGGGCATCGTTGGCTTTGATGGATGCTGGTGTTCCAATTAAGGAATCTGTAGCAGGAGTGGCTATGGGATTAATTAAAGAAAATAGTAATTTTATTATATTGTCTGATATTATTAGCGATGAAGATCATATTGGAGATATGGATTTTAAAGTTTCTGGTACTAGAACGGGTATTACTGCATTGCAAATGGATATTAAAATTAAGGGAATTACTTATGATATTATTGAAGTTTCTTTTAAAAAGGCAAGGTGTGCTCTATTACGAATATTAGATATTATGGATCAAGTTATTAAGATTCCGCGTAAAGATATTTCTGAATTTGCTCCTAGAATATATAGTATAAAAATTAATCCAGATAAAATTAAAGACGTGATAGGTAAGGGAGGTTCAGTAATTAGAGCATTAACGGAGAAAACAAGCACTATTATTGATATTGAAGATGATGGTGTAATAAAAGTAATATCTTTGAATGCTGAAAAAGCAAAACAGGCTGTTGACCGAATTCAAGAGATTACTGCTAATATTGCAATAGGTTCAATTTATACTGGAAGGGTCACTCATATTGTGGATTTTGGGGCTTTTGTTACTTTATTTGCAGGAAAAGAAGGTTTAGTGCATATTTCTCAAATTACAGAGAAAAGAGTGAATAGAGTTTCTGATTACCTAAAATTAGGACAAGAGGTATTGGTAAAAGTTTTAGAAATTGATCGTCAAGGAAGAATGCGTTTAAGTATGAGAGGAATAAATCATATATAATTAATATTGTTATACACCTATTATATCATGTTTCATATAATTATAAATTAATTATATTAATATCAAATTTTTAATATCATAGTATCCTTGAATAAATTTATGTAATATTTGTTGCTGTGAAGTTTATATAATAAAGGAATAGAAATTATATTATATATATTCGCATAAAATGTGAACTTATTTTTATGGTATATATAAAATTTATTGGATCAGTTGATATAATATTTTTAAGGCATATAGATGTTAGACTCTGAAAATTCTTTCGTAGATTTAGGGTTAAATACATATATTGTAGATATGTTAAGTAATATTGGATATCAGGCTCCGTTGCCTATTCAAACTCAATGTATTCCTTTGCTGTTGAAAGGATGTGATTTATTAGGAATGGCTCATACTGGTAGTGGTAAAACTGCGGCGTTTTTATTGCCTTTGTTGCAAAATATTGATATTAAACAACGTTTTGTTCAAGGTTTAATTATAGTTCCGACTCGAGAATTAGCTATTCAAATAGGTCATGTATGTATGTATTTTATTAAGTCTTTGAGTCATATAATTAATATTGCAGTTTTATATGGTGGACAAAATTATAGAATTCAATTTAATGATTTAAAGAAAAATCCTCATATTATCATAGGAACCCCAGGTAGATTATTAGATCATTTAAGTCGAGGATTAGATATATCAAAATTAAAAACTTTGATTATAGATGAAGCTGATGAAATGTTACGTATGGGATTTATTGAAGATATAGAACATATTATTCGTTATGTTCCAACTCATAGGCAGACAGCATTATTTTCTGCTACTTTACCTGTGAGTATTAGAAAATTAAGTTATAAGTTTATGTGTAATCCTAAGGAAATCTATATCAATCCTAGTATTTCAGCATGTGCTGATATTAAGCAGAGTTATTGGTTAGTACATGGTATATCTAAACATGAAGCTTTGATGCGTTTTTTGGAAGTAGAAAAGTTTGAAGCAGTAATAATATTTGTACGTACTAAATCTGCAACCTTGCAAATTTCTGAAATTTTGCAACGTTTTGGTTATAATAGTGCGGCTTTAAATGGGGATATGAATCAATCTGTACGTTGTAAAACAATATCTCGTCTACGGTGTGGTACGTTGGATATATTGATAACCACTGATGTTGCCGCTCGTGGATTGGATATTAATCGTATTAGTTTTGTAATTAATTATGATATTCCATGTAATTATAATGCTTACGTACATCGTATCGGAAGAACAGGTAGAGCTGGTCGTTCTGGAAAATCTTTGTTATTTGTAGAACGTCAAGAATATCATTTATTTAATTATGTTATTAAAAGAAGAGTATTAAATTCTAATATTGTGAAAGTTAAATGTCCTACATCGAATGATTTGGTACGTTGTCGATTAAAAAAATTTACTGATAAAGTAGTAAATAATTTGGAATCTAAAGATATAGAACAGTATCAATCTTTATTAGGGAAAATAAAGATTGACTTGGATATAACTATAGAAAAATTAGCTGCCATTTTATTAAAAATAGCACAAGGTAGTCAATCATTAATAATATCATCAGATGATCAAAGAATAAATAAAAAAATAATTTATTATAATAAATCTGATTTAAAAAAAAATTCTGCGCATAAAAATAAAAGTTATTTTGTACATTCTCGTCGATCAATAAAATGTAGCAATGTATATTATAAAAAAAAATAACTTTATGTAAATAGAGCTAAATTTGTGTTGTGTGTTAGTAAGTTAAAGTATGATATTAAAATAATAGCATAATATTGCATTATTAAAATTATTTTTAATAAAGTTAATATGTATTATTTATACGTTGTTGAATGTTTATGTTTTAAATAAGTTTTGAATATACAATTAGTTGTAATTATTAACTGAAATTATATGTTGTGATCATTTTGACTTGATAAGTAACATATATTTTTGAAGAAAGAAGTAATTTTTGTTAATAAGAATTAAAGGAATAATGTTGTATTGTATATATCTAATAAAATAGATAGTACAGAATTGATTTCATCAAAATATTATAATTTATTATAAATAATATTTGTCATTGTATAATAATGAATGTAGATGTAGTTTTGAAAAGATTAGATATTACGTTATGGAAAATTCGATATCCCGCTATATTGAAAAAATCGGAATCAGTACAGTTGTTAATAAATTTACGTTTTTTAATAATTTCTGGTTTATTTATTTCTTTGGATGATCCCTTTGTACAAGATGTGATTCGTGCTATGCGTGTAAAAAATATAGAAGTGTATATAATTAATATTAATGAGATTAATAATTTAATTTTACCTGTAAAAGTTTTAAATTATTGTTGGTGGGTTGGAGTGGAAGTTTTATGTGATTTTGGAGGAATATCTTTATGTACTGAATCATTAAATGTATTAAAATATGATATGAAAGGTAAACAAGATTTTTGGTATCAAATTTATCGTAATGTATATTGTGATTGGAGTAAATAATTATAGGTAGTAGTGTGTTTTGTTTACGAAAATTAATTTAATTGAATTTGGATGCTCACTATTTTGAGTATAAGTAAATATTTTATATTTCAATAAGTGATTATGATATATCAGTATATTATATAATATGTGAATATTAGATATAGTTGAGTTTGCCGTCCTTATTTATAATGTTTTGTTTTATGTATGATAATTAAAATCAGGTTTGATTTTATTTTATTTTGAACAATAGATGTTTAAAATTATTGTAATAATAGTAATATTACTTTGATTATGATATAATCAATTATATTTTGTGTTTGTTCTAATTATTATTTTGAACTTGTGAGAAATTATAATATTTTCAAATAAAAGTATATATAAAATATACAGTGATCTGAATCGATATGTAATGAAAATTTTCATTACATATCGATTCAGATCACTGTATATTTAGGAGATAAAACATGCGAGTATTAAAATTTGGAGGAACTTCATTATCTAATGCAAGCCAATTTATACATGTTGCTAATATTCTTGAAAAAAATGCTCAGAAAGAACAAATAGCAGTAGTATTGTCAGCCCCTGCACGCGTTACCAATTATTTAGTTGAAGCTATTAATAATACATTACGTGGTAATAATATATTAGAGAGTGTTTTAAATATAGAAAATATTTTTAATACTTTACTGAAGGATATTGCTCAATTTCAGTCTAAATTTAATTATGTAGTTTTTCATAACACTTTAAAACAGGAATTTAATAGTTTAAAACAATTATTACAAGGTATTTCGTTACTTAATTTTTGCCCTGACAGTGTAAATGCTCATATTATTTGTTTAGGAGAAAAATGGTCTGTAATTTTAATGCAAGGGATTTTAATTGCAAAAGATCTTAAAATAATAAATTTAGATCCAGTTAAATCTATTTTAACTCAGGGTGATGGGTATTCTACATCTGTAGTAAATATCGAGGAATCGACTTGTCGTATTCATAATGTGCTTTTATCTCATTATGCAGATATTATTTTGATGGCTGGATTTATGGCTGGAAATAAAAAAGGAGAATTAGTTACGTTAGGACGTAATGGCTCTGATTATTCAGCGGCTATTTTGGCAGCTTGTTTGCAGGCTAGGCGCTGTGAAATTTGGACAGATGTAGATGGAATTTATACTTGTGATCCTCGTCAAGTGCCTGATGCAAGGTTATTACATGAATTATCTTATCAAGAAGCTATGGAGCTTTCTTATTTTGGAGCTAAAATTTTACATCCACGTACTATTGTGCCAATCGCTCAATTTCATATACCATGTTTAATAAAAAATACTTCAAAACCTGATTTTTCTGGAACGTTAATTAGCGCAAAGAATAAAGATATAAATATTATAGCTAAAGGTATTACGTATTTAAAAGATATGGTTATGATAAATGTTTCCGGTCCAGGTATGAAAGGTATGATTGGAATGGCTGCGCGAGTATTTGCAGCAATGTCTAGAGCAACATGCTCAGTTGTATTAATTACTCAATCATCTTCAGAGTACAGTATTAGTTTTTGTGTTCCATATCAAGAATATGCAAAAGCATGTGATGCATTAGATGAAGAATTTAATTTGGAATTAAAAAATGGATTATTAGAACCTATAGGAGTTATATGTGATTTAGCGATTATTTCAGTTGTAGGTGATGGTATGCGTACTCAATTAGGATTATCTGGAAAATTATTTGGAGCTTTAGCTCGAGCAAGTATAAATATTATTGCAATTTCACAAGGTTCATCAGAACGTTCTATTTCTGTAGTTGTAAAAAATAATGTTACTACTATAGGTGTGAAAGCTGTACACCAAACATTGTTTAATACTGATCAAATTATTGAAGTATTTATTATTGGAGTTGGAGGAGTTGGTAGTGCTTTGATAGAACAAATTAAAAAACAGTATAGTTGGTTAAAAAATAAACATATTGATTTACGAGTATGCGGAATTGTTAATTCTCAGGTTATGTTAACTGATTCAGATGGTATAAATTTAAATAATTGGAAATCATTATTAATACAGTCTTGCAAGTCTAGTGATTTAGAGAAATTAATTATTACTATTAAGCAATATCATTTGTTAAATCCTGTAATTGTAGATTGTACGAGTAGTGAAAAGGTAGCAAATTATTATGTAAATTTTTTATCAGGTGGATGTCATGTGATTGCTCCTAATAAAAAAGCTAATACTGGACCTATAGGATATTATCGTAAACTCAGGGAAACGATGGTTATAGCTCGTAGAAAATTTTTATATGATACAAATGTAGGAGCTGGTTTACCAGTAATAGAAAATTTACAAAATTTATTGAATGCTGGAGATGAATTAATAAAATTTTCAGGAATTTTGTCTGGATCTTTATCTTATATTTTTGGGAAATTAGATGAAGGTTTATCATTGTCTGAAGCTACTATTTTAGCTAAAAAGAATGGTTACACTGAACCTGATCCAAGAGATGACTTATCTGGTATGGATGTGGCTAGAAAATTATTAATTCTTGCTAGAGAGGTAGGATATGTGCTAGAAATGAAAGATATTAAAATTGAACCAGTAATACCTGATAATTTTATAAAGAATGATGTTATTTCTGTAGATAATTTTTTTGAGAAATTATTATCATTAGATAATATGTTTACTCTTAAAGTAAAAAAAGCACGGGAATCTGGTTGTGTATTGCGTTATATTGGTAATATACAAGAAGGTAAGTGTTGTGTTAAAATGGAATCTGTAAATGATGAGCATCCTTTATTTCAAGTGAAAGATGGAGAGAATGCTCTAGCATTTTTGACAAAGTATTATCAACCATTGCCATTGATATTAAGGGGTTATGGAGCTGGAAATAACGTTACAGCAGCTGGTGTTTTTGCTGATTTGTTACGAACTGTATATTAGTTTTTATGATAAATAAATGAATAAGGATTATGAAATATGATTCGAGTTTATGCTCCCGCTTCTATAGCTAATATTGGAGTAGGATTTGATACATTAGGGATGTCAATTAGTCCAGTAAATGGTGATAAATTAGGGGATTTTGTTAGTATTAAAGATGCAGATAATTTTTCTATAAAAATTAGTGGGTTATTTTATGATCAAATACCTATTAAATTGGAACAAAATATTGTGTTTAAATGTTGGAAGAGGTTTTGTGAGATTTCAAATCAAATACGTCCTGTAGAGATAAAGTTAGAAAAAAATGTTCCTGTTGAATCAGGATTGGGATCAAGTGCATGTTCTATAGTAGCGTCTTTAGTTGCAATTAATAATTATTATGGAAATTTATTAAATAATGATCAATTACTTCAATTGATGGGGGAAATGGAAGGTAAAGTTTCTGGTTCTATTCATTTTGATAATGTAGCTCCGTGTTTTTTAGGAGGAATGCGTATTTTTTTATCAAAATATAAAAATACTAGTCAGTTAATTCCTAGTTTTGATAATTGGATATGGATCATTGCTTATCCTGGAATAAAAGTATCGACCGTAAAATCTCGATCAGTGTTGCCTAAACAGTATAGTTTACAGGATTGTGTAGATTATGGTCAATATTTATCTGGATTTATTCATGCTTGCCATACTAGACAGGAGTTATTAGCTATTCAATGTATAGAAGATATTATAGCAGAGCCTTATCGTGCTAAATTATTGCCAGTCGATTTATCTTTTTTAAGATCATGTGTGAAAGAGAAAGGAGCAGTATCTTGTGGAATTTCTGGATCTGGTCCTACAATTTTTGTTTTGTGTAATGTTAAAAATGTGGTAGATGATATTTCTAATTGGTTATCTCGTTTTTATTTACAAAATTCTTCAGGTTTTGTGAAAGTTTGTTCATTAAATAAATTAGGTTCTGATATTGTATTGGGATAATTAATGAAATTATATAATATTAAACAACGTGAAGAAACGGTTAATTTTTTACATGCTCTTATACAGGGTTTAGGTAAGAATCAAGGATTATTTTTTCCAGTTGATTTGCCTAGGTTTTCAATTTCTGAAATTGATAATTTATTAGGAATGCAGTTTGTAGAACGTAGTGCATATATATTATCTAAATTTATAGGATCTGAGTTTTCACAAAATTGTATTTTAAATTGTGTAGAAAAAGCGTTTAATTTTCCGGTTCCACTAAATTTTATTAAAAAAAATGTTGCAATTTTAGAACTTTTTCATGGACCGACTTTAGCATTTAAAGATTTTGGTAGTCGATTAATGGCTCAAATGTTATTGATAACTATGGAAACACATAGGTATGAACAAGAAAAACCTATGGTTATTCTTACTGCTACTTCTGGAGATACTGGAGCAGCTGTAGCCCATGCATTTTATGGATTAGATAATATACATGTGATTATTTTGTATCCTAGAAATAAGATTAGTATATTACAAGAAAAATTATTTTGTACATTGGGTGAAAATATATCAACTATATCGGTAGAAGGAGATTTTGATATTTGTCAAGATTTGGTTAAAAAATCTTTTAATGATGATTTATTAAAAAAAATGCTGTATTTAAATTCTGCTAATTCTATTAATATCAGTAGGGTATTAGCACAGGTTTGTTATTATTTTGAAGCATTGGCTCAAATTGATTATGAAAGACGATATCATAATAATTTGATTATTTCAGTTCCTAGTGGAAATTTTGGTAATTTAACAGCAGGTTTGTTAGCTCAGAGTTCTGGGTTGCCTATAAAAAATTTTATTGCTGCGACCAATATCAATGATACAGTACCTAGATTTTTAACATCTGGACTGTGGAATCCATTACCTACTATTTCAACTTTTTCTAATGCTATGGATGTGAGTTGTCCTAGCAATTGGAGTAGAATAGAAGAATTATTTAGACGGGAAAATAGGTCTATTTTTGAATTACAGTTTGGTAGTGTAAATGATGAATTAATAAAAAAAACAGTGCAAGAAGTTGCAAATTTGGGATATATTTGTGATCCACATACTGCAGTAGCGTATCGATTATTGGATGATCAGTTATGTTCTGATGAATTTGGAATATGTTTGGGAACTGCTCATCCAGCTAAGTTCAAGGAATTGGTAGAATGTTTTTTAGAGGATAAAGTAAGTTTGTTAGTACCCAATGCTCTGAAAAAACATATGATATTACCAGTTCTTTCACATAAAATATCGGGGAGTTTTGCTGAATTAAGGGATTTGATTTATGATATAACCGTAAAATCTGATATCTAGGATGTTTTAAAATTAATTCAGTATATGAATTTGTTTGTGTTTAATAGGTGTTGTGATTAATGTAGATGGAATATATGGTGTATTTATGTTTATATTTCATTGAATAATATTTAATATAAAAATTAATAACAAAATTGATCTATTTTTTGTTTGAAAAGTTTGAAAACAAACTTATTTTTGAGGTTGAAAAGTACAGTTTTGGCCGCATATCAGGTGCATGGTTTAATTAATTGTCTATTTAATGGAGATGTATAGATGGGAAAAATTATTGGTGTTGATTTGGGAACAACCAATTCTTGTGTTGCGATTATTGAGTCTAATAAACCTCGTGTATTGGAAAATAGTGAAGGGGATAGAACAACTCCTTCTGTTGTTGCTTATACCCAAGATGGTGAAATTTTAGTAGGACAACCTGCGAAACGTCAATCAGTCACCAATCCTAAAAATACCTTGTTTGCTATAAAGAGATTGATTGGGCGTCGTTTTCAAGATCAGGAAGTTCAACGTGATGTTAAGATTATGCCATATAAGATTATTTCTTCTAATAATGGGGATGCTTGGTTAGATATTAAAGGCCAAAAGATAGCTCCTCCTCAAATTTCTGCTGAAATATTAAAAAAGATGAAGAAAACTGCAGAGGATTATTTAGGAGAAAATGTGACAGAGGCTGTTATTACGGTTCCTGCGTATTTTAATGATGCTCAACGTCAAGCTACTAAGGATGCTGGACGTATTGCGGGATTAGAAGTTAAAAGAATTATTAATGAGCCTACAGCAGCAGCGTTAGCATATGGATTGGATAAAGAAGCTCATGGTAATCGTATTATTGCAGTATATGATTTAGGAGGAGGAACTTTTGATATTTCGATTATTGAGATAGATAATGTCGATGGGGAAAAGACTTTTGAAGTATTAGCTACTAATGGAGATACTCATTTAGGCGGAGAAGATTTTGATAGTCTTTTAATTAATTATTTGGTAGAGGAATTTAAAAAAGATCAAGGTATAGATTTATATAATGATCCTTTGGCGATGCAACGTCTTAAAGAGTCAGCGGAAAAATCAAAAATTGAATTGTCTACATCTCAACAAACTGATGTAAATTTACCGTATATTACAGCAGATAGTACTGGACCTAAACATATGAATTTACGAGTAACTCGAGCTAAATTAGAATCTTTGGTGGAAGATCTAGTAAATAGAACATTAGATCCTTTGAAGACAGCATTAAAGGATGCTAATTTGTCTGTTTCTAGTGTAAATGATGTTATTTTAGTAGGTGGTCAGACTCGTATGCCTTTAGTACAAAAAAAAGTATCTGAATTTTTTAATAAAGAACCTCGAAAAGATGTTAATCCTGATGAAGCGGTCGCTATTGGAGCAGCAGTACAAGGAGGGGTATTATCTGGAGATGTAAAGGATGTACTGTTGTTAGATGTTACTCCTTTATCATTAGGGATTGAAACTATGGGTGGAGTGATGACTTCTTTAATAGCAAAAAATACTACTATTCCTACTAAGCATAGTCAAGTATTTTCTACAGCTGAAGATAATCAATCTGCTGTAACTATTCATGTTTTACAAGGAGAGCGTAAAAGAGCAAGTGATAATAAATCTTTAGGTCAGTTTAATTTAGATGGGATAGCTCCAGCTATGCGTGGAATTCCTCAAATTGAAGTTACTTTTGATATTGATGCAGATGGTATATTACATGTTTCCGCAAAGGATAAAAATAGTGGGAGAGAACAAAAGATTACCATCAAAGCTTCTTCTGGTTTAAATGAAGAGGAGATAAAAAAAATGGTTCAGGAAGCAGAAGCTAATGCAGAATCTGATCGAAAATTTGAAGAATTAGTGCAAATTCGAAATCAAGCTGATCATTTATTGCATAGTACTCGCAAGCAATTAAAGGAGGTTGGAGATCGTATATCTTTGGATGATAAAAATTCTATTGAACAGTCGTTAAAAGAATTAGAATTAGTAATGAAAAATGAAAATAAGGGTGATATAGAATCTAAGGTTCAAGAGTTAATTAAGGTTTCTGGAAAGTTATTAGAAGCAAGTAGTCAGAAGTATAAAGAGAAAGTAAATGATTCTAAATCTGATCTGAATAAAGATAAGTCGGAAACTGATGCTAGTGGAGATGTAGTGGATGCTGAGTTTGAGGAGATAAAAAATAAAAAATAATAATTTTTATTATGAGAAGATATAGGTAGTAATTAAAATGAAGTGGTATTATGATTATAATTTGTTGTATAATTTTTATGTGTATTTTTATATAAAACGGGATTGTTGAGAATATATGGGTTAAGGTAGTTATGGTTAAATCAGACTATTATGAAATTTTAGGCGTATCAAAGAATGCAGATGAGCGTGAAATTAAAAAATCTTATAAACGCTTGGCTATGAAATTTCATCCTGATCGGAATCCCGGAGATGTTTCTGCGGAATCTAAATTTAAGGAAATTAAAGAAGCATATGAAGTTTTAAGTAATCCAGAAAAACGTTCTGCTTATGATCAGTATGGTCATGCGATATTTGAACAAAATAGCGGAGGTATGGGTGGATCAAATACTGGAGGATCAGATTTTAGTGATATTTTTGGTGATGTATTTGGAGATATTTTTGGAGGTAGTAGAAGAAGTAGATCAAGAAGGGGTTCTGATTTACGATATGATATAGAGTTATCTTTAGAGGAGGCTGTTAAAGGGGTAGTTAGAGAAATTTGTGTTCCAACTTTGGTTACGTGTTTGCAGTGTCGAGGATCTGGAGCAAAATCGAGTGCATCAATTGTGTCATGTGTTACGTGTCATGGACATGGTCAAATACAGATGCGCCAGGGTTTTTTTTCTGTTCAGCAATCTTGTCCATCATGTAACGGTCATGGAAAGATTATTAAGGAAATTTGTAATAAATGTAGGGGTAGTGGTCGTATAGAACGAACTAAAACGTTGTCTGTTAAAATTCCAGCTGGAGTAAGTACAGGTGATCGTATTAGGTTATCAGGAGAAGGTGAATCTGGTAAAAATGGAGCTCCTGCAGGTGATTTATATGTGCAAGTACAAATTAAGAAGCATCCTATTTTCGATAGGGAAGAGAAAAATTTATATTGCGAGGTTCCTATTAGTTTTTCTATGGCAGCTTTAGGTGGGGAAATTGAAGTTCCTACTTTGGATGGTAGAGTAAAATTAAAAATCCCTCCCGAAACTCAGACAGGAAAATTGTTTCGAATGAGGGGAAAAGGAGTGAAGTCTGTTAGAGGTATAGGGGGTCATGGGGATCTGTTATGTAGAGTGGTTGTAGAAACTCCGGTTAGATTAAGTGATAGGCAAAAACAGTTACTTCAGGATTTATCAGATAGTTTTGGTGGTCCTTATGGTCATAAAAATAGTCCCAAATCTAAAACGTTTTTTGATGGAGTTAAGAAATTTTTTGATGATTTAACTCGATAACAAATTAACAACATAGAAAATTAATTTTCTATGTTGTTAATTTGTTATCGAGTTAAATCATCAAAAAATTTCTTTCTAATTTTAATGAGATTTTCAATTTATAAGTAAACTAATACGCCTAAAAATTTTTGACTTGCATCGTGCTGCTTTATTTTTATGGATTAGCCCTTTTATTGATTGTCGATCAATACATTTTTGCATGTTTTTGAATGCAAAAAGAGCTTCTGAAATATTTCTCTTATTAATAGCTATGTTTACTTTTTTTATGAAGGTTTTTAACATTGATCTATTGCTTAAGTTACGATTTCGATTTTTTTTGGATTTTATAATGAATTTTTTAGCAGATTTAGTATTAGCCAATATACCCCCTAAAAATATTGGTTCCATTGAAAGCAGTTTAGAACAAATTTAACATATGTTATAATAACATATACCATCACAATTTAAAACATCTATTATGCTTTGTTTTAAATATTATTTATTTAAAGTAATGATTGTTATATAAAAAAGCATGGAGCTTATCCGAGGATTACATAATATCAAGTCTCATCATAGAGGTTGTCTATTGGCTATTGGTAATTTTGATGGATTTCATCGAGGTCATCAAGCATTAATTTCCCAATTGAATAAAAAGAAAATCAATTATAAAAGACCTGTTATGGTGATGATTTTTGAACCACAGCCTAAAGAATATTTTTCTAAAATCATTACTATTAGATTAACTAGATTCCGAGATAAGGTTCAATATTTATTTACTGCTGGAGTAGATATAGTTTTATGTGTAGGATTTAATAAAAAACTCGCTTCTATTAAAGCATATAATTTTGTTAAAGAAATTCTTATATATAAATTAGGAGTACGATGTGTCTGTGTGGGTAATGATTTTAGATTTGGAGCGTTTAGGCACGGCGATTATAATTTTTTAAAAACTTTAGGAAAACATAAAGGATTTAAAGTTATATGTGCTGATACTTGTTTAGATTCTTATGGAAAAAAAATAAGTAGCACTTTAGTCAAGACAGCTTTAATAGAAAATAGAATTGTAGATGCTGAATTTTTAATGGGGCATTCTTATTGTATTTCTGGAAAGGTAATACATGGTAATGAATTGGGACGTATCATTGGGTTTCCTACAGCTAATATTTCATTAAAAGGAAAAAATTTACCTGTGCATGGTGTATATGCAGTAAAAGTATATGGTATTCTTCATTTTCCATTACCAGGGATAGCTAATATTGGAACTCGACCCACTATTAATGGAGTTACTCAACATCAATTAGAAGTTCATATATTAAATATATCTACTAACTTATATTCTTATTATATTACAGTAGTTATTCTTGATAAAATACGTAATGAACAGTGTTTTAATTCTATACATAAATTACAACGTCAAATTAAATATGATATAGATCAAGTTAATAATTATTTTAAAAAATTGTCTTAAAGAAAATATACGGGATAGTTATTATGGCTGATTATAAAAGTACTTTAAATTTACCTTACACTCAATTTCCTATGCGTGGTAATTTACCTATTATTGAAATTAAAATTTTAGAACGTTGGAATAGGGATAATTTATATGAAATCATTCGTCGTAAAAAAAACGAAAAAAAATTGTTTTTGTTACATGATGGACCACCTTATGCTAATGGATTTATTCATTTAGGACATGCGGTTAATAAAATTCTTAAGGATATTATTATAAAATTTAAAGGACTTTCAGGATATGATGCGCCGTATATTCCTGGTTGGGATTGCCATGGTTTGCCTATTGAATTGCAGGTTGAGAAATTAATAAAAAAGGTTAATATGGATATTGATATTAATTCTCAAGAATTTCGTAATTATTGTCGTGAATATGTCAAGAAACAAATAGAAATACAAAAGAAAGATTTTATAAGATTAGGGATATTAGGTGAATGGAAAAATCCTTATTTAACTATGGATTATAAAACTGAAGCTAATATCATTAGAACATTAGGAAAAATTATATCTAATGGGTATTTTTATAAAGGTATTAAACCAGTATATTGGTGTTTTCAATGTCATTCTGCATTAGCTAATTCAGAAGTAGAATATAATGATTATCATTATTCTAATGCTGTTGATGTTGGGTTTTCTATCGTAGAAAATGTTAGTATTAATAAAATATTTAATATTAATTGTTATATAGAAAATATTGAATTAGTGATTTGGACTACTACTATTTGGACTCTTCCTGCTAATCAAGCTATTTCTATACATCCAGATTATATATATCAATTAGTAAAAATACTTGATAATGAAAAATATTTAATTATTGCAGCGAATTTAGTAAATATGTTTATGAATCGTATTAAATGTACTATGTGGCAAGTTTTAGGTGAGGTTTTAGGTAGTAAATTAGATCGATTAACAGCACGACATCCATTTATGAATTTTAATGTTCCTCTTGTCTTAAGTAAGCACATTAAATTGGATTCTGGAACAGGATTAGTACATATTGCTCCTGATCATGGACCAGATGATTATCTTATATCAAAAAAATATAAATTTAAAAATCGAGATTCATTGATTGATTCTAATGGTTATTATTTATCTAATAGTCACAATAGATTATGTGGATTACATATATTTAATGCTAATGAGATAATAATTGATTTATTATATAAATCAAAGAATTTTTTATATTTTAATGCTAATTATCAACATAGTTATCCTTATTGTTGGAGGCATAAAATACCTCTTATTTTTCGCACTACATCTCAGTGGTTTGTTAATATGGATCATAATAATTTAAGAGATAAATTATTGAGAACATTGCAGCAAGTAAGATGGATTCCTGATTCAGGGTATTCTAGTATGCAATCAATGATTGTAAATAGACCAGATTGGTGTCTGTCTAGGCAAAGAGTGTGGGGTATACCTATTCCTGTGTTTGTACATAAAAAAACAGAAGTTTTACATCCGAATACATGTATTTTTATAGAACAAGTCGCACAACTTGTAGAAAAGTATGGAATACAAATATGGTGGGATTTAAAAAATGAAGATATTATTTTGAATAAAGCAGAATCTATGAATTATCAAAAAATATATGACACATTAGACGTGTGGTTTGATTCTGGATCTACGCATGATTCTGTAATTTTGGATAGGTTTAATAGTAAATTAAAAAGTAAATTGCAAATTGATTTATATTTGGAAGGTGTAGATCAATATCGAGGTTGGTTTATGTCTTCTTTGATAATAGCTGTAGCTATTAAAGGTTACGCTCCTTATAAACAGGTTCTAAGTCATGGGTTTACTATTGATGATAAGGGTAATAAGATGTCTAAATCTCTTGGAAATATTATTCGGCCATTAGATATCGTAAATAAATTTGGATCAGATATTTTAAGGTTATGGGTTGCTTCTTCTGATTATTCTAAAGATATGGTAATATCAGATGATGTTTTGAAAAACGTAACTGATATATATCGACGTATACGAAATACCATACGATTTTTTTTAGCTAATATTAATGATTTTGATCCGGAAAAGGATTTGGTACAATCTAATAGAATGGTTGCTCTTGATCAATGGGCGATAAATCATACTTTATCGGTACAAGTAAAAATAATATCAAATTATGAACAATACAAGTTTCATAATGTTATTCGGTATATTATGAAATTTTGTTCAATTGAAATGGGTTCTTTTTATTTGGATGTTGTTAAGGATCGGTTGTATACTTTAAATAAAGATAGTTTAGCAAGACGTAGTTGTCAGACTGCATTGTATCATATTATAGAGTCTATGGTACGTTGGATTGCTCCTATTTTATCATTTACTGCAGATGAGATTTGGAAATATATTCCAGGTAATAGGTCAAAATATGTATTTACTGAGGAGTGGTATGACAGATTATTTAAAATTGATGAAAATCAAATTGTAAATAGTAATTATTGGAATTTTTTTTTAAATATCCGAAATAAAGTAAATAAAGTTATTGAACAAGAACGTGTTAATGGCATTATAAAAGGATCGTTGGAAGCTGATGTTATTTTGTATGTTACTCCAATATTGAAAAAAAAATTGCGTATATTAAAAAATGAATTAGCATTTGGATTAATCGTGTCATCTGTTATGGTATTGAGTATTGATGATGTTGATTTCAATACAATTAAGGAAAATCATGAAGAAAATTCTGATGAATTAAAAGTAGTTTTAAAAAAATCCCATGGTATAAAATGTTTGCGTTGTTGGAATTATACATTAAGTATGAGTAAAAATGAAAATTATTTAAATATTTGTTCACGTTGTGTACATAATATAACAGGTTTAGGAGAAGATCGTAGATTTTTTTGAGATGGTAAGTAGAGTATATGTATGTATACAAAATATAAGTGGTTATATCTGTCAATATTTTTTATGTTATTAGATGGTATTATTAAATATGGGATTAGAGCGTATTTCCAGATTGGAGAAGTATTGTATATATTACCTGGTATTAATATTTGTTATATAGAAAATTCAGGATTAGCGTTTGGATTATTTTCTGAAATAAGTATACATTATAGAGGGATATTTATATGGTTGATTTTCTTTATAATAATTATATTTATAATATTTTTATTTAAATGTCGATTAATATATGAGCATTTTGCTTATTCAATAGTTATTGGAGGATCTTTAGGGAATTTGTATGATCGGATAGTTTGTGGAAAAGTTCTTGATTATATTGATTTATATGTTGGTAAGTATCATTGGCCTGTTTTTAATGTGGCAGATATTGAAATTTGTGTAGGAATGATGATTTTGATAATTCGAGGAGGTTGGAATATGAGATAGTATTTGATCGTATAATAAGAATTATATTATTTATATAATATGAATAATAGTTTATAAAGATTATATCAATGAGAAGAAAAAGGGAGTTTTATTAAAGTGCAGTTGGATAATCTGGGGTTTTTACGCTGGGGTGATGAGAACTATGAATATTGTTGAATGAGCAATACAGATATATGAAAAATCGGTGTATGTTAAAAATGAATTGGTATATATGATATTGTAATAGATACATGTTACGTAAAATAGGTGTTATTTTTTGTTGATAATTTATATGAGTTTTTAATGGTTCTGTATTGATTTTTTGATCATGGAGTATCCAAAATAATAAAAATTAAGTAAAATGTAAAGAATGAAATTATATTTGATACAATTTTTTGTTAGTGAGGAAAGGATCAAAGCATAATTGTTTATGCTAATTATAATAAAATGGAAGTAATTGTAATAGGACATGCTAATCATTCTGTGGTAGAAGGGATTATAGGATAATATGAGTATATGGATGATTTACATGTTAAGATATATTTAGTTTAATTTAAGCAAGATTATGTGGTCAAGTTTGGGTTATTTTTTCAAATCAATTGTATTATGTTATAAATAATTTGATCTATAGAAGATACTTAGAAAATAATAAATATTTTAGAGCAAAGATTTGCAAATATGTTAGGTCCAAGAAAAATGATATTTTTATGTAATATTTAATAAGCACACTTCTTTGAAGAAATTAGCTGAGATATCAGAATGATTTTTTTGTAATAGGATTAAGTATATCATGTAATTTTAAAATAGATTATTGGAATGAGCTTATAATTTTGGTAAAATTGCTTATTTAATGAATAATACGAATGATATGAAAGAAGAGTGGATATATAATGTAAAGAATACTGGAGTTGCCGATAGAGCAATTGCTCCGGAAATTCTACTACAGTAAGTTTTAAGAAGGTTGAGTATGTTAAGTATAGATAATTTTATTGTTGAGTAATTTTCTGGAAAGAAAGAAAATACATTTTTTGATATTCCTGCTGGTTTTAAAAAATTTATGATTAATAATAATGTAGAAGATTTTTAAATATGATGATTAAAGAAAATAAAGTATTGCGTCTAGCTGTTACAGGAGTAACAGGACGTATGGGTAAGTCAATAATACAGAGGATTATACAAACACAGGCACATCAAGTTGATAATAAATTTATTTTAGGAGCAGCTATAGCTCGAGATCGTTCCGATATTTGTGGAATAGATGCAGGGACATTTGTACAATCATCTAAGGTTGGAGTTTTTATTACTGATAATATTGAATTAGTTAAAGGAGATTTTGATGTATTAATTGATTTTACTGCACCAGAATCTACTATGAATTATGTGAATTTTTGTGTTATGAATAATAAAAATATGGTTATTGGAACTACTGGGTTGAGTAAAAGTTATTTATCTGTTATTGAAAGAGCATCGAGTAAAATAGGTATTGTATATTCTGCTAATTTTAGTGTAGGAATAACTATAATGTTAAAATTATTAAACTCAGTATCTAAAATTTCGAGATATTTTGTAAATATAGATATTGTAGAATCTCATCATAATAAGAAAAAAGATATACCGTCTGGTACGGCTTTATTAATTCGTAATGTCGTAGAATATAATCAATTTAGTGATTGTGTATGTAATGAGGATCTAGTATCTAATGGTGAAAAAAAATATGGTAAGTTAGATAATGATATAAAAATTCATTCAATACGTGCTGGAGATATAGTAGGTGAACATAGTGTATTATGTACTAGTATAGGGGAACGTTTAGAAATAAAACATCAAGCGTTTAATAGAATTATATTTGTTGATGGGGCATTACGTTCTGCGGTTTGGTTAGGGTGTGCTAAAATTGGATTATTTGATTTAAATAATGTATTAAAAATTAATATGTAATTATAGTGTTTACAGTACAGTATTAAATTATATATACTGTATATAAGGTATTATTTTATTATAATTATTTGAGGTTGAAATTTTAGAATAAATATAGAGTTATTAGATTACTTCATCAATATTCCTACAATTTTAAAATTTAGTCAAAGAATCAATCAATTTTTTATAACACAGAGGTATCTTATGTGAAGACTGCATTGTTAGTTTTAGAAGATGGAAGTCAGTTTTATGGTAAGTCAATCGGAGCAAATGGAGAATCAGTAGGGGAGATTGTTTTTAATACTTCTATGACAGGGTATCAGGAAATTATTACTGATCCGTCTTATGCTCACCAAATAGTTGTATTGACTTATCCTCATATTGGTAATATTGGTACTAATGACTTTGATAATGAATCTGATCATATTCAAGTATCTGGAATTGTTATACGTAATTTAACAATAATCTCTAGTAATTTTCGATATAATAGGTCTTTATCTAATTTTTTAAGATGTCAAAATATAGTTGGTATTTCTGATGTTGATACTCGTAGATTAACGCGATTAATTAGAGAAAAAGGAACGCAACGTGCTTGTATTATGGCGAATAGTGAACTTGATGCTAAATTAGCTCTATGTAAGGCTTGTACATTTCTTGGGTCAAATAAATTAAAATTAGCATATTCAGTAAGTACATCTCAACAATATATTTGGAATCAAGGAACAGATCGATACGATGGTAAATATAGTAGTGATGAAATTATTCCTAAAAAATTTTTTTATCGTGTAGTAGTATATGATTTTGGTATTAAATACAATATTATGCGTATATTAGTAGATTACGGTTGTTTATTGATTGTAGTTCCAGCAAATACTGTAGCTCAAGAAGTGGTTAATTTGAAACCTGATGGAATTCTTTTATCTAATGGGCCAGGAGATCCTAATGAATATCAGGATGTAATACATGTAATTCGCTTTTTTCTATCTAAAACTAATATTCCAATGCTTGGTATTTGTTTAGGACATCAATTATTGGCATTAGCTAGCGGAGCTAAAATAATAAAAATGAAGTTTGGTCATCATGGTTCTAATCATCCTGTAAAGAATGTAGAAACAAATAAAGTAATGATTACTAGTCAAAATCATAATTTTGTAGTAGATATAGAAACTTTACCAAATACTATGAAAGTAACTCATATTTCATTATTTGATGGAACATTACAAGGTATTCGTTATTTAGATAGGTCTGTCATTAGTTTTCAGGGTCATCCAGAAGCTAGTCCAGGTCCTCATGATTCTGTATCGATTTTTAATGATTTTATTCAATTAATTAAAAAATATCGTAATAAAAAATGATTTTATAGGAGAATAGTGATATGCCGAAACGTACCGATATACGAAGTATTTTAGTATTAGGTGCTGGTCCAATTATTATCGGTCAAGCATGTGAATTTGATTACTCTGGTACGCAAGCATGTAGAGCATTACGTGAAGAAGGATATAGGTTAATATTAGTTAATTCTAATCCAGCGACAATAATGACTGATCCTAATATGGCTGATGCTACTTATATAGAATCGATTAAATGGGAAATAATATATAAAATTATTAAAAAAGAACGTCCAGATGCATTATTACCTACTATGGGCGGTCAGACTGCTTTAAATTGTGTTTTAGATTTAGATCGTCAAGGAATTTTAAAAGAATATAATATAATCATAATTGGTTCAACAGTAGATGCTATTAATAAAGCTGAAAATAGAAAAAAATTTCAAGAATCTATAAAAAAAATTGGATTAGAGGTTCCAAAATCTGGTATAGCTTGTAATATAGATGAAGCAATGTTAATTCTTGAAAATATTGGGTTACCATGTATTATTCGACCTTCTTTTACATTAGGAGGTAGCGGTGGAGGTGTAGCTTATCATGTTCAAGAATTTCAAAGTATTTGTCAGAATGGATTTCGTTTGTCTCTGAATCATGAATTATTAATTGATGAATCCTTAATTGGTTGGAAAGAATTTGAAATGGAGGTAATACGTGATCTTAATGATAATTGTATAGTTGTGTGTTCTATAGAAAATATAGATCCCATGGGAATTCATACAGGTGATTCTATTACCGTTGCTCCAGCTCAAACTTTAACTGATAAAGAATATCAAATTATGAGAAATGCATCGTTTATGATATTGCGAGAAATTGGAGTGAGATCTGGAGGGGCAAATGTACAATTTGCGGTAAACCCAGATAATGGTCGTATTGTTATTATTGAAATGAATCCTAGAGTATCTAGATCTTCTGCTTTAGCTTCTAAAGCTACTGGGTTTCCTATTGCGAAAATTGCTGCTAAATTAGCAGTAGGTTATACATTAGATGAATTGTCAAATGATACGACAAATGGTCGTATTCCTGCTTCTTTTGAACCTACCCTTGATTATGTAGTTACAAAGATTCCTCGTTTTGATTTTGAGAAGTTTCCTGGACAAAATAATAGATTATTAACTACCCAAATGAAATCAGTGGGTGAAGTTATGGCTATTGGAAGAAATCAACAAGAATCTTTGCAAAAAGCAATGCGTGCTTTGGAAATAGAGGTATCTGGTTTTAATCCTAAAGTTCAGTTAAATAATTTTGATACGTTACAAATAATTATGTATAAGTTAAAGAACGCTAGTGATGATCGGATATGGTATATTGCAGATGCTTTTCGTTATGGTATGTCTATAGATGAGATTTTTAATTTAACTAATATTGATCGTTGGTTTTTAAGTCAAATTGAAGAAATAGTGCAATTAGAAAGTATTATTCATTCTCATGGTGTATCTTGGTTGGATAAAAAAAATTTGTTTTTTCTTAAACAAAAAGGATTTTCTGATATTAGATTAGGTCAATTAACAAATACTTCAGAAAACAAAATTCGTGCGCTGCGATATAGATATGGTGTGCATCCTACATATAAACATGTGGATGCTTGTTCGGCTGAATTTTCTACAGATACTGCATATATGTATTCTACTTATGATGATGAATGTGAATATGATAATCATAGTAATAATGAAGTGATTATGATTTTAGGGGGTGGACCTAATCGTATAGGACAAGGAATTGAATTTGATTATTGTTGTGTACATGCAGCTATGACATTACGTGAAGAAGGATATACTGTAATGATGGTTAATTGTAATCCTGAAACTGTTTCTACTGATTATGATATATCTGATATTTTATATTTTGAACCAATTACATTGGAAGATATTTTAGAAATTGCTCGTGTTAATAAATTGAAGGGAGTTATTATTCAGTATGGAGGCCAAACTCCATTAAAGCTAGCTAAATCAATAGAGTCTTATGGGATACCTATTTTAGGTACAAGTTCTGATTCCATTGATCAAGCTGAAAATAGAGGTCGATTTCAAAGTACAATAAAGAATTTAGGTTTGAAACAACCTAGAAATATTACTGTTACTTCTATTCAATTAGCTATAAAAAAGGCAGTAAATATTGGTTATCCTATTGTAGTGAGACCATCTTATGTATTGGGTGGAAGGGCGATGCAAATAGTTTATAATGAAAAAGAATTATTGTATTATTTAAAAGACGCTATTCATGTATCTAATCATGCTCCTGTTTTGTTAGATCATTTTTTAGAAAATGCAATAGAAGTGGATGTAGATGTTGTGTGTGATGGTGAACATGTTTTCATTGGAGGTATTATGGAACATATTGAACATGCAGGAGTACATTCAGGAGATTCAGCGTGTTCTTTACCAGCTTATACATTGAACAGAGAAATTCAAGATAAGATACGTCAGCAAGTAAAAAAGATAGCATTAGGTTTTAATATTAAGGGATTAATGAATGTACAATTGGCTATTCAAAAAGATGAAATTTATATAATAGAAATTAATCCTCGTGCTTCTAGGACTATTCCATTCGTTTCTAAAGCTATTAATGTACCTTTAGCAAAAGTTGGAACTCGTGTAATGATCGGTCAATCTCTATGTAACCAGAAAATTTTGCAGGAAATAATTCCTCCTTATTATTCAGTGAAAGAAGTAGTGTTACCATTTAATAAATTTTTAAATGTTGATCCAAAATTAGGTCCTGAAATGAGATCTACAGGAGAAGTTATGGGAATCGGTAGAACGTTTGAAGAGGCGTTTGCTAAAGCAGTATTTAGTAGTCAATCGGATGTAAAAAAAAATAATTGTGTAAAAAATTGTATATTGTTATCTGTTTCTGAACGAGATTCTAAGCAAGAAGTGGCAAATTTGGTTGTTCTTTTTTTAAAGAAGGGGTTTATATTGGAGGTGACTCGTAAGACTGCAGATATACTAAAGGATGTTGGTATGATTTCTGATATGGTTAGGCCTATTGATAATATAACTGAAGAATATTTGTTAAAAAAAATTAGAAGTGGTATATATAGTTATATTATTGATACAACTTCTGCTCAAAATGTTTTAAAGAGTAACGATCTTTTGTTAAGAGGTATAGCTTTACGTAATGCTATTCGTTATAGCACTACAATTAATGGTAGCTTTGCTATAGCTATGTCTGTTGCTGAGGATGCTACAAAATATGTGAGTTCAATACAGGATATACATTATAAATTAATAAATTGTATGAGTATAAATATATGATACAGAATGTTAAGAGTTATTATACTATATAGTATTATATAGAAGATATGATTATTAGTTTAATTGCAGCATTTACGATAAATTATGTTATTGGTAGGAAAAATATTATTCCGTGGTATTTTTCATGGGATATGATGTGGTTTAAGTATCATACGATGTATAAGCCGGTGATCATGGGTCGTAAAACATTTGAGTCTATGAATAGTAAACCATTACCATATCGATTAAACATTGTGTTAAGTAAACATCATATATTATATAATAATAAAATTCATAACATTTTTATTGCATGTAATCCTATTCAAGCATTGTCTGTAGTACAAAAAAATGATGAAGTTATGATTATTGGGGGGGGGTTGGTATATAATGCGTTCATGTCACAATGTACACGTATGTATTTAACTAAAATTGATGTTGTTTATAATTATGGAGATAGCTGGTTTCCTAGCTATAATCCTAATGAGTGGTGTGTAGTTTATAATACTAATAAGAAATGTGTCATCAATACAGGATATACTTATAACTTAAATTTTCAAATTCTTGACCGTACTTAAATTGTATGATATATTAATTTAAGAATTGGTGATTTTAAGTGATAAAATGAAAAGTTTATAAACACGATTGTCGTATAAATTTTTTATCTTCCCATCTAAGTAAAGTTAATTTCCCTCCCCAACAACAACCAGAATCTAAAGCATAGATTCCAGTAGGAGTAATAGTGTTTTTTAATGATGCCCAATGACCAAATATTATACTATATCCGGTAGAATTTTTTATGTTCGATATATTGAACCAAGGGTATATATTTTGGGGAGCTTTTGTTGGTATATCTTTATATTCTAAATTTAATGTACCATTTTTATAGATATAACGCATTTTGGTAAAGTAGTCGACATTACTTTGTATTTTTTTTATTTTATTAATATTGTTAGTATTTAATGTATGAATGTTATTATTTAATGTCTGGATAAATAAAAAACTGGGATTATTACTAGTTAAAATATTTTCTATTTCGCGAGCGTATAGCTGCGTTTGATTAATATTCCACATTGGATTTATGCCTGCATGGCTCATTAATAGTTTTTGGTTTGTATTAATGTGTAGAATAGGTTGATGACGTAACCAATATATTAATTCGTTTATGTCTGGTGCTTTTAAAATAGAATTGAAACAATTATTAAATTTTTTATCTTTTTTTTTACAGTAATATGTTTTAATTAAATATAAATCATGATTTCCTAAAACAGTACAGGCACTCGATTTTAAGCTTTTTATTAATCGCAGTACTTCAAGTGAATTTGGGCCTCTAGCAACCAAATCTCCAGTTAAATAAAGAAGATCAATATTTGGATCAAAATTTACAGAATCTAATATTTTTTTTAAATTTGTATAACAACCATGCACATCTCCAACAAAGTAAGTAGACATTTTTATAATAAACAACTTTTATTGAATTAATTAATTCGTATAAATTATTATATATATTATAACATGTAATTTAATATATAAACAGTATGTGTAATTATGGTAATATTTTGAAATTAATTTAAGTTATATTTATGGTGCAATATAGTCGTGAGTTTGCAGAATTGTTGAATAGTAAGATTTTCTGCTCTTGATTCTGTATTAATTCCACATTGTATTATTTCGGTGGAGTTAAGTAAAGAAGATAAACTGTTGTGAATTATTTTACGTCTCTGATGAAAGGCAAATTTGGTTAATAAAGATAATAATGAAATATTAACAGTAGGATAAGGATTATTTGTATGATATGGGATGAATTGGACTATCATAGATTCTACTTTTGGGATAGGAATAAAGGATTTTTTTGGTACTTCTAGTAGTGCTTGTACTTTGCAGTAATATTGAGCGAATATACTTAGTCTGCCATATGCTTTATTATTAGGTTGTGCTACAATTCTTTGAGCTACTTCTTTTTGTAACATAAAGTGCATGTCATGAATAATATTTATGTATTTATATAAATGTATAATTAATTTGGTAGAAATATTGTATGGTAAATTTCCTATTAATCTAATTTTTTGATTAGGATTGGTTAATAATTTAGAAAAATCAATTGTCATGGCATCTTTATTAAAAATTTTTACTTTTTTGGATGTAAATGTATGAAGAAGTCTGTTAACTAAATTAGGATCACGTTCTATTAATATTAGGAAATCAATGATATCTGATATCGGTTTGGTTAAAGCTCCTAAACCGGGTCCAATTTCTATTACATTCTGGTATTTTTTAAGATTGAGAATACTAATGATAGAATGAATTATATTTTGATCTTTTAGAAAAATTTGTCCCCATTTTTTTTGTATTACATGGTTTTTATAATATTTTTTTTGCATTGTTTTTTATCATATTGATAGCTGTTTTAATAGCTATAATCATACTGTTACATTTCACTACACCTGATTCTGATAGATTGATTGCACTACCATGATCTACAGAGGTTCTAATAAAAGGTAGTCCCAATGTAATATTAATGGATTTTCCAAATCCAGAATATTTGAGAACCGGCAGTCCTTGATCATGATACATAGCTAATATAACATCGGCATGACTTAAATATTTTTTTTGAAAAATAGTATCTGCTGGTAATGGTCCTATAATGTGACAATGATTATTTTTTTGTTTTAAATGATTCAAGGTAGGTATAATTATTTTAATTTCTTCTTGTCCTATATAACCAGATTCTCCTGAATGTGGATTGAGGCCGCATACATAGATTGTTGGTTTTAAAATGTTAAAATATTTTTGTAATCCTTGAGTTAAAATAGTTATGGAGTCGATAAGAGACTTTTGAGTAATATATGAAGATACGGCAGATATAGGAATGTGAGTAGTAACTAGAGCAACACGCATTTTTTTATTACTTAACATCATGATTGTTTTTTTACATTTACTAATTTTTGCGAGCCATTCAGTATGTCCAGAAAAAGATATTCCACCTTGATTGATAATAGCTTTATTTACAGGACCAGTAACTAAAGCTGAAAATTCTCCATTAATACATCCATATGCTGCTCGATTTAGTGTTTTTAAAACATAATGATTATTAGTAGTATCTAATTGTCCTGGAGTAACAGTGTTTGCTAATGGTATGTGTAATATAGATGCTGAGTGAGATTTATAAGATGTAGTTGTATTTATATAATAAGGTTGTAATGTTAATGGTAGTTGTAGTTTTTTTGCTCGATCTAATAATAAATTAAGATCTGCGCATATAACCAGTTCTACTGGCCATTTTTTTTGAAGAGCCATAATAACTATGTCGGGTCCGATTCCAGCGGGTTCTCCTGGAGTAATAATAATACGTTTTCTTTTTTGGTTATAGTATTGATTCATGTTAATCAATAAGTTTAATGTATGATTCAGATTTTAATTCGTGAATCCATTCATCTAAAGTTGTATTAAATTTTTGATTCAGTAAATGTAAATAAGCACGTTCACGTATTGTTTCAGAATAATTGAATTTATTAATATCTATTAATTTTATTATACACCATCCATTAGAAGTATATTCCGGCATGCTGATTTGATTTTTTTTTAAAGTAAGCAGGGTATGTTGTAAATTGATGTCGATACAGTCTAAATCTATCCATTCTGGTGAGTTTTCATCATTTTTAAAATAAAAATCTTTTGATTGTTCTTGAGCAATTGTGTTAAATGTAGTATTATGGTTCTCAAGTGCTTCTTTAATTTTTAATAATTGTTTTTTAATATGTATGTTTTTTTCTTTATGTTTTGAGTAAAAACCATTAATTTTTACTTTAATAATAGGAAATACAGTAGGTTTAGTACGTATATCTTGTATTTTTAGAATATGGATGCTATCAAAAGAATGAATGGGTCCAATAATATCCCCTGGTTTTGCCGTTTGTAAATATTGATCAAAGATAACTGGTAGATTTTTCCATGCAGTCCACGGTTGGATATGTGTCGTTATTCTTGGAAAAATATTATTATTGTAGTATGAAGATATGATGTTTTGTATATTATCATGTAATTCTTTTTTCTTTGATAATTGTTCTGCAAAGTTATTTAAAATATTTATTTGTGTTGTTTCTGCTGGTATAGGTAATTCAATAATGGTGTGTATGAATTTAAATTGTTTGTGAAAATTAATGAAACTTAATTTCTGAGCAGTTTGATTGATTTCATGTGTAGATATTTTTATGCGTTGAGATATGATATGATTACATATAAGTTTATTGAGAATATCTTGATATATTTCTGAATAGTATTGTTTAAAATTTAATCCTAAATTATGTTGTAAATACATTAAAAATTGATTCTTTGTCATATTACGGCAATGAGCAACATAATTAATAACTTGATCAATATTATTATGGTCAATTTGGACATTATTTTTAGTGGCTATTTGTGCGATTAAATTGTTTATAATGAGTTGGTCTAAAATTTTTTGATATAATTTTGTGTTTTCTAAGGAAAATTGATCAGAGTGTAATATATCTTTTTTTAAAATATTGATTTTATTGAAAACGTCACTTTTTAAAATAATGTTTTGATTAACTAATGCTGCAATTCTATCTATAGTATTTAAGGTACTGTAGATTGTATTGATTTTTAGTGTCAGTATTACAAATAATATTCGGAAAAATTTCATGATGTAATGTTACTACAAATAATATTATAATTATATGTTTGTATTTGTATTAAACCATATCTTGATAAGGTATCATATTAAATTTTAAAATTTTAGCAGGGTTTTGACGAGAGTTGAAAATTAAATTATATATATTTAAATGTAATTGTATTTTATTATCATATATATTAGATTGAGTTGAGCTAATCCAATCGATTATTTTACGTTCAAAAAATATACTAAAAATCCAACATGGAGTGAAGTATTGGATTCCTATAGCTTGATCGATAATATGATTTAAATTAGTATTATGATATTGTACATAACTTATTGTCCAATGATTTATTAATGGATAGTAAGTAGTAATACCTAATTGTGAAATTTTTTTGCAGTAAATTGATTTATTGTAATGTGTAAAATTTTCTTGAAAGTATTGTGAATCAATATATCTGTAATTTATACGAAATATTTGGTTTTTTTTTCCTCGAAAATTTAATGTAGAATGGCCAGAAAATAATTTATGGGTTGGTATATAATATTGTATTTCAGAATGTGTATTCCAATAATCATTAATGTTCCAATGTACTATTGCTGAAAGTAATGTAGTATTAGGTATATTGAAATATGAACGTTTTTTTGAGTTTATATAATTTATAATATTACGTTGAGTTAAATTTAGGATATGACCTAAAGATATATAAAAGGTTTCAGTATTTTTTTTAAAAAAACGTGATGTTATATTAGTTGTAATTTGGTTATTAGGTCCAATTCGGTCTAACCCGCTATATATTGTACC
Source organism: Candidatus Blochmanniella floridana (assembly GCA_000043285.1). Lineage (GTDB taxonomy): Bacteria > Pseudomonadota > Gammaproteobacteria > Enterobacterales > Enterobacteriaceae > Blochmanniella > Blochmanniella floridana. The sequence goes on from BX248583.1 coordinate 147,427, forward strand.
ATGAAATAAAGTGTTATGATTGATATAAATCATTTTTGTGTCATACATTCCAATATTTTTTTGGAAACAATATGGAATATATAAATATTGTATTTTTGGCTCTAAGAAGTGTTTATATTTTTTATTAATATTTGATTTTTTTTTGAAAAATGTTTTTCCTTGTATTTTAAATTGCGGGATAATACGAGTAATTGTATGTTTTAAATAAGATGTTGAATATGTTTGCATGTTGTGGCAATGAGTATTATTTTGTTGATAATGAGTAATATGTAATTTTGATTCAGCGGTTAAATAACCCCAGAAATTTTTAATTGTACATGTTATATTTGGTTCTGTATGTATTCGAGTGGATATGGGATAAAAATCATTTGATGGTACAAATCTTGATATTTGATTGAAAATTTGAAAATTAATTAATTTGTTTGGTCGTTTAATACTAGAGTAGAAATGTAATTCCAGTTGAGGGGCTGCGGTATAAGTACAATGTTTTTGTATTGGGTTTTTTAAAAAAGAATATGAGGTTCCTAAGTAAGTAATACTAGTTTTCCAATGTTTATTATTATAGTAAAATAAGAATTTTTGATTTATATAATTATAAGTAGGATGCATATTATTGTGTTTAATTTTATTGAAGTAAGATAAATGATTGTTATTAAAGTGGTAATCTATATTACAATGCCAGTTATTATGCATAAAACTATCGTGTTTCCAATGTAATCGATAAGATTTATTAATATGATTATAGTTTTTTTTTGTGTATTTTTGTAGAATATCAAAATTTATGATACCTGTTCCGACTGGTTTATGGGAATAATATATTTGTGTTTGTAATTTAATTCCAGATTTAGATAGGTAATATGGAGAAATGTGACCGTAGTAGTATTTTGAAAAAATTAAAGGAAATGGAATTTTTAATATTAATCCATTTTTGTGATTGTATCTAGTGTTAGGAATGTAAGATTGTAATATGTTTTTGTTATTTAACGAAAATGATAAATAAGGAAGATAGAATATTGGTATTTTTTTTATTTTAAAGCAGGCATTCCAAATATCTATGTTATTTTTACGATGATTATAAATAATTTGTGATCCGTGTACATTCCAAGAATTGTTATCTATGGTGCAAGTAGAGAATTTTCCTTGATTGATAATAGTGTAGTGGTTATTTGTATTATGAATTATAGATGATGATTGACCATAAATATGCGATTTGCATATGTAATATGCACCATGGTAAATTTTTGTATTTTTTTTATTTAAATCAAAACAAGCAGATGATCCTTTTATGGAAATGTAATTATTTTGATAACAAACGTTGCCTTTAGCATATAATTTTGATGTATATAATGAATGATGATGCTGATTATATAGAATTGTTAAGTTATCAGATGTAATAAGGTTGTTATCTTGTTTGATATGTACATTACCTATTAGTTGAATGTAGTTGGGGTAGTTAATTGTAATATTATTTGATTGAGCATATATTGTTATGTGTTGTTGATTATTAGAGTATTTATTATAATTATTATCAGATGCAGTGTATAGTTTAGGTGCATGGTCTGAGTATTTGTGAGAATTATCATGGGTATGGGATATCTGTATGTAACAGAATATTATTCCAATGAAATTGATATAAGCTAGGTTAAGACAAAAATTTAATATGATTAATTTATTCAATTGAATAATGTAATAATGTATTGTGTATTTATAAAGTATATTATAAATAGTCAAATAGTATAAATATATATTTCTGTATGTGATTTGTAGTAAGTGATAATTTTATATGTAATTTTATTTAAATAATTTATTTGTATATACTGATAGTAGAGTTATTGAAATAATATATAATATGTATTTGAAATACATCATATTTTTGATAGGTGATTATAGTGCCGTAAGTAATAATTTTTTATTTTAAAAACAAAGGTTGATTATTTTCGTGTTTTTGAATATTGGATTCAAATTTTAATGTTAAGCTAATTTTATCAAGATTATTGAGCATATAATTACGATAAGAATCCTTGATTTTAAAAAAATATTTTTTATTTTTTATAGAAACTGTATTTTCACATAGGTTTACAGTGATAAATAGTTTATTATTATTATGAGTGTGTATATGTATGTTTTGAAATATAGAGTGTATTTCTGATTCTGATAATGTTACTAATAATAAGCGATTATTGAAACTATTTTTATAAAAAATATTAGCAAAGCTTGATGCTATAATTACTCGAAATCCGTAATCGATAAGAGCCCATACGGCATGTTCTCGAGATGAACCGCATCCAAAATTTTTTCGGGTTATCAAAATGCTGGCATTTTGATAATATGGATTATTTAATACGAAATTGATATTTGGAGTATGAGGTGTATTTTCAAGGTATCTCCAATTAAAAAATAAATATTTACCTAAATTTGATCGAGAAGTTATTTTTAAAAATTGTTTAGGAATAATATTATCGGTGTCGATATTAGTGATATTTAAGGGTAATGCGATCCCGGTATGTTGAGTAAATGCTGACATGTTGATATATTCTCTGTTATATATGTAATTAAATTAAAAATATGTTCGAATGTCGACAAAATGTCCAGCAATGGCAGCAGCTGCTGCCATTGCTGGACTGACTAAATGAGTAAGTCCTCCTCGACCTTGTCGTCCTTCAAAGTTTCGATTACTTGTAGAAGCGCAACGTTCTCCTGCGTTTAATCGATCTTCGTTCATACCTAAACACATGGAACAACCAGGTAAACGCCATTCAAAACCGGCTTTTATAAATATTGAATCTAATCCTTCTTTTTCAGCTTGTTTTTTAACTGGTTTAGATCCCGGTACTACTATAGCATGGACGTTATTGGATATTTTATGATCTTTGATAATATTAGCAGCGGATCTTAAATCTTCGATTCTTGAATTTGTGCATGATCCTATAAATACTTTATCTATAGAAATATTTGTTAAATAAGTATTAGGAGTTAACTTCATGTAATTTAAAGCTTGTATAACGGATTTACGTTCTATAGGATCTGTAAAAATTTCTAATTTAGGTATAGGTTGGTCAATAGAAATAACCTGGCTAGGATTAGTTCCCCAAGTTATTTGTGGTTTAATATTAGATATATCGAAATTGAATATTTTGTCAAAATTAGTATCATGATCAGAATGTAAAGTATTCCAGAATAAAAGAGCTTGATTCCAATGCGTTTTATTTGGGGAAAATTTTTTATTTTTTAAATAATTATAAGTAGTTACGTCTGGAGCTATTAAAGCAGATGCAGCTCCCATCTCGATGGACATATTGCAAATAGTCATTCGTTCTTCCATGCTGAGTGTATTGATAACATCACCATAAAATTCTACTATATAACCTGATGCCCCTCCGTGCCCGATTTTTCCTATTATAAATAAGATTAAATCCTTTGCTGTGATATAAGGTGGTATTGTTCCGAATAAATTTATTCCCATTGATTTATATTTAGGTTGTCTTAGGGTTTGTGTAACTAATACATGCTCTATTTCTGATGTTCCAATACCAAAAGATAATGCCCCAAAAGCTCCATGAGTGGAAGTATGTGAATCCCCACATACAACTGTCATACCAGGGAGTATAATACCTTGTTCTGGGGCTAAAACATGAATGATACCTTGGTGAGGATGACTTAAATCAAATAATGTAATGTTAAAATCTTTGCAATTTTTTGTTAATTGATTTAATTGTATTTTAGACATACCTTCAATAGAATGTATATTTTGCATAATGGTAGGAACATTATGATCCATAGTAGCAAAAGTTTTATTTGGTCTTCTGATTTTTCGATTTTTAAATCTGATAGATTCAAAAGCTTGAGGTGAAGTGACTTCATGTAATAAATGACGATCAATATATAGTATTGGATCATCATTCGTATCTTCATGTATTACATGTGAATCATATATTTTGTGATATAATAATTTTCCCATAAATATACTCATTATAATTTATATATTAACGATGCAATGATATCACCCATATCATCTGTATTGACGCTTTTTTGTTTATTATACGCTATATCTTGAGTACGATATCCTAATGTTAATGCTTTATATACTGCTTTTTCAATGGTGATAGCAACATGATTTAGTTTTAAACTATATCGAAATAATAAGGCAGTAGATAGAATTTGAGCAATAGGATTAGCTATATTTTTTCCTGCAATATCTGGAGCAGATCCTCCAGCTGGTTCGTATAAGCCAAAATTATGTTCATTAAGGCTAGCAGAGGGTAATATACCTATAGAACCATTAATTTCTGCGCATTCATCTGATAAAATGTCTCCAAATAAGTTTGGGCATAAAATTACATCAAAAGCAGATGGATTTCGAATAAGTTGCATGGAAGCATTGTCCACATATAAATGTTGTAAATGAACATTAGGGTAATTGGAAGCTACTTCCGAAACTACTTTTCTCCATAACATGGAAGTATGTAAGACGTTTGCTTTATCTATAGATGTAACATGTTTGCGTCGTTTTTGAGCTAATTTAAATGCAAAATGGGCGATACGTTCGATTTCAAAACGATGGTAAATTGCAGTATCAAATGCGTGTTCTTGAGATCTTATTCCGGATTTGCCTTGAGGTTTACCAAAGTAAATACCTCCGATTAATTCTCGTATACATATCATATCTAATCCTTGAGAAATAATTTCTGGTTTCAAGGGAGATAAATTGATTAATTCAATAGGAAGATATATCGGTCTTAAATTAATAAATAGATTAAAATGTTTGCGTAGAGTTAGCAAAGCTCCAAATTCTGGTCTTGATGTTTCATTGATATTATTCCATTTTGGTCCTCCTACTGCTCCGAACAATATAGCGTTTGATTTTTCACAGTTTTTTATAGTATCTTTAGGTAAAGGAGAGCCTTCTAGATCAAGTGCGTTACCTCCTACTTTATATTCGGTTGTGATAATATTAATTTTAAATTTATTTTTTACTGTATTAAGAATTTTATATGCTTGTTGCATAATTTCTGGACCTATACCATCTCCTGGTAATATTGCAATATGGTAAGTATTATTATTCATAAATTGTTAACTCTGTAAGTATGCTATTTTTTTATATGCTGGGTATTTTTATGATTTATCGTTATTTGTTTAGTTTGCCAAATATTATTTAACGCTTGAATCATTGCTATAATCGATGCTTTAATAATATCTATATTTGATCCAATGCCATGAAAATGACGTCCTTGGTATGATACAATAATATTTACTTGTCCTAATATATTGTATTCGTATTTTTTGGAATGAAGTTGATATTTTTCTAATTTTATAGGTAATTTAGAGATTAGTGTTAATGCTTTATATGCTGCATCTATTGGGCCTCTACCTGTTGTTGAACAGCTATGTATTTTTTTTTCTTTCCCGCAATATAAATTAATTATAGCATTAGATAATGCTGATGAAGTAGAATGAATGTGGAAAGATTCTAATGCAAAATATTCTAAGTATTCTTGAGAGTACTTTGTAAAAGCTAACGCTTCTAGTTCATAATTGAATACTCTTCCTTTTTGATCAGCTAATTTTAGAAAAACTTTATATAGTTCATCTATATTGTAATCATGTTCTTGGTATCCCATTTTTTCCATGTGATATTTAACAGCTGCTCTTCCTGATCGTGATGTTAAATTAAGTTGAACTTTTTTTAATCCGATGTTTTTGGGATTCATTATTTCATAATTTTTTTTATTTTTTAATACTCCATCTTGATGAATACCTGAAGAGTGAGAAAATGCATTTGATCCAACTATTGCTTTGTTTGCTGGAATAGGCATGTTGCATAGTTGACTTACTACTTGGCTGGTTTGATAAATTTCATGGTGGTGAATATTAGTATATACGTGTAATAGATCATGTCGTATTTTGATAGCCATAATTATTTCTTCTAGAGCTGTGTTTCCTGCTCGTTCTCCGATACCATTGATAGTACCTTCTATTTGGCGAGCTCCAGCTTGTATTGCAGAAATCGAATTACCTACTGCCATTCCTAAATCATCATGACAATGGACGGAGATAATAGCTTGGTCAATAATCGGGACTTTTTTATATAAAGAATAAATAATTTCACTAAATTGATTGGGGATAGTATAACCAACTGTGTCTGGTATATTGATAGTACGTGCTCCTGATTTAATAGCGATTTCGACAATACGGCATAAGTTATCAATTGATGTACGCCCAGCATCTTCACAGGAAAATTCTACATCATCAGTATATTTTCTTGCATAACGAATTGAATGGGTAGTCATATCTATAATTTGATCGAAATTTTTTCTCAATTTAGATTGAATATGTATAGCAGATGTTGGTAAAAATATATGAATGCGAAATTTTTTTGCAGATTTTAAAGCTTCGGCTGCAATATCAATATCTTTTTCTAGACATCGAGCTAATCCACATACACAGCTATTTTGTATATTTTGAGCTATTGTGTGTACTGATTCAAAATCTCCTGGAGAAGATATTGGAAATCCTACTTCCATAACATCTACTCCTAATTTTTCTAAAGCGAAAGCTATTTGGAGTTTTTCTTTTACACTTAAGCTAGTTTGTAAGGATTGTTCTCCATCTCGTAAAGTTGTATCAAAAATAATCACTTGTTGATGCATAGATAAAGTATCCACGATTAATAAGCATTAAGAATAGATTATATATATTGTTGTGATGTTAGTCGTTGTAGTTAAATAAACTTGATGTCTGAACAATAATAATTTATTACATTAAATTTAATTAAAACGTATTATATATTATTTGTCAACCCATACATATATAATTTATTGTTTCAATAATAATTAATTAGTATATAGAAGAAACATTAATTTTTTGAGATATATAATAATATATACATATTATATGTAATGTTATAAAGTTATGATGATGAAATCTACATATTGTAATTAAATAATTTTAATTTTGATTAAATTTTTTTAAATAATATAAATTCTTGCATGAATTATGATTATTTAAGTATAATATTTATTTATTTAATATATATATGTTCATTATGCATCATAACAGTGTATTATTACATGAAGCAATAAATGCTTTAAATATTAATCCTTCTGGAATATATATTGATGGAACATTTGGTTTAGGTGGACATTCTCATTATATTTTATCTAAATTAACTAGTCATGGTCGATTAATTGCTATGGATAGGGATTGGTCAGCAGTTAATATCGGAGAAGTACTTACTAAACAAGATGGGAGATTTTCCATTATACATGCTCCATTTTCTAAAATGCTTCGGTGTATTTACAATATGAATTTAGTTGGTTTAATTAATGGTATTTTGTTAGATTTAGGAGTATGTGAATCGCAATTGACTGATTCTAGTCGAGGTTTTTCTTTTATGAGGGATGGTCCTTTAGATATGCGAATGGATAATAGTGTAGGTCAATCTGCGTATGAATGGATTGCTAAAGCATCTCAAAAAGACATTGAGTGGGTGTTGAGAACTTTTGGAGAAGAGAAATTATCTAAAAAAATTGCTCGGTCTATTGTGTTAAAACGTGAAGTATATCCTATTGATCGGACATCGGCGTTATCTGAAATTATTAGTGATACTGTTTTATATTATAATAATAGATATAATCGAAGGAAACATCCTGCAACACGTAGTTTTTTAGCAATTCGTATTTATATTAATGAAGAATTAGTAGAAATAATGAAGATATTACAAGATGTATTTAAATTGCTTGCTCCTGGAGGGAGATTGGTAGTAATTAGTTTTAATTCATTAGAAGATCGTATAGTGAAAAAATTTATTAATCAATATAGCAGAGTTTTTGCTTATCCTCCTAAAATACCATTAACTCATACTCAATTATTGCATAAATATTCTGGTACTATGAAATTTAAAAATTTAGGAAAAATAAAACCTACTGTTTTAGAAATTAAAAAGAATATTCGAGCTCGTTCTGCGATTTTACGTTATGCTGAAAAATTGATATATATGTAATTATGCAAAAGCAAAGATTTACTCTAGTTAAAATTATTTATGATGATTTGTGTATATACGGAAAAGTACGGTTGCTTTTATTGTTGTTCATTATGGTATCCGCAATGTTAGTTATTATAGTAACACATCAAACTAGATGCATGATCATGGAGCAGGATAAATTTTTATTGGAAGTAAATATGCTAGATCACGAATGGAGTAATTTAATATTAGAGAAAAAGAAGTTATCTAATCATATTAGAGTGGAAAGTATTGCTATACAGAAATTACAAATGCGTTATACGGATCCTATATTAGATAATATGTATAAATAAATTTATATGTTAGTAATAAAAATTTACAAAAATACTACGCAATAATATATATTTATATATTTTAGATATAAATACTAATCTAATGAATGTTAATAATACAATGTTTTTAAATCGTAAACGTTTATATATATTATATGGTAGTATTTTTTTTATATTTTTATTTTTAGTGTTAAGATTAATTTATTTACAGATCATCTCATCAGAGAATTTAATTAATTCGGGAAATAAACGTTCGTTACGAATACAAAATATTTTAAAATCTCGAGGAGTTATTACAGATAGAATGGGTCGATTATTGGCTGTTGATATTCCAGTTTATTCTGTATGGGTCGATCCTCAAGAAATTAGTAAGTGTAATGGAGTGTATAATGATATTTCATCATGGTCGGTTATATCTAAGATATTAAATATTCCTATAAAGAAGTTGTTTGTGTTATTGAATGAACATCATACTGATCGTTTTGTATATTTATCTCGTCAAGTTGATTCTATTGTTGTTCAAAAAATTAAAAAATTAAAATTGTCAGGAATTTATATACAACAAGAATCAAAAAGATATTATCCTGCTGGATCTTCTGCTGCTCATCTTATTGGAATAACGAATATAGATAATCAAGGAATTGAAGGAGTAGAAAAAAGTTTTGATTCTTGGTTATCTGGTTGTCCTAAAACAAGATTAGTACGGCAAGATAGATCTAGACAAGTAGTTGAGGAAATTGCTTTACTAAATCATGGATGTTCTCCTAAAAGTATTACATTAAGTATTGATGAGCGTTTGCAGTTTGTAGCATATCAAGAATTGAGTAATGCTGTTAGTTTAAATAAAGCAGAATCAGGTAGTATAGTATTAATAGATATTAATACTGGTGAGATTTTAGCTATGGCAAATAGTCCTTCATATGATCCAAATAATTTTTCTATTATTGATCAATCAGTGATGAGAAACCGAGCTATTACTGATTCTTTTGAGCCAGGATCTACTATTAAACCGATTGTAATTATGATGGCATTAGAACATAAAGTAATAGAAAAAGATACTATAATTAATACATTGCCGTATGTAATTCATGGTCATCGAATAAAAGATGTATCATTGCATAATGAACTTACTATTAGTGATATTTTAAAAAAATCTAGTAATGTTGGTATTTCTAGATTAGCATTATCTATGCCTGTATCAGTGTTAATAGATACATATATAAAATTTGGAATAGGGGAAATGACAAATATTGGTTTAATAGGGGAAAATAAAGGAAGAATATATTCTGATATTAAATATTATTCTGCCATAGAACACGCTGCTCTTTCATATGGATATGGATTAATGTTAACTCCGTTGCAATTAGCTAAAGTTTACGCTACCATTGGAGGTATGGGTTTATCTCGTCCTATTTCTATTATTAAAATTGATAATCCTGTTTCTTTAATATCATCAGAGAATCAAGTATTTTCCGAGTCTTTAGTTCGTACTGTTATAGATATGATGGATGTTACTACGTTATCAAATAGTGGGTGTTGTAAAGCTGCAATCGAAGGTTATCGTGTCGCGGTTAAGACAGGTACTATTAAAAAGGTTGGACCGCATGGGAAATATATTAATAGGTATATTGCATGTATGGCAGGGGTAGCTCCGTCTAGTAATCCTCGTTTTGCATTAGCTGTAGTAATCAATGATCCAAAGAATGGACGGTATTATGGGGGATCTGTATCTGCTCCAGTATTTAGATCGGTTATGAGTAGTGCATTAAAAATAATGAATGTGAATCCAGATTTTTTACAAAAATGATGAAGGTAATAATAATTTAATTATAATTAATATGTTTAAGTTAAAGCAATTACATGAATTAATTGTGCCATGGATATCCGGAATAAATGTAAAAATACCTTATTTAACTGGTTTAGAATTAGATAGTCGTAATATTAATTTTGGTAATTTATTTATAGCAATTCAGGGTTATAATACTGATGGTAGGTTACATATTGATGATGCCATTAACAATGGTGCAGTTGCTATTTTATCAGAATCTTATAATAAAAGTACTTTTTTTATAAAGAAAATTGTTAATAATGTAGAAGTGATACCTATCATTTATTTTAATCAGTTAAATAAATGCATTTCTAACATAGCAGGGCGTTTTTATGATCATCCTTCGTTGTGTTTAAAATTAATAGGAGTGACAGGAACTAATGGTAAAACTACTATTACTCATTTGTTGACAAATTGGACAAGTTTATTAGGAGAGAGAAGTGCAGTTATGGGTACTTTGGGTAATGGAGTTTTGAGTGATATCAATCCATCGTGTTGTACTACTTGTTCTGCTATTGAGACGCAAAAAATATTAAAACAATTTGTACAAAGTGGAGTTACATTTGTTGCTATGGAGATATCATCACATGGATTAGATCAATATCGTGTTGATTCTTTATATTTTGATGTTGCGATATTTTCAAATATAAGTAATGATCATTTGGATTATCACAATAATATTAATCAGTATAGAATGGCTAAATGGAGATTATTTAATGAATTAAGAGTAAAAAATTATGTAATTAATGTTGATGATTGTGTTGGTTATCGTTGGTTATTGAGCTTATCTAATGCGGTAGCGGTAACAATAAAAAATAATTTACCAAGATCTTGGTCAGGAAGATGGATAGCGTTAGTAAAAGCAGATTATTATCTTTATGGTACGAAAATTGTTTTTAAGTCGAGTTGGGGAAATGGGTTTATTCATAGTCAATTACTGGGTGAGGTTAATGTCAGTAATATATTGTTAGCTTTAGGAGCGTTATTGATCATGGGATATTCATTAAAGTCATTATTATATACAGGTTCAAAATTATATCCAGTATGTGGACGTTTGGAAGTATTATCATGTTTGAATCATCCTACGGTTATAGTTGATTATGCTCATACTCCAGATGCTTTGAAAAAAATTTTAATTTTTGCAAAGCATTTATGCAATAAAGGTCGATTATGGTGTATTTTTGGTTGTGGCGGGAATAGAGATCGAAGTAAACGATCATTAATGGGTGTTATAGCAAATCGATATTCTGATTATGTAATTATTACTAATGATAATCCACGTGTTGAAGATCCAAAATTAATTATAGATGATATTATTTGTAAAATTAGAAATTCTGAAAAATTAAAAATTATTGAAGATCGAGTATATGCAATAAATATGGTTGTTAGTAAAGCGTGTTCAGATGATTTTGTATTAATTTTAGGAAAAGGTCATGAAAAATATCAGAATATAGGACTTAATTATATAAGTCATTCTGATCAAGATATAGTGAAGAGTATTTTTAAGTGAAATTTTTTAATATAAGATAATGATTTTATTAAGTGTGAGTGAAATATCATTGATTTTAAATGCTAAAAGTATTGGTATGAATATGAATGTTCTTATCAATACCATTAGCACGAATTCTAATGAAATTAAAAAAAAATGCATGTTCATTGCATTGATAGGAAAACGTTATGATGGACATGATTTTATAGAACAAGCAGTAATGGCCGGAGCTCAGGCTGTGTTAGTAAATCGTTATGTATCAGTAAATGTTCCGCAAATTATTGTTGTTGATACATATCATGCTTTGGTAAAGATAGCTAGTTGGTTGAGGGATCGAGTATCATCAAAAGTTATAGCTATAACTGGATCTAGTGGAAAAACTTCTGTTAAAAACATGACAGTTTCTATTTTAAAAAATTGTGGAACAGTAGTGTCAACTCAAGGTAACCAGAATAATCTAATTGGTGTGCCAATAACATTGTTAAATTTGACATATCAGAGTGATTTTGCGGTTATTGAATTAGGATCTAATCAATTAGGAGAATTAAATAAATTAAGTAAAATTGTTGCCGCAGATGTAGCTTTGGTAAATAATATTTTTATATCTCATTTATCAGGATTTAGATCATTGAAAAGTATACAGCAGGAAAAGGGAGAAATTTTTTCTGGGCTTGCTTGTAATGGGCAAGTTGTTATAAATGGTGATAGTAATGCTGTTTTTATGTGGAATTCAATGTTGCAACTTAAAAAAAGATGGTGGTTTTCTATATATGTAAAAAAAGAAATGGATTTTTTTGCAAATAATATTTGTATATATCCACATGGAGTGCGATTTATATTAAGTAGTCCATATGGTGTAGCCCCAGTGTTTTTATCTATATTAGGTCGACATAGTGTGTCTAATGCGTTGGCAGCTAGTGCTCTTGCTTTTTCTGTAGGAGCAAATTTGTCTGAAATTGTTTATGGATTACAAAATATTCAACCATTACCTGGAAGATTATACCCAATTCTTTTAAATGATGGAAAATTATTGTTATTAGATGATACTTATAATTCTAATGTTGGTTCAATGATTGAAGCAATTAATGTATTAAGTGTAATGCCTGGTTATCGTATATTAGTAATAAGTGATATGTTAGAATTAGGTGAAAGATATGTTGCAATACAATATCATTATTATATTGCAAGATTAATTAGTGAATCAAAAATTGATCAAATTTTAACTATAGGAAATATTAGTTATTTGATATCTAAAAATTGCAAAGAGGGTAAGCATTTTCATAATAAAAATAAATTGATTCGTTATTTATTGAACAATATATTATTTCAAAATACATATATTAGTATTTTAGTTAAGGGATCGCGTAGTTTTCAGATGGAACGGATAGTAGATATTATTAGGGATCAATTTGAATGTTATTCTGGATAATTAAAATTACATCGTATTTTTATTCGTCTACTTTATTTGAGGTTATGAATTCGGTATTATTTCGAGGAGTTGGAGGTTTATTTTTTTCTTTATTTATTTCTATAGTAATAGGTAATCGTATAATTGTATGGTTAAAATATAAATTGCGTATGTTACAAACAATACGTATTGATGGACCTCAATCTCATAAGTTAAAGTATGGCACTCCTACTATGGGGGGTATAATAATTTTAATATCTGTGGTTACATCAGTTATAATATGGTCAGATTTATCGAATATATATATATGGTATATATTGTTTATATTTGTTATGTATGGGATATTAGGTTTAGTTGATGATTTTTTAAAGATAAAGAGAGGAGATAATTTAGGATTAACTATATTAAATAAATATTTATGGCAATCGATTATTGCATGGATATTAATAGTTATTATGTTTATAAATAGAGTTAACTATGTAGAAAATCAGTCAGGGTTGGAATTTTTGAGAAATATTGTATGTAAGTTAAAAATTTGGGATATGATTTTAGCATATTTTGTGATAGTAGGTACTAGTAATTCAGTTAATTTGTCTGATGGATTAGATGGATTAGTAATTGTTCCTGTAATATTAGTGGTAAGTGGGTTAGCTATTGTGACATGGGTTGTTGGTAATATATATATTACCAGTGATTTATATATTGAACATGTTGATTGTATTAAGGAATTAGTAGTGGTGTGTGCTTCTATTATTGGAGCTGGTCTTGGTTTTTTATGGTTTAATAGTTATCCATCTCAGATATTTATGGGTGATGTAGGTTCTTTATCTTTGGGAGGGGTAATTGGGTTAGTATCTATATTATTACATCAAGAATATTTATTATTAATTATGGGAGGAATATTTGTAATAGAATCTTTATCTGTGATTTTTCAAGTGAGTTATTTTAAAATTTTTAAAAAAAGAATATTTAAAATGGCTCCTATTCATCATCATTTTGAATTAAAAGGTTATATGGAACCTAAAATTGTTGTACGATTTTGGATCGTATCATCGATATTAGTATTATTAAGTATAGTTATTTTTATTTTAAGTAAGTATTAAATATTATTTTTATGATAAGAAAATATCAAAAATCTAATGTCGTAATTATTGGATTTGGAAAAACAGGATTATCTTGTTTAAATTTTTTTTTGATTCGAGGTGTGATACCAAAAATTATAGATACTCGACAGTATCCTTCAGAAATGAAAAATTTGCCTAGTTTTGTTGAATATTGTTTTGGAAGGCTAAATGATTTTTGGATATTAAATGCTAATTTAATAGTAGTAAGTCCGGGTGTTCGTTTAGATCATCCTATTATTATAGAAGCTATGAAGTTAGGAATAGAGGTCGTGGGAGATATTGAATTATTTGTGCGAGAAATATCTGCTCCAATTATAGCTATTACCGGATCCAATGGGAAAAGTACAGTTACTCAATTAGTAAGTAAGATGGCTAAGCAAGCTGGTTGGAGTGTTGGAGTAGCTGGAAATATTGGAGTTCCTGTCCTTTCGTTATTAAAGAAGCAATATGAGTTATATGTATTAGAAATATCTAGTTTTCAATTAGATGTAACTTACAGTTTGCGTGCAACTGCAGCTACTATTTTAAATATTAGTGTAGATCATATGGATCGATATCCAAAAGGATTAGAGGAATATATTTGTTCTAAGAAAAGGATTTATCATAATTCTTATTTTTGTGTAGTGAATGATTCAGATCCATTAACTAAACCGTTATTAAATGATGGTATTTATCATGTAAGTTTTAGTATGAATTCGAAATCTGCAGATTATCGATTAGAATATTATAAAGGTAATAATTGGATAGTTGCAAATGGTGAATATGTGTTGAGTTGTGCTGAGTTGAAAATAAATAATTGTATGAATTATATGAATATGTTATCTGCATTAGCTTTATCAGATATTGTGAAGATTCCTCGTATTGTATCTTTACAGGTGTTACGATTTTTTTCTGGTTTATCACATCGGTTTCAGTTAGTTTATAAAAATCGTAATGTTTGTTGGATTAATGATTCCAAAGCTACTAATGTTGGGGCTACGAAGGAAGCTATTAATAATACAATTATTACATTGAGGGATGGTAATTTGCATTTATTGTTAGGAGGTGATGGGAAATTAGCTAATTTTTTTGAGTTATCTTGTTTAATTAAACATTATGCAATACATTTATATTGTTTTGGAAAGGATGGTGTTTGTTTAACGCAATCAGGTTTTAATGATGTTTTTTTATCGAATAATATAATAGATGCTATGTATATTATTAGTCGTCGAGTACAAAGAAAAGATATAGTTTTATTATCTCCAGCATGTGCAAGTTTAGATCAATTTTCGTCATTTAGAGCGCGTGGGAATTTATTTACTTATTTAGCTCAAAGATTAGGATGATAATTTTAATTATATTTAAATATAAAATTGAAAATGTTATTATAAAAATTTTAATAAATAATTAAGATATATATGTTATATGATCGTTTATTATGTGGATTGTTATTAGGATTAATTTGTTTTGGTTTTATTATGGTGAGTTCAGGATCTATTTCTACGGGAGTGTATTTATTAAATGATCCTTGGTTTTTTATAAAAAGAATAATTGTTTATTATAGTATTGCATTTATATTATCGTTAATAACGTTAACGGTTCCTATAGTTATTTGGAAGCATTATAGTTATGTAATTTTATTATGTAGTTTGTTAATGTTGATTGGAGTGTTGGTATGTAATAATACTATTAATGGGGCTTCTCGTTGGATAATATGGGGTCCGTTATGTTTTCAACCGTCAGAATTGTCTAAGTTATCTTTTATTTGTTATCTTGCTAATTATTTAGAACGTAAGTTTAAAGAAGTACAAAATACTTTTTGGGGTATTTGTAAGCCTATTATGATTGTGATGTTATTATCTGTTTTGTTATTAGGTCAACCTGATTTTGGTAGTGTAATAATTTTATTTGTTATTACTTTATTTGTATTATTTTTATTTGGAGCTAAATTATGGCAACTTATGTTAATTTTTGTATTTAATATATTGTTGATTGTATGGTCAGTTGTATTTAAACCTTACCGTATACAACGTATATTAGCTTTTTGGAATCCTTGGAATGATCCGTATGGTAATGGGTATCAATTGACTCAATCATTAATGGCTTTTGGGCAAGGTGGATATTTTGGGAGAGGATTAGGAAATTCTATACAAAAATTAGAATATTTACCTGAAGCTCATACTGATTTTATTTTTTCTATTGTAGCAGAAGAATTAGGTTTTATTGGGGCAATATTAGTATTATTCATGTTATTCATAATAATTATAAAGGCTATAATTATTGGAATGCATGCTTTTGATATTGATCAAAAGTTTTCAGGTGTTTTGGCATGTTCTATTGGAATTTGGCTTGGATTACAAACATTTATTAATGTTGGGGTAGTTAGTGGAATATTGCCTACTAAAGGGTTAACTTTTCCATTTATTAGTTATGGGGGGTCTAGTTTTGTGGTCACAACAATAGCAAGTGTATTGTTAATTCGAATAGATTTTGAAATACGTTTAAGGAAAATTCAGGCTTTTTAGAAAATATGAAATGGATATATATATGAATCAATCAGTACAAACAATCATGATAATAGCAGGTGGTACTGGAGGTCATATTTTTCCAGGATTATCAGTGGCGCGTTATTTAATGAATCATGGTTATAAGGTGGTTTGGATAGGGTCTAAAGATCGTATAGAATCGGAATTAGTTCCAGTATATAATATTGATATTAAATATATTTGTATACAAGGATTACGTGGTAAAAAAATTTATCAAAAATTGATTACATTATTATTTTTGATTTTTTTTGCAATGTATCAATCATTTAAAATTATAAGGTGCTGGAAACCTGATATTGTCTTAAGTATGGGAGGATATGTATCTGGGCCTAGTAGTTTGGTAGCATGGTTGTATGGAATTCCTGTAATTATACACGAGCAAAACAGAATAATGGGATTAACTAATCGTTATGTATCTCGTTTTGCTAAAAAAATATTACAAGGTTTTCCGAATACTGTAAATGGAGCTATTACTTCTGGTAATCCATTGAGGTATGAAATTTTATCTATTCCTGATCCAGTCCATAGATTAGAAGGTCGTACTGGTCCAATACGAGTATTAGTTGTAGGAGGTAGTACTGGATCATTTATATTTAACAAAGTTATTCCAGAAGTTTTTGGAAAATTATTTGGTAAATTAATTATATGGCATCAATCTGGAAAAAAAGGTTTTAATGATACCATACAAGCTTATAAAAAATTGCATTGTAATAGTAGTAATTATAAGGTCGTACCGTTTATTGATAATATGGCCCATGCTTACTCATGGGCAGATGTTATAATATCTAGATCTGGAGCTTTAATGGTTAGCGAAATATCTTACGTAGGGTTACCAGCGATATTTGTACCATTTAATTATCATAAGGATTATCAACAATATTGGAATGCTTTTCAATTAGTGAAATCGGGATCGGCGATAATTATTGAACAAGAAAGATTTACGAGTGATTATGTTAGTATAATTTTAGGAAATTGGAATAGAAAAGTTTTACTTAATATGGCAATACTATCTAAATCTTTAGAAATGTCTAATGCAACGCAATTAGTTGCGCAAACGGTGATGCGATATTTAAATGGTAAATAGGACTATAATATAGTAGCATATTGATTAATATGCAATCATCTTATTTTAAAAATGGTATTTTACCTATAATTAATCGATTTTATACTAAACAAATTCATTTTGTTGGTATAGGTGGTATAGGTATGTGTGGGCTTGCTATGTTATTATTAGCACAGGGATATTGTATTACTGGTTCTGATATTGCCCAAAATGATATGATACGGTCTTTATTAAAGTTAGGTATAAAAATATTTTTTGGGCATCGTGATAGTAATATAAATCAAGAAATAAATATTGTGGTGATATCTAGCGCTATTGATATAAATAATCCTGAAGTTCAACAAGCTAAGAGGTTAAAGATTCCTGTTATTCATCGAGTAAAAATATTATCTGAATTGATGAGATATAAATATGGAATAGCTATTGCTGGAACACATGGAAAAACTACTACCGTTTCTATGTTGACCAATATTTATGTGGAAGCAGGATTGGATCCAACATTTGTAAATGGAGGTATAATCAGATCACAGGGGGTATCAGCTCGACTTGGTTATGGGAATGATTTTATTGCAGAATCAGACGAAAGTGATAAATCTTTTTTAAGATTATGTCCTGTTGTAGCGGTAATTACGAATATTGATACTGATCATATGAATACATATCATCAAAATTTTGAATATCTTCAGGAAGTATTTATTAAGTTTTTAGACAAATTACCAATGTATGGTTATGCTGTTGTATGTATTGATGATCCAGTAGTTCGAAAAATTTTACCTCGTATTAATAGAAAGATTATTACTTATGGATTTAGTAAAGATGCAACTTTATGTATTGTAAAGTATTATCAGTATAGGGAAAAAAGCAATTTTACTATTTTAATCAAAAATAATAAAGAATTACAAGTAGTATTAAATACTCCTGGTTATCATAATGCATTAAATGCTGCTGCTTCTATAGCAGTAGCTATTGAAGAAGGGATACGTGATACAGTGATTTTAAAATCTATGTCGAATTTTACAGGAACAAATAGGCGATTTGAATTTTTAGGAAATTATCCTTTGAATATTATAAATGGTAGAGTTGGAAAAGTTATGGTAATAGATGATTACGGACATCATCCTGCTGAATTACGTTCTACTATTATAGCAATTCGTACGGGATGGTCTGATCATCGATTAGTTATGGTATTTCAACCGCATAGATTTACACGTACACATGAATTGTATGATAATTTTGTTAGAGTACTTTCAACTGTAGATGTTTTATTAATGCTGGATATTTATTCTGCTGGAGAACAGCCTATTATGGGTATTAATGCCCAATCTTTATGTGATTCAATTCTGAAATATGCTAAAGTTCAGCCTATATTTGTGCAAAATGAATGTTTTTTATTGAAATTTTTGATGAATTTGCTTCGAGATAAGGATTTGCTCTTAATTCAGGGAGCTGGAACAATTAGTGAGATTGTGAAGGCTTTATTTATAAAAAGATGATAAAGTTAATATATTATGGTAATAATAAAATTTGAATATTGAATCAATAGAATTTTTAACTATTTATAATAAGTGTGATGTTAATGCAGTATATTTTAAAATTAAAATATTACTTGTACAATATAACATGGAAGTTAGTTTTTATATGTGTTATGTTAGTTTTATTAATTGTAGGTATACATAAAAATATTAAATGGGTATGTGATTACTATAGCGGACCGTTATCCTATATTATAGTTACTGGTAATCGTTTTTTTACTACTAATGATGATATTAATTACATAATACTAAAATCGGGAGTATTGGGTACGTTTATAACACAAGATGTTAATATTATTCAAAAACAGATTAAACAAATGCCGTGGATTCAAAAAGTTAGTGTAAGAAAACAATGGCCGAATACTTTGAAGATTAATTTGATAGAGTATATTCCTATAGCTTATTGGAATAATGAGTTTATTAGTACAACAGGGGTTGTTTTTTCGGTTTCTGAATGCCTATATAATGAATATAGTAGTTTCGTTAGAAAAATGTATCAGGAAATTCCAATTTTATATGGTCCTACAGGTAAGGATCAGGAAGTTTTAAATAATTATTTAAGATTTAGTGCTATATTGAAATCTAGTAATTTTCAAATAAAGTCAGTAAAAACGGATACATGTTATACTTGGCAGTTAGTTTTAGATAATAATGTTTGCTTGAAATTAGGTTGTGTTAATCTTATCGAACGGTTACATTATTTTATAAAAGTTTATCCATTTCTTGTAAAGGAAATGGATGAAAAAAATAAGTATATCGATTATGTAGATTTACGTTATAATTCTGGTTGTTCTGTGAGATGGATTCATAATATGATTGACCCGGTATTTCATGCAATAAATAATGTTAGTAAAGGAAGTCATGATTATGATTAAAGTTTCAGATAATAAAAAACTTTTGGTAGGATTAGAAATTGGAACAGCTAAAGTTGCAACATTAATTGGTGAAATTTTACCTGATAGTATGATAAATATTATTGGAATGGGGTGTTGTGCATCACAAGGAATGGATAAAGGAGGAGTAAATAATTTAGAATCAGTAATAAAGTGTGTGGAGTATTCTATTAATCAAGCGGAGTCAATGTCTGGATGTCAAATTACTTCTGTTTATTTGTCCTTATCTGGAAAACATATTAGTTGTAAAAATGAAATAGGGATGGTTTCTATTTCTGAAGAAGAAGTTACTCAGTCAGATGTAGATAATGTAGTCCATATAGCTAAATCAGTGAAAATGAGTGATGAACATCGTATATTGCATGTTATACCTCAGGATTATTCTATTGATTATCAAGAAGGTATAAAAAATCCTGTTGGTTTGTCTGGGGTGAGGATGCAAGCAAAAGTTCATTTAATTACTTGCCATAATGACATGGCTAAGAATATTGTCAAAGCTGTGGAGCGTTGTGGTTTACGGGTAGATCAATTAATATTTTCTGGTTTATCTTCTAGTTATGCTGTTTTGACTCAAGATGAACGCGAATTAGGAGTGTGTGTGGTGGATTTAGGAGGTGGGACCATGGATATTGCAATATATACTGCAGGAGCATTACGTTATATAAAGGTGATTCCATATGCAGGTAATGTAGTAACAAGTGATATTGCTTATGCATTTGGAACTCCGTTATCTGCTGCGGAGTCTATTAAATTACGTTATGGATGTGCGTTAGAGTCTTTGGTTGATAGGGATGAGAATATAGAAGTACCGAGTGTTGGAGGTAGGCCGCCTCGTATTTTGCAGAGATATATGTTAGCAGAAATTATTGAACCTAGATATGTTGAGTTGATGAATTTAGTTAATAAGGAAATATTACAATTACAATCTCAATTGAAGCAATTTAATATTAAGCATCATCTTGCAGCTGGAGTTGTGTTAACTGGTGGTGCATCTATGATAGATGGATTAGTGGCATGCGCACAAAAAGTATTTCATAATCAAGTGCGAATTGCATCTTCAATAAATATTCTTGGGTCTATTGATGATGATATACGAGGGCCTCAATACTCTACTGTTATTGGTTTATTACATTATGGAAAAGAATCTCATTTAAATGATGATGCAGATATAGATAAAAAAATAAAAATTAAAAATTGGATAAAGAAAATAAACGGTTGGTTAAAAAAAGAATTTTAATATATTTAGTCATGATAATATCATAATAGGTATATGATATTATTTTAAATTGAGTATGTTCATACGGAGAAAATTATGTTTGAACCAATAGAGTTAACTAGTGATGCGGTAATTAAAGTCATTGGTATTGGTGGAGGAGGTAGCAATGCTGTGGAACATATGTTACGGGAACGTATTGAAGGGGTGGATTTTTTTGCAGTAAACACTGATGCTCAAGCTTTACGGAAAATGATTGTAGGCCAGACTATTCAGATTGGTAGTTCTATTACTAAAGGATTAGGGGCAGGATCTAATCCAGAAATTGGTCGAAATTCTGCAGAAGAAGATCGAGATGTGTTGAGATCTACGATAGAAGGGGCTGATATGGTGTTTATTGCTGCTGGTATGGGGGGAGGTACGGGAACTGGAGCAGCTCCAGTTGTAGCAGAAGTGGCAAAAGATTTAGGAATTTTAACAGTTGCTGTAGTTACTAAACCTTTTAATTTTGAAGGAAAAAAACGTATGATGTTCGCTGAACAAGGTATTACTGAATTATCTAAATATGTAGATTCATTAATTACTATTCCTAATGATAAGTTATTAAAAGTTTTAGGACGAGGTATATCATTACTTGATGCCTTTAGCGCAGCTAATGATGTATTAAAAGGGGCGGTACAGGGTATTGCTGAATTGATTACTAGGCCTGGTTTAATGAATGTGGATTTTGCAGATGTACGTACTGTAATGTCAGAAATGGGATATGCTATGATGGGCTCAGGAGTAGGATGCGGAGATGATAGAGCGGAAGAGGCATCTGAGTTAGCTATTGCTAGTCCATTATTAGAAGATATTGATTTGTCTGGAGCTCGAGGGGTATTAGTAAATATTACTTCTGGTTTAGATTTAAGATTGGATGAATTTGAAACAGTGGGTAATACTATACGGTCTTTTGCGTCAGATAATGCAACTGTAGTAATAGGAACAGCTTTAGATCCTGATATAAAAAATGATGAATTGAGAGTGACGGTAGTTGCAACAGGAATTGGAGTTGATAAGAATTTAGAAAATACATTACCTACTGCCGATCATTTAGAAGAACAGAAAATGGTTAAAGAAAGTCACTATAATAATCATGCAATACAGAAGCAAAGAAAATCTGCTTTTTTTAATGAATCTCAACATGATACATCATCGAATGTAGTAAGTCATGATAATTCTATTTTAGATAAGGACATGGATTATTTAGATATTCCTGCATTTTTAAGGAAATGATGACATAAATAATATAGTATTATGTGTTATTTGTATATATTTATGAAATAAAAATATTGTAGTTAATATGATCAAACAACGAACATTAAAAAATATAGTTTGTACTACTGGAATAGGATTACACACTGGTCAAGAAGTTACATTAACATTATATCCTGCATTAGCAAATACTGGTATTATTTATCGTCGCATTGATTTAAATCCTCCTGTAGATTTTTGTGTTAACATAGAATCAGTGGGTAGTACTTTTTTATGTACATGTTTGAAAAATAATACATATGGAGTACAAGTGTTGACGGTTGAGCATTTAAGCGCTGCACAATCAGGATTAGGTATTGATAATATAATAATAGAATTGAATGGACCTGAAGTCCCTATTATGGATGGAAGCGCTGATCCATTTGTATCTTTATTGTTAAAAGCCGGAATAAAGGAGTTAAATAGTTCTAAAAATTTTTTTCGATTAAAACAGATTGTACGAGTGGAAGATGGGGATAGGTGGGCTGAACTTAGGCCATTTAATGGGTTTACGTTAGATTTTACTATTGATTATGATCATCCAGTAGTTAATATGAAAAATAAGCATTATTTTTTCAATTTCACTTCTAAATCGTTTAGAAGTGAAATTAGTTCTGCTCGTACTTTTGGTTTTGTAGATAATATTCAAAAATTAAAAAATTGTGGTTTTGTGTTGGGAGGGAGTTTAACTTCATCCGTAGTAATGGATAAATATCAGGTAGTTAATTCAGAAGGGTTACGTTTTAATAATGAATTAGTTCGTCATAAAATACTTGATGCTGTTGGAGATTTGTTTATGTGCGGATATAATTTGATTGGATCTTTTATTGGATTTAAATCTGGTCATACTTTGAATAATAAATTGCTTCGGGCTGTTTTGGCGCGTCGAAAAGCATGGGAAATTACTTCTTGTATTCAGGGATGTGATGTATCAAAAATTTTTTAAGTTTATTAAATTAAAACAATTATATTGTATATGACATAATATGTTATTTTTTGTGTTATCTATTTTAATTTTATCGTGTTTTTATAAATCCGTTTTATATGTACAAAATATGGATGGATAGTTTATGTATTGGATAGAGTGATGGAGGTTTAAATATATTATGTACTATTATTATAAAGTATGTTGTGATAAAAAAATTATATTGATTAAAAGTACATTTATACTGCAAATATATAATGAGTGTAGCATTTATAATACTTTTTAAAAATATATAGTTATACTTTATTTAATAGAGTTTAATATGTAATTAAATTTATTATTGTCTTATATTATGAATATAATAGGTTATTATTTATTTAAAATTTTAAATTTTTATTATGATATTTACATTGAAATTATTTAAAAAATTGTTTAGAAATCGTAATGAACGTATCTTAGTTCATATGAAAAAAATAGTAGATATGATAAATTATATGGAAAAAGATATGGAAAAATTGAATGATAATCAGTTGTCAAATAAAACTAATGAATTTCGCATGCAGATTAAATCTGGAATTAATATAGAAGAATTGTTACCTCAAGCGTTTGCAGTAGTGCGTGAATCTGTGAAAAGAATTTTTAATATACGTCTTTTTGACGTGCAAATGTTAGGAGGTATTGTATTAAATAATCGTTGTATTGCTGAGATGCGTACTGGAGAGGGTAAAACTTTGACTGCTACTTTGCCTGCTTATTTAAATGCTTTAACTGGAAAGGGTGTGCATATTGTGACAGTAAATAATTATTTAGCACATAGAGATGCTACATATAATCAGCCTTTGTTTGAATTTTTAGGATTGAATGTAGGTATTAATTTGCCTGGACAAACAGTGTGTGCTAAAAAAATAGCATATGAATCAGATATTACATATGGGACAAATAATGAATATGGATTTGATTATTTAAGAGATAATATGGTATTTAATGTTAAAGAACAGGTGCAACGAGAGTTACATTATGCATTAATAGATGAGGTAGATTCTATTTTAATCGATGAAGCGCGTACTCCTCTTATTATTTCTGGTCCGTCGGATGATGCATCATTATCATATTTAAAAATTAATGAATTAGTGTGTAATATAATAAAAAGAAATATTGATCATTGTAAATATCCTGAAAAAGAAGAGTATTTCACTGTTGATGAAAAGTCTCGACAAGTTGTATTAACCGAGATAGGATTAATATTAATAGAAAAGTTATTAATTGAGTCTGGAATGATGGGGATGGGTGAATCTTTATATTCTTCAGATAATATTATATTATTACATCATGTTAATTCAGCATTACGTGCTCATATTTTATTTGCATGTGAAGTAGATTATATAGTTAAAAATGGAGAAATATTAATTATTGATGAGCATACAGGACGTGTTATGCCAGGACGTCGTTGGTCAGATGGATTGCATCAGGCAATAGAAGCTAAAGAGCGAGTAAGAATTCAAAATGAGAATCAAACCTTGGCTTCAATTACGTTTCAAAATTATTTTCGATTATATGAAAAGTTATCTGGTATGACTGGTACTGCTAGTACGGAATCTTTTGAGTTTAAATCCATTTATAAACTAGATACTGTTGTTATACCTACTAATCAACCTATGATTCGTATTGATTTTCCTGATGTGATTTATATGACTGAAATTGAAAAGATTAATGCTATTGTTAGTGATATTAAAGATTGTGTTAATCGAAAGCAACCTGTTTTAGTTGGTACAGTATCCATTGATAAATCTGAAATTATTTCACGTGCTTTAAAAAAGGAAGGGATTTTACATAAGGTTTTGAATGCTAAAATTCATGCTGCTGAGGCGGATATTATAGCTCAAGCAGGATATCCAGGAGCGGTAACTATTGCTACTAATATGGCTGGTCGTGGAACTGATATTGTGTTAGGAGGAAATTGGAGATCAGAAATTGCTGCATTACGTAATGCAAATACACATGCTATGTTACGCATTAAATCTGATTGGAAAGAACGTCATGATTCGGTATTGAAATCAGGAGGATTACATGTTATTGGTACTGAACGCCATGAATCCCGTCGCATTGATAATCAACTTAGGGGTAGATCTGGGCGTCAGGGTGATGCGGGTTCATCTCGGTTTTATTTATCTATGGAAGATTCATTAATACGAATTTTTGCTTCTAATAAGTTAGTTGATTTGATGAAAAGAATGGGTATGAAATCGGGAGAATCTATTGAACATCCATGGATTACTAAAGCTATTGCTCATGCGCAAAAGAAAGTAGAAAGTCGTAATTTTGATATAAGAAAACAATTATTGGAATATGACGATGTAGCTAATGATCAGCGTCGAGTTATTTATGAGCAACGAAATAAATTATTAGCTATGTTGGATGTGAGTGAGGTAATACATAATATTCGATATGATGTTGTTGATAGAATATTGAATATTTATATTCCTTTAGAAATTATAGAAAATAAAAAAGATTTAATTAAATTAGAAAAGTGTTTAAAAGATGATTTTAATTTAGTTTTATCGTTTTCGGAACAGTTAGATGAAGATACTTCATTATATGAAGGTAAAGAAAAAATACGAGTTTGTATATTAACAGAAATGATAAAACAATATAAATGTGTAAAAGAAATGGTTGGAATAAATGTAATGAATGCGATTGAAAAGGGAATTATTTTAAAGACTTTTGATGCATTATGGAAAGAGCATTTAGCATCAATGGATTATTTAAGACAAGGTATTCATTTACGAGGTTACGCTCAAAAGGATCCGAAACAAGAGTATAAAAAAGAGTCATTTTCTATGTTTAAAAAAATGTTAGATCATTTACAGTATGAAATAATTAGTGAAATTAGTAAGCTGCAAAAATTGAATCGTTCAAATTAATAAAAGGTTAAGTTAGTTTTTATTAAAAAAAGTAGATAATATTGTTATGGTAGTAGTGGGATTAAGAGAATAATGCGTGATGAATAAGCGTATTATATATTATATTGATTTAATTTGTTGAATATGATTTCAGGAATATATAGAAAATGAGATTTGTATATTGTTTTTTTAGAAAAAACGTGAATTTATTGACATAGACAAGATATATATTTGTAAGAATAATGTAATGAAAATTTTCTGATTTGTCCTATATATAATATAGGAGTATATTATATTGGTCATGACTGAAGTTGTACTGTTTTAGGCATGAATAAGAAGTTTGTATAATTGTATATATTAAATTTAATAATATTGCATATTTTTAATGTAGAGGTTAGAAGTATAAATCAAAGAAAGATAATGTTAATTGTGATTTAAATAGTTTTTGATAATTAAATATAGATCTGTGAGTTCGTAATTTTTTATTTTAGTACATGTATAGAGTATAATGATGTTGGTAAATAATATTCTTGTTATTTAATAGTTAAATATTAATTTTGATAAAATTAGTTAAATGATTCGTATTATTAAGATAATGAATTCATTTTTAGTTAAATGATGTCAAAAATATTATTTTGTTATGTATATTGATTGAATATTTAATTTATCGAATATTATGTAAAATATTAAGACTATATTCATTAATATAGATTTGGTATAATATGTATTATAATGAATTTATAAAGTGATGATTTATTTGTGTATATATGGTATAAGAAGAAGATATTAGAATATAATTTTGTTTTATAAGTTAAGCGATATATTATTTTCCTCATTTTATTTGTATAAAATTCAAATGTATATAGTATTATAGTTTTATTTATTGAATTGTTAAAATAATTTATATATTTTTTTGAAATATTTAGTGTATATTTTTATTATATAAATTTAAATAATCATGTATATCATCATCAATGAATAATATTTAGTTATGTGGATGACGATGATGTTTAAAAATTTTTATGTTGATTATAGTGAATATATAAGATTGTGGAGTATATATGTTGAAAAAAAATGTTGAAAAAAAAGGTTCTTTTTTGAATGCTTTAATAATTGCTGGAGTGAAACCGTATGAGCGACAACCAGATGAAGCATATATGAGTAAAAACCAACTTTTGCATTTTAAATCTATTTTACATGCATGGAAAGAACAGTTAGAAATGGATATAAAGTATTCTGTGTTGCGTATGAAAGATGAGGTTTCTGTAAATTTTCCAGATCCAATAGATCGAGCGGTACAAGAGGAGGAATTTAATATTGAATTGCGTAATCGGGATAGAGAGCGAAAATTGATAAAGAAAATTGAAAAGACTTTAAAAAAAATAGATATAAAAGAATTTGGATTTTGTGCGTTATGCGATATAGAAATTGGAGTGAGACGTTTAGAAGCTAATCCAGTAGCAGATTTATGTATTGATTGCCAAACTTTAGAAGAAATTAAAAAGAAACAAATGATTGGTTAAATATAGAATATAGTAATAGTATAATCTAATAATGTGTAAAATATATGGGAAGTGAAGAACATGGAATATGCTTGGATTGGAATAGGTAGTAATTTATTAAATCCAAAAAAACAAGTAGATCAAGCAATACAGGCTTTATCGCAACTTCCAAAAACTGAATTTATTTCGTGTTCAAAATATTATCGTAGTCGTCCATTAGGTTATCATAAACAGCCTGATTTTTTAAATACAATAGTTATATTATATACTGATTTGAGACCAGAATTATTATTAGATTATATGCAGGAAATAGAGAATCAACAAGGACGAGTTCGAAAGTTTGCAACGTGTTGTAATAGCTATCCTCGTACATTAGATTTAGATATTTTATTGTTTGGTCAATATAGAATATGTACACCAAAATTAGTTATCCCGCATTATGATATGATGAATAGAGAATTTATTATGTATCCTTTAGCTGAGTTGGATCAAAAATTAGTTTTGCCTAATGGGAAATGTATTGCAGATATTATTAGAGGTTTTCCTAAAAAGGGATTAACTATTTGGGATAATTAATTTTTACTGTTATAAATGATAACTATCATTGTATAGTTAAATTATTATATAATTTATTTTATAAATAGATGATGTTAAATATAGGTATATACAATATAATAACTATTATATAATAGTCTGATATCAAACACGAAAAGACAATTTCTGTTGTTAGTAAATTCGGTAAATATAATTCTATAGTTAAAAATGAAATAGTATTAATATACTAATTAAAATAAATTATTTTGTAAAGGTGAAGTATATTGTTTTATAAGTTGTATATTGTATTGGTATAAACAAGATTGTAAGAATTTTGTTTAGTATAAATTGATTATTAAAGTTAGATAATACAACTGTACGTAATGTTTAAAATAATGTGATATTTAAATTTAATTTGCAATGTGTGTTATTAGTATTTAAGTTTGTGTTAAGAAGTTGTTATAATTTTAATGTGTAAGATTGAGAAACAATATTAAGCGTATATAGTGATACTGTATTTGAATTGTATGTTTATTGCATTTTTGATGATTTAGTTTAATCAGATGTACGTATTAGAGTTGTATGTAAGTTTGTTTAAATTTCGTATCATTAAATGCTATTTAAATAGTTTCATTTTGTATAAAATGAGAAATTATGTATTTATGGATTTATTATAAATAGATGCAGCTAGTTCTATTGATTCATATAAAGTAGGATGAGCGTGAATAGTTAGAGTAATATCTTCCACATCACATCCCATTTCAATTGCTAATGCTATCTCTCCTATTATTTCGCTTGCATGTAAGCCTATAACCGAACCTCCTATTATTCTGTGTGTATTTTTATCAAAGATTAATTTCGTTATTCCCTCAGTATAATTAGAGGTAATCGCTTTTCCTAAAGAATTCCATGGAAAGGTTACAGACGCATATTTTATGTTTTTAGTTTGAGCTTCTTTTTCAGTATACCCTACCCAAGCAATTTCTGGATCAGAATATATTACTCCTGGAATCACTGTAGAATCGAAATAATATTTTTTTCCAGAAATAACTTCTGATACTATATGTCCTTCATGTATGCTTTTATGTGCTAACATTGGATTTCCAACAATATCTCCAATTGCAAAGATATTTGATATGTTTGTACGCATTTGTTTATCTACAGATATAAACCCATTTTTATTTGTTTGTATTCCAATACCATCAAGATTTAACTCTTTACTATTTGGAAATCGGCCAATAGCAATTAATACTGCATCATATCGATGAGTTTTTTTTGTATTTGGATCTAATTTATTTGTTGTAATTACATCAATTCCATTTGGTTTACTGTTAAATGCATGTACTTGAGTATTTACGGTACAATTTATTGATTTTTTGATAAGATTTTTAGAAAAAAGATTTATAATGTCTTTATCTAATATAGGCATGATTTGATCAGAGGCTTCCATTAAATCTACTTTGCTTCCTAAAGAATGGTATACAGTGGACATTTCTAATCCAATAGCCCCTGATCCAATTATCAATAGTTTTTCAGGAATAAATTTTAATTCTAATGCATCAGTTGAATTCCAAATACGATGATCATTTGGACTAAACGGTAATGATGTAGGATGAGACCCTGTTGCTATGATAGCATAATCAAAAATAACTTTTATGATCTCTTTATCGCAAGATACTTGGAGAGTATGTTTATTGATAAATGTACCAAAACCATATATGATTTTGATATTTCGTTTTGCTGTAGCTATAGAGTTTAAATTATTTGATAGTTTCTTGATTATATCATTTTTCCATAAACGTATTTTGTTTATATCCAATTGAATGTTAGTTATGTTTTTTGAAATATTAAATTCATTTAAGTCTGAGTTTGTTTGGATTAATTTTGAAATATGTAATAATGCTTTAGATGGAATACAGCCAACATTTAAGCATACTCCACCTAAATTAGGATAACGTTCGACAAGTATAGTATTAATTCCTAAATCAGCACATCTAAAAGCTGCTGAATAACCTCCAGGTCCTGAACCTAAAACAAGAACTTGTGTTTCTATTTGTATACTCATAATTTTGTTATTTCTCTTAATTATTGATTATGTACATTTTAACAAAATAAATATTATTATATAACATTATTTGAAAATAAATACTGATTTATGATGTTATTTGTAATTTTAAATCATTGTATAATTGATTATATAGATAGTAATCGTATGTCAGAAATTATTTTATTAATTCGGTTAATAAACTTAGCTCCATCAGCTCCATTAATAACACGGTGATCATATGATAGAGATAAAGGTAACATGAGGCGTGGTATAAATTTTTTTCCGGTCCATACTGGTTTCATAATAGCTTGAGATATACCTAAAATAGCTACTTCTGGAGCATTGATAATGGGGGTAAATAATGTACCTCCGATTCCTCCTAAATTAGATATAGTAAAAGTTCCTCCTTGTATGTCAAGAGGAGTTAAATGTTTACCAACTCGCGCTTTTTGAGAAATTTCTAATAGCTCTTTAGATAAAGTAGTAATATTTTTTTTGTCTGTATTTTGAAGAACAGGTACTAATAAACCTCTTTTAGTATCTACTGCAATTCCGATATTAATGTATTTTTTTAAAATTAGTGTATGCCCATCTTGTGATAAAGAGCTATTGAATTGAGGTAATTCTTGTAGTGCTTTGGATACTGCTTTGATTACAAAAACTAACATTGTAATCTTGTAATTAAGTTTATTTTTTTTAATTTCAAAATTTTGTTGTTTTCGGAAGATTTCTAAAGAAGTAATATCAACCATATCGAATTGTGTTACATGTGGAATGATAGACCAATTTTTTTGTAGATTAGAAGCAGAAATTTTTTGTATTTTGTTTAATTGTATAGTTTCAGTATGACCAAATTTACTGAAATTTGTATCTGGATGTAAAGAAGATATATTTTTATTGATCGGATTATAGTCCATAGTTTTTGTGGAAGTATTGCTGAGATATTTTTGAATATCTTCTTTAAGTATACGTCCTTTACGGCCGCTGCCTTGAATGTGAGATAAGTTGATGTCAAATTTTCGAGCCATATGACGAATAAATGGTGTAGCATGTGTAGGTATATTATTATTTGAGATAGATGTAATATGGTATTTTTGTATATCTGTATTGTTATCAATGATATTATTGTTAATATTTGGTTCATTTTTGGTATTTTGTTTTGTTTGTATAGATTGATCGAGATCATGAGTTTTAATTATATCTAAAGATATAATTAAGGTTCCTGTTTGAACTTTATCTCCTACTTGAACATGAATTTTAGTAATAATGCCAGCATAAGGTGATGGAATTTCTGTAGATGATTTATCACCTTCAATTATAAGTAAAGGTTGATTAATATCAATATTGTCTCCATTTTTTATAAATATTTCAGTAACTTCTAATTCATTTTCACCAATATTTGGTACGTTAATGTTGATCACCATTATGATATCTCTTTTTATATTAAACTGGGGTTGATTATATCAGGATTAATATTAAATATTTTAATAGCTTTAGACATGATGTCAGATTGTATATATCCTTGTTTTATTAAAATGGATAATGCAGCAATTACTATATAACCAGAATTTACTTCAAAATAATGTCTTAAGTTTTCTCGACTATCAGAACGTCCAAATCCATCTGTGCCTAAAACATAAAAATAGTTGCTTGGAATAAAACCGCGAATTTGTTCAGCAAATAATTTCATATAATCAGTTGCTGCGATAGTAGGAAAATTGTTTAATACGGAGGTAACATAAGGAATTTTTGGAGTTTGCGTAGGATGTAACATGTTCCATCGTGCACAGTCTTGACC
The DNA here is from genome assembly GCA_000043285.1 of Candidatus Blochmanniella floridana. Classification (GTDB taxonomy): domain Bacteria; phylum Pseudomonadota; class Gammaproteobacteria; order Enterobacterales; family Enterobacteriaceae; genus Blochmanniella; species Blochmanniella floridana. The sequence goes on from BX248583.1 coordinate 179,793, forward strand.
GTTACGTGCTAATTCAGTAAATGAAGTGACACTATATACATCTGAACTTATATTGTATTCATTAGATAAAATTTGAGCCGCTTCACGCACTAGTCTTAAAATAGATCCAGATCCCATTAATTGTACCTTACCGATTAATCCAGGTAAGGATTCTAATTTATAAATTCCTTTCTTTATTCCTTCTTCAACTCCGGTAGGCATAGGTGGCATGTAGTATTTTTCATTTACAGTAGTAATATAGTAATATATGTTTTCTGGATTTTTGCCATACATACGTATTAAACCATCATATATAATAATGGTAATTTCATATGCATATGCTGGGTCATAAGAAATACAATTAGGAATGGTCAAAGATTGAATATGACTGTGTCCATCAGCATGTTGTAGGCCTTCTCCATTTAAAGTAGTACGACCAGAAGTTGCACCTATTAAAAAACCTCGGGCTTGCTGATCAGCTGCTGCCCATAAAAAATCTCCAGTTCTTTGAAATCCAAACATTGAGTAAAAAATATAAAAAGGTATCATAGGAAAATTATTGGTACTATATGAAGTGCCAGCTGCTAACCATGATGCGCTTGCTCCTAATTCATTAATCCCTTCTTCTAAAATTTGGCCTTGTTTATCTTCACGATAATATGAAAATAAATTGTGATCTTGTGGGGTATATTGTTGACCAGAAGGATTATAAATACCAATTTTTCGAAATAAATCTTCCATTCCAAAGGTTCGAGCTTCATCCGCAATTATAGGAACTAAGTGATTTTTGATGGGTTGATATTGTAATAAAATATTTAATATTCGAACAAATGCAAGAGTTGTGGAAATATGTTTATTTTGTTTTTTTAACATTGATTGAAAGTATTCTAAGTTCGGTAGATTTAATGAATGGGTGGAATTTGTTAATCGATTAGGTAAGTATCCGAATAATAATTGACGTCTTTTATGTAAATATAAATATTCTTCAGAATTTTCTTTGAAAGTTAAATATGGTAATGATTCAATTTGATCGTCTGTAATAATTGTATTTAAGTTAAATTTATTTCTGAGGTATTGTATTCTTTTTTTATCTATTTTTTTTATTTGATGAGCTGTATTTACTCCTTCAATTTCGGATCCCATTCCATAACCTTTAACAGTATGAGCTAATATTGCTACTGGTTTTTTTTTAGAATTATTTTTAGCTTTATTTAATGCAGCAAATATTTTTATAGGGTCGTGTCCACCTCTATTTAATTCCCAAATTTCGGTATCAGTCATGTTCTTAACTAAATCTTTAGTTTCTGCGTATTTACCAAAAAAATGTTTACGTATATAAGCTCCATCTTTGGATTTAAATGTTTGATAATCGCCATCAACAGTTTCATTCATTAATTGAATTAGCTTTCCTGTTGTATCTTGGTTGAATAAAGAATCCCATTTACTGCCCCAAATTACTTTAATAACTTCCCAACCTGATCCTACAAAAATTTTTTCTAAATCGTTAATTATTTTGCCATTTCCTACTACTGGACCATCTAATCGTTGTAAGTTACAATTGACTATAAAAATTAAATTATCTAATTTTTCTCGAGAAGCAATATTAAGTGCTCCTTTGGATTCAGGTTCATCCATTTCTCCATCTCCTAGAAAAGCATATACTGTTTGCAAAGTAGTATTTTTTAATTTTCTATTGTTTAAATATTTTAAAAATTTTGCTTGGTAAATTGAGCTGATTGCAGTTAATCCCATAGATACTGTGGGAAATTGCCAAAATTCTGGCATTAATTTTGGGTGAGGATATGAAGGTAGGCCCTTGTTTTTTAATTCTTGCCTAAAATTATTAATTTGTTCTTCATGTAATCGTCCTTCCAGAAAAGCTCGTGCGTATATTCCTGGAGAAATATGTCCTTGAAAATATATTAAATCTCCTTCATCAATTTTATTACGAGCTCTAAAAAAGTGATTAAAACATACCTCATATAATGTTGCGGAAGATTGAAAAGAAGAAATATGTCCACCTAATTCTAAATTTTTTTTTGAAGCTCGTAATACCATCATAATAGCATTCCAACAGATAGCATGATATATACGTTGTTCTATTGCTAAGTTTCCAGGATATGTGGGTTCATCTTGCACCGAAATTGTATTTATATAATCATTATTTAATAAATTTTCAGGAGAAATATTGAATCCATCAGTTTGAACTTTTTTTATAATTTGTTTGATTAAAAAATAAGCTCTTTCAATCCCTTCTTTTTGAATTACTGAAGAAATGGATTCTATCCAATCTTGTGTTTCTATAAAATCCACATCTTTATATGAATAAGATAAAATCATCGATAGTCCTTAAAATTTTATATAAAATAAATTCGTTATAGTTTGTATATAAATATACAATGAATTGCAAATTCATTGTATAGAAAATTTTATTCAAATACGTATTATTGATTATCAAATGAACTTGACATTATATTGATATTATTGATTTTATTATATAATAATATATGGAATTTATTCTATAATATTATATGTTTCATGAGATTTTATTAAATGAATTATGTAATATAATAATCGAATCAAACGGATTTTGATTTATTATATATGTATATATTATTGAAAATTAATTATTTTGGGTAATTGGTATTCTTGTGTTTAAAATAATTTAAATATGTTTATTTTATGTAATATATTGCAATACAAAAATAATTTGTATTTTAAATCAGCAATTACTAATGAATTTATTATGTAGATATATATGTTAATAAGAGAAATAATTTTTTAGTAAAAAATATGATAAAGTTATTTAATGATAATTAATCATGTGTTGTATATTATGCGTTATAGTATTTATGTATTTATATTTATTGTATTATTGATAGGTGTATATGGGGTTATTTTAGATACAAAAATTCAAAATCGTATTAATGGGCAAGTATGGGGATTACCAACTATTGTATATAGTCGTATTGTTCATGTAGAGCCAAATATGTACTGTAGTCAAGAAGATATGATTCGTTTGTTAAAAACGTTGCAATATCGTGAAGTATCTAAGATTACGCGATCAGGTGAGTTTATTGTATATGATAATAATATTGATTTATTGCGAAGATCTTTTGATTTTCCTAATATAGAAGAAAAAGAAATTTTTGTTTCTTTATATTTTAATAAAGATAAATTGATACGTATTTATAATCAAAATACAAAAAATGATTTTGGGTTGCTTCGAATTGATCCAAAAATCATATCTGTTCAATATGCTCCTCAAGGTCAACAGAGATTATTTATTCCTAGATCTAAATTTCCAGATATATTGATAGATATGTTGTTATCGGTGGAAGATAGATATTTTTATCAACATGATGGTATTCGAATATCTGCTATTATACGTGCTTGTTTAGCAAATATTGTATCTGGACATACTGTTCAAGGAGGTAGTACTATTACACAACAATTAGTAAAAAATTTGTTTTTAAGTAATACTCGATCGTTGTGGCGTAAATTTAATGAAATATATATGGCATTACTATTTGAATATCGATATAGTAAAGATCGTATTCTTGAGTTATATCTGAATGAAATATATTTTGGTCAAAATGGAAATGATCAAATTCGTGGTTTTCCTTTAGCTAGTTTTTATTATTTTGGTAGACCAGTGGATGAATTAAGTTTGGATCAACAAGCTATGCTTATTGGTATGATAAAAGGAGCATCTTTGTATAATCCTTGGAAAAATCCAAAGAAAACTTTAGATCGTCGTAATTTGGTATTAAAATTATTAAACAATGTACATGTAATTGATTCGAAATTGTATGATGTACTTATATCTCGTCCATTAGCAGTGCAGTCAAAAGATGAAGTATTAGCGTTACATCCTGCTTTTATGCAAATGGTATGTGAAGAAATAAATAATATTAGTAATATGTATAGTTTTCATGATTTATCTGGTTTAAGAATATTTACTACATTAGATCCTATTGCTCAACAATTAGCGGAAAAAGCGATGAAAATAGGTATACGTAGATTACGACAACGTTTTGATGCGGTTGATTTAGAGGGGGCGGTAGTGATTATAGATAGGTTTAGTGGGGTAGTTCGTGCTATGGTAGGGGGAGCTGATCCACATTTTTCTGGATTTAATCGAGCTTTATATGCACGTCGTCCTATTGGATCATTAATTAAACCAGCTATTTATCTTACTGCATTAAATCAACCAAATAAATATCATCTTAATACATGGATTGCTGATACTCCTATTCATTTACAACAGTCAAATGGGTTTGTATGGTCGCCTAGAAATTATGATCGTCAATTTCGAGGTAAAGTAATGTTAATAGATGCTTTTGTAAAATCACTTAATATTCCAACAGTGCATTTAGGATTAGTATTAGGTTTGGATACTGTTGTAGATTTTTTGATAAAGTTGGGTATTTCTTCGAATGCTATTTCTTCTTTCCCATCTATTTTATTGGGGGCAATTAGTTTAACACCTATGGAAGTTGCTCAGGAATTTCAAACTATTGCTAGTGGAGGCCAACATTCTACGATGTCATGTATAGATTATATTGTAAATACAAAAAATGTGATTTTATATCAATATTTTCCTAAAGTTAAACGTGTGGTTTCTCCTCAATCAGCGTATTTAGTAATGTATGCTATGCAACAAGTTGTGACAAAAGGAACATCTTATAATTTGTCTTTAAAATTTTCTTCTTTGAAGTTAGCTGCTAAAACTGGTACAACTAATGATTCTCGTGACAGTTGGTTTGTTGGTATTGATGGAAAAGAAGTAGTTGTAATTTGGGTTGGTAGAGATAATAATGGTAAAACTAAGTTAACTGGTACTAACGGAGCATTAAAATTATATAGTCTTTATTTAGATATGCAAAGTAATCCTATTCCATTAAAGTTAACATTGCCAAGTAATATTGTTCATATTCCTATAGATTATGCTGGAAATATTCTTCCATATAAGGTTGGTAAAAATTCTTATGAATATATTTTACCAATATGGAGAAATAATTTTTCTTTGTTACCGTATTTTGATAATAAATCAGAGGTGGTTTCATATAATCAAGATGTGTTAGATTTTTCAGAAAAACAGGATTGTCATAATATGGAGGAATGGATAAATAGTATTCTTGATGAGTAATTGTGTGTACTATTCGTACTTATGGTTTATTATAGGTTGTATTTTAAAAGATAATTTATTAGAATTTGATATAAATTTTATATATGTTATTTAATTATTGTATAAAAATTATGTAATTTTAATTACATAATTCGTCATTATAGTATGAATAATATGTATTTGTATATAAATACTTATATTAATAGAGTTGATGGTTATGAGTAATGATAAAAAAAATGCTTTTCCTATAAAATTAACTCATTCTGCTGCTGATCAAGTGAAAAAGCTCATAAGCAGTCAAGATTATGCTGAAAAATTGGATTTAAAATTGCGTGTGTATATATTAGGAGGAGGATGTGGAGGGTTTCAATATAAATTTATTTTAGATGATCAGGTTTCGAATGATGATTGTGTTATTGAAAGTAATGGAGCTATTGTAGTGGTAGACCCTATGAGCTTACAGTATTTATTTGGAGGAATAATTGATTATTATGAAGGTTTAGAAGGATCTAAATTTTTGGTAGTTAATCCTAATGCTAAAGGGGTATGTAGTTGTGGATCATCATTTAATATTTAAATCTTAAGATATTATTAAGTCTTGATGATATATAGTATATAATAATTGATGGATTGCAATAATATTTGAATTTTGATTGATGTGTATATGATTTTATAATGCTTTAGAGATTTTTCATATTATATATTTGACTAGATTTTAATATTGTATTGTTGTAAATGTTTATTATTTGATTAATTTTATTGATTAATAGTAATGAGAAAAGATCAGTGTTGTTTATTAAGCAAGATTAGTATTCATGAGTTAATTTTGATTTATAATCAGATTTTATAGATTTTTTTATGATATTGTTGTTGATGCTGTGTTTGTATAAAATATATGATATATAATGATTTTTTATAAATTTTGTTGAATTATATATTGTTAATGTTGTAATGGTTTTATTATTATAAATTTATTGAATTAGTTATGATATAAAGTGGATTAGATGTGTGAACGTAAATTATATTTTTGTGACAGGAGGCGTAGTTTCATCTTTAGGTAAGGGTATTGTAACAGCTTCTTTAGCTTCTGTATTAGAAGCAAGGGGTTTGGATGTTACTATAATAAAATTAGATCCATATATAAATGTTGATCCTGGAACAATGAGCCCAATTCAACATGGGGAGGTTTTTATTACTGAAGATGGAGCAGAAACGGATTTAGATTTGGGACATTATGAACGTTTTATTAAAACAAAAATGACACGTTATAATAATTGTACAACAGGTCGTATTTATTCTAATGTATTAAAACGAGAGAGACGAGGAGATTATTTAGGATCTACTGTACAGATAATTCCCCATGTTACGAGTTTTATAAAACAATGGTTAATAACTCATTCTAAAAGTTATGATGTATTATTGGTAGAAGTTGGCGGTACAGTTGGAGATATTGAATCGCTGCCTTTTTTAGAGGCTATTAGACAAATGGCAATAGATGTAAATAGATATCATACATTATATATACATTTAACGTTAGTACCATTTATTTCTATGACTGGGGAATTGAAAACTAAGCCTACTCAACATTCAGTTAAAGAATTATTATCTATTGGAATTCAACCTGATATTTTGATTTGTAGATCTGATCATTTGATAGGAGATAGTGAGAGAAAAAAAATTTCTTTGTTTTGTAATGTATCTAAGAAAGCTGTAATTTCTTTACAAAATGTAAATTCAATTTATAAGATACCATTGATGTTACAAGATCAGGGATTAGATGAATATATTTGTAAATATTTTAATTTGAATTGTCCTAAGGCAGATTTATCTGATTGGAAACAGGTGGTTTATTATCAAAATAATCCGAAGGGTACAGTTACCATTGGAATAGTAGGTAAATATATCCGGTTAACAGATGCTTATAAGTCAGTGATAGAAGCTTTACAGCATGCTGGTTTGAAAAATCGTTTTTTTGTAAAGATTTGTTTTATTGATGCTCAAGATCTTGAAACTTTGAGTGTAAAGAAAATGTTAAAGGGATTAGATGGAATTTTAGTTCCAGGAGGTTTTGGTTATCGAGGAGTAGAAGGAAAAATTCTATCAGCACAATATGCTAGAGAAAATAATATACCGTATTTTGGTATTTGTTTAGGGATGCAAGTTGCATTGATTGAATTTGCTAGACATGTGGTAGGTATGGAAGATGCTAATTCAACGGAGTTTGTGAATAATTGTAAGTATCCAGTAATTTCGGAGATTACTGGATATCAATGTACAAATAATAATAATGATATTATTCAATATCATGATAATGTTGATTTTAGTAGGTCTACTATGCGTTTAGGAAGTCAAGTATGTCATTTAATTGAAGGTAGTTTGACTCAACAAATGTATGGTAAAAAGATTATTTATGAGAGATTTCGGCATCGCTATGAAATAAATATTTCTTTGTTTAAGGAAATAGAGTATGCTGGATTGAGTGGCGTTGGATATTCTAAAAATAATAATTTCATAGAAATAATTGAGTGTAAGAATCATCCTTGGTTTATAGGAAGTCAGTTTCATCCAGAATTTAATTCTACTCCTCGAGATGGTCATCCTTTATTTGTAGGTTTTATAAATGCTGCGATACAATATCAGTGTAAAATTATAGGAAGTTAATTCGTCATTTTGAATAAAAATTATTTTTATAATATTGTATGTATAGATCAATGATTTAAATAAGTTAATTAATAAGGAAGTATATAATATGCCAGAGATAGTAAATATTATTAGTCGTGAAATTGTTGATTCTAGAGGTAATCCTACGGTGGAATCAGAAGTACATACTAAAAGTGGTTTTTTTGGTTTAGCATCTGTTCCGTCAGGATCTTCTTTGGGTTCTCAAGAAGCATTGGAATTACGAGATAATGATCATGCTCGTTTTTTTGGAAAAGGAGTAAAAAAATCAGTCAATATTATTAATAGTACTATTCGTGTATCATTGTTAAATATAGATGTAACGAAACAAAGTGTTATTGATGAAATTATGATTAATTTAGACGGTACTAATAATAAATCTCAACTTGGAGCTAATTCTATTTTGAGTGTATCTTTAGCGATAGCTAAAGCTGCTGCTAGTTTTATGGGTATGCCGTTGTATCAATATATAGCTAGATTATATGGAATGTCGAGTAATGTGTATTCTATGCCGGTTCCTATGATGAACATTATGAATGGAGGAAAACATGCTGATAATAATTTAGATATTCAGGAATTTATGATTGTACCTGTTGGGGCTAAAAATATTAAACAAGCTATACAAATGGGATCAGAAATTTCATATAGTTTAAAAAATGTTTTAAATAATTTAGGGATATCTATTGCATTAGGTGATGAAGGGGGATATGCTCCAAATTTAAAATCTCATTCTTATGCATTAGAATTAATTAATAAGTCTATAGAGCAATCTAATTATGTGTTAGGTAAAGATGTGGTTTTGGCTATAGATTGTGCTGCATCTGAATTATTTGAAGTATCTACTGGAAAGTACGTTATAAATAGTGAAAAAGTTAGTTTTACTTCTGAAGAATTTGTTGATTATTTATCATCTTTAGCACGTAAATATTGTATTTTTTCTATTGAAGATGGTCAGAGTGAGCATGATTGGCATGGGTTTTCTTATCTTACTAAGAAACTTGGAGATATTATGCAATTAGTGGGTGATGATTTATTTGTTACTAATCCAAATTTATTAAAAATGGGTATTAATAAGAATGTAGCAAATTCTATTTTAGTTAAACCTAATCAAATAGGTTCGTTAACTGAGACTTTAAATGTGATTAAATTGGCAAAAGAATCTGGATATTCGACCATTGTTTCACATAGATCTGGAGAAACTGAAGATACAAGTATTGCTGATATAGCTGTTGGTACATCTGCTGGGCAGATAAAAACTGGTCCAGTACGTTGTTCTGAACGTACATCTAAGTATAATAGATTAATACGTATTGAAGAATTTTTGAAAGATAATAGTAAGTTTTATGGAGTGAACGAGATAAAGAATCTCTCAGCTCAGTTGTGGATGTATCAAAATAAGAATATGAATATATAGTATAGTAAAATAAAAGTATTATTAAAAATAATTATGTTCATTGATTGATTTATTTTTGAAAAATAAATGGAATGTAATGTATAAATTATATGTCAAATGGTAATAATATTCAGAATAGGTTAATTGGTCTTTTCTGAAAAATTGTATTGTTGTTAATAATAGTACATTGTGTAAGTATAAGATATGATGATATACTGAATTAATATGTAGTATGTATATTGGTTTGTTGAAAATTAACTTGTATGAGATAATAAGTAAATTTGTTTAGAATTATTGTGATATGTTTATGTTTTGGTAGTTTTGCTTAATTATATTTAATCTTTCAATATAAAAATAGATATAGGTTTTATATCAAATAAAATTGCAGTAATAGATAGTAAATTGAGTATAATGGGTTTATTAAGTTCTGAACAATTAAATCAATTAAAATTAGTATTAGATACTTTATCTAAAAATCAATTAATTTGGTTGTCTGGATATTTGTTGGGTTTAGTTAATTCTCAGACATCTACAGATATCGGGGTGACTGCATCTGGTGTTAGTGCAGGATTAGAATTAAAACCGGATCTAATCGATAATACAATTATTGTGATATCTGCATCTCAAACTGGAAATGCTAGGAATATAGCAAAACAGTTGTATAGTGATCTAGTAGAAGCAGGTTTAAGAGCTGTTTTATTTAGTGCTGGAGAGTATAAATTTAAAAAAATTTCTGAAATAAGTTTGTTAATTTTTATTACATCTACTCATGGAGAAGGTGAACCTCCAGAAGAAGCATTAGCATTATATAAGTATTTATTTTCTGAAAAAGCTTTGAGAATGGAAAAGACTAGTTTTATTGTGCTTAGTTTAGGTGATAGGTCTTATGAATATTTTGCAAAAGCCGGTAAGGATTTTGACAAAAGATTTGAGGATCTTGGTGCAAATCGGTTATATGATCGAGTAGATTTAGATGTGGATTTTCAAAGTGAAGTTGATAAATGGAAAGAAAAAGTCGTTTCTTTATGTAAATCGAAGATAGTTTCTATTGTTTCAAAAGATAAATGTATCAATATTCAAAATAATATTGTTTTTAAGAAAAAGAATCCTGTAACTAGTTATTGTAAGGAATTTCCATTAATAGCATATTTATTAAATAGACAAAAAATAACTAGTTGTAATTCTTTAAAAGATGTACATCATTTAGAGTTTGATATTTCTGGTTCCGGTTTGTGTTATCAACCAGGAGATGCATTAGGAATATGGTATGAAAATGATTATAATCTTGTATATGAGTTATTAGAGTTATTAAATTTAACGGGTCGAGAATCCGTGCAAATCAAAAATCAATCGATGTGTCTTGATGAAGCGTTGGTTAAGTATTGTGATTTAACCCAAAATACTCCTGTTGTTGTAAAAAGTATAGCTACCATTTCACAAGATAAGATTTTATTAAATTTATTGCAAAATCAAAATCAATTAAATAGTTTTTGTTCAACGACACCAATAGTTGAAATGTTTTACCAAATATCTATGACTAAGCAGTTATCTTCTCAAGAGTTAATTCAGATTTTAAGACCAATGAGACCTAGGTTTTATTCTATTGCTTCTGCACAATCAGAGGTAGGAGAAGAAATACATATTACTGTTAGTGTTGTACGTTACACTATTAATGGGCGAATTAGATCTGGTGGTGCTAGTAGTTATTTAGTTGATCGTGTGCAAGATCATGACGAAATACGTATTTTTGTAGAATCTAATGATAATTTTAGATTACCAAAAGATCCTAATGTTTCTATAATTATGATTGGAGCAGGAACTGGTATTGCTCCATTTAGATCTTTTATGCAACAACGAGCATTAGATAAAGCATTAGGGAAAAATTGGCTTTTTTTTGGAAATTTAAAATTTACCGATGATTTTCTGTATCAAATTGAATGGAAAACTTATTTTAAATCAGGGATATTAAATAAAATTGATACGGCTTGGTCTAGAGATCAAGATTATAAAGTTTATGTTCAGGATAAATTATTGAGTAATGGTTTGGAATTGTGGGATTGGATTCAAAAAGGAGCATATATTTATGTATGTGGTGATGCAAAATATATGGCTCGAGATGTGGAACAAGCGTTAGTTACTGTAGTATCTATACATGGAAATATGAATATGGATCAATCAAATGATTTTTGGAATGAGATGCGAGTCCAACATCGTTATCAGAGGGATATATATTAATGATAATGTTAAAATATAATAATAAGTTATTATCTGATAATGAGCGTATAAAGAAAAATAGTAATTTTTTAAGAGGTACGATTGAGAAGGATTTAGATAATAATTTAACAGGAGGTTTTAATGTAGATAATGCGCAATTAATTAGATTTCATGGTATGTATCAACAAGATGATCGAGACGTTCGATTAGAAAGAATGAATCAAAAATTAGAACCGTTAATTAATATGATGTTACGCTGTCGTTTGCCTGGAGGTGTTATTACTTCTCAACAATGGTTGAATATTGATAATTTTTCAGAGGAACAGACATTATATAGTAGTATTCGATTAACTACGAGACAAACTTTTCAATTACATGGAATATTGAAACCGAAATTAAAAGGAATACATCAATTACTGAATAAATTAGGTTTAGATTCTATAGCTACTGCTGGTGATGTTAATAGAAATGTAATTTGTACTGCTAATCCTATGGAATCAAAAGTACATTATCAAATATGGGAGCTATCAAAAAAAATTTCAGAACATTTATTACCTAAATCTAAAGCATATGCAGAGATTTGGTTAAATGAAAAAAAAATTGAATCTATAGATTCAGAGCCTATTTTAAGTTCTGTTTATTTACCTCGTAAATTTAAAATAGCAATAGCTGTTCCTCCAGTGAATGATGTAGATGTTTATGCTAATGATTTAGGTTTAGTTGCAATTAAAGATAATACTGGGAATCTTATTGGATTTAATGTCCTGATAGGAGGCGGATTAGCTATGACTTATGGGGATAAAAGTACATATCCTCGAATGGCTAGTGAATTTGGGTATATTAATTTACAAGATATTTTAAAAATTGTGGAGTCAGTAATTACAGTACAACGAGATTGGGGAGATCGGTATAATCGAAGACATGCTAAAACTAAATATACTTTAGTTAAGGTGGGAATAGATATTTTAAAAAAGGAAATTGAAAATCGATCTGGACTTAAATTTTCTCCGATGTATCCATATAAATTTACTGAAAGAGGAGATAAATTTGGCTGGATACGAGGTATTAATCAAGATTATTGGCATCTGACTTTATTTATTGAAAATGGAAGAGTATGTAATACATCTAATATATTAATTAAAAAAGGATTGTCTGAGATTGCAAAAGTACATTCTGGTTTTTTTAGAATAACTACTAATCAAAATTTAATTATTTCTGAAATACATCAAGATAAAAAAGATATTATTGAAGATTTATTAAAACAGTATGGTTTATTAGGTGATTTTGTAACATCACAGCGAAAATCGTCTATGGCATGTGTGGCTTTTCCTACTTGTCCATTAGCAATGGCAGAAGCGGAACGATTTTTACCAGCATTTGTTACTAAAGTAGAACATGTTATGTCTAAATATAATCTTCAAAGAGATGCAATTATTTTAAGAGTGACGGGATGCCCTAATGGATGTGCGAGAGCAATGTTAGCAGAAATTGGACTAACAGGCAGGGGAATTGGGCGTTATAATTTATATTTAGGAGGTAATAAAAATGGTACGCGTATTCCGCGTTTATATAAAGAAAATATTACAGAAGATGAAATTTTGCATGTTTTAGATATCACTATTGGAGATTGGGCTAAAAATCGAAAAACTCAAGAGTCATATGGAGATTATGTAGTAAGAGCAGGGATTGTTCGTGCTGTTATCAATTCTGAAGAAGATTTTTATTTATGATGTCTACAACAGTATCTAGAGTTAAGAGTTGGAATAAAGTGAATCGTTGTTGGTGTGTTGAAGAATTGGATGTATTGGGTGTAGTTGAACGTGCATTAATATTAAATGAGATAAATCAGTATTTAGAATCTGTAACAATAGAAGATAGGATAATGTGGGTTATGAAGTATTTATCTGGGCAATTAGTATTATCTTCAAGTTTTGGTATTCATTCTTATGTAAGTTTGCATTTAATGACTAATTATTATCCTTCTGTTCCAGTGATTTTAATTGATACGGGTTATTTGTTTCCAGAAACATATCAATTTATTGATCGATTGACGGAAAAAATGAAATTAAATTTGCATGTTTTTCGTCCTGATAAATCTCCTGCTTGGCAGGAAGCACGTTATGGAAAATTGTGGGAGCAAGGAATTGAAGGAATTAGACAGTATAATTTTATGAATAAAGTAAAACCTATGCGTTATGCTTTAAAAAAACTTAAAGTTAGAGTATGGGTGTCGGGGTTAAGGAGATATCAATCTTGTAGTCGTAAAAATTTGTTAATTTTGGATATGCAAAATGGTATGTTTAAATTTTTACCAATTGTTGATTGGGATCATAATCAAGTACATCAATATATTAAAAGATATGATTTAGAATATCATCCATTATGGAAACAAGGGTATGTATCAGTAGGTGATGTACATACTACTATTAAAAAAGAACCTGGTATGAAGGATGAAGAAACTCGTTTTTTTGGATTACAACGAGAATGTGGGTTACATGTTATTGATTAAATGATATTAAATTATTAATATTAACGATATTTATATTATATATGACTTCTACTAGTGTTATATTATATATGAAATGTAGTATTATTTTTATGTATGGTAATTTTCAATTAAGTGTATTTTCTAATAAAAATTAATTTTTGTGCGATATTTGCCGTTGTTTGTGTATTTGAACAATAAACCTGTCTTAGTAGTTGGTGGGGGTATAGTTGCTTTTCGTAAGGTTCAGATTTTGCAAAAAACAGGTGCTATTATTCAAATAGTAGCAAAAACTTTATGTTTAAATTTAAAAACTACTTTATTTAAGAAAAAAATAATTTGGATTGGCAAGGTATTTCAAATTTCTATGTTAGATAATGTGTTTTTAGTTATCATCGCTACTGATGATACTGATTTTAATGATATGGTTTTTAAATATGCTGAAAAACGTCATATTTTGGTAAATACAGTGGATGATCCAGCAAAATGTTCATTTATTTTTCCCGCCATTATTGATCGATCTCCAATTTTAATAGGTATTTCTTCAGGTGGTCAAGCGCCCGTATTAATTCGAATGTTGAAAGAAAAATTAGAATCATTAATACCAATGTCTATTGGTTATGTAGCATCGTTGGCAGGTATATGGCGTAATAAGATAAAACAACATATTACAGATATAGTTTATAGACGTTTTTTTTGGGAGAAGTTATTTTATAATGGACAAATTTCTTTATTAGTAGAAAAAGGAAATTTTAGGAAAGCGAATCGTGTTATTAAAGATGCTGTTTTAAATCAGTTGCATAATAGAAAGCAAGGTAGCGTATCTTTAGTAGGGGCGGGTCCAGGAGATAAAGGATTATTAACTATTCGTGGATTACAAGTTATACAAACAGCAGATATTATATTATATGATTATTTAGTTAATCCAGATATTTTAGATTTATCTCGTAAAGATGCGAATAAAATTTGTGTTGGTAAAATTGCTAAAAAGCATTCTATATCTCAAAATAATCTTAATCATTTTATGATTCAATTGGCACAGCAAGGTAATAATGTTGTCAGATTAAAAGGAGGTGATTCGTTTATATTTGGTCGAGGAGGAGAAGAATTACAAGCGGTGTCCAAAGCAGGTATTATGTTTCAAGTGGTTCCAGGTATTACATCAGGTATTGGGGTAGCTGCGTATGCTGGTATTCCATTGACCCATCGGGAATATGCACATAGCGTTGTATTTATGACAGGACACAAAAGACATCAGGGTGATTATAAGATAAATTGGAGTTTATTATCGGATAATAAACAAACTATAGTTATATATATGGGTCAACTTAATGCGGTGAATATTAGTAAAAATCTTATTTGTCATGGAAGACATATATATACTCCTGTAGCTATAATTAGTAGAGGTACTTATTTAGATCAAAAGATTTTAATAGGTACATTAATAGAATTGGAGAAATTAATTTATATGGTAAAAAAACCTACATTATTAATTATTGGAGATGTGGTATCACTACATAATGAAATAAGTTGGTTTGGTAATGGGTAAATATTAAAGATATTTGATAGTAAATTGATAATCATAATGTCAGGAGATAATATAATATTATGTTACAGAATCAAAAATGTCTTACTTATTTAAATCAATTAGAATCAGAAAGTATTTATATTATTAGAGAGGTAGTTTCTGAATTTCGTAATCCGGTTATGTTGTATTCGATTGGTAAAGATTCTTCTGTAATGTTGCATTTAGCTAGAAAAGCATTTTATCCTCGTCATAAATTACCTTTTCCTTTATTACATGTAGATACGGGCTGGAAATTTAGTGATATGTATGCTTTTCGGGATACTGTATCAAAATCTGAGGATGTAGATTTATTAGTATATATGAATCCAGATGGAATATCGATGGGTATGAATCCATTTATTCATGGTAGTGCTAAATATACAAGTATTATGAAAACAGAAGGACTAAAAAAGGCTTTAGATCAATATGGATTTGATGCGGCATTTGGAGGTGCTCGTCGTGATGAAGAAAAAATTAGATCTAAGGAACGTATTTTTTCTTTTAGGGATAAATTTCATGCGTGGGATCCTAAAAACCAGCGACCAGAATTATGGTCCAAATACAATGGTAGAATTAATTTAGATGAAAGTATTCGTGTTTTTCCATTATCTAATTGGACAGAATTGGATATTTGGCAATATATTTTTGTAGAAAAAATTGATATCGTGCCATTATATTTAGCGAAATGTAGACCTGTGTTAAGACGGAATGGTAATTTGATTATGGTAGATGATGATCGTATTCAATTAAAATCTGATGAAAAAATAATTAATGATATGATTCGATTTCGTACTTTAGGATGTTGGCCATTAACTGGAGCGATAGAATCACATGCAGATACGTTGCTTAAGGTTATTGAAGAAATGTTATTGACTACTAAAAGTGAACGTTCTGGTAGAGTTATTGATTGTGATCAATCTGGGTCTATGGAGATAAAAAAGCGTCAAGGTTATTTTTAAGGAATAATTATGATGATATTGAAAAATGTTATAGAAAAAGAAATTTTTAATTATGGAGGAATAGAAAATTATTTATATTCCCAACAAAAAAAATTTTTATTACGTTTTTTAACTTGTGGTAGCGTAGATGATGGGAAGAGTACATTGATTGGTCGTTTATTACATGATTCTCAACATATTTATGATGATCAGTTATCTACTTTGTATAAAGATAATAATTGTTTTGGAGTGCATAAAGATAAGTTAGATTTATCATTATTGATGGATGGATTGCAATTAGAACGTGCACAAGGAATTACTATAGATGTAGCGTATCGTTATTTTTCTACGGAAAAACGTAAATTTATTATTATTGATACTCCAGGTCATGAAGAGTATACGAGAAATATGGTTACTGGTGCTTCTAATAGTAGTTTAGCTATTTTATTAATTGATGCTTGTAAAGGGATACGCAAACAGACTCGAAGGCACTGGTTTATTAGTGTTTTGATGGGTATTAAATATATTGTAGTAGTAATTAATAAAATGGACTTAGTAGATTACAATCGAGAAGTATTTCAAGATATTTGTAAAAAGTATTTAGAATTTAATGGGAAATTATCATGTAATATTGATACTAAATTTATTCCAATATCTGCTCTAGAAGGTGATAATGTAATAATGAAGTCGAAAAATATGGTATGGTATGAAGGTCCTACATTGTTTGATATATTAGAGAACGTTAACATTGATTCGATTATAGATATAAATAATCAGCAATTAAGATTTCCTGTGCAATGTGTTATTCGCGATAATTTTAATATTAGAGGTTATTCTGGAACTGTTTCTTCTGGAAATATGTATGTAGGACAATATATTAAAGTTTTACCAACAAATACGGTTTCTTGTATTAAACGTATTTTTAATTTCAAAAATGATCAGGTTCGAGCATTATCTGGAGAATCAATAACAGTAACTTTAACAGATGATGTTGATGTTAGTAGAGGTGATATAATTATTGATTCAAAAGATATGGTAAATTTAACACAAAATGTATTGGTAGATGTTATTTGGATGAAAACAGAATCTTTAAAACAGAATCAGTGTTTTGATGTTAAAATCACTACTAAATTCTATAGAGTTAGAGTTAAGCATATACAGTATTGTATAAATATACATACCTTTGATTATCAAAAAAGTGATGAAATACCATATAATGGTATTGGATTGGTAGAATTATTATTTGAAGAACCTGTAGTATTAGATGAATATATATATTATCCAGTAACTGGTAGTATGATTTTTGTTGATATTTGTAGTAATGATACAGTTGGAGCTGGAATGGTAAGGCATTCTATAAATAGTAGTAATTTAAATAATAAATTGAATAATGATAAAAAATATAGTGAATTTGAAGTATCTTTACATTCGTTAATTCGTTTACATTTTCCTCATTGGAATGTACAAGATTTACCTAAATAATAATTGTTATTTCATTATTATATGATTAAACATATCAATAAATATAATGATAAAAATGTTATGTGGCATTTTTATCGAATTAATAGAGAGGATAGAGAAAGATTACATCAACATCGATCTATGATATTATGGTTTACAGGATTGTCAGGTTCTGGAAAATCAACTTTAGCATCAATTTTGGAAGAGAAATTATATTGCCGAGGTGTGAGTACTTATTCTTTAGATGGAGATAATATTCGGCATGGGTTGTGTAAAGATTTATCATTTAATAGTAATGATCGATCTGAAAATATACGTAGAGTGGGAGAGGTAGCTAGATTGATGGTTGATGCTGGTTTGGTAGTGTTAGTTGCATTAATTTCTCCATATCGAATTGATCGTCAGATAATACGGGATATGTGTATTAAAGATTCTTTTTTGGAGATATTTGTTGATACTCCTATGCTAATTTGTAAACAAAGAGATCCAAAAGGTTTATATCATCAAGTTGATTGTAAAAAAATCAAGAATTTTACCGGTATTGATTCTATTTATGAAAGACCAAAACAGCCGGATATTTATTTGGATGGACGTAAAACTATATCTGAGTTAATGAATCAATTGTTGGATTTAGTACTTGTAAAGATTTTTAAGTGATTGTTGATATTGTGATATAAAAAAATGAGATTTTTTTATTGTGATATAAGAAATAAAATATGATATATGATATTACTATACAGTATTTTTATTACACTATGTTATTAATGATTTGGATAGATTAAAAGTATAAAAATACTGAAAAATTTAATATTTATCAAATATATGATTATGTGATATTTTGTCAAATAATGAGAATGATTAAAGTTAATTATTTATTATTAATAATATTGGTTTGGATGCAGTATTCTTTGTGGTTTTGTAAAAATGGAGTTTTAGATTTTATACGTATTTATAACGATACAAAATTATATAAAAGTATTAATAACATTGATAAAATTAAAATGAGGAATAATCAATTGTTGTTAGATATTCATGATTTAAATTATGAATATAAATTAATTGAAGAATATGCTCGATACGATTTAGGTATGATTAAAGTTAATGAGGTTTTTTATTATATAAAATTTGAGAATTAATATTATTAATAATTAGGTAATAATAATTAATGATATATAAGGGAGTTTTGTATATTGTGTATGTTATATTGTTCGTGTATTAATCATAATTTTCTTGATATTACTGCTGTTCTTCCGAATCAGATATAGGTAGTTGTATGAAGAGTGTATTTTCAAAACAGTATTATACTATTGGAAAAAAACATTAATTGAGTATTCAATTAATGTTGTCTGTATCAATCCAATATTCGTCATAGTATTTTTGTTATAAATAATAATGATTGTTGATTGCGTAAGTTATTTATATCGGATGATTTTAGAATGAGTATTGTAATTAAAAGAAAAGCTAAGGCTAATTCTGTAATGGCTGGTTTGTGATATATAAAAGATTCTGTATAGGTTTTGATATATGATTAAGATTGATTGTGTTTGCATTGAAAGTATTTACTGAATTTGTTTAAGATTACTCAGTTTTTTAAGTAGGAGAAATTGTAGAGATTTTTATTTCTAATATTATTAAATGCGCTTATGTAAATAAGCGTTTAATTTGTTGTATTTCTAATATAGATAATTCATTAAATGTTTTAATGACACAATTATTTAATTATACTGTATTAAAATATTGTTTTAAAAAGTTTGTTAAAAACAATATATTTGTTTCTGATGAAACTTTAGCTATGGAATATTGCGGTGTTTTGTGGTTTTAGTGGAAGATAGATTAGATAATATTAAAGTTACTTATTAAAGAGATTTAGAGTGAGCTAGTTTTTATTTATCAAGATTATATAATAATAAAAATTTTTAAATATAATGCGTATTGGATGTAGTTTGATGTATATAAATTTAGAGGATCTCGGTTATTAATTATTAGTGGGGTTTATATTTCTTTTGAAAAATATAGATGCTCATTTAGATGGATGATGTAAATGTATATGGTTTATTGATTCTATACTGAGGATATTCCGTGAGGGATGTTAGAACGGTTTTTCCAGATACTAATAATCAATGTTGTAATATAAGTAGTCATAAATTATTATATTTTGTATAGAAATGAGTTATTGAATATGGATATGTGCTGGAAAATGTAGATATTACTTTGATTACGCAATATCTTAAAATCGAAGAATATATTCCGAAAATGTTTTATTATCGTGCTAAAGATTAAAATTGTATGTGTTAAAAATCAATATAAAAGTTATTACAACCAAGATGTTAGGGCATATGGGTAGATCTGCAGTATTACTTGTGTTTTAGTAGCTTTGTTAAGTTTATAATAGTAATTTTGAGTGTATGGCAATATATGTTAGAGTTAAGATTATATGATGTTGTTAATTCAACGTAATATGTATGGTAATGATATTGATATAAATTATTGTATATGTATAAATTTTATTAAAATAATGTATATAAATGTATTATATTTTTTTAAATTATATATATTATGATATGTAAAAATGAGAAAAAATAAATTTTTAATTAGTATTAAGTAAATATATATTTATAAAAAATAATATTATTATTATAATATGTGTTTTATGTATAATCGCGTGTTGTATGAGATTAAATAAATGATATAAAAATTTTTTAAAATTTAGAGATATAGGGGTTATTAATCTTATATGTTGGATAGTATATTTATAATATATAAAGCAATAATATATATATTTTTGAAGTTGTTTTTTTTAGTAGATTGTAATTTTGTGTGGTATGACAAATATTTTATTAATCTGAATATGGTAGAGGATCTGTCCCAAACTAAACAGTATACTCAATGGAGTAAGAAAAGAAATTGTTTTGATCATGAATATAGTAATGTAAATCGATCTTCATATCGAAATTCAATCTATATAGTAAAACCTGGTGATACTTTGTTTTATATAGCTTGGATTACAGGAAATAATTATCTAGATTTAGCAAAAAATAATAGTATTAAGGATATAAATATACTGAAAACTGGGCAAATTTTACGAGTACATCAAAATGTTGTTAAAATGTCTTCATTGTTTTTTTTTAAAAAAAAATATATGAAAAATTTTTTAATTTTTAATGGTAATAGCTGTTGTTTAAAAAAGATATATCTTTTTTTAAAACAGAAATATGGATATTGTAAAGATTTTGGAAAATTTTTTTTTAATACAGATAGAGTTAAAAATTCGGTTATATATTTGAATAAATCTGAGATGACAAAGTTTAATAGTTGGTATTGGCCAGCGCTAGGTCAAGTAATTCGTACTGTTTTTGATTCAGAAGGTGGTAACAAAGGAATTGATATAGTTGGAATATTTGATCAGCCTGTATTGGCTGCTACTCACGGTCAAGTAATATATGTTGGGGATGCATTACAGGGATATGGGAATTTAATAATTATTAAACATGATAATAATTATTTGAGTGCGTATGCTCATAATAATAAAGTTTTTGTTTCTGAGAAACAGCATGTTAATGTAGGGGATCAAATTGCTACAATGGGAAATAGCGGGACGAATGAAGTGAAATTATATTTTGAAATTAGACATAAAGGTAAGTCTGTGGATCCTTTGCATTTAATGCCTAATATAAATAAATAAAATATTTCGATAAGTTTAGTTTAATTATGATTTTTTATAGGAATTTTTAGAGCTGAAATTTTTTCTATAGGTGAAATGTTTTGGTTGGGTGTTGATAATATCAGTAATTGAATAATTACATGTTATTCTGATGGTAATAATTTATATGTATAAAAGTATTGATGTTGTTCGTCAAGAATTTTTAGATTTTTTTCATAAGCAAGAACATCAAGTTGTTCCTAGTAGTTCTTTGGTTCCTAAAAATGATCAAACATTATTATTTACTAATTCTGGTATGAATCAATTTAAAGATATTTTTTTGGGATTAGTAAAACCATCATATAAACGCGTTGTTACTGCTCAAAGATGTATGAGAGCAGGTGGAAAGCATAATGATCTGAATAATGTTGGGTATACAGAGTGTCATTTAACTTTTTTTGAAATGTTAGGAAATTTTAGTTTTGGAGATTATTTTAAAGATGATGCTATTCAATTTGCTTGGGAGTTGTTAACTGATTCAAATTGGTTTGGATTATCTAAAGATAAGATTTGGGTAACAACGCATATTGAAGATGATGAGTCTTACAATATTTGGGTAAAACAAGTAGGTATATCAACAAAACGTATTGTGAAAATTGGTAATAAAAATAGCGATCTTTATGATTCTGATAATTTTTGGCAAATGGGTAATATAGGTCCATGCGGGCCTTGTTCAGAGATTTTTTATGATTTTGGTAGCGATTTAAAGGGTAAACCTCCAGGTTATATGCAAGGGTTAGGTAGTAGATATATTGAGATTTGGAATCTAGTATTTATGCAGTTTAATCGACAGTTAAATGATAGGTTGATAGATTTACCTATGTTATCAGTAGATACTGGTATGGGATTAGAACGTATAACTGCAATATTACAGGGTGTACATAGCAATTATTTAATTGATGTATTTAAAAACTTAATTGTTGATATATCTAATATCATGAAAGTAAAAGAATATATTAATAATAGGTCATTATATGTGATAGCAGATCATATTCGAGCATGTGTCTTTTTGATTAAAGATGGAGTTGTACCTTCCAATGAAGGTCAAGGTTACGTATTACGTCGTATTATTAGAAGGTCGGTTCGTCATGGTAGGAAGTTGGGAGTAAATGATATTTTTTTATATAAGTTAGTTAATCTTGTAATTGTTCATATGAATTATGTATCTAATATTTTGTATGATCAAAAAGATTTAATTGAACAAATTTTATTTAATGAAGAAAAGTTGTTTAACAATACTTTAAAAAAAGGATTAGAATTACTGGAAAAATCGTTGAAAAATTTAAATCAAGATAAAATTTTGAGTGGTGAAATAGCATTTCAGTTGTATACTACTTACGGTTTTCCATTAGAATTAACTAAAGATATTTGTTGTGAGCGAAATATAAAGGTTGATCAGTTAGAATTTGATCAAATTATGTTAACAGAGAGAAGAAATTCGAAACGATTGAGTCAGTTTCATAAAAATTTTAATAATATTATTTTGTCATCTTATGCAAAAACTAGTACATTTGTAGGTTATAAGTGTTTTTCTTGTCAATCTAAAATTATTGCATTATTACAAGATAATGAATTAATTAATAAAATGTGTGATGTAGATCAAGAAAGTATGGTCATTTTAGACATTACTCCTTTTTATGGTGAATCAGGAGGTCAGATAGGAGATAGTGGTTATTTAAAAGGGGAGTGTGGTGTTTTTAAAGTGAAAAATACTAAAAAGTATGGGCAAATTATAGTGCATATAGGAGTTTTGATTAGCGGTATATTTTTGATAGGAGAACAAGTATTTGCTCAAGTTAATAGATTGAAAAGAAAAGATATTTCTGTAAATCATTCATCAACACATTTATTACACTCAGCATTATTAAAAATTTTAGGATCACATGTTACGCAACAAGGATCATTAATAAATGATAAATATTTTCGTTTTGATTTTTCACATTATAATGCAATAACAATAACTCAAATAAATGAAGTAGAGAATTTAATCAATCAGCAAATATGGGATAATTTATTGGTTACAGAAAATATTATGTTAATGGAATCTGCTCGTAATATTGGAGCTATTATGTTGTTACATAAACAATATACTGAGAAAGTGCGTGTAATACAAATTGGAGATTGTTCTATTGAATTGTGTGGAGGAACGCATGTTAGTAACACAAATGAAATAGGTTTATTTATAATTACAAAAGAGTTTGGAATAGGATCTGGAGTTAGGCGTATTGAAGCAGTAACTAAAAATGCAGCATTATCTGTTATACAGAATAAAAAAAAATTAATTCAAAATATTGCGCAAATTGCTCAAAGTGATGATGTAAATTTGTTAAATGTAATTCATGAATTTAAAGCACGTTATGAAAAATTAGACAGAGAAATTAAATTATTAAATAGTAAACAAGAAATTCAAAAAGTTTTATCTTTAGTACGTGAAGTATATTATATTAAAAATGTGCGAGTTTTAGTTAATCATGTTAAAAATATGGAATCATCCAGTTTATTTAAAATGGTAAAGCTGTTAAAGCATTATTTACAATCAGGTATTGTTGTTTTAATAAATATTAGGAAGAATAATATAGCTCATATAGTAATAAGTATTACTAAAGATTTAGTGGAATGTAATCGTATATATGCTATAGATTTAATACAGTATATTATTCGTAGTGTTAAGAATGGTAAAGGTGGAGGTAGATTTGATTTCGCTCAACTTAATATTAATAATGTAAAAAATGTATCTGAATTAGTCATACAGATACAGTCATTATTAAATGATATAATATGTAATATTAAATCTATAAAATAATTAATATATTTAAATAAGTAGAAATTGTGTTAAAAAAAGGACAGAATAAGTGTATGGTGGTGTTTGTGTGAAATTAGATTTAGATTAAATTATTATGTAATAAAAATAGTTTTATATATGAAGAGACATAGTTATTTTAAATTTTTCCAGGAAGGAGTAAAGTATGCTCATTTTAACTCGACGGGTTGGTGAAACTCTTATTATTGGTGATGATATCACAGTTACTGTATTGGGTGTTAAAGGAAATCAAATTCGTATTGGTATAAATGCTCCTAAAAAAGTGTCTATACATCGAGAAGAGATTTATCAACGTATTCAGGATGAAAAAACAAAACAGGATCATATATTAGATGAAGTTTAATTTTAGTGTTAATATGATATAATTTTATATAAATGGATTGTACATCGTATAAAAATGGAGTGGTTTACGATCAGTATGTTGTGTAATAATTACGGGTGGTATTTAGTAAGTAATTAGTAGAATGAGTCAATGATTTTGATATATATTCAGTGAGGTGGCCGAGAGGCTAAAGGCACTCCCCTGCTAAGGGAGTATATAGTCTAAATACTGTATCGAGGGTTCGAATCCCTCCCTCACTGTTGATATGATTTAAATTTTGTAATGTAATATTATATAAATATTAGTTATGATAATATGCACCCGTAGCTCAGTTGGATAGAGCACTCGGCTACGAACCGAGAGGTCGGGGGTTCAAATCCTCTCGGGTGTATTTGTTATATAGAGATAGAATATTATTAGTTAAAAGTTAATATATATCATAACTATTACCGTTAGTGGTGTATAATAGTAAGTGAACTTATTTTTGAGTAAATCGATTGAATATAAAATTTTAGAAATTAAATTTAGAAATGTTTACCAGTTTATCAAAAAAAATGTCTCAATCTATACGTAATATTATGTATAGTAAACGTGTAACAAAATATGATGTGTCTAAGTACTTAGATATAGTACAAAGATCTTTGTTAGAATCTGATGTAGCTTTATCTGTGGTTCAGAGTTTTGTTGAATTAGTTAAAGATAATATAATTAAAATAAATATAGATTCGTGTTGTATTTCTGGTCCAGAGTTTATTAAGATTTTACGTCATGCATTAATAAAGGCTATGAAATGTGAAGTAAATGGTCAAGATTTGAATTTAAATGATAGGTCGTTAACGAAATTATTAATAGTTGGAGCACAAGGATCTGGTAAAACTACTACTACTGGAAAACTTGCTAGGTTTTTAAAGGTTAGGAAAAATAAAAAGGTTTTGGTAGTTTCTACTGATGTATATAGATCAGCAGCGATCAATCAATTAAAAGTTTTTGCTAGTTCTGAAAAAATTGATTGTTTTGAAGATTATACTAGTAATATTGGGCCTGTACAAATAGTTCAAAAAGCTATAGATTATGCAAAATTGAATTTTTATAATGTTATTGTGGTAGATACTGCAGGTTGTTTAAAAACAGATTGTAATGCGTTTTTAGAGTTAGTTGATATTTACAAAGTAATTAATCCAGAGGAAGTATTATTTGTTGTAGATTCTATGATAGGACAGGGATCAATTGATATTATTAATATGTTTGATAAAAATTTATCGTTAACTGGTATTGTTGTAACTAAATTAGATGGTAATGCATGTGGAGGAATTGCATTATCTGCAAAGTTTCTTACTGGAAAACCAATAAAGTTTATAGGTACTGGGGAGTCAATTGATACTTTAGAGGTATTTTATCCAGATCGTATAGTGAATCGTATTTTTGGAATGGGAGATATATTGACTTTGATGGAGGATATTGAATGTCAAAACAAGTTTAATGAAAAAAAGAAGTATGTTAATTATAATAATAATAGTGTTAATGATTTTAATTTAATTGATTTTTTAGAATATATTAAGCAAATTCAAAAATTAGGTGGTTTAAATAGTATTTTAAGTAAATTACCTTCAGTGGGTTTAGAGTTGAGTAGTGTTCAATCTAGTTTGAAGAATTATGATTTTGTTAAAATGGAATCTATAATTAATTCTATGACGATTAAGGAACGTGTTAATCCAGATATTATTAATGAGTCTAGGATAAAACGTATTGCAGTTGGATCAGGAGTAAATATATCTGATGTAGTTAATTTAATTGATAAATTTTATACAATACGTAATATAATAAAAAAAATTAATAAAAATGGAATTTTTAAAATAATGAATATGTTTACAGGAAAAATGAAATTTGGTAATTTAATAAAATAGTGAGTATTTTAATCTAAATAGATTAAATATTTTTTATTGTATACGGAATTATTTTAGAATAAGGTATTATATATTATGGTAAGGATTAGATTGGCAAGAGGAGGTTGTAAAAAAAGTCCTTTTTATTACATAGTTGTGACTGATAGTCGTAATTCTAGAGATGGTAGGTTTATAGAGCGTATTGGATTTTTTAATCCAGTTGAATTAGATATAAAAAAAAGATTGAGGGTTAATTTGGATAGAGTTAGGTATTGGTTAAGTAATGGAGCTCAGCCATCAGATCGTGTTTTTGTATTAATAAAATGGTCAAAAAATGTTTATTAAATTAATGTATTGGATTTAGTTTTTTTATTTATTTATTTATTTATTTATGAAAGTAATTGTTATTAATTCAACTCCTATTAATCCTATAGTAATAGGTAGAATAAAGGGAGCATATGGGATATTAGGTTGGGTGAAAATACTTTCATTTACTGAAAAAATTGAAGATATTTTTGTTTATAATCCATGGTTTATATTTTTTCGATCTAAATGGAAGGTAATTAAATTAGAATATTGGAGATTAATGAATAATAAGAATTATATAGTTAAATTTTTTAATGTTTCTGATAGAAATCATGCAATGGCATTATCGCAACATAATCTTGTTGTAGAGAGTATTCAGTTTCCTAAACTTTATAATAAGGATGAGTATTATTGGAAGGATATTATTGGATGCAAGATAATGACAATAAATGGAAAATGTTTAGGAAGAGTGATTAGTATCATAGATACTAAAGCACATGATATATTGGTAGTTAGATCTGAGGAATATGGTTTCACTAAATATGTTGATTGTCTTATTCCTTTTATTTTAAAGAAAATCATTAAAGATGTTGATTTAATCAAAAATATTGTTGTTGTGGATTGGGAAATATATAAATTTTAAAAATATGAATCATATTTTATACTATATATTGTTATGTTGTTAGGAATAATAACTTTGTTTCCTGATATGTTTAATGCTATTACTCGTTATGGGGTAGTAGGAAGGTCGGTTCGTAAAGGGGGTCTCGTTATAAAGATATGGAATCCAAGGGATTTTACATATGATCAATATCATAAAGTAGATGATCGTCCTTATGGTGGTGGTGTTGGAATGATAATGATGATTCAACCTTTAAAACGTGCTATTAATCAAGCTAAGAATGATTTAGGATGTGATGCGAAGGTTATTTATTTATCACCACAAGGTAAAAGATTATGTCAAAAATATGTATATGATTTGGCATATAATAATCAAGCATTAATTTTAGTATGTGGTCGATATCAGGGCATTGATGAAAGGTTAATTAAAATGGAAATTGATGAAGAATGGTCTATAGGAGATTATGTTTTGAGCGGAGGGGAATTAGCTTCTATGGTATTGATAGATGCTATGGCTAGGGTATTACCAGGTACTTTGAAAAATAGAAATTCTCAAAAATCAGATTCCTTTTTTGAAAATAAGTTAGATTGTCCATATTATACAAGACCAAAGATTTATGAAGGAATGCAAGTACCTTCAGTATTATTATCTGGAAATCATCGCGATATTAATAAGTGGAGATTAAAATATGCTTTGGGTAATACTTGGATAAAAAGACCAGATTTATTAAAAAAAATACAATTAACTCAAGAGGAACAATTATTACTTACTGAATTTAAAAATGAATATTTATCTGGTTAATTGTAGATAGGGTATAGGAATTGATTATATGAATGAAAAAATAAGAAATTTTGAATCTAATCAAATGAAAAAAGATATACCGCCTTTACATCCTGGAGATGTAGTAGAAATAAGTTTATGGATAATAGAGGGAAATAAAAAACGTTTTCAAATATTTGAAGGTATGATAATTGCGATAAAAAATCGAGGATTAAATTCTGCTTTTACTGTGCGAAAGATTTCTAGTGGAGAAGGAGTAGAAAGAGTATTTCAAATACATTCTCCTGTAATTAAAGAGATTAACATAAAAAAAATTGGAGTAGTACGTAGAGCTAAATTATATTATTTACGTAATCTTAAAGGTAAATCTGCTCGTATTAAAACACGTCTTCATGTGAATTAATTATATTATTGATTGATATATTATATGTATAATAGTCTTTGGAATGTAGTTTAATGTATAATATAATTTATATATAAGATGATGATGTTTGTTGTTATTTAATAGTAAATAATATGTTCATATTAAAGTATATGAATAAATTTGTTTTTGAACAATCACGTGGATTAATTTATATTATGTATAGTGATATAAAAAGTTAACTATTTTGTTAAATTGTTAATAGATTATTTAATTTATGAATAATAATTTATTTACAATTATGTATATAAACTTTACTAACATTAATATTATAAATAAATTATAGTATGACATATATTTAAACATTTTATGTCGTAAATTACAATTATCGTAAAATTATGGTATTTTATTAAGGTTAGTAATATGCAAAAGAATAATTTAGGTAATATAAATTTTTGTGATATAAGTTCTTTGCTTTCTCCTAAACAATTAAAATCTCAATTTCCTTTAACGTATGTTGATCAACTTTTTATTGAAGAAACACAAAATATTATTATAAATATTATTCAAAAAAAAGATCCTCGTTTGTTGATTATATGTGGTCCTTGTTCTATTCATGATGTGAACGCTGCTTTTGATTATGCCAAGAAATTAAAATCTTTATCATTAGAATTGCAAGATCAATTATATATTGTAATGAGAGTATATTTAGAAAAACCTCGTACTACAATTGGATGGAAAGGATTAATTAATGATCCTTATATAGATGGTTCTTGTGATATTCAGTCTGGATTAAAAATTGCTCGTCAATTATTATTGCAATTAATAAAAATTAAATTGCCTGTAGCGACTGAAATATTAAATCCAAATGTTCCTCAATATATTGGAGATTTATTTAGTTGGGTAGCTATTGGGGCTCGTACTACAGAGTCACAGATACATCGAGAAATAGCTTCTAGTTTTCAGTCGGTAATAGGTTTTAAAAATAGTACTCATGGAGATATTGATCATGCAATTAATGCAATACGTGCAGCTTCCATGTCTCATAATTATATTAGTATTGATCAATCTGGGCAGGTGTGTTCATTACATACTAAAGGAAATACAAATAGTCATATAATTTTAAGAGGAGGGATTCAACCTAATTATTATCCAGAAAATATTATTTGTTGTGAAAAAAAAATAACAGAAATAGGGTTACCTATAACATTAATGATCGATTGTAGTCATGGTAATTCTAATAAGGATTATCATCGTCAAATAGATGTAGCTCAATCTATTTTAAATCAAATAAAGTTGGGTAATCATTCTATTATAGGATTAATGATGGAAAGTTATATTTATCCTGGAAATCAAATAGTAGATTTGACGCATACTTCTTCTATTAAAATGCAGTATGGGGTATCTATAACAGATGCTTGTATAGATTGGGATTCAACTGAACGATTATTAAGATGCTTACATAAAGAATTGAAACCATTTCTTTCTACTCGTTTAAAAAGAGTATGAGCGATCATGATGGATAGATTAAATTTTTTACGTAGTGAAATTGATAAAATAGATCAAAGTTTGTTAAATTTATTATCTAAAAGATTATCATTAGTTTCTCAGGTAGGTGAAATTAAAAGTCAACTTGGTTTATTTATTTATGATCCGGAAAGAGAAAAGATGATTTTATCTCAAAGAAAACAGGAAGCATTAAAATTAGGTATTTCTCCTAATTTGGTCAGAGATATATTACGTCGAATTATGCGAGAGTCTTATTCTTATGAAAATGAAAAAGGATTTAAAAAGTTATATCCAAGTTCTAGGCCAGTGGTGATTATTGGGGGTAATGGCCGAATGGGACAATTTTTCTTTAAAATGTTAACTTTATCAGGATATCAAGTAAGAATTTTAGATCAAGATGATTGGATACATGCTAAGTCTATATTAACTAATGTTGGTGTAGTGTTTATTAGTGTACCTATTTATTCGGTAATCAAAGTAATTAATCAATTACCTCATTTATCGAATGATTGTATTATCGTGGATTTGTCTTCTGTAAAAAAGAGTTCTTTAACAGCTATATTAAAGATTCATACTGGACCAGTTTTAGGATTACATCCAATGTTTAGTCCGGATACTACTATTACCGCTAGTATGATAAAAAAAGTTGTAATTTGTTGTGACGGTCGTTATCCTCAAGAATATCAATGGTTATTGCAGCAGTTAAAATTATGGGGAGCAAAAGTATATTATTGTAATTTTATTGAACATGATAAGTATATGAGTTTTATACAAAGTTTATGTCATTTTACAATTTTTGTTATGGGATATCATTTGTTTAAAGAAAATATTGATTTAAAAAAAATTTTATCTTTTTCTTCCCCAATGTTTCAATTGGAATTAATATTAATAGGCCGATTATTTACACAAAATCCTCAATTATATGCAGATATTATTATGTCATCTAAAAATAATATTATTGTAATTAAGCGTTATTATAAAAGATTAGGAAAAATGTTAATGTTATTGGAACAAAATAATAAAGAAGAATTTATAAATCAATTTAAAAAAATTAAATGTTGGTTAGATAGTTATGCTGGTATTTTTTTAAAAGATAGCTCAAATTTATTAAAATATATTAATGATATTCAGGAATATTAATATATATTGTATTATTTAATATAATGTTGTTATGTATATTAAAGATTTAGATTGTCATAAAGAGTATTTATATTAAGTATATTGTTGGTATGGTTGGTATGCAATAGTAGAGTAGCAACCTAATATTTTTAATGAATACGCAATGTTATAAATTTTGATTAATGCTTGTTGCGTGTATGTATGATGAAAATGAGCAGTTATTTCAAGAATAATTGAGTTTGTTGTATTATTTGGAAGTAGTGAACAGCATAATCTTAAAAAATTAATTTTTATTTTATAAAATTGTAATATTTTAAGTATTGAATATAATTTATTTAGTTTTGTATCAATAGATATTATAAGCATAATTTTTTCTAATATTGCAGTAGTGTTTGTAAATAGAAGATTTTCATTTTTTAGTATAATAAATCGAGTTGAATTTAAAGGATAATTAGATATTATATATGGTGATAATAATAATGGGTGTAAACCATAAATTATACCTCCTTGAGTACTACCTAGGGCTGCTATGTTAGGCTGATTCAGATATGCAACTTTTTTAATAGCAATAGAACTGCTTTCACATAAAATAATTTTCCAGTGAGGAAATTTTTTTAAAAAATTACTACATTGTTGAATGGGTTGTGGATGACTATATATGGTTTGAATTTGTTTTAAAGAACTGTTATAGTTATTAACTAAGATACGATGTTGTATAGGGATTGTAATATCTCCAATTAATATGAGATGTGTTGTTAATAGTAAATCACATACTTCATTAATTAGGCCAGAATTAGAGTTTTCAATTGGTAATATTCCGTAATCTACTTGATTATTTTCTACTACATGTAAAATATCACTAAAATTTTGACAACTATATTCTGTAATTTTATTGAAATGGTAATTAGCATATTTTTTAGCTGCAATATGGGAATATGATCCTTTTGGGCCTAAAAAAGCTATATGGATTCTGGACGTGTCATTGATCATATTGAGTATATTTATTATTAAAATTATATCGTCACGAGTTATATATGTATTATATACAGTTTTATATGATTATATTGAGGATATGAATTTAATATATTATTGGTTTTCAGTAATGATTTGATTTATTATATTTGCTTGATCAATTAAGTGTATATTCTGGTATGCTCGACGCATATAATGTAGGGCTTGATAAGTTGCTTGTGTGTCTGGAAAATAACGTAACATTTCTTCTGATCGTGTTATTACTGATATATAGGCATTTTTTTTATCATAAAACTTAATAATAGCTAATTTATAATATGCTATTCTGTTTTTTAAAAAAATTAAACGTTTATAAGAATCGGGTGCATATTGACTATTTGGATAATTTTGTATTAGTTTTGAAAAACTGTGAAATGCAATGTTTGCATGTATTGGGTTATGGTTAAACCAACATGTATATAAATGTTTTATAAGTAGAGGGAAAGGGTTATTTCGATCTAAATGCATATTAATTATCCCATGTATGTATAAAACATAATCAAGATTTTTATGATTAGGATATACATTGAGAAAGTGATTAATGCAATTATTTGCGGATGTTAAATCGTTGGATTTGTAATAAGCATAAATTAAGTCTAAATAAATTTGTTGAGGACATGGTTCAAATAAGTATAAATTTTTGAGATATAACAAATCTTGAATAGCTTCAGTATAATTATTTTGAAGAAGTTTATTGTAAGCTATTTTATATAGATGATTAGTATCTTGATCTGGTATCTTATGATGAGAAATAGTGGTGCAAGATATAGTCATAATCATGTTTAGTGCTAAAATAATATAAAATAGAATACGCATTGTCGTTAAATTAGTTTATGTTAATGAATATATAAAATTTATTATATGTAGTGTGCAGATTATTCAATAGTTATATGTAATTTATTATACAGTATATGGAAAATCAAACATATAGCAATGATATGGTAATAATTAAACCTATGATTGTGCAAGTTCATCAATCGGGATATAGGTTAGATTATATTTTATCTAAGTTATTACCTCAGTATTCACGCTCTCAAATAAAACATTGGATTTTAAATAAAAAAGTAGTAGTTAATAATCAAGTATCTACATTACCGAGAAAAAAAGTAGTGTATGGAGAATTAATTGAAATAAAATATATCAATAATAATGATATATGTAAGAGTGAAGATATAGTACCACAAAATATTCCTTTGAATATTATATATGAAGATAATGATATTTTGGTAATTAATAAAGCAAGTAATATGGTAGTGCATCCGGGTATAGGTCATTATCAAGGCACTGTATTGAATGCATTATTGTATAGATATCCATCAATTTTAAAAATATCAAAACAAGCTGGTATTGTACAACGTTTGGATAAAGATACTACTGGATTAATGATTATAGCTAAAACTGTTTCTGCGTATGATAATTTGTTACGATCCTTTAAGTTAAGAAAGGTAGTTAAGGAATATGATGCAATAGTTTATGGTAAATTTACTTCTAATGCGGGAGTAGTAAATCAACCTATGCGTAGACATTTTGCGAAGCGTACTTTTATGTCAGTACATTATACTGGAAAGTCGGCTGTTACTTATTATTCTGTAGTAGAGGAATTTAAAGCACATAGTAGAGTACGAATAAATTTAAAAACGGGTAGAACTCATCAAATTCGAGTACATATGGCTTATATTAATCACCCTTTAGTAGGAGATCAAAAATATAAAGGAAATTTTAGTGTGTTTGATATAAAAAAGATGTCTGATGAGTTAAATAATTATTTACTTGATTTTAATCGACAAGCATTACATGCATGTACATTGCAATTATTGCACCCTATTACTCAAGTACAAATGAAATGGAATGCTCCTTTACCTCAAGATATATTGCAACTAATTGCAATATTAAAAAAATATTAAAATATTAATGTTTATATAAAAATACAATATTATTTAATAATATTGTATTAATTAATTTAATATACTTTGAGAGTATTGAATATTTTAGTAAAATATTTTATATATATTGTATATAAAGTGAGACATTAATGAATATTGAACTATCAACGCTTGTGTTTTATATTTATTTATTATAGAGGTATATTATAATATGAGATTAGATCGTTTTGATCGAAGTTTTCAATTAGCGTTATCTGATGCCCAATCTATTGCTATTGGTAAGGATAATCAATTTATAGAACCTGTTCATGTAATGTATACTTTTTTAAAGGAAAAAAAATATAAATCGATACGTAATTTGTTAATACATGCAGGATCAAATGTAGATCAATTATATAAATCTGTGGAACAAGTGTGTAATGATTTGCCACGGGTAGAAAGTGTTGATGGAGATAGAGAGGTGCAATGCTCTCATGCTTTAGTAAAAATTTTAAATTTATGTGATAAATTAGCGCAAAAATATCACAGTAATATTATTTTTTCAGAAGTATTTATTATAGCTGCTCTTCAATCACAAGATGTTTTAAGTATTTTGTTAAAAAAATCTGGTATTGTTAAAGAATTATTAGAAAAATTAGTACAATATGAACAGAGTAATTATTCTATTCATGATGATAGTTTTAAAAATAGAACACAAATATTAGAACAATTTACTGTAGATATAACTTCTCTTGCTGAACAAAATAATCTTGATCCTGTAATTGGTAGGGATGAAGAAATTAGAAGAACAATTCAAGTTTTGCAAAGGCGTACTAAAAATAATCCTGTTCTTATAGGAAATCCAGGAGTGGGTAAAACTGCTATTGTGGAGGGGTTGGCTCAACGTATTATCAATAAAGAGGTTCCAGAGGGATTAAAAAATAGTCGAATATTATCTTTAGATATAGCCGCGTTGTTAGCTGGTACTAAATATCGGGGAGAATTTGAAGAGCGTTTTAAAAAAGTATTGTATGCTGTATCTAAAGATAATAATACTATTTTATTTATTGATGAGTTGCATGTTATGGTTGGAGCTGGAAAAACAGATGGATCTATGGATGCTAGTAATATGATTAAACCAAAATTAGCAAGAGGTGAATTACATTGTGTTGGTGCGACTACTCTTGATGAATATAGTAGATATATTGAAAAAGATGCTGCTTTAGAAAGACGTTTTCAAAAAATATTTATTATTGAACCTAATATTGAAAATACTATAGCTATTTTAAGAGGGCTGAAGGAACGTTATGAGTTGCATCATAATGTACATATCACTGATCCTGCGATAGTAGCCGCAGCTACTTTATCGAATAGATATATTTCAGATCGTCAATTACCAGATAAGGCTATTGATTTAATTGATGAAGCAGCATCTAGTATTCGTATTCAAATTGATTCTAAACCAGAAGATTTGGATAGGCTTGATCGTCGTATTATACAATTGAAATTAGAGTGTCAGGCGTTGAAAAAAGAGTCAGATGAGTTAAGCAAAAAACGTTTAGAGATTTTAAGTATGGAATTGTCACAGAAAGAACAGGAGTATAGTGTACTTGAATCAGAATGGAAACGTGAAAGGAGTTCTTTATTTGATATTCAAAATATAAAATCAGATTTAGAGAAAGCAAAGACTATTTTAGATCAGTCTCGTCGTATTGGCGATTTGGCTCAAATGTCAGAATTACAATATGGACGTATACCAGAATTGGAAAAGAAGTTGTTTAATGCAATTCAATCTAGTAATAAAAAAATGCGTCTATTGCGTAATTATGTGTCTGAGGTAGAAATTGCTGAGGTGTTGTCCAAATGGACAGGTATACCTATATCTAGGATATTAGCAAATGAAAAGAATAAATTGTTAAATATGGAGACAATATTACATCAGTTAGTAATTGGGCAAGATGAGGCAGTACGAGTTATATCGAATGCGATTCGTAGAAGTCGATCTGGATTATCAGATCCTAAGAGGCCTATAGGTTCTTTTATGTTTTTAGGACCAACTGGTGTTGGTAAGACTGAGTTATGTAAAGCATTATCACAATTTTTGTTTGATACTGACAATGCTATGGTGCGTATTGATATGTCTGAATTTATGGAAAAACATTCGGTTTCAAAATTACTTGGAGCTCCTCCCGGTTATATTGGTTATGAAAGTGGAGCTTATTTAACTGAATCTATACGTCGTCGCCCTTATTCTATAGTATTATTAGACGAAATTGAAAAAGCTCATTTAGATGTTTTTAATATTTTATTACAAGTTTTAGATGATGGAAGATTAACAGATAATCAAGGTCGTATGGTGGATTTTAATAATACTGTTATAATTATGACATCTAATTTAGGTTCAGATTTGATTCAAAAAAAATTTGATATATCAGATTATGATACTATGAAGAAAACTGTGTTAAATGTAGTTAATCAATATTTTCGACCGGAATTCATTAATAGAATAGATGAAATAGTAGTATTTCATCCTCTTAGCATCAAACATCTTATTGATATTGCAAATATTCAATTGAAGTATTTATATTCTAGATTAGAAGAGAGAGGTTATCCTAGAACTGGTATTACCAACAAAGCATTATTATTTTTATCTAAAATTGGTTTTGATCCTATATATGGTGCACGTCCTTTAAAACGTATTATACAACAATACATTGAGAATCCGTTATCTCAAAAGATATTATCCGATGATTTATTACCGGGAAGAAGTATTACTATAGATGTTCAAAATGATAATATTGTATTTATTCAGAATGATGTTATAGATGATAAGGATATCTATATAAATTGAATATGTATGTATATTTAATTTTATTATTATGTATATAGTAATGTTGTTGTTTTAATAATGATATGTAAGGTTATAGTTTATGATGTATAAGTAATTTTAGTATTAATAAAGTTGATATAATAAAATTTTTAGTAAAAAATATGATAAAGTTATAGTAGTTTTTGTATTAGGTTATTGTGCAGTAAGCACGTAGAGTTATGAAGCGTTGTACTAAATTAAAAATTTTAAACACTTTTTCGGTAGATGTATATGCTGAAAAAGTTATTATAATAAATGATGAATACTCATTATTGCAGTTATGGAAACAGAGTCGAGATCAAGACAAATTTTTTCTTATTTTAGGAGCAGGCAGTAATGTGCTATTTTTGGAAAATTATAAAGGTATTGTATTATTAAATAGAATAAAAGGAATTTTTGTTACTGAAAATAAAGTGGCGTGGTATTTGCATGTTGGAGCTGGAGAAGAATGGAATACATTAGTAATGTATACTATTAAGAGAAATATGCCAGGTTTGGAGAATTTAGTATGTATTCCAGGATATGTTGGTGCTGCTTTAATTCAAAATATAGGAGCATATGGAGTTGAATTATCTCAGATGTGTGAGTATGTAGATGTTTTAGATTTAAATCAAGGAGATAAAATACGTTTATATTGTCATGAGTGTTGTTTTAGATATCGAGAAAGTATTTTTAAATTGAATTTATATAAATATGCAATATTATTTGTAGGATTGAGAATAAATAAACATTGGAAACCTGTATTATCTTATTCTGGATTGACTCATTTAAATTTGAACTCGATTACACCTCGTCAGATTATAAATACTATTATTTTTTTAAGATATAAAAAGTTACCTAATCCGATCATTCATGGGAATGTTGGTAGTTTTTTTAAAAATCCTGTGGTAGATTTTAAAGTTGTATCTTTTTTGTTGAAAAAGTATTCAAATATTCCTTATTATTTTCAGGAAGATGGTAAAGTAAAGTTGTTAGCTGGATGGTTAATTGAAAATTGTAATTTAAAAGGTTATATTTTAGGAGAGGCATCTGTATATTATAAACAGGCTTTAGTATTAATTAATACTAGACAGAAAGCGACTGGTACTGAAATAGCGGCATTGGCATTGTATGTATATAATAAGGTTGTAGATAAGTTTAATATTCGATTAAAGCCTGAAGTAAGATTGATAGGAAGTTTTGGAGAAATAAATCCAAAAAAATTATTTTTAAAATGATTATAAAATGTTAATTGATTTGTAAATTTTATATTTTGTAATAAGGTTAGTTTTATGAGTATTATTATTGCAATAATAATATATTATGAATATTTCTTATATAAGGCTGTGTAATTGTTGAAATGTAATAAATGTTGTTGTGTTACTCAATATTCGTATGTTTTATGTGAATCGAGAATTTTGGATCAGTTGGAAGAAGGTAGGGTAGTGGTATTAGATACAATACCTTCAACAAATCAGTATATTTTAGATAATTTTAAACATGTAAAACTTGGTGATGTTTATGTTACGGATTACCAAACACAAGGTCGAGGTCGATATGGAAAGAGTTGGATTACACCTAATAAACAGAGTCTTTGTTTATCTGTGTATTGGAAATTGTATCGAAATTTATTTTCAATAGTTGAATTAAGTTTAATAGTTAGTTTTACTGTAGCAGATGTTTTAAAAAAAATGGGAGTGCCTAAGATTAAAATTAAGTGGCCTAATGATTTATATGTGGGAGATAAGAAATTAGCTGGAATATTGATTGAGGTTATTACTAATAGTAAAGATGTTTTTCATTTAGCAATCGGTATAGGAATTAATATGTCTATATGTATTCGTACTAAATTGAAAATTAAAATGAGTAAAAATTGGATTGATTTGAAAGATATTGGGGTTAATTTAGATCATAATGTATTGGTAGCTACTTTAGTTAAAAAGTTAAGAAAAACATTAAGTCGATTTAATGATAATCAGAATATATTGCGTATGAATTATTGGCAATCTTTAAATTATTTGTATGGTAAGTCAATAGAATTATTTTCAAATAATAATATTGATTATGGTACTGGTACAGTTTTAGGGATTAGTTCTAATGGAGCATTATTAGTAGTAGATGCTGTAGGTAAAGTATGTCATTTTCGTAATGAAAATTTATCTATTCGAGTATTATAATTTTTTTTGGTTTTGATAAGTTAATGTATTGGATTGATAGTCTGTAGTATTTATTGTCGGTTATTTATGTTATATAAAAAAAAATAATATATTATTCTAGTTATGGAAATAGTGATATTAAATGATCAAGAATAATACAGCACAAAATGTGTATGGAATATTATTACAGTATGTAATGATCATACATGTAATTATGTAAAATTTGAGTGTTAATATAAATTAAATAGTTACGTTATGGTAGTGGTAAAGAGTAATTAAGTTATAATTGAAAATGTTTAAATTATAAAATTTAAAAGTGTGGATGGTATAAGTGATAGTATTGCAATATTGTAAATTGAGATTACATTTATGTATTGGGATATATGTGAGATCATTGTTGGTTGTATTTGAATGGATTTTGTAATATATAATATACGAGTAAATAAATAAGATAGTTATTGATAATGTTAAATTATCATTGTTAGAATTGTTAAAATTTCTATATTTGTAAATTATTTATTAATATTACATATTTAATGATTTTAACGGAATGAGTAATATATATATGTTGAAATATAAATTATAAGATCATATGGAATATTAATTATTATCAGAAAGAATGCATATGATTAAGTTAAAATATATAAATAATTTTGCTACTATTATTAGTAATGGTAATTTAAGTTAATTAGAGATGATTAATATTTTGGAAATGTGGTATGGTTGATTATTGTGATTAATAAGTTTGATACGATAAATAATCGTGATAATGTGTGTAAAAGTATATGAATACATATACATTGGATATTTAATTTTTATTCTAATTTTTAGAAGTTCTTGATTCGAATGTGATTCTTAGATACAATACGGATTGTCGTTTTGTGGGTTTAATAAGAAATATGCAATTGAAGATAATATAGAACTCGTAATGTGATATTTTTTTTGTTTTTATATGGGTGTTATGAGTTTTATGTTATTGCCGGTGTAGCTCAATGGTAGAGCAACTGATTTGTAATCAGTGGGTTAAGGGTTCAAATCCTTTTGCCGGCATTGAGTTTGTTGATGATGGGGTGCCCGAGTGGTTAAAGGGAGCAGACTGTAAATCTGCCGTCGTAGACTTCGAAGGTTCAAATCCTTCCCCCATCATATTATCTATATATTATATATATATAATATATATAGGTAATATAAATGTAGTGTGGGCATCGTATAATGGTTATTACCTCAACCTTCCAAGTTGATGATGTGGGTTCGATTCCCACTGTCCGCTTATTATATATGGAATTGTAGTGTGTTCAGTAAGTATGCTGATATAGCTCAGGGGCAGAGCACTCCCTTGGTAAGGGTGAGGTCGGCAGTTCGATTCTGCTTATCAGCATATATCAAGTTAGTATAAGTTTGTGGTTAATATAAAAAATATTTGTTTATGATAATCATAAGATGATGATACGATTGTATTCAGTTTTATTTTTTGGATATTATGAATATATAAATATTCGGTTTAGTTGATCATCATTAATAATTTGAGGATTATAAAATATTACAATTCAGTGTAATAAAATAGAGGTTTTTATGAAAGGGGATAAAAATATTATTCTTCATCTTAATAAATTGCTAAGTGATGAACTCGTTGCTGTAAATCAATATTTTTTACATTCAAAACTTTTTAAAAGTTGGGGTTTAGAACGTTTAAACAATATAGAACATACAGAATGTATGGAGGAATTAGAACATGCAGGTTTATATGCAGATCGTATTTTATTTTTAGAAGGTATTCCTGTTATTAAGAATTGTGATTCTGCAAATATTAAAGAAAATATTGAAGATGTCTTGCGTATGGATTTAAGGTTAGAGTATAATGCTATTGTTAATTTGCGTGAAGGAATTAGATGTGCCGATTCAATTGAAGATTATATATCTAAAGAAATTATGATCAATATTCTACATGCAGAAGAAAAACATGTTGATTTTTTGGAAACGGAATTAGGATTAATATTAAAATTGGGAATACATAATTATATACAATCACAATTAAAAAAATAGAGTGGTTCTGATTTTTAATTGAATATTTTGAGAATTTTAAAGGGTGGATGTAGTAAAAATGTTAGGATTTTATGTTTATTATTAATAAAATAATAATTGTGATAATTTTCAAGGGAGTTTAAAAAAATTAAGATGCAGAATCAAAGGATTAGGATTCGTTTGAAAGCGTTTGATCATCGCCTTATAGATAGATCAACTTTGGATATTGTTGAGACTGCTAAAAGGACTGGGGCTCAAGTTCATGGTCCTATTCCGTTACCTACTAAAAAAGAACGTTTTACTATTTTAGTGTCTCCTCATGTAAATAAAGATGCTAGAGATCAATATGAAATACGTACTCATAAACGGTTAATTGATATAGTTGATCCTACTGATAAAACAGTAGATGCGTTGATGAAATTAGATTTGGCTGCTGGAGTTGATGTACAAATTAGTTTAGGATAGATGGTATAAATATACTTGATTATTAATAATGAAGTTGTTATATATATTTGATGTGTTAATTATATTGTTAATGTTTTGTTGAAATTGATAAGGTTATATAATGGATGGTTTAGTTGGTCGTAAATTAGGTATGACCAGGATTATAAATGAAGAGGGTATTATGATCGCTGTTACAATGATTGAAATATTGCCTCATTATGTAACTCAAGTTAAAAATAAAGAAAAAGATGGTTATTGTGCTGTTCAGGTTACTACTGGTAATACTCGCGATAAGTGTTTAAATAAACCGAAATTGGGGCATTTGAAGAAGTTAGGTATTAATTATGGAAAGGGTTTATGGGAATTTCGATTAAATGATTCAAATAGATTAATTTCTGTGGGGGATATCTTTACTTTAAAGGTTTTGAAATGTATAAATAAAGTAGATGTTACTGGTATCTCTAAAGGTAAAGGTTTTGCCGGAGCAGTGAAGCGTTGGAATTTTAGAACTCAAGATGCTAGTCATGGAAATTCTTTATCTCATCGAGCTCCAGGTTCTATTGGGCAGAATCAAACTCCTGGTAAAGTTTTTAAAGGTAAAAAGATGGCAGGTCATTTAGGTTATGAAAAAGCTACAATTCAAAATTTGGCTGTGATTAATATAGATATAAAAAATAATTTATTGCTGGTTAAAGGGGCAATTCCAGGAGTGATTGGTGAAAATGTAATTGTGAAAAGATCTGTCAAAATAGGATATTTTAAAGAGATGTCTAGTATATGAAATTGCAGTTGCAGTGTTTTTTAATAAATGATTTGGAAAAATATAATTGTATTAATGTTTCTGTATCTGATAAGGTTTTTGGTTATCCTTTTAATCCTGCATTGATACATCAGATCGTGTCCAGTTATCTAATAAATTGTAGGCAGGGTTCTAAATCTCAGAAGAGTAGGTCAGATGTTTCTGGTTCTAATAAAAAGCCTTGGCGCCAGAAAGGTACAGGGCGGGCTCGTTCTGGATCAGTGAAGAGTCCTATTTGGCGTTCTGGAGGAGTAACATTTGCATCTAAACCTAAAAAATATGATCAAAAAATAAATAAAAAGATGTATAAAGGTGCTATGAAGAGTATTTTATCTAAGTTAGTTTGTGATAATCGTTTATTTTTAATAGAAGATTTGTTTTTGGAAAAACCTAAAACTAATTTATTGTTAAAAAAGTTAAAAAATATAACTAGTGATAGAAGTGTGTTAATTGTAACAGATAATGTTATTGATAAGAATTTAATTTTGGCATCGAGTAATTTACACACGGTTAAGATATATAATTTAAATAGTATAGATCCAGTAAGTTTGATTAATTTTAATATTACTTTACTTTTTCGAACAATAGTGGAGTCTCTGGAATTGAGGTTATCATAATATTATCTATGTATATAGAACGTTTGTTAAAAGTTATAAAAGCTCCTCATGTTTCTGAAAAATCATCTATTGCTTTGGATAAAAATAATGTTATTGTGTTAAAGGTGGTAAACTATGTAACAAAACAAGATATTAGACATGCTGTGTGTATGTTGTTTTCTGTGAAAATAAAAAAAATTAATGTTTTGATGGTTTCTGGAAAGTCTAAAGGACAAAGATATAATCTTGGTTATAGATGTAATTGGAAAAAAGCATATGTGATTTTAAAACGTGGTTATACAGTAGATTTAATGAATATGGAGCAATAGTTAATATGAGTTTTAATAAATATGTCTGTTATAAAATGTAATCCTACTTCTCCAGGTCGAAGGCATGTGGTAAAGTTGGTTAATGGTGGTTTATATAAAGGTAAGCCTTATTCTTCTTTGTTATCTAAAAAAGTAGCAAATAGTTCTAAAGGTCGCAATAATTATGGTCGTATTACTATGCGACATATAGGCAGTGGTCATAAACAACGTTATCGAATTATAGATTTTAAGCGTAATAAAGATGATGTATTTGCTGTTGTAGAACGTATGGAATATGATCCAAATAGGTCAGCAAATATTGCTTTGATTGTAT
Source organism: Candidatus Blochmanniella floridana (assembly GCA_000043285.1). GTDB lineage: Bacteria > Pseudomonadota > Gammaproteobacteria > Enterobacterales > Enterobacteriaceae > Blochmanniella > Blochmanniella floridana. The sequence goes on from BX248583.1 coordinate 223,443, forward strand.
ATAAAGATGGGGAAAGACGTTATATTCTAGCTCCTAGAAATTTAAATGTAGGTAATAAAATTATTTCAGGATTAAATGTTCCTATCAGTCCTGGAAATTCCTTACCTTTATCTAATATTCCAGTTGGATCAATTATTCATAATGTAGAAATGAAAGTTGGTAAGGGAGGTCAATTAGCTCGTTCTGCAGGAACTTATGTGCAAATTGTATCTAGAGATGGAGAATATATCATTTTGCGTTTACGGTCAGGAGAAATACGTAAAGTTCGTTGTGAATGTAGAGCAACAATAGGTGAAGTAGGGAATAATGAACATATGCTACGGGCTTTAGGTAAGGCTGGAGCTAGTAGATGGAGGGGTATTCGGCCTACTGTTAGGGGTACTGCTATGAATCCAATTGATCATCCTCATGGAGGAGGAGAGGGTAAGAATTTTGGTAAACATCCGGTTTCTCCATGGGGTGTTCAGACAAAGGGTAAAAGAACCCGTAGTAATAAACGTACTGATAAGTTTATTTTATGTCGTCGTAAGAAAAAATAATATTTTAATTTATAGAAAGGAGATCTATGTCACGTTCTCTTAGAAAGGGTCCATTTATTGATTTGCATTTATTAAGAAAGGTGGAAAAAGTAATAAAAACTGGAGATAAGAAACCTATTCGTACTTGGTCTCGCCGATCAACAATTTTTCCTAAAATGATTGGGTTAACTATATCGGTACATAATGGTAAACAACATATACCTGTTTTTATTTCAGATGAGATGGTTGGTCACAAGCTTGGGGAATTTGCTCCAACTCGTACATATCGTGGTCATTCGGTTGACAAAAAAATAAAAAAACGTTATTAAATTATTTTTAATTGTATTAATATGTATTATTATAATATGAAGGGTATGCAGTATGGAGACAATTGCTAGGTATCGTTATATTCGTTCTTCTGCTCAAAAAATACGTTTAGTTGCAAATATGATTAGAAAAAAGGAAGTTGTTAAAGCTATAAATATTTTAAATTATGTTAATAAAAAAGCGGCTCTTTTGGTTAAAAAAACTTTAGAATCTGCTATTGCTAATGCAGAACATAATTTTGGGTTAAATATTGATAAGTTGAGAGTTGTTAAAATTTTTGTAGATTGTGGTCCTAGTATTAAACGTGTAATGCCTAGAGCAAAAGGTCGTTCAGATCGTATAGTCAAGAGAACTAGTCATCTTACTATAGTAGTATCTGATTGATATATGGTAGTGATAATAAAAAACTGTGCTATCGTTATTTGGAGGAGGTATGATATAGTATGGGTCAGAAAGTACATCCAAATGGGATGCGTTTAGGGATTATTAAATCTTGGCATTCTACTTGGTATGCAAATAATAAAAATTTTTCTAATAATTTAAATAATGATTTTGAGGTACGGAAATTTTTATTAGGACAATTATCAAAAGCTTTGGTATCTCGTATAATTATTGAAAGACCTGCAAAGAGTATTCGCGTGACCATTTATACAGCTAGGCCTGGTGTAATTATTGGTAGAAAGGGAGAAGATATTGAGAAATTAAGAGAGAAGGTGTCAAAAATTTCTGGTGTTCCTACTAAGTTGAATATTTCTGAAATTCGAAAACCGGAGTTGGAAGCGAAGTTGTTAGCTGATAATATAGCATCTCAATTAGAACGTAGAGTGATATTTAGAAGAGCGATAAAGCGAGTGGTTCAAAGTGCTATGCGTTTAGGAGCGAAAGGAATTAAAGTTGAAGTTAGCGGAAGGTTAAGTGGAGCTGAGATTGCACGTACTGAATGGTATAGGGAAGGACGAGTGCCATTGCATACTTTTCGAGCAGATATTGATTATAGTTTATCAGAAGCCCATACTTCGTATGGGGTAGTAGGGGTTAAAGTATGGGTTTTTAAAGGTGAAATTTTAGATAAAGTGTTATTTCATATAGATAAGTCTAAAGATTCGTTGATAAATGATTTTTCTAAAAAAAAAAGAAAATCTAGAGTATAAAGAAAGGAGAAAGAGCTTTGTTGCAACCAAAACGTACGAAATTTCGAAAAATGCATAAAGGAAGAAATCGAGGAATAGTAGTCAATGATAAGATCAATTTTGGAACGTTTGCGTTAAAATCTGTTGATCGTGGAAGATTAAAATCTTGTCAAATTGAATCTGCTCGTAGAGCAATAACTAGAGCTATTAAACGACAAGGTAAGGTTTGGATTCGTATATTTCCTGATAAGCCTATTACCCAAAAACCATTGGAAGTTCGTATGGGTAAAGGTAAAGGTAATGTAGAATATTGGGTAGCTTTGGTTCAGCCTGGAAAGATTTTGTATGAAATGAGTGGTGTGTCTAAAGAATTGGCTGATCATGCTTTTAAATTAGGTTCTTCAAAATTGCCTGTAAGAACTGTTGTTACAGGGATTTAACATCATGAGTAAATTTTTAAAAAAAATGAATTATAATGATAGTAATATAGATAATAAGTTTTTATATGTAAAGTTACATGATGTATTACGTGAATATTGTAAATTGCGTATACAATTAAAATTAGGGCAATTTAAAAAAGTTCATTTATTTAAAAAATTGCGTTACGAAATTGCTTGTATTAAGTTGCGTTTATTCAAAAAATAGGTAATATATAATTTGGGGATATGAGACGGAGATATTTAACATTATTATGAATAATAAAGTTCATGTTTTACAGGGAATTGTAATACGATCAAAGATGCAGAAATCGATTGTTGTTTCTATAAATCGTATAGTGAAGCATTCAATGTATAAAAAATTTATTAATCGTACTACTAAGATATATGTACATGATACTAATAATATTAGTAATGTGGGTGATATAGTAGAGATAACAGAATGTCGTCCTATTTCTAAAACTAAATGTTGGAAGTTAACTTCGATTATAAAAAAATATAATTCTTCTTAATAAGAAGAATTTATTTATATAAATTTAGAATAGTTAATGTTTAAGTATTTTTTATGTGAATAGTTTTTTGTTTGAGGTGTTATGTGATTCAAGAACGTACAATTTTAAATGTAGCGGATAATTCCGGTGCACGTTTTGCAATGTGCATTAAAGTTTTAGGTGGATCTAAGCGTCGTTATGCTAATATTGGAGATGTTATTAAAGTTACTGTTAAAGAAGCTATTCCTAAAGCTAAAGTAAAGAAAGGAGATGTTTTACAAGCTGTTATAGTGCGTACAAAAAAAGGAATTCGCAGAATAGATGGGTCTATTATACGATTTGATAATAATGCTTGTGTGCTATTGAATGATACTAATATGCAGCCATTAGGAACTCGAATTTTTGGTCCAGTTACTCGTGAGTTACGTTATGCTAATTTTGTGAGAATTATTTCTTTGGCTCCTGAAGTTTTATAATATTTTATTAAAATATAGAAGGGGTTTTTGAGTGTCAGCTAATAAGATAAGATGTCATGATGAAGTTGTTGTATTGACTGGTAAAGATAAAGGGAAAATAGGCCGAGTGAAATTTCTTTGTCTAAGTAAGAAGACAGTTATAGTTTCAGGAATAAATGTAGTTAAGAAACATCAAAAACCAGTTCCAAATAAGAATCAGCCTGGAGGTATAATAGAGAAGGAGGCATTTATTCATTTATCTAATGTCGCTATTTTTAATGCTGCTTTAAATAAAGCAGATCGAGTTGGATTTAAAATAAAAAATGGAAAGAAAATACGAATTTTTAAATCTAATGGTAATTTAATTAAGTAATTTTGGAATGAATGTTACAATATATGGCTAAATTACGTGATTATTATAAAAGTCATGTTGTGTATGATTTGATGAGAGAATTTAAATATAAGTCTGTTATGCAAGTACCGAAGATTAATAAAATCACTATTAGTATGGGCGTAGGTAAGTCTATTATTAATAAAAAATTCTTGGAAAGAGCAATAGAAGATTTAGAGATGATTTCAGGCCAAAAACCAGTGATTACTAAGGCTCGTAAATCTATTGCAAGTTTTAAAATACGACAAGGTCAGGAAATTGGATGTAAAGTAACTTTACGTAGAAAAAGGATGTGGGAATTTTTTGAAAGACTTATTTCCATAGCTATACCTCGTATTCGAGATTTTAGAGGATTATCTATAAAATCTTTTGATGGTTATGGTAATTATACTATGGGGATACGTGAGCAAATTATTTTTCCAGAAATTAATTATGATACTATTGATGGTATTAGGGGTATGAATATTACAATTACTACTAATGCTGTTTCCGATAAAGAAGCGTATGTTTTGTTGCGTGCTTTTCGTTTTCCATTGAAAAATAATGATTCAATATATACATCAACAGAGGAACATTAATTGTTATGCCTAGAAAGTCTGTACAGGAACGAGAAAAAAAACGTTTAAGATTAATTAATAAGTATTTTTTAAGACGGTCTTTGTTGAGGAAGTGTGTTGTTGATCTTAAAGTATCTAGTGAGGAAAGGTGGAATGCTGTGTTAAAATTACAAACTTTACCTAGAGATTCTAGTCCGTCTAGATTACGTAATCGTTGTGGACGAACAGGTCGTCCACATGCTTTTTTAAGAAAATTTGGATTAAGTCGAATGAAGGTTAGAGAGGCTGCTATGAAGGGTGAAATTCCTGGATTAAGAAAATCTAGTTGGTAATGAAAATATGAATGCAATAATCACTGTTTATTATATAGAGTAATTATAATTATGAGTATGCAAGATCCAATAGCAGATATGTTAACTGTTATACGTAATGGGCAAGTTGCTAAAAAAGATAAGGTTTATGTTCCATCGTCTACTATAAAAATAGCTATTACTAAAGTTTTGGTCGAGGAGGGTTTTCTAAAAGATTATTCGGTATTAGGTAATATTAAATTTATTTTAGAGATATCTCTTAAGTATTATCAATGTAATAAACCGGTTATTGATCATATTCAACGTATTAGTCGGCCTAGTTTGCGGGTTTATAAAAATAAAGATATGTTACCAAAAGTGTTATCTGGAATGGGGGTTGTAGTTGTTTCTACTTCTAAAGGGGTTATGACAGATAAAAAAGCTAGAAAATTAAATGTAGGTGGAGAAATAATTTGTTATGTATCATGATAATTTTGAAAATGGTAGTATAATGGAACAGATAAGTGGTTATAAATCTATTATTTGTATACCTAATGAAATACAGATAACTATTCAGGATTGTTGTATTTTAGTTGTAGGAGTGCTTGGTAATTTGAGTTATAAATTTCATAATTTTATTGGTGTACAATTCAGTAATGTAAAAAATTTAATAGTATATTCAAGGTATCGTAATCATGTAAATAGGGCTTTGCTAGGAACTACGTGTTCTTTAATTAACAGTATGATAGTTGGAGTGACTGAAGGTTTTGTAAAAAAATTACAGTTAATTGGAATAGGGTATAGAGTGTCTATTCAAGAGAGTGTGCTTAATTTGGAGGTTGGATTTTCTCATGATATTCGTTATACATTACCTATTGAAGTAAAAGCACAGTGTGTAAATCAAACTGAAATTGTTTTAACTAGTATTAATAAGCAACTTATTGGGCAAGTTGCAGCAGATTTGCGTGCAATTAAACCTCCTGAACCGTTCAAAGGTAAGGGAATTCGTTATTTTGATGAATTGGTTTATAATAAAGATACTAAAAAGAAAAAGTAATAAGTTTAATATTATTAGGTTTGGATATATGATATTCATCTGGTATTATGATATATGAATAAAAAGTTATTAAGAGCTCGTAGAGCTTTAAAATTAAGAAAAAAATTGTATTTATTAGGTTCAGTAAGATTAGTAGTGTATAGAAGTTTACGGCATATGTATGCCCAAATAGTTTCTGAAGATAATTGTAATGTATTAGTTGCAGCGTCTACCACAGAAAAGTTAATTGCAAGTAAGTTACGTGTTACTGGTAATAAAGAAGCTGCTGCTGTTGTAGGTCAAGTAATAGCAGAACGTGCTTTTAAAAAAGGTATTGTACATGTATCGTTTGATAGATCTGGATTTAAATATCATGGGCGGGTTCAAATTTTAGCAGAGTATGCACGTCAGTTTGGTTTAAAATTTTAAAAGGTAGATTTAATGAGATATTCTAATAAACAGACCTCTAATATTCATGAATTACAGGAAAAATTAATTACAGTTAATCGGGTGTCAAAAACTGTTAAGGGAGGGAGAGTGTTTAGTTTTGCTGCACTTACTGTTGTAGGAAATGTTAACGGTCGGGTAGGATTTGGATATGGGAAGGCTCGCGAGGTTCCTTCAGCTATTCAGAAAGCCATGGAGAAAGCTCGTCATAATATGATTGATATACCTTTAAATCCGGGTAGAACATTACAACATTCAATCATTGGTATATATACAGGTGCTCGTATTTATATGAAGCCTGCTTCTGAAGGGACTGGTATTATTGCTGGAGGGGCGATGCGTGCTATTTTAGAAGTTGTTGGTATACATAATGTATTAGCGAAGGCTTATGGCTCTACTAATCCTATTAATATTGTCCGAGCAACGGTGAATGCATTAAAAAATATGAAATCTCCAGAAATGGTTGCTGAAAAAAGAGGGAAATCTTTAGAATATATTCTTAATAATTATACTTATAACGGAAGATAATATATATGCTGAAAATTACTCAAATTCGAAGTTCGATTGGTTGTATACCTAAACATAAGGCAACTTTACGTGGTTTAGGTTTAAGAAGAATTGGCAACACTGTGAGTAAAATTGATACTCCTTCTGTTCGCGGTATGATTAATTTAGTTTTATATATGATTCAGGTAAAAAGGCAGGATTGATGATATATGTTTAGTCTGAATACTATTGCTCCAGCTTTAGGAGCTAAACGTGTTGGAAAAAGAGTAGCTAGAGGTATAGGATCTGGATTTGGAAAAACTGCTGGACGAGGTCATAAAGGTCAAAAGTCTAGGTCTGGATGTAAAATTAAGGTAAGTTTTGAAGGAGGTCAAACACCTTTACATCGTAGATTGCCAAAATTTGGGTTTAAATCAAGAAAATCTATTGTTACTCAAGAAATTACATTATTTGATTTATCTCGTATTCCAGAAAATGTGATTGATTTAAATGTATTAAAAAAATATGATATTGTTAGTAGAAAGATTAGGTTTGTTAAAATTATTATGTCTGGTACTTTTGATAAACCTGTTATTATACGAAATCTGCGCATAAGTAAAGGAGCTCGGGATTTGATAAAATCTGTAGGTGGAAGAATTGAGGAAGGAGAGTAGTTTATAAAATGATGGCTATTATTAAAAACTCTCGATTTATATCTGATTTTAAAAGTATAAAAAGTGGGTTACGTGATTTAAAACAAAGAATAATATTTATTGTTGGGGCTTTGATTATCTTTCGTATAGGGTCTTTTATTCCAATTCCGGGAGTAGATTTAACTGTGTTATCTAAAATTTTACAAGAACAACAAGGTACTATTATAGATATGTTGAATATTTTTTCTGGAGGATCATTAAGTCGAGCTTCTATTTTTAGTTTAGGAATTATGCCATATATTTCAGCATCAATTATTGTACAATTATTAACTACAGTACATCCTACTCTCATTGAAATTAAAAAAGAAGGAGAAAGTGGTAGGCGAGCAATAAATCGTTATATTCGTTATGGAACCTTAATATTAGGAACTTTACAGTCTTTAGGAATAGTGATTGGATTACCTAATATTCCAAATTTAGTGATCAATCCTGGATTTAATTTTTATTTTGTAGCGGTGATTAGTTTAGTATCAGGTACTATATTTTTAATGTGGTTAGGAGATCAAATTACTAATCATGGTATAGGAAATGGTATTTCTGTTATTATTTTCTCAGGGATTGTAGCAGGATTGCCTGCAGCCATAGGTCATACTATAGAGCAAGTAAGACAAAATGAATTACATTTTTTTGTATTAGTTTTAATAGTATGTTTGGTTATTAGTATTACATTTTTTGTAGTATTTATGGAAAGAGGTCAACGTCGTATTTTAGTTCATTATGCTAACCCAAAAAGACAACAAGGTCGTCGAATGTATTCGACACAACAAGGAAACAGTACACATTTACCTCTTAAAGTTAATATGGCTGGGGTTATTCCAGCTATATTTGCATCAAGTATAATTTTATTTCCTAGTACTATTATTTCTTGGTTTAGTAGAGGAGTAAGTCATCATCGATGGTTACATATAGTATCTACGTATTTACAACCTGGACAATTGTTGTATATTTTGATATATTCATCAGCTATTATATTTTTTTGTTTTTTTTATACATCTTTAGTATTTAATCCTCGAGATACTGCTGATAATTTAAAAAAATCTGGTGCTTTTGTACCTGGAATTAGGCCTGGAGAACAAACTGCAAAATATATTAATAAAATTATATTACGTTTGACGTTTGCTGGTTCCATGTATGTTACTTTTATCTGTTTGGTTCCGGAGTTTATGAGAATATCTATGAAAGTACCGTTTTATTTTGGAGGAACATCATTATTAATAGTAGTAGTTGTAATTATGGAATTTATGACTCAAATACAGACTCTATTAATGTCTAGACAATATGAATCTGTATTAAAGAAAGCGAATTTTAAAAATTATAGTAATTAGTACTTATGGGTATTTTATTTTATTAAATATTAATGGTAGTATTGTATGAAAGTTCGGGCATCAGTAAGAAAAATGTGTCAACATTGTTTTATTATAAAGCGACGTAATGTCATTCGTGTAGTTTGTCGTGTAACACCTAAACATAAACAACGACAAGGTTAATTTGTAAAAGTGTTATTTTTATTGTGAATTAGATAAATATAATAATTTGGTTGTTTTTATTAAGGGGTAGATAAATTAAGTGGTACGTATAGCAGGGGTAAATGTTCCTGATCGTAAGCATGCAGTTATAGCTCTAATGTCAATATATGGTATTGGTAGGTCTCGTGCTAAATTGATTTGTTTAAGTATTGGAGTAGATGAGTATACTAAGATTGGTCAATTATCTGATGTATATATTGATAAAATGCGTAATGAAATTGCCAAGTATGTTGTAGAAGGGGATTTGAGACGTGAAGTTACTTTAAATATAAAACGTTTAATTGATCTTGGTACATATCGCGGTTTACGTCATAGACGTAATTTGCCAGTAAGAGGACAAAGAACTAGGACAAATGCTAGAACTAGAAAGGGACCTAAAAAATTAATAAATAAGTAATTTTTATTATATTTAAAAATAAATAATAGATATGGTTTTGATAAAATAAGAAGACTTAATAAAATGATTAAATCATCTTCTCTTAGATTACGTAAGCGGATTAAAAAACAAGTTACTGATGGTATTGCTCATATACATGCTTCTTTTAATAATACTATTGTGACTATTAGCGATCGTCAAGGCAATACTTTGGGATGGGCTACATCTGGTGGATCAGGTTTTCGAGGTTCTAGAAAATCTACTCCATTTGCGGCTCAAATAGCAGCGGAGCGTTGTGCGGAAATAGTACAAGAATATGGAGTGAAAAATTTAGAAGTTATGGTTAAGGGACCAGGGCCAGGTAGGGAATCTGCGGTTCGAGCTTTAAATGCAGCAGGTTTTCATATTATCAGTATAATAGATGTCACTCCAATTCCTCATAATGGTTGCCGTCCTGCTAAAAAACGTCGTGTCTAAAAAATAAAATTCATTGTGTAATGTAAGGAAAAGATATGGCAAAATATGTAGGACCAAAGCTTAAATTAAGTCGTCGAGAAAATACAGATTTATTTTTAAAATCTGGAATTAGATCTATTGATTCTAAGTGTCAGTTTGATCATGCTCCAGGTCAACATAGTATACGAAAATCTAGACTTTCTGATTATGGAGTACAGTTGCGGGAAAAACAAAAAGTTAAACGTATGTATGGTATATTGGAAAATCAATTTGCTAATTATTATAGAAAATCAGCTAGTATGAAGGGTAATACAGGTGAAATTCTTTTGCAGTTGTTAGAAAGTAGATTGGATAATGTTGTATATCGTATGGGATTTGGATCTACTAGGGCTGAATCTCGTCAATTAGTAAGTCATAAATCTATTATAGTAAACGATTGTATTGTTAATATAGCTTCTTATCAAGTTGTTCCAAATACTGTTATTCAGGTATATAAAAAATCACATAATCAATCTAGGATTTATGCTGCTTTGGAAATTGCTGAGCAACAGAGAGAAAGTGTACCCTGGATTGAAGTTGATTCTGCTAAGTTGAAAGGTATATTTAAAAGACGTCCGGAACGTAGTGAATTATCTGCGAATATTAATGAACACTTAATTGTGGAGTTATATTCAAAATAAATTAGTCAATGATATATAATTAAAGAGAGGTAATAATGCAGAGTTTTGAAAAGGAATTTTTAAAACCCCGATCGATAAATATCGAAAAGATTTCAGAAATACATTCTAAGATAACTTTAGAACCTTTAGAACGAGGGTTTGGACATACTTTGGGGAATGCATTGCGCCGTATTTTATTATCTTCAATGCCTGGTTGTGCAATAACAGAAGTTGAAATTGAAGGAGTATTGCATGAATATGGAACAAAAGAGGGTGTACGTGAAGATGTTTTAGAAATCTTACTTAATTTAAAAACATTGGCTATTAACATGTATGTTAAAGATAGTATAGTATTAACTTTGAAAAAAACAGGAATTGGACCGGTAATTGCAAGTGATATTGAATATGATAGTAGTATTATAAGTATAGTTAATCCAAATCATATTATATGTTGTATAACAGATCAAGATACATCTATTATTATGCGCATTAAAGTTCAACGCGGAAGAGGATATGTTCCAGCGTTTTCTAGGTTTAGTTCTGATGATCAACATGACTTACCAATAGGGCGATTGTTATTAGATGCATGTTATTCTCCTGTGGAGAGGATATCTTATACTGTGGAAGCAGCTAGGGTAGAGAAACGTACAGATTTAGATAAATTAATTATTGATATGGAAACTAATGGAACTATAGATCCTGAAGAAGCAATAAGACGGGCGGCAACTATTTTATCGGATCAATTATCTTCATTTATTGATTTAAAAGATGTGCATCAACCTGAAGTTAAAGAAGAAAAACCAGAATTTGATCCATCTTTATTAAATTTAGTAGATGATTTGGAATTAACTGTACGTTCTGCTAATTGTTTAAAAGCTGAATCCATTCATTATATAGGTGATTTAGTACAAAAAACAGAAGTAGAGTTATTAAAGACTCCGAATCTTGGTAAAAAGTCTTTAACTGAAATTAAAGATGTATTAGCTTCTAGAGGATTATCATTAGGTATGCGTTTAGATAATTGGCCTCCAAAACATCTGTCCGAACAATAAATGATGTATTATATGGTATTATGTTGGATGGAAAATGTAAGTATCGTTTTATGGGTATATAATTATGAAACATCAAAAAAGAGTATTAAAATTTAATAGATCTGGATCTCATCGTGATGCTATGGTTAAAAATATGATGATTGCTTTAATTTTAAATCATATTATTAAAACTACTTTATCTAAGGCAAAAATATTACGTCAATTTATCGAGCCAGTTATCACTAGAGCTAAAATAAATACGATTGCTAATCGGCGTTTAATTTTTGCTAAAATTAGGAATACTGATTCAGTTATTAAACTTTTTACTCAAATTGGTCCTCATTTTTATGATAGGCCTGGAGGATATACTAGAATATTAAAATGTGGATTTCGTAAAGGAGATAATGCTCCAATGGCTTATATAGAATTAGTTGATAGATCTAAATTAGTTATTAAATCATAAATTTATAATATAACTAGCTCGATTGATTGAATATTTGTATATATATGTATATATTTTATAAAATGTTAGGAGTTTTATGTTAAAACCGAGTGCATTGTAAATAAAGATGAGTAAGCGTTCATTAAGTCTTTAACATGTATTTTCTTTTTTCCTGAGATTTGTAAGACAGTAAGTATTATTATTCCAGATCCAGTAATTACGTAGATACCATTAGGATGAGTTTTTAATATAGTTCCGGGTTGAAAATCATTATATTGATCAGTATTGATTGAATTTTTATTTATTTCAGCATTCCATACTCTTATATATTGATTTTTTATTTTGAAATAACTGACTGGCCATGGATTAAAAGCGCGTATACGTCGTTCTATTTCAATTGCTGATTTATTCCAATTAATATGTGCTTCTTTTTTATTTAATTTATATGCGTAAGTTATATTAGATGTATCTTGGGGTATATTTTTACATGTACCTAATATGATTTTTTCAATAGTTTTTAATAAAGCTATAGATCCTATGCAAGCTAATTTTTTAGATAGAGTGTAGCTGGTGTCTTTTGGTGATATTTTACATGGTGTGGAATGCAAGATATCACCTGTATCTATATTTGAATTCATTTGAATGATGCTTATACCTGTCATGGTATCTCCATGTTCTAAAGCGCGTTGAATTGGAGCTGGTCCCCTCCATCGAGGTAATAATGAACCGTGGATATTGATACAACCTAGTTTTGGTATATGTAATATTTCTTGTGATAAAATTACTCCATATGATACAACTATTATTATATCTATATTTAGATTTTTTATAATATGATTGATTTGAGATTGAGATAAAAAATATGATTGGAATAATAATATATTATTAATTTGTGATATTGTGTGAATAGATAGAATTGATGATTTTTGCTTTATTTTTATTGACTCTTGAGTAAAAATTGCAACTATTTTATGTATGGAACAGTGGATTAATACGAATAAATGATATGCGGCAAAATCTGATGTTCCAAAAAAAGCGATACGTAATCCTTTTAAATGTAATTTCATAAGTTAATGCAATTCATGTTAGTTATTTAATGAGAAAGTTTAATATGGTTTTTGTATACTGTGGACCATTTATTAATTTTTTTGTGAATTCTTTGAATTTTAAATGGTGATAAGTAATCAATAAATAATTTACCTAATAGGTGGTCTATTTCATGTTGAATACAGACTGATAGTAAATCAGTGGCCTCCATTTCAAAGTTATTACCATTTTCATCTAGCGATTGTACTATTATGTTTTGTGATCTTGGAACACTTGCTCTAATCTTTGGGATAGATAAACACCCTTCAATGATATGGGTAATAGTGCCTATTTTTTTTATAATGCATGGGTTAATAAACACTAAACGTTTTTGTATGTTATTATTTAAATCTATAACAATTATTTTTTGATGAATGTCAACTTGTGTTGCCGCTAATCCAATTCCTTGTTGAAAATACATAGTTTCAAACATATCGGATATAATTTTCTTGGTATCATGAGAAATGATGGAAACAGAACGTGCAATTTTTCTTAAACGTTGATCCGGATAATATAACATTTGTAATATAGACATAGTTTAGAATTTTTAATATATATAATTTTTTAAAATTATGATAAAATTATAATATGGTTTGTATATTTAATAAAAGTGATTATTGATAATTAATATCTAAAATATTTAAATAAATTTAAAAGTTTGAATTTTGTTCTATGTATAAAATATTTTTGCATGGCAAAACAAAATGTTGGTATAATTATCGTATGTAAGATTTAGAAATAATTAACTCTTTGTTAAATTTTGTATTTATTGATTAATAGCTATTTTAAATAAAATTAATGTATGAGTAAAGTCTATACTAATTTTACTGTTAAGGGTTTAACTGAACAATTAAATAAAGGTAAAGTCATTGTTTATCCAACAGAATCTGTATTTGGTTTAGGATGTAATCCAGATAATGAAAATGCAATAAATACTTTGTTAAAAATCAAGTGTCGATCTTGGAAAAAGGGTTTGATTTTAGTTGCGGCTAATTATACTCAATTATTTAAGTATGTGGATGATAGATATTTAAATAGTTTACAATTGTCTCGTATTTTTTCAACTTGGCCGGGTCCATTTACATGGGTATTCCCAGCTCGATCTAGTACTCCAATGTGGTTAACAGGGAAATTTTCTTCTGTAGCAATTCGAGTAAGTAATTTTGAACCAATCAGGCGCTTGTGTTTAACTTTTGGAAAGCCATTAGTATCTACTAGCGCTAATGTATCTGGATATCTACCAGCCAGGACTATTCATGCGGTATATAAACAATTAGGATATGATTTTCCTATAATGAATACAAATGTATTAGGATTGCCTAATCCTTCTATAATTCGAGATGCTATTACTGGTAAGATTATTAGAAAATAATTTTAGGAGGTGGAATTGAGTTCTTTTGCTATTTTTGGGAATCCAGTAAGTCATAGTAAATCTCCAAAGATTTATAGTATGTTTGCTAATGAATTTGGTATGTGTGGTGAATATGATTTGAAAGTAGCTTCAGATGATAATTTTTATAATTTGTTATATCAATTTTTTGATATGGGTGGTTTTGGGGCAAATATTACTGTCCCTTTTAAAAAACGGGCTTTTTTATTATGTGATAATTTAACTGATAGATCTATATTGTCAAGTACAGTAAATACAATCAAAAAACAACTTGATGGTACTTTATTAGGAGATAATACTGATGGTATAGGGTTAATTAATGATTTGAAGCGTTTAAATTGGATTAGCATAGATAATGCTTTTATAGATATGACTTGTAATAATATTCAGGAAACAGCTAATATTTTATTAATCGGGTCTGGTGGAGCAGCTCAAAGTATTATTCCTGTTTTATTAGATATAAAAAAATGTTGTGTGAATATAATTAATAGAACTTTTTTTAATGCTCAGAGATTAGTGCAATATTATCATAGTATAGGTCGTCAGAATATATCTTGTATTGATTTAAATAATTTATTGTGTGAAAAAAATGCATGTAAAAAGTATGATTTGATTATTAATGCGTCATCTAGTAGTATGAATAATGATCTTCCTTGTATTTCATCGTTTTTAATTACACCATTTACCAAATGTTATGATTTATTTTATGGAAATCAAGATACGATATTTGTGAAATGGTGTAAAAAAAATGGATCAAATTATTGTGTTGATGGTTTGGGAATGTTGATAGAACAAGCAGCATATGCGTTTTATTTATGGCATGGTAAAAAACCATCTGTACCCATAGTTTTAAATGCATTTCGATCTGAATTATGTAAGTAATATGTATAAAATAATTATATTTGTTGATTTTATTTGACTTTTTATATGAAAAGTAAGATACTGAACTCGATTTTTGTATAATGCATTACTAATAAAAACTTGGTGGCATTAGCGCGATAGTACCACCTGATGACCATTCCGAACTCAGAAGTGAAATGTCGTGGTACCGATGGTAGTGTGAGGATTCCTCATGTGAGAGTAGGGGGCTGCCAAGTTTTGATTTATGGTTATTGTAGTTAATGGATAGTAGTATTAATTTTTTACTAAATATAAGTCTTTTTTATTGCGTAATGCTTGGAGAATTTTCCATTCTTCTCCTGGTTTAGGAAAAAGGTTTAATGATTTTTGAATATTTATATCATTACAACGTAAAAATGGATTGATTTTTAATTCTAATTGTAATGTTGTTGGTTGTAGTAGCTTATTTTTTTTTAGAACCTTAGTGATTTTTTTTAGGTAATTAATAATTAATGTATCTTGGGGTAATATAGAAATTGCGAAGTTAAGATTGAGTAAAGTGTATTCATGTCCGCTGTAAATTAAGGTATTTTTTGGTAAACATTGGATTTTTAGTAAAGATTTGTACATTGCTTGTGTATACCCTGTTTGTATTGTTCCACACCCTGCGGAAAATATAGTATCTCCGGAAAATAACCAGGATTTATAGTAAAAACCAATATGATGAGGTGTATGTCCTGGAAAATTAAGTACTTTAATTTCTTGATTAAGTATTTGTAATGTATCTCCTTCTGAAACTGTTATTGTGGCAAAATTTTGATTTTGAGTTTCTATTGGTCCGTATATTTTTATTTTTGGAAAATGTTGAATTAAAGTAAATACTCCGTTGGTATGATCCCTGTGATTATGAGTTAGCAATATTGCTTCTGGAATCAATTGTAAGTGATTTAACATTTTTATCACTTTTAATGATTCTCCTGGATCTATAATTATGCACTGTCGTATGTGGTTGTATATTATCCAGATATAATTAGTTTGTAATGATATGCATTTAATAATATTCATAATATGGTTGTACGGATAGTTTAATAATATATTAAAATATATCAATTAATTAATCTATTTTCATTAAGTCATTGTCATTGTATAATACAACTGGATTGTTGTCGAAGTCTTTATTTAATGGATATTTAGCAGCTTTTCGAGCTAATTGATCACAACGTTCATTATCTGGATGTCCAGTATGGCTTTTTAACCAACGCCAATCTTTGATATTATGTGGTTGTATTGCAATATCTAAACGACGCCATAAATCAATATTTTTTACTAATTTTGAGTCAGCGGTTTTCCAATGATGTTTTTTCCAAATTTGAATCCACTGAGTAATTCCAGTTAATAAATATTGACTATCGCTATATAAAATAATCTGGCAAGAATTTTTAAGTGATTCTAACGCAATAATAGCTGCCATTAGTTCCATTCGATTATTGGTAGTGATATGATATCCTGCGCTAAATTCTTTTTTGTATTGTCTATAACGCAATATACCTGCACAACCCCCTGGGCCAGGATTACCTAGACATGATCCATCAGTAAAAATTTCTATTTGTTTGTACATATTAAGTGTATTATAGTGTAATTACAATAAATAGGTGTGATATAAAAATACAGAATATGAATATTAATTCTAATCGATATGTTGTTTTAGATACTGAAACTACTGGTATGAATAAATTTGGAGTACATTATGAAGGTCATAGGATTATTGAAATTGGAGCAGTGGAAATAATAAATCGGCGTTTAACAAATAACCAGTTTCATGTTTATCTTAATCCTAATAGATCTGTTGATTCTGAAGCTTTTGCAATACATGGTATTAGTGATCAATTTTTAGTAGATCAACCATGTTTTTTAGATATTGCAAATGATTTTTTACAATTTATTAGAGGTAGTACTTTAGTTATACATAATGCATCATTTGATTTAGGATTTTTAAATTTTGAATTACATAATATTTATTTAAATTCTAGAACAGTAGAATCATATTGTACTGTTATAGATAGTCTCAAGCTTGCTCGTAAAATATTTCCAGGTCAGCGTAATAGTTTGGATGCTTTATGTGAGCGTTATTGTATTAAAAATAGTAAACGTATTTTACATAATGCATTAATTGATGCTCAGCTTTTAGCTTATGTATTTTTAGTTATGACAGGAGGCCAAACTAGAATACAATTTATGGATATGTTAGATAATAGTGATACAAATATACTGAATAATACTATAACGCATGATAATAAGTTTGAATTATGCTTGAATAATAGTGTGTGTACAGAAAAGAAATCGTTGAAAATTCTTTATGCTACTTCGATAGAAAAATTAGAACATGAAAAATATTTAGATTTTGTAATGAAAGCGTCTAATAATCAGTGTTTGTGGAGGAAGTGTAAATAATTGACTATAATTTATATATTAAATATATAAATTATAGTCATTCAAGACGTATATTGTTCTGTTTTCTTTAATAAACTAAATAGATATGATATATTTCGTTGTTTTTCAATAATAAAGAGATTATTATTGATTTGATTGTTTTTAGGAGAATATTATGTATTCTAATATAATTTATAATGAGTTTGATAAAATCATAAAAATTATGCAAACGTTTATAAAAACTGAAAATTATGTAAATAAAATACAATCTGCTGCGAAATTAATTTCTAATGCTTTTAAGGCAGAAGGTAAGGTGTTGTCTTGTGGTAATGGAGGATCACACTGTAATGCAATGCATTTTGCAGAGGAATTGACTGGTCGGTATAGAGCAAATAGACCAGGGTATCCAGCTATTGTTATATCTGATCCATCTTATTTATCTTGCGTGAGTAATGATTTTGGTTATGAAAATATTTTTGCACGTTTTATAGAATCTGTAGGAAAATCAACAGATATATTGTTTGCTATTTCTAGCTCTGGAAAATCTAAAAATATTTTAAAAGCTATTACATCTGCTTACAATATAGGGATGAAGGTGATTTTTTTAACAGGAGATGGTAGTTGTAAACAAATTTCTAATTATGTTAATGTAGAAATTTGTATTCCATATGCAGAATATTTAGATTATGTTCAAGAAATTCATATTAAAATTATTCACACGATAATTTTAATTGTAGAAAAAGAAATGTTAATTTAAGTGCATATGGTATGTTGAAATTGAATAAAAATTATTAAGTGATTATAGTTTATATTAGTGAGTTTTGTAGTTATTATATGGCTGTGTATGTTATATAAAACAGTGTGTGAATTGAGATCTATACCGTTGCATAGTTGATTAGATTAAACGCGCCGATATAGCTTAATTGGTAGAGCAATGCATTCGTAATGCAAAGGTTGTAGGTTCGAATCCTATTGTCGGCAAGTGGATGAATGATTTACCTTTTGTTCAATATTTATATTGTGTGTAGAGTGTGTATTATGATTTTATAATGGGAATACTTGACTAACCACTTGTCTCATAATTGAGACAAGTGGTTAGTCAAGTATTCTTCTACACTATCTTGAGAAGCATGTAAACCTACTTTGTTTTGATCCCATTGAGCAGGGCATAGGAGTCCGTGGGTTTCGTTAAATAATAACGCATCTATCATACGAATCATTTCATCAAAATTTCTTCCAAAAGGCAAATCATTAACAACTTGATGTCGTATTATTCCTAATTTATCTATTAGAAAAGATGCTCTTAATGCTACTCCTTTGTCGGTATGTTCTATACCATAATCTTTAATAATTTCTCTTTTTATGTCGGATACCATAGGGTATTTTACAGATCCTATTCCTCCTTTATTGATTGGTATTTTTCTCCAAGCATTATGTACGAACACAGAATCAATAGAAATTCCAATAATTTCAGTTTCTCTTTTTTGAAATTCAAAATAACGTTTATCGCATGCAATTAATTCTGATGGACAAACAAAAGTAAAATCCATAGGCCAAAAAAAGATCATAGCCATTTTATTTTGTATATATTTGAATAAGTTAAAGTCATTAACTATTTCACCATTACCTAGTATTGTAGGAGCAGTAAAATCTGGAGCTCTATAACTAACTAACATAATATTATTCCTTAATGATATATGTGATATATTTATAATGTGTATTTACAATGATATTGTAAACAATTTTATTGTACTGATGAAATTAATTTTTTGCAAATAACTTGCGATTATTTAATATAAGTTAATTTATTAATATTATTATAGAGATAATTATCTTGTGTTGCTATATCTTTAGATGCATAAATGTATAATATTTTTTATAAATGATATAGTTTTTGTAAAAAATGGTTAACTTTTATGAAGTATAAAATATAATATACGTTATATAGTCATGTAACTAGAATGTTTAATACCAGATGCGAACATCAGATTTTAAATTTCAATTACCTAAGAAATTAATTTCCAGGTATCCTAATCTTAAGAGAAGTGAATGTAGATTGTTAGTATTCGATAGACTAACTACAAAGATAACACATCATTTTTTTTCGGATCTTCCAGAAATATTAAATCCAGGAGATTTATTAATATTTAATGATACCCGAGTGATACCAGCAAGATTATATGGGTATTCTGTCACAGGAAAAAAAGTTGAAATTTTAATAGAACGAATATTAAATGATTATCAAGCTGTTGCTCATATATATTCTTCTGAATTAGTACAATTAGGTGAAAAATTTATATTAGGATCTAATTTAAATATATATATATATGTTATAAAAATATATTATAGTTATAAATTGTTTAAAATTTATTTTGATAATATTAATTATAACAATGTATTAAGTTTATTGAATGATATTGGACATATTCCAATTCCACCGTACTTTCATAGGTTAGATGAAATTATAGATTATGAATTATATCAAACGGTTTATGGATCTAAGTTAGGATCAATTGCTGCTCCAACAGCGGGTTTACATTTTGATACATTGTTAATAAATAGATTATTAAATTTAGGTATTGAAATAAGTTTTATTACGTTACATATAGGGTCTGCTACTTTTCAGCCAGTTAGGGTAACATTGATTGAACATCATGTTATGCATGATGAGTATATAGAAGTGTCTCAAAGCACAATAGAATCTATTTTAAGATGTAAGGAACGAAAAAATCGTGTAATTGCGGTTGGAACAACGGTGGTTAAAGCATTAGAAACTGCAGCTATGAATACTAAAAGTTTATCTATTATCGAATCATTTTCTGGTTATTCTCGCATTTTTATTTTTCCTGGTTATCGTTTTAAGATTGTTGATTCTTTAATTACTAATTTTCATTTACCAGAATCAACATTAATAATGTTAGTAGCAGCATTTGCTGGGTATCGCAATATACTCAGAGTGTATAATGCAGCTATAGATCTGAATTATAAATTCCTTAGTTATGGAGATTCTATGTTTATTACATGTCGTTCAGAATGATAGATTATACAAAATAATATGTATTTAATAGGTAATGATAACGTTGTTTATTTTATGTCGTTTGTATTTACGGTACATAATATATCAAATAAATATTAATGAATTCGGATATATAGGATAATAATATCATGGTATTTCGAGTGTTGCAAACTGATGGTGATGCCAGGGTGGGAAAATTAACTTGTCATCATGGAATAATAGAGACACCTGCTTTTATTCCTGTAGGAACTTATGGAGTGGTTAAATCAGTAACTTCTCAAGAAGTAGCAGAGAGTGGCGCTCAAATTATTTTGAGCAATACTTTTCATTTGTGGTTACGACCAGGTTTAGAAATTATCAAAATACACCAAAATTTACATAAATTTATGAATTGGATGGGTCCTATAATTACTGATTCTGGGGGTTTTCAAGTATTTAGTTTAAATAAATTAAGGAAAATTACTGAATCTGGAGTATATTTTAAAGATCCTGTTAATGGATCTACTATTTTTTTAACTCCGGAAAAATCGATGGATATACAATATCATTTGGGTTCTGATATAGTGTTAGTATTCGATGAGTGTGTATCTTATCCTAGTACTTGGGAATATATAAAAAATTCAGTAGAAATATCGTTAAATTGGGCTGAACGTAGTCGTTTACATTTTGATAAGTTACATAATTCAAATATGTTATTTGCAATTATACAGGGCGGGATGTATGAGGAGTTAAGAAATAGGTCAGCACAAGAATTAATCAATATTAAATTTGATGGATATGCAATTGGTGGGTTATCAGTGGGAGAAACTCCGCAAGAGAGGTTTCGTATTGTTTCTTATGTATGTAAAATTATACCGTTTGATAAACCTCGTTATTTAATGGGAGTTGGTAAACCACAAGATTTAATAGAGGCTGTATGTCTTGGAGTTGATATGTTTGATTGTGTTATACCTACAAGAAATGCACGTAATGGGTATTTATTTACTAATAACGGAGTAGTTCGTATTCGAAATGCTAAATATGAATCAGATCTTGATCCCATAGAAGAAGATTGTGATTGTTATACTTGTCAACGATATTATAGTCGTTCATATTTACATTATTTGGATAGATGTAATGAATCCCTTGGTATTAGATTAAATACTATTCATAATTTAAGATATTATCAGCGTTTAATGGAAGAAATACGTCAGTCAATAAGAATGAAAAAATTGAGAAAATTTGTTGAAGCATTCAATTATAAATTTAATTCTGTATCAACAAACAATTATTTAAGTAATATTTAATAATTAATGTATATACACAGATATATATAGAGGAAGTATAACATGAATTGGTTGATTAATAAAGTTTGGGCAAATAATAATGCTGTTGATCAAGGTAGCCCTTATTCTTTAATTATAATGTTAATAATATTTATTATAGTTTTTTATTTTACAATTTTTAGACCTCAACAAAAACGTAGTAAGAATCATAAGGAATTGTTAGATTCTATTGTTAAAGGAGATGAAATAGTAACCACTGGAGGATTGGTAGGACGTGTTCTTAGAGTAACAGAGTCAGGATATATTTTTATCATTTTAAACGAAAAAAATAATTATATTCATAATGAGGTATTAATTAAACGAGATTGTGTTACTGCTATTTTACCAAAAGGTACTATGAAATCTTTATAATTTTATGAATTTCACACGAAAGATTTTAATAAATTCTTTTTCTATATGGAAATATGTTGTAATATTTATAACATTAATGATGGGTTTTATATATGCCATTCCAAATTTATATAAAGAAGGTTTTGCAATATCTATTACACCTTATATATTCAATAATCATAATTTAGATAATGTATTAGTATCTGATATTATAACAGGTTTAAAAAAAGAAGAAATATTTAGTAAATTTGTTGTATCTAACGTCAATAAAATTCAAATATGTTTTTTTTCTGAATTGGATCAAATAAGAGCTTATCAAATATTGTATACTATTTATTCAGAAAGATATTTAGTATCTTGTACAAAAATTCCGGATATGCCATTATGGTTATTTTATATTCGAGCTAAACCTTTGAAATTAGGTTTGGATTTAAAAGGTGGGTTGTATTTATTGGTTCGAGTAGATATACAAAGCATGTTAAATAAAATTCAAATACAATACATGGATATTGTACAAGATAATTTAAATGAAAAGAATATTGTATATTTAAAGATATGTGCAATAAATTGTTCTGATATAGAAATTATTTTTAAAAATTCTGATGATAGAAATCAAGCAATATCATGCTTATCTAATTGTCATAATCATTTAATATTCAATACAATAAATGATTGTAAGTTACGTATTTCGTTTTCTGAAAGTTATATAAATACAATGTATGAGTATGCGATGCAGCAAAATTCTAATATTATACGTTATCGGATTAATCAACTGCAGATTTCTGATCCAGTAATTTATCGCTATGGTAAAGATTGTGTTATTATAGAAATACCGGGTATTCAAGATATTTCTGTAATTAAAACAGTATTAAATAATACTGCAAGTCTTGAATTTCGTTTAGTCAATACTGAACTAAATCAATTTAAGATTAATAATAATTATATTCCAGAGGATTCTGAAATAAAATTAGATGATAATGGTAATATAGTTCCTATATATAAAAAAGTGATTTTAACCGGAGATCATGTCATCAATGCTAATATGAGTTTTGATGAATATCATAGACCTCAAGTCAATATATCTTTAGATAGTTTTGGAAATACTATTATTTCAAAATTTACTAAAGATAATATTGGGAAAATAATGGCTACATTGTTTATAGAATATAAGGATACTGGTAAAAAAGACGCTCAGGGGCATTCTATCATATATAGACGGGATAAGGTTATTAATGTCGCTACTATTCAATCTCAATTGAATCATAATTTTTGTATTACTGGAATGAATAATCTGAATGAGGTTCGGCGTTTATCATCATTATTGAGAATGGGATCTTTAGTTACTCCTATTTATGTTGATGAAGAAAAAATAATAGGACCTACTCTTGGTAAAAAGAATATTGCTCAAGGAATAATAGCATGTATTGTGGGAATGTTAATTTCAATATGTTTTATGATTGTATGGTATCGATATTTTGGGTTAATTGCTGGGATTGCTCTTGTGACAAATTTTGTGCTTATAGTTAGTTTGTTGTCTGTAATACCTGGTATTACATTAACTATGTCTAGTATAGTAGGTGTTGTTTTAACTTTATCTGTAGCTATAGATGCAAATGTGTTAATTAATGAACGTGTTAAAGAGGAATTAAAACAAGGAAAGCCAGTGCAGTATTCAATATATATAGGATATCGTAAAGCTTGTACTAGTATTATTGATGCAAATATTACAACTATTATTACTGCTATAATATTATATATATTTAATACAGGTCCTATTCAAGGATTTGCTATTACTACTATTATAGGTGTAGGAACATCCATGTTTACATCTATAATAGGAACTCGTGCTTTGGTTAATTTAGTTTATGGTAAGAAGCGTACGAAATATTTATCTATTTAATGTAATAATATAATTCAAATACTTTTGAGTAGAATGTATTATGAATAATGTTAGTTTTAAAATTTATAATTTTGTTTCTCATGGTCGTATTATATTATTTTGTTCAATGTTTTTATGTATTTTATTATGTACGAGTATGATTATTAAGGGTTTTAATTGGGGAATAGATTTTACTGGTGGTTTACTCATTGAAATAGAATCAGAACAAGATTTAGACATAGTTAAAATAAGAAAATATTTTGTTCAACTAGGTTATAATAACACAGTAGTACAGTGTTTTAATAATACAAAAAACATAATTGTACGTTTACCATTAGCTCATAATTTTGATAAATCAGATCAGAATATAAAGATAAAAATTTTGGATGTTTTTAGTAAAATAATTACTCATAAGTTTTATATACAACAAATGAATTGGATTAGTCCAAATTCTAGTGAAAATTTAATAAAAATATCGATAATATCTACTTTGGTTGCGTTGATATGTATTTTTTTGTATATTTTAGTAAGGTTTGAATTAAGATTATCAGTAAGTGTAATTATATCATTAGTACATGATATAATCATTATTCTTGGTATTTTGTCTATATTTACTGTTGAAATAAATTCTACAATTATTGCTGCTTTAATTTCAGTCATAGGGTATTCTTTAAATGATAAAATTGTTATTTTTGATCGTTTTCGTGAAAATTTCAATAATATGTTGCAACTATCTTCTTTCGAAATTATTAATATTTCATTAAGTCAAGTTCTAAATAGAACTATTATTACTTCAGTAACAACAATGATGGTATTGTTGGTATTGTTGGTTTTAGGAGGATCTATATTATATGAGTTTTCTATAACTTTGTTGCTTGGTGTAATTGTAGGAACAATTTCGTCTATATACATAACTTCATTCTTGGTTTTTAAGTTAAAGATCTATCATAGATATTTGATATAATAGTCAAAAATGTTGAATATATTCGAATATATAATATGAATATTAATTGATTTTTATATAGAATATTTTAAGTATTACTATACATTTAGTTTCATATAATTAGGTGTGTTTTATTATATAATTTAATTTAAAATTATAAATTACGTTTATATTTTTGTAATTTTATATAATATAAAATTGAAGTTATATTTCTGTATCTATACATATATAGAAAATATATGTATGGCTAGTTATTTTTTAAAGTTGTTTAGTATATTTTAATAGTATCTTTGTATTTTTATTGATTTAATACTACAAATACAGTATCGTAAATGTGTATTGACTTATGTACGCACGATTTGAGTTATGTGATTAATAAATGAGATTAATTGTATGATATGATTTATTTATTATGATAAAAGATAAGCTTTGTGATAATGATTTGATATATTTATCTAGAGCATTTCGATTAGCTCGTAAGGGTCGTTTT
Source organism: Candidatus Blochmanniella floridana (assembly GCA_000043285.1). Lineage (GTDB taxonomy): Bacteria > Pseudomonadota > Gammaproteobacteria > Enterobacterales > Enterobacteriaceae > Blochmanniella > Blochmanniella floridana. The sequence continues at coordinate 248,940 of BX248583.1, forward strand.
ACGACCATGCCTAATCCTAATGTAGGGTGTGTTATTGTAAAAGAAAATAAAGTGATAGGAGAAGGTTATCATATACGGGCTGGGGAGGATCATGCTGAAATACATGCATTACGTATTGCTGGAGATTCTGCACGGGGAGCTACTGTTTACGTCACATTGGAACCATGTAGTCATTATGGTCGTACTCCACCTTGTACTACTGCTTTGATAAATTCAGGAATTAAATGCGTTGTGATTTCTATGCTAGATCCTGACCCTGAAATAAAGGGTCGTGGGGTACGGTTATTACAAGAATCAGGAATTTTAGTAAGGCATAGCCTGATGTTATCTGAAGCTGAACATATAAATAAGGGATTTATTAAACGTATACGTACTGGTATGCCATGGATTAAAGTAAAATTAGCTGCGTCTTTGGATGGACGAACCGCTATGAAAACCGGTGAGAGTAAATGGATTACTTCTGTGCAATCACGTCAAGATGTACAATGTTTTAGAGCAGAAAGTGATGTAATTTTGTCTACTGCTACAACTATATTGATAGATAACCCTCATTTAAATGTTCGATGGTCATTTTTTCCAAAAAATATACAATTAAAGTATTGTAGAGAACATATTAGACAACCGTTGAGAGTAATTATAGATAGTGCTAATCGTGTTTTACCTACTCATCGTTTTATACAAAATTCAGGAAAAGTTATTTTAGTGAGATTAAAAAAAGATAATTTGAATTGGCCTGAATCAGTAGAACAGTTGTTAGCTCCAGAAATAAATTTAGTTGGTAGTTATCAAATTAATTTAGAAGCGTTGATGAAATATTTGGGGTATGTTCGAAAAATTAATAATGTTTGGGTAGAGGCAGGTCCAACGCTATCAGGATCTTTATTAGATATTGGTTTGGTAGATGAATTGATTTTATATCAGTCCATAAAATTTTTGGGATCGAATGCTAAACCTTTATGTTTTTTGCCTAATATTGATAATTTAAAAGATGTTAAGACTTTTAAATTACTTAATATTAAAAATATTGGGCCTGATATACGTTTAACGTTAAAACCATAATTTTTTGAGATGTTTTACATTGATGTAAGAATACTGTTTTTAAAATTTGACGGTTTTTTAAAAAAATATATGAAATATGGTATTTTTGTATAATGTGTTGAAATATATGTTTAAATTGATAATAACGGGATTAGTTTATGGATGTCATTGAAGGTAATACTGTTGTTTCTAATATAACAAAAATAGTAGTTGTTGTTGCAAGATTTAATAAGGCTATTAATAATCATTTACTTGAAGGAACGATAGATACCTTAAAACGTGTTGGTCAGGTACAAGATGAGAATATTACTATAGTGTGGGTACCAGGGGCTTATGAATTGCCGTTAGTATCACAAGCTTTGTCTATAAGTAATAAATATGATGCGATAATAGTTTTAGGGACGATAATTAGAGGGATAACCGAGCATTTTGAGTTTATTTATAAATCATGTAATTTTGGATTGTCTAATATTTCTATTAGTAATTTAGTTCCTATTGGATTAGGTTTGTTGGTTACTAATGATATAGGCCAAGCTGTAGAACGAATAGGAATTAAGGGTAATAATAAAGGTAGTGAAGCTGCTTTAGCAGCTTTAGAAATGATTAATATATTGAAAACTATTAAAAATAATAATTAGTAATATATGGGATGAATTAGTTATGTGAAATCAATAACTCGTCGATTTGCTCGTTTATGTGCATTACAAGCATTGTATGCTTGGCAATTATCTAAAAATGATTATACAATGATTAGTAATTATGTTATAAAAATTCAAAATATTCAGAATTTTAATATTTCTTATTTTCTGACGTTATATATTGGAGTAATACATACAATTAAAGAGTTAAATACGTTGATGATTCCTTATTTATCTCGGGGATTAAAAGCAATAGATTATATAGAATATTCAGTATTATTGATCGCTTTGTTTGAATTAACTCAATGTTGTGATGTTCCATATAAAGTGGTAATTAATGAGGCTATTGAATTAGCAAAAATATTTGGATCTGAAAAGAGTCATAAATTTATTAATGGAGTATTGGATAAAATAATAACAGAAAAATTATATAAGGGATAAATTAGTATATGAATAATATATCATACATATGATAAATGTGATTAATAGTTTAAGTTTATTTAAATTATGGTATTTTCTTGCAACTGGATTCGGTATAGGAAAAAAATTTAGTTTTATTCCTGTAGGAACAGTAGCATCTCTAGTAGCTATTCCTATTTGGTGGGGGTTAGTTTATTTTTTGTCTTATCAAATATATTTTATATTTTTAATATTTAGTATAGTAATAGGAATTTATTTGTGTGAAAAGATAAATTCTTATATTGGAATGCATGATCATCAATCAATTGTGTGGGATGAGTTTGTTGGGATGTGGGTAACTTTGACTGTTATTCCAGAATGTAGTTGGTTTTGGATAGTTGTTGCATTTTTATTATTTAGGATATTAGATATTGTAAAGCCTTGGCCAATTTCATGGTGTGATAAATCAATAGCAGGTGGGTTTGGAATTATTATGGATGATATATTAGCAGGAGTTGTATCTATATATGTGATTTTATTTGTTATGTCAATATAACCTTAAATGAAATAATATTATGATGACATATGAAAGGATTGTTGGTCTAAAGTATTTAGATTTTTATCCATCTAACAATTTTTTTATAAATTCCTTGACTATCAAGCCCTAGTTCAGATAGCATTTCTCTTTGTGCTCCTTGAGGAATAAAAAAATCAGGAAGACCGATATTGAGAGTAGGAATTAACAATTTATTTTGTACAAGAAATTCATTTACTCCACTTCCTGCTCCTCCTATAATAGAATTTTCTTCTAAAGTAATAAAAGCTTGATGATTTTCAGTAAGTTTTTTTATTAACATTTCATCTAATGGTTTAACAAATCTCATATCTACTAATGTGGCATTTAGTTGTAATGCAACATTATAAGCAGGTTTTAATAAAGTTCCAAAATTGAGAATAGCAATATGTTGTCCTTGATGATGTATGATGCCCTTGCTTAAGGGAATAGAATATAGTGATGTGGTATTATTGTATGGATATAGTATATTATTAGTGGCGCATCCTTTAGGATAACGTACAACGCTAGGTCCATATTGATAATGATATCCTGTATGTAACATTAGTTTACATTCATATGCGTTGCTTGGAGTCATAATTATTAAATTGGGAATACAACGTAAATAAGATAAATCAAAAGCACCTTGATGAGTTTCTCCATCTGATCCTACAATGCCCCCTCGATCTACAGCAAATAATACTGGTAATTTTTGAATAGCTATATCGTGAATGATTTGATCATATGCACGTTGTAAAAATGTTGAATAAATAGCTACTACTGGTTTATATCCTGCGATTGCTAATCCGGCAGAGAAAGTTACAGCATGTTGTTCAGCAATAGCTACATCAAAATATTGTTTTGGATATTTTTGAGCAAATTTATTCATACCAGAACCTTCACGCATTGCTGGTGTAATACCTATAATTTTATTATCATGCATTGCAGTTTGACATAACCAATCTCCAAAGATTTTAGAGTATGTGGTATATTTGATATTTTTGTTTGTTGATAAAATTCCGCTTTTAAGATTAAATTTGGGCACTGCATGCCATTTTATGGGATCTTTTTCTGCAGGTTTATATCCATAACCTTTTTTAGTAATAACATGTAGAAATTGAGGACCTGTTTTTGTGTTACGTATATTTTTTAAATTATGTATTAATGTTAATATATTGTGTCCGTCTATAGGACCTGTGCAGTTAAAACCCAGATTCGAAAATAATGCAATTGCAGTACTTGTGTTTTTATTTTTATTATAAATGTTACTGTTTATTATTTTTTTTATATCAGATGTGATATTGGTATATTTTTTTTGTTGTGGACACTGCGTATGTAGTGCACCTACATTTTCTGAAATAGACATATTATTATCGTTTAGGATAATTAATAAATTAGATTTTATTGTTCCAGCATGATTTATGGCTTCAAAAGCCATTCCAGCAGTTAAAGCTCCATCCCCTATTATACATACTGTACGTCTATTTAATTTTTCTCTTTCTGAAGCTATAGCCAGTCCTAATCCTGCACTAATTGAGGTAGAAGAATGTCCTACCGATAATACATCATATTTGCTTTCATTTCGGCAAGGAAATGAGTGTAATCCATGACGTTGTCGAATACTATAAATACGATTTTTTCGGCCTGTAAGAATTTTATGAGGATATGCTTGATGTCCTACGTCCCAAATTAAGTGATCAAAAGGAGTATTATATACATAATGTAACGCTACGGTAAGTTCTATAGTTCCTAATCCTGATGCAAAATGGCCACTAGACTTACTTACACTATTTAACAGGAATAAGCGCAATTCGCTACATAGCGTTTGGAGTTTATTTTCTGTTAGTTGTCGTAATTCTGTAGGAGTATCAATTAACTCCAGTATAGAATATTTATTCAGTTTCAAACTCATATAAATTTATTTTATATAAGTAAAATCAACATTTATATATAATGTATTTAAAATAGAAATAATACTTGTATTATATCTTAAATTTTTTATATATTTTAAGTATTCTGATAATTTATATGTAAAGGTTGAGCATGAATTTTATTGTTGTATCTAATTTTTAAAGGATATTATTATAATAATTAAAACTAGTGTTAATCAATACATGGAATAAATATACTAGTTATTTATAGTTATAAACAATTGAATCAGAGTATTATTTATATGTAAGCATGTAGTTTTAAATTTGGAATAGTTAATGTTTAATTATTTATGATTTTTTTAAAGTATAATTTTAAATTTATATGTGTTTTATTTGGAGTTTGAATAATGAGAATGAAATCGTCTTAATTCGATTTCATGATTATAGAAGAAATTGCATATATAAAATTTACTAAATCATTGCTTCAGTTTATATAATTATTGATATGAATATTAATAGATTTTTGTATGTAATGTGATTTTCAAGATATATACAGTATGGGTTATTGTGGTAGTGAAAATTTATACCTTATACATGATTATAAATATAGATATGTTAAATTATGGTCTATAAAATTTTAATTGAAGTAGATTTGATTATAATAAATTTATTTGTTTGTAGTGTTATATTAAGGATTATGGTAAAGAAAATTTGAATAACTGTATTATGTAGATTGTTAATATAATATTTGTTATCGAATTTGATATATATAGTATTATAAATTAATAAAATTATTTCAATTTTGCAAATATTAATTTATGAATATAATTATTAAGTTTTCTCCTGAAATTATAATAAAGAGTAAGTCTGTACGAATTTTTTTCATAAAAGTTCTTGTTAAAAATATTCAAATTATTTTAAAAAAACATAATATATTAGTTGCAGTAGTACGTTATTGGGATTATCTTGAAATAAAGTGCGAAGATAGTAGTTACTTAAAAATTTCTAAAGTATTAGTTAATGTACCGGGTATTCATCATTTTTTATATGTTCAAGATAGTACAGTTTTTTCTTTAGAGGATATTTATCATCAAATTATGTTGGCGAATTGTTGTTCTCGATTATCAGGAAAAACTTTTTGTGTTAGAGTAAAGCGATATGGAAATCATATTGTTACTTCTCAAGATATTGAACGATATTTGGGTAATAAAATTAATTGTGTTATACAAAATGTACGTGTGAATTTGATTAATCCAGATAAAATTATATATTTAGAAATTAAAAATAATCGTTTATTTATAATTGTGAAACGTTATAAAGGATTAGGAGGATTTCCTATTGGTACACAACGAGAGTGTTTATCGTTAGTGTCTGGAGGATTTGATTCTGTTGTTTCTAGTTATATGTTAATTCGTCGTGGATGTAAGGTACATTATTGTTTTTTCAATCTCATTGGTGATATTAATCATACAATAGAAGTTTATAAAATTGTTTACTATTTATGGAAAAAATTTAGTTATTCTCATAATGTTAAATTTATTTGTGTTAATTTTTCACATGTGGTTAAGGAATTATTTGTGAAAATACAACCTAACTATGTAGGAATAGTATTGAAGCGATTAATGATTCAGGCTGCATCTTCTATAGCTACTTGTAGAAATATTCAGGTATTATCTACAGGAGAAGTATTAGGACAAGTATCTAGTCAAACGTTAGATAACTTAATTTTAATCAATAATATGGTGTCTTTTAATTGTATGATATTAAGGCCATTAATAGCTTATGATAAAGAATCAATTATTGAATTGTCTCGTAAAATAGGTACAGAAGCATTATCCAGAACTATTCCAGAATTTTGTGGTATGATTGTAAAAAAATCTAGTACAAAAGTGAGTAAAAAACATATTGAATGGGAAGAAAGTTTTTTAAATTCTTTAATTTTTCAGAAAACTATAGATCAGGCACATATAATTAATGTATATGATATTTCGAAATTTATATCAAATCAAAGATCATGTTTTTTTGATATAGAAACTAAGACTAAATTAGATTCTCAAGATATAATTTTAGATATACGCACAGATTATGAGCAAAAGAAAAATCCGATTCATGTTCCATGTAATGTTCAGGTACAGAAAATACCATTTTATAATTTGATAGAATGTTTTCCTAATTTAGATCAAAGTAAAGTGTATGTATTATATTGTGATTATGGTGTAATGAGTCGATTACAAGCAGTACATTTATATCAACAAGGATTTCGTAATGTCAAAGTATATCGGCTTATTTCGAATTAAATACTGTATCGTTATTATATTAAATGGCGTATATAGTGATAATATATTTTTATATTTATATCATAGCTTTAAAAATAAATAATCATATCGTGTAACATTAATATATTGATAAATACTAAATTACAGCAACCATATTATTAATATGGTTGCTGTAATTTAGTATTTATCAATATATTAATGGCGGTTAATAATAATATGAATAAAAAAACCAGCCATATATCTTGTATTTCTAATAAAAATCCACCGACTATTCCTCCTAATCCTACTCCTAAAAATTGGCCAATAGAATAAATACTTATGGATGTTCCTTTATATTGGGTAGGTGATGTTTTATTGATTAAATAAGGTAAAATTGATTCTATTAAATTAAATGATACGAAAAATAATTGCATAGAAAATAAAAATAACCAAAAATTATGTATAGTAATAAACATGATTAGTTCAGATAAAAATAAAATATTTACAGCAATAATTAACATTTTTTTCCTATGTTTTTTTATGTGAGATAAAAAAATACATGGAAATGAAATAAATATAGAAGTTAATATTACAGCAGCATAAATTTTATAATGTACATTATATAAATAACCTAGATTAGTGATTATTTTTGGCCAAATTAAAAAATTTAATATTAATACTGTGTGTAAACAAAAAATATGAAAATTTAATTTAAGTAATTCTGAATGTGTAATGATTAATTTAATATCATTAAATATTTTAAATAAATTTATATTTTTATCTATACAAGAATGTGTTGTGGGTATTGTAAAATGTACTAACAATATAGTTAATATCGTGATTATAGTAATAATATGAAATAATCCATGAAATCCAAATTTATTCGCTATAAAAGGTCCTGCAATTATTGATCCTATAAAGGTAATTCCAAAACTGATGCCGACTATAGCCATAGCTTGCATATGATGTTTTTCTTGTATAGATTCTAATAATAATGCTATTAATACACTTCCAATTGCACTTAATCCTTGTAGCGCTCGACCTATAATAAGACTCCAAATTTCATGTGCTATTGCTATTAGCTCATTGCCTATAACTGATATTATTAATCCAATGATTACAATGGGTTTTCGCCCAATTTTATCGGATATCAAGCCAAAGGGTAATTGAAAAATTATTTGGGTAATACCGTATATTCCAATAGATATGCCTATTAAATATTCACATGATCCTTGTAAAGATTTTGCATACACAGGTAATATTGGTAAAGCCATAAATATCCCTGACATGCGTAATATAAATATTATATTTAATGTTAATATTAACGGAAATTTTGTATGAGATATCTTAACGTTATTATGCATAATATGTCATGATTACAGAATCTTTAATTATATTTAAGTTTGATTTTAGATATTTAATATATACGATATTATATATCGTAATGATATATTATTTTAATATATAAATGAATAACATTATTTATTGTTAATAAAAAATAAAAATAGAATCTAGTGATAATAATACATTCAATGATGTTATTATAACGATGGATAAGATAAACATTTTTTTTGCCCATTTTAAATCATTATCTAATTGTTTATATTGATACCATCCTGTATATAACCAAAATATGCTCATGATACTAATTATATATAAAAATGTATAACTGGTGTATCCGAGTACAGTCAATGATATGTTAGCTAAAGTAAAAATTAAAATACATAATATCATATGTATTCTAGTTAATTTGATACCTTTTTTTATATTAAAGGTTGGAATTGAAGCTTTTTTATAGTCTTGGGATCGAAAAATAGTAATAGAGTAAGAATGGGGAATTTGCCAAAAACTAAAAGCAATGAATAATAACCAAGCTCCTGTATCTAATGTATGAGATACAGTGCAGTATCCAATGATTGGAGGCATAGATCCAGATATACTGCCAATAATTGTACTATAAATTGATTTTCGTTTCATCCATAGACTATATATTCCAATATATACAAGGAATCCAATCATTGTTAATAGTATTGTAAGAAGATTTTTTGTCAATCCTAAAAATAAAAACCCTAATGTATTTAAAATAATAGCATATATAATGCTATTTTTTACAAAACATGAATTTATGTTTTTAGCTAATACTCTATTTTTAGTTCTATCCATGATAGCATCAATATCACGATCAATAATATTATTTAACACACAACTAGAGGCGATTACTAACGTGGTTCCTAGAATCATATACATTAAAATAATATAATTAATATGATGTTCGTGATGAGTGGCTAACAAAAAACCAGATATAGCAGATATAATATTTCCTAAAACAATACCTGGTTTAATCAAGTCAAAGTAATATTGTATAGTCATAATATATTATATATGTTATTATTTTATGTGTTAACTCATTAAATTATGATGTAAATGTGTCATAATCCATATACTACCTGTTATGAGAATTAACACAATAAATGTTGTAAATATTAGTGATATTACATTCCACATTTGATTAGATATTTGATTTAAATGTAAAAAGTAAATCAAATGAATATAAATTTGCGTGATGGCACAAAATATTACTATAATATATGATGTTTGTTGTTCAAAACAATTGTGTTGAATTATATAAAATGGAATAATTGTAAAAATTAAAGATAATATAAATCCAATGCAATAATGTTTAATGTGGATATTGGTCTTCATATAATTAAAGTACTCCTATTAAATATACTTCTGTAAATACGCAGATCCAGATAATATCAAGAAAATGCCAAAATAAACTAAAGCAGTGTAATCGTATTAAATTTTGTTGAGTTAAGCCTGTCATGATTAAATGTATAGTCATAATAATAATCCAAATCAATCCTGTGATTACATGAATTCCGTGTGTTCCTATTAATACAAAAAAAGATGAAAAAAATGCATTTCGACTTGGATTATATTTATTAGCAATTAAATGGTGAAATTCGTATATTTCCATGCTAATAAAACCTAGCCCCAATAATAACGTTAAAATCATCCATTGCAGTGTTTTTTTAGGGTTCGTTATGTTTGCATATATCATGCTAGTACTACAGGTTATACTACTAAGTAATAATAGTATTGTTTCTGTAAAAACAAAAGTTAATTTAAAAATATTGTTACTGATTAATAAATCTTTTTGAAAATTTGTGCTGAGTACTGCATGCATAGCAAATAAGCTAGCAAACAATATACAATCACTCATGATATATAACCAAAATCCGAATATTGTTGTGTTGTTAGTATTTAATTTGATATTTTTATTTATTGTATGCATTATATTCTATTTCTTTAATTTCTTTTGGTGTTATGTAATATTCTGTATTTGTATTAAATGATCGAGCAATCCAAGTTATGATTATTCCAAAAAAACCTAAAATTGCTGACCACCATATATACCAAATCATGCTGAATCCAAAAATTAAACTAAAAAAAGCGATTAAAATACCTTCATGAGTATTTTTAGGCATATGTATAGGTTGATACTTTTTTATATTACAAGAAATATTTTTGTTATTTTTTATATACCAAAATATATTTCGATGATTATTTATGATAGGAATGTTTACAAAATTATAGAATGGAGGGGGGGAGGAGGTAGACCATTCTAAAGTAAATCCATTCCACGGATTTCCAGTTTTATCTAGATTATGATGTCGATTTCGAATGCTAATTATTAGTTGTAAGCATTGGCATATAATACCGCATCCAATTAATATTGTTCCAACTGCAGCAGTTATTAACATTGGTGAGAACTCAGTATCAATTTGTTGACTTAAACGACGAGTCATTCCCATAAATCCTAAAATATATAAAGGCATAAATGCCACGTAAAAACCAATTATCCAGAACCAAAAAGCTCTTTTTCCCCATGTTTCATCTAAGGTATATCCAAAAGCTTTTGGAAACCAATAGGATATTCCGGAAAAACATCCAAATAATACTCCTCCAATAATAACATTATGAAAGTGTGCAACTAAAAATAAACTATTGTGTAATATAAAATCGGCTCCAGGAACTGCTAATAATACTCCAGTCATTCCTCCTATAGAAAAGGTAACGATAAAACCTATTACCCATAACATTGGAGATTGAAAAATAATTTTTCCTCGATACATGGTAAATAACCAGTTAAAAATCTTTACACCTGTCGGAATAGCAATAATCATGGTCATAATTCCAAAAAATGCATTGACGTTAGCTCCTGCGCCCATAGTAAAAAAATGATGAAGCCATACACAAAAAGATAACGCTGTAATAGCAATAGTAGCCCATACTAAAGCTGTATACCCGAATATTTGTTTTTGTGAAAAAGTTGAGACTACTTCTGAAAATATACCAAATGCTGGAAGTACTAAAATATATACTTCTGGATGTCCCCATGCCCAAAATAAATTAATGTACATCATCATATTTCCTCCCAGATCATTAGTAAAGAAATGAGTATCTAAATAGCGATCGAAAGTTAATAATGCAATTGTTACAGTAAGAATGGGAAATGCTATGATGATTAATGCATTTGTGCACAGAGCTGTCCAAGTAAAAACTGGCATTTTCATCATTAACATACCTGGAGCTCTCATATATAAAATTGTAGTAAAAAAATTAATACCAGTTAAAGTGGTTCCTATTCCAGATATTTGTATACTCCAAATCCAATAGTCAACTCCAACATCTGGACTATATATTTTACTGGATAAAGGTGGATATGCTGCCCAACCGGTTTGTGCAAATTCACCAATTCCTAAGGATAAATTAATCAAAATAACTCCAACCATAAATAACCAAAAACTTAGTGAATTTAGGAATGGGAATGCAACATCTCGAGCACCAATTTGTAAAGGAACTATTAAATTCATTAAGCCTATTACAAAAGGAGTAGCCATAAATATTATCATGATTACTCCGTGAGCAGTAACTACTTGATCATAATGATGTGGAGAAAGAAATTCTGAAGAGCCAATAGATGATAATGTTTGTTGTGTTCTCATCATAATTGCATCAGTGAATCCTCTTAAAAACATAATACATGATATGATAATATACATTATTCCTATTTTTTTATGATCTACAGAAGTGAGCCATTCACACCATAAATATTTCCATTGATTATAGTAAGTGATCATTCCTGTCATTATGACTCCTGCTATAAAAATCATAACTATGGTTGACATAATAATTGGATCCTCGTATGGAATAGAATGTACTGTTAATTTTCCAAACATATGTATTGCCTTATTTTTAGTATTTGTAAAAAGTTTGTTTTTGCGATAATGTTATTTTTATAAAGTTAATCATATGTTATATTTTTGATGTATAAATTTATTGATAACTTCATAAAATAAGTTAGGTTTTATATTAGCAAAATAGGTTATAGGATGAAATTCACTAGGTTTTGCTAATTTTTCATAGGTATTGATGTTAAGAATATGATTTTTGGATAATTGTGCTGTTTTTATCCATTTATCAAATTCTTCATAATTTTTTGTAGCAGTGACAGCGAATTTCATACCTGAAAAACCTCTTCCGCTAAAATTTGAAGAAATTCCCTTATATTTTCCAGATGTATTAGCTATTAAGTTTAATTGAGTACACATACCAGCCATTGCGTAAATTTGACTACCTAATTGAGGAATAAAAAAAGAATTCATTACTGCGTTAGAAGTAATATTGAAATGAACAGGAACATTAGTTGGAAATACTAGCTCATTAATGACTGCTATGTTATATTGTGGATAAATAAAAAGCCATTTCCAATCTAGTGCAATTACATGAATGGTAATTGGTTCGTTATTTTCATATGTAATAATAGTATTTTTTGGGTCTAATGATTGAGTTGATTTCCAGGTTAATACACTTAATATAATAATAATTACAATAGGAACAAACCATATTGTAAATTCAATTATTCTACACTCAATCCAATTAGGATCATATTTAGTATTATTAGTATTAGATGCTCTATATTGTATAGAAAATATAATAGTTAAAATTAAAACAGGAATGATTATTATTAACATTAAACTTAATACTGTTAATATTAAAGAACGTTCTTCCAACCCAATGCTTCCTTTAGGGTTCATTAAGACTAAATTATTGCATCCGGTTAGAAATATAATTGTGCTATAAAATGCGATAGTTATAGATATTTTTTTACATCTATATAGAATATATTTCATATATGATAATAATATCGATAGATTATTCAATCGTTTATTTTACTGTAAAATATCAATAGTGTAAACAAGGCATAAATATTTACAAATTAATAATTAACTAAAAATAGATTTAATTAATGTACTCAGTTTATATCATAAAATAATATCTATAATATTTGTAATAACATGTATAAATTTTAAAATTTTATTTTTAAAAATAACATGAAATAATATATAATTTTATTAATAATATTATTATCGAAAATTTATATGTGTTTTAGTAAATATATATATGCTTAGTTTTATTTATAATGAATGAAGATATACATTTAATCTTGATAGAAATATGTGTATTATGAATATGTTATATGATTATTAGATATTTTATTTATGTAAGTTATATATAATATAGTTGATTATATTGCATTATCAGTTAGTTGTTTAGAATTAAATTAAATTAAATTATTTTATAGCATAATGTAAAAATTATATTATTGTTTTATGATATAAAGTAGTATTAAATTATTTTATAATAAATTTTCGATATATAAATATTATATTAATTGATCCCATTTCCATTTAATTAGGTTTTTTATATGGATTGGTTTAATAATATATTAATATGAATGATAGTAAAAATAGATAATTAATTGTATTTATTTATTGTAATTTTATAGAGTATATTGAAATGATATTTTTGTTAAAATTGATTATATTATTTGTGTAATATATGCATATGTGTGATATGTAGTTATTTGTTATGAAATATGTAGAATTTTTTTAAATTAAATTAGTTGTGATTTTTATATTATAAGGATAAATAACGAAGAGAAATATATGTATGAAAATATGAGTTATTTATATGATAGTTATTTTCAATATATACATTATAATGTATCGATGATACCTACGGTAGTAAAACAAACTTCTCGAGGTGATAGAGCGTATGATATTTTTTCTTTATTATTGAAAGAGCGTATTATTTTTGTTATAGGTAAGATAGAAAATTTTATGGCTAATTTAATTGTTGCTCAGATAATGTTTTTGGAATCAGAAGATCCAGTAAAAGATATTCATTTGTATATTAATTCTCCAGGAGGGGAAGTGACAGCTGGTATGTCAATATATGATATCATGCAATTTGTTAAACCTAATATTAGTACTTATTGTATAGGTCAAGCAGCTTCTATGGGGGCTTTTTTATTGGCTGCTGGTACTACAGGAAAACGATTTTGTTTGCCCAATTCCAGAGTAATGATTCATCAACCATTAGGATCTTTGCATGGTCAAGCTACGGATATTGCGATACATGCTACAGAAATATTAAAAGTTAAAGAGAATATAAATAAATTAATGGCAAAACATACAGGAAAATCTATTGATGTTATCCGGCAAGATATGGAACGAGATTGTTTTTTGTCAGCAGATGAATCAGTTAAGTATGGTTTAGTGGATAGTGTATTATCTAAGCGTATATAATATTATAGTGTAATTAATTACAGGGTTTATGATGGTCTATTGATAATGTAGTGTATGTAGATTATTCAGTTGTTAGAGTGGGTATGAACAACAAATAATATTTTTATTTAATTTCATGAATTATATATATTAATTATGGGTTGATTGTTTTTATTTACATAAATAAAGTTTAAATTGGGATGTATATATGAACAATAATTATCAGGGTTTTACAGAAGAGTCGTTATGTTGTTCATTTTGCGGTAAAAATCATTTGCAAGTTCTGAAATTAATTACTGGAAAATCAGCTCGGATCTGTAATATATGTATACATTTATTCAATAATATTGTTACTAATATATTTCAAGAAAAAAAAATAGTAAATTATAAAGAATTAGAAAAATTTCCTACACCTCATGATATAAATCAGTATTTAAGTACTTATGTTGTGGGGCAAGAATATGTAAAGAAGACACTTGCAGTGGCAGTATATAATCATTATAAACGTTTAAGATATCAAGTAATGAATATAAACAATAATAGTAATTTATATCAGGATGTGGAATTATCTAAAAGTAATATTTTATTAATTGGACCTACTGGTAGTGGAAAGACTTTATTAGCACAAACATTAGCGAGGTTTCTTGATATTCCTTTTTCTATATCGGATGCTACTACTTTAACTGAAGCTGGATATGTTGGAGAAGATGTAGAGAATGTTATACAAAAATTATTACAAAGATGTGATTATAATATTGATAGAGCACAAAGCGGTATTATTTATATCGATGAAATAGATAAAATTGCTAAAAAATCAGAAAATATTTCTATAACTAGAGATGTTTCTGGGGAAGGAGTGCAACAAGCTTTATTAAAATTAATTGAGGGAACCGTAGCTTTTATTCCTCCTAAAGGTGGTCGTAAACACCCACAACAGGAATTTATTCAAGTAGATACAACTAATATTTTGTTTATTTGTGGAGGATCTTTTTCTGGTTTAAATAAGATTGTTGAAGAACGAATATCAGATAACCATGCTATTGGATTTCATGCATCATTAAAAGATAATAACCGGGAGAATCTGAAATATTCATTATTGAATAAAGTAGAACCTGAAGATTTAATTAAATTTGGATTAATACCAGAATTTGTAGGTCGATTTCCAGTAATTTCTATTTTGAATGAATTGAAGGAATCTGAGTTAGTTGCTATTTTAAAGGAACCTAAAAATGCTTTAATTAAACAATATCAAAAATTATTTTATACGGATAAAGTGAAATTAGAGTTTGCTGAATCAGCGCTCAGTGCTATTGCTAAGTGCGCTATGGCTACTAAGAGTTCTGGAGCACGGGGACTTAGAACTATCTTAGAAAATATATTATTAGATATGATGTACGATTTGCCTAACCAAAATAAAGTGACAAAAGTAGTAATTAATTCTGATGTAGTCTTTGGAAAATCCAAACCTTTATTATTTTATGATAATTAATAGTAATGATTTATTTTATTTAATTAAAGTAGTTTAATGTTATATTTGTATGTAGATTACTTGTGATTTAATGTGGTTGTATAGAAATTAATATAATAAAAAAATATGTTATGTAATTTATAGAGGTTTTAAACATAAAAATTTTTTCATTTTTTTTTCTATAATAGATCGATCTTTAGCACATAACATGTTTAATTTATTTTCATTAATTAAAATAGTTTGTACATTTTGCCATTTGTTCCAAGCTTCTTGAGAAATATTTTTATAAATATATTCTCCTAATTTTCCAGGATAACAAGGAAATTTTAATCCTTCAGCGTATTTTTTTAAATATATACAGTAAATTATTTTAGTCATTGAATTTATATTTTAAATTAATTAATATTAATGTAGCAAATAGTGTTTATAATTTAGATTGTTTTATTTTGTATTATTTTTAGTATTGTATTTACTGGTTTAGGTAATCCAATAATTGCAGGTTTATTAAGATTATACCAAATATTTTTTTCATTGGTATTAAATATAGTATTGTTAATGTTAATTAATGTTGGTTGAATCTCCAGAGCGATGTTACTTATATTATGTTTGATAATAGGCATATTAATTTTTAGATTATTGTGTAAATTATATTTAGATAACCATGTATTGAGGGTTGTACGATTATAAAATTCAGGAAAACAAAATAGTTTATTCCATATTGTTTCTTGTAATCTTTGTGTTAAATAGATTATGTTACGATGTTTGACTAATAAAATTAACCAATAAATTATTTTTTTTTGTTTTGGATTATGTATTGTTGCGTATTTTTGTGTAAGTAAGTTAATATTATTTGTTAAAAAGGATTGACAATGACTATTAAGAGGACAAATATTACATTGAGGATTTGAGTGAGTACAGATTAACCTACCTAAATCCATCATAGCTTGATTAAAGATTGCATAGTTTGAATCTAATGGTAGTAAGCTATCAATCAGAGACCATAATTTGTTATTTATTTTTGTTGGCGATGTTTGTTGATTATTTAAGGAATAGTATCGAATTAATATACGTTTTATATTTCCATCAAGGATAGGGAATCGTTTATTTAGGGCTAAAGATAATATAGCTCCAGCAGTAGATCTTCCAATACCTGGAAAGGATAGAAGTATATTGAAGTTATTTGGAAACACACCATTATGATGATGAATAATGATTGTAGCAGTTTTATGTAGATTGAGTGCTCTTTTGTAATATCCTAATCCGCTCCATATGTATAATATTTCATTTATATTTGCTTCTGCTAATTTTGAAATTGTTGGAAATTTTTTAATAAATTTTTGATAATATGGGATTACTGTTGCGACTTGAGTTTGTTGTAACATAACTTCGGATATCCAAATTTTATATATTGTTTTGTTTATTTGCCAAGGTAATTTTAGAATATGAGCATTTTTGCTCCAAGATAATATTTTGTGTGAAAAAGTTAAGTGATATTCCATATATTTATGTTTAATATATTATTTGATTTTAATAAATGTTTTAATAGAAAATATATATTAAATATTTTTAATATTACTTTATTGTATAAATATATATAATAAAATAATTGTGTTAAAAGTTGTTTAGATCTAACGATCATATTTGTTTTTTAAGAATTATTTTTAAAAAAATTTTATATTGCTATTTATACCTTATGATTTTATATGTATATGAATATGCAATTTAGATTTTAAACAAATATATATTATATTATATTATATTATATAGTTTGAATTGTTGAATAAATTTTTATAATAAAATGGATATAGATATTATTGCGTTTTATTGAATCACACATAGTAATTAATAATAATTTTTTATTAATTTCAGTATTTAATGAATTTTAGGTGTTGTAGATATATTAGGTTATTGTTGATATTGATTGATATTTGTTATGTTAAGATGATTGAAATTTTTTATTTATCGAGGATTTAAACAATAAATTAATTATGTATATATAATATACAGTAACACTGTGTCTGTATTAATAAATGTTATTATTTTTAAAATATTATTATGCATGTATTTATATTTTATGTTTATTGAATGAAATATAATATGTGTTATATTTATAATATAACCGTTATGATTATTGATCAGTTGGGTGTTATTGTCGATTATCACTAGTCATTTTGATTTAGCCAACTTTTTAAAATTATCTCGGCAGCTATTGAATCTATGGGGGTGGTTTTTTTACGATAATAATATCGAAAATGTTGAAAATAAATTGATCGCGCTTCAATAGTAGTAAAACGTTCATCATGCATTTCTACTGTTATTTTAAATCTATGAGTGAGTTGTACGGCAAATCTTTTTGACAACAGGGTAATATGTTGTGTGTTTCCATTCATTTTTAAAGGTAATCCTACTATTAATTTGTTTGGTTTCCATACATTGAAAATGTGTTCAATTTTTTTCCAATTAGGTATACCAAATTTTGATGGTAATATTTCTAAAGATTGAGTAGTACCGGTTATTTTTTGTCCAATAGCTATGCCAATTTTTTTTGTTCCAAAATCAAAAGCCATAATTATTGCAATTTTTTTTATCATGCATGTCCAGTTTGACTATTCATATTATACATATTAACTCCAATAATTTTTGCAGCTGCATTCCAACGATTAAAAATAGGAGTGTGAAATAAAATAGTCTCGTCAGCTGGAACAGCAATCCAAGTACTTTCTATTAATTCTTGCTCTAGTTGTCCTTTGGTCCAACCTGAATAACCTAATGCAACTAAAATATTTTTTGGTTGATTAGGCGTTCCTAAGGTTTCTAAAATATCTTTTGATGTAGTTATCATGGTTTGGGAGGAAATATTTATGCTAGATCCAAATCCAGTTTGAGGAGTATGTAAAATAAAACCTCTATCATTTAATAAAGGTCCGCCTGAAAATACTGGATGATTTAATTGAACAGATGGATCACGTTGTGTAGAAGTAATCTTTAAATTTTTTAGTATAGTTTCTACTGTATATTTTTCAACTGGTTTATTTATGACAATTCCCATAGCTCCAGTATCATTATGTTCACAAATATATACTACTGATTTTTTAAATAATGGATCTTGCAGAGTAGGCATAGCTACTAAAAAGTGATTTTGTAAATTTGTTATTTCATTTTTGAACATATATTTTTTATTTGTAATAAAAATAAATAAAACTGAATAAATTAATTTAATTAAATTAATTTAATTAATAATATAATAATGATTAAAATTATATAATATTTTTATAAATTATATAAATGAATTTTGTAAATATTCTTTATGGTAATGGCGTGGTATTAATTGTAATTAATGATATTAATCTATTTTTATAAATACCATAAATTTCTTTAAATTTATATTAATTTTTCTTGACAATCAACCCTTATATATAAGAATTCAATGAATATATGTGTTTAAATTTTTATGATTAAACTTTATTTATGATTAGTAAAAATTAATATGATTCATGAAGTATGCAGTATTTATAGAAATAATATTTATTATAATATAGAAATAAATAATTCTCTATATTATAATTACTTATTTGTATTAAATTTTAGCTGAGTTTCTGAGAAGATCTACTTTATCAATTTTTTCCCAAGGAAATTGTTCTCTTCCGAAATGCCCATATACAGCAGTATCTTTATAAATTGGGCGTGCTAAATTTAGCATTTTAATTACTCCATGTGGACTAAAATCAAAAAAATTATTTATCAATGTAACTAAAGTTGAGTGTAAAACTTTTTCTGTTCCAAAAGTTTCGATATTAACAGCAATGGGGTTTGCTATTCCAATAGCATAAGCCAGTTGAATTTCACAACGTTCCGCTAATCCGGCAGCTACAATATTTTTAGCAGCATATCTTGCTGCATAAGCAGCTGATCTATCTACTTTAGACGGATCTTTACCAGAAAAAGATCCTCCTCCATGTCTCGCCATTCCTCCGTAAGTATCTACAATAATTTTCCTTCCAGTTAAACCACAATCACTAATTGGACTTCCTATTGTAAAAGTTCCTCCAGAATTAATAAAAAATTTTGTTTGTTTAGATAACCATTTTTGGGGTAAAACTGGTTTGATAATTTCCTCCATAGTAGCTTCTCGTAGTGCTTCTAATGGTATATTTTTATTATGTTGTACAGATAATACAACCGCTGTAATATGTATAATTTTGTTATTTTCATCATACGCAAAAGTTATTTGGCTTTTTGCGTCTAATCCTAGCCATGGTAAAGTGCCATTTTTTCTTAATTTAGATTTTCTTTGAATTAATCGATGAGCATAAGTAATAGGGGCTGGCATTAAAACATCAGTTTCATTAGTGGCATATCCGAACATAGATCCTTGATCCCCTGCTCCTTGTTGTGTACGGTCAGAATCATGATTGATACTATATTGGATTTCAGGAGATTGTTGATTAATTACACTTAATATTACACAAGAATTTGCATCTAATCCCATTTTTGGATGAGTGTAACCGATTTCTTGAATAGTATTTCTAGCAATTTTTTCTATGTTTACTGAAGCAGTAGTAGTAATTTCTCCTCCTATTAATACTATTCCTGTTTTAATGTATGTTTCACATGCTACTCGAGCTTTTGGGTCTTGCTCTAAAATAGAATCTAGAATAGAATCAGATATTTGATCTGCTATTTTATCTGGATGCCCTGCTGATACAGATTCTGACGTAAAAAGAAATCGAGTCATGTTATATATCCGTAGAGTTAAAAGTATAATAAATTATTATTGGTATAAATTTTATCGATATATTGTTATTTTAATATATAATATCATATTTTATGAGTTATATCCTGTGAATTATTTTTTATCAGTAATAGAATATTATTTAATATAATTTATTTATTTGCTATTGGATGGTTTTATTTTTTAAAATAATATCATTATAATATTAAAAATTAATTATAAATATATAATATTTAAATATATTATAGTTGTTATTGATTAGAGTAATCTATAGATTAAAAGTAATACATATAATATTAAATGATCATTAAATGATTGATTTTATTTTTGAGTTTATTTCTATAAATAGATGAATATATCATAAAACGACTAAATAAATTATAGCAGGAATTTATGTGCACTTTAATGCATAAACATGATGATTCTTTGTTTTCAAATTCGTTTGGATTTTTAAGACTTCCGTTGGAGTTTTATCCTTATACTCGACATAATGATTGGGTAATTACTGGAGTACCTTTTGATATAGCAACTTCTGGAAGATCGGGAAGTAGATTTGGTCCAGCATCTATTCGAAAAGCATCTATCAATTTGGCGTGGGAGAATTGCCGTTGGCCTTGGAATTTTGATATACGTCAAAAATTAAAAATTATTGATTGCGGAGATTTAATATATAAATCAGGAAACGTACAAGATTTTACGAATATTTTACAAAAGCATATTGAAAATTTATTGCGTTTTAGAAAAAAAATCCTTTTATTAGGAGGAGATCATTATATTACGTTACCTGTATTACGTGCGTACTCAAAATTTTTTGGGACAATATCCATTATTCATTTTGATGCTCATGCAGATTATTACGATAATAATAATCAATACGATCATGGGGCTGTTATACTGTATGCTTTACATGAAAAGTTGATTAATCCTAATCGTTCGGTCCAAATTGGTATTCGTACTGAATATGATAAAAACTTTGGATTTACAGTATTGGATGCGGAGTATGTAAATACAACTGCTGTTCATGTTCTTATTAATCAGATTGTATCTGTTATACAAAATAGGCCGGTGTATTTAACTTTTGATATTGATTGTTTGGATCCATCAGTTGCTCCAGGTACTGGTACTCCGGTAATTGGAGGGTTAACTACATCTTGTGCATTACAAATAATACGAGGATTTCAAAAATTAAATATTATTGGTATTGATATAGTTGAAGTTGCTCCAGTTTATGACTGTGCTCAAATTACTGCATTAGCTGCTGCTACATTGGGGTTAGAAATGTTATACACTCAAGTAAAGTTTTAATTATTATTACAGTAGATTAATTATATGTTGAATTTTATATATAATTTTGAAGACTAATGTTGGTTTGGGTACTAAATTTAATTATAAAATTTTTATTTTAATCAATTATTGTGATAAGTAATATAGATAATTATATATGATATAGTTCTGTGGTTGTATGTATATTGAGTTATTTAATCATAAATTAATTTATGTACTAATTTTTTGAAAAATTGGTGTTATTATTTTTATTAGTTTATTTGTATAAAAACATGATTCAAGATAAATTTTGACTAATGTGTTAGTCAAAATTGAGTATAGATATGTAATTATTTTATATGTATAACATAAAGAGGTAATTTGTGGTTATGATTAAAATGAGTGATGTAGATTTATTTAATAAACGTATTTTAATTCGTGCTGACTTAAATGTGCCTATCAGAAATGGAATTATTACTTCTGCTAGAAGAATTCATGCGTCATTGCCAACTATTCAGCTAGCTTTGTCTAGAAGTAATCAAGTTATGGTGACATCTCATTTAGGTAGGCCTGTAGAAGGAGAATATGACTCACAATTTTCTTTGCAACCTGTAGTAGATTATTTTCAAAAAAATTTAAGCGCTAAAATTGGAGGTGTAAGATTAGTTAAAGATTATTTAGATGGAATTAATTGGATTTCAAATGAGTTATTGATTTTAGAAAATGTTCGATTCAATAAAGGTGAAAAAACAGATGATGAAGTATTAGCAAAAAAATATGCATCTTTATGTGATGTATTTGTAATGGATGCTTTTGGAAGCGCTCATCGTATACAATCTTCTACTCACAATGTTAGTAAATTCGTTAAAGTAGCTTGTTCTGGTTTATTATTAGAACAGGAAATAGCAGCGTTACATAAAGCTTTGTCTAATCCTGTTAGGCCAATGGTTGCTATAGTTGGTGGATCTAAAGTTTCTAGTAAATTGATGGTCTTAGAGTCTTTATCAAAAGTAGTGGATTATTTAATAGTAGGAGGAGGTATTGCTAATACTTTTTTAGCGGCTCAAGGTCAAAATGTAGGAAAATCGCTGTATGAGGCGGAATTAATTTCTACAGCTAAAAGTTTGTTAAAGGATTGTAATATCCCTATACCTACTGATGTTCGAGTAAGTTCAGAGTTTTCTGAAACAGCTCAATCGATTATGAAAAATGT
Source organism: Candidatus Blochmanniella floridana (assembly GCA_000043285.1). Taxonomy (GTDB): domain Bacteria; phylum Pseudomonadota; class Gammaproteobacteria; order Enterobacterales; family Enterobacteriaceae; genus Blochmanniella; species Blochmanniella floridana. The sequence continues at coordinate 272,007 of BX248583.1, forward strand.
AACTGAAATTAAAGATGATGAACAAATTTTAGATTTAGGAGATAATTCAATTATTAATATATTAAATATTTTAAATAATGCTAAAACTATTTTATGGAATGGTCCTGTTGGAGTATTTGAGTTTCCTAATTTTAGAAAGGGTACAGAAATGGTATCAAATGCTATTGCTAATAGCAATGCTTTTTCTATTGCAGGAGGTGGTGATACTTTAATGGCCATCGATTTATTTGGTATTGCAAATCAAATATCTTATGTTTCTACTGGAGGAGGAGCCTTTTTAGAATTTATTGAAGGTAAAACTTTACCATCTATTGAAGTTTTAGAGGAACATAAAAGAATGAGAAATGGTAATTATTCTGATATTAATTACTGATATTTATAATAAGTGTTTCACTGAAATGAAATTTATATTGATTTTATGTTATAAGTGAGTGTCTTTAATGTAAAAAATTGGAAAGATATTAAATGGTTAAAATTTGTAATTTTATTAAACCTGGGGTGGTTGTTGGCGATGATGTACAGAGATTATTTAATTTAGCAAAAAAAAATAATTTTGCATTACCTGCTGTGAATTGTATTGGTATGGATTCAATTAATGCTGCTTTAGAAGCGGCTGCTAATATGAAATCTCCAATTATTTTACAATTTTCTAGACAAGGATCAGCGTTTATGGCTGGATATGGTTTAAATCACCGGAGTTGTTCTGCATCTGTTTTAGGAGCTGTCGCTGGTAGTTTATATGTACATCATATATCTAGTCATTATGGTATTCCAGTGATTTTGCATACTGATCATTGTACAAAAAAATTCTTACCGTGGATTGATAATTTATTAGATTTAAGTGAGAAGAATTTTTATGAAACTGGACGTCCGTTATTTTCCTCTCATATGATTGATTTATCTAAAGAATCTTTAGAAGAAAATATTAAAGTTAGCTCAGTATATTTAAATAGAATGGATAAATTAAAAATGACTTTAGAAATAGAGTTAGGATATACTGGAGGGGAAGAAGATGGTATTAATAATGATAATGTAGATCTTTCTTTGTTATATACTACTCCAGAAGATGTAGCGTATGCTTATGAAAAATTACATGTTATTAGCCCAAGATTTATGATTGCTGCTTCTTTTGGTAATGTGCATGGAGTATATCGACCGGGTAATGTTCATTTAGATCCTAATATTCTTCATATGACTCAACGGTATATTTCAAAAAAGTTCGGGTTACCTAAAAATTATTTAAATCTAGTATTTCATGGAGGATCTGGTTCTACTGTAGAAGAAATTAAAGAGTCAATTGGATATGGAATAGTAAAATTAAATATTGATACTGATATACAATGGGCTACTTGGTCTGGGGTTCTAGGATATTATCAAAAAAATAAAGATTTTTTGAAAACTCAATTAGGTAATGTATATGGAGATGACCAACCAAATAAAAAATTTTATGATCCTAGATCATGGATTAGGGCAGGTCAAGAATCAATGATTAAATATTTAGAAGAAATGTTTGTTATATTGAATGCAACTGATGTTTTATAAAAAAATAATTATGAGATATAGCAATGGATATTATTGCTATAATATAGTTGATGGGTATAAATTTTTGTGATGATGTTGTAAATATAGTACGAATGTTGATTCTTGGAATGATAAGATAATTTTTGTTGATTTAAAAAATTTATGAAAATTAGTGTGAAGATATTGTGTAATATAAATTACATATAAATATAATATATTTAAAATTTTATGATTATATTTCATATAATAAAAATTCGTATATAAGAAAGTAATATGATATCAAAAGATAAATTAAAGAAATTAGTAGGTTGGGAAGCTTTGAAATATATTAAATCTAACACAATTATAGGAGTAGGAACTGGTTCTACTGTTAATTATTTTATTGAAGCTTTGAGTAGTATTAAACAACAAATAGAGGGCGTAGTATCAAGTTCGCAGCATTCATCAAATCAGTTAAAAAAATTAGGTATTCCATTATATAATTTAAATAATTTAAATGATCTTGAGATATATATTGATAGTGCAGATGAAATTGACTTGCATATGCAAATGATTAAAGGTGGAGGAGGAGCGTTAACAAAAGAGAAAATTATTGCTTTTGCTGCTAAAAAATTTATTTGTATTGTTGATGATAGTAAGCAAGTAAATATATTGGGCCGTAAGGGACCGATTCCTGTAGAAGTTATTCCTATGGCTCGTTCTGTGGTATCTAAATCATTGATTTGTTTAGGAGGGTTACCTGAATATCGTAATGGAGTTATTACAGATAATGGTAACAGTATTTTAGATGTGTACAATATGAATATAACGGATGCATCTTTATTAGAACAAAGAATTAATAATATTCCAGGAGTGGTAAGTGTTGGGCTTTTTGCTCAACGAAAAGCAGATATTGCATTAATAGGTACTCAAAAAGGAATAAAAATATTAAATAGTAATTAATTATATGTTTTTATATTATTATTTATATTAATTTAGTAATTTTATTCTGCTTATAAATTATTATGTGCTGTGATATATGGTTTTTATTATGCATTTCGTTTTGTATTAAAATAATGGAATATTATAATTTTTGTATGTTAAGTATGCCAATGTAAATACGATGGTGTAATTATTTTAGGTAATTTTACATCCCATTTTTCCTGAGTCAGGATGGAAGTTGGTATTTTTTGAAAATCATGACCTAGACCTATATAGATACAATGTGATTTATGTTTTTGGTATTGAAGAGTTTTATCGTAAAAACCTCCTCCCATACCTAATCTGTTGCCATGATCATCAAAAGCTACTAAAGGGATAAATATTATATCTAACTTATCTAAGGATATAAGATCAATAATATTATATTTAGGTTCATATACATTTAAATAATTTTGTATAGTAGGGGTAGATAGGGTGTATGGAGCAAATAATAAATGTTGTTGTTTATGCAATAATACTGGAATATAAATTTTTTTTTTCATTGATAATAAAAATTTAATAAGTAAATCAGTATATATTTCTCCATCAAAAGATATATATATTCCAATATGGGTTGCTTTGTGTATACAATCTAAGTTGATAATTTTATTAGTGATAAGTTGAGCAGATTTGTATTGTTCTGAATAATTTAAAGATTGTCTCAAAGAACGTATATATGATCGAATAGCTTTTTTATTTAAATTCATAAATATAATTAATTATATATTGATATGTAATCATACATAAATATGATTATCATAGTATATTGTTTGTATTATAAAATATTATAAATGTTTCATGTTATATATCCTTAGAATATTCTAAAATAGTATGAGAACACTCAGTTATTTTATCATGTTCTTCTAAAGCTTGATTAATAGTTTTTTGTATTGTTGTCAGATGTTGTCTGATATTAGTTGCATATTCGATTGTTTTTAGTTTTTCTTGGGTCAATTCATAACATATATTTAAAGCTGTTATAAATATTAATTGTTCAGAATTAGTTACTTTTGTTCTAATTTTTAAATTTTGTAACCTTTGAGTCAAATCTTCTACTGCTTTATTTAAATCTTTTTTTTGATGGGGAGGGCAATTTATTCTTAATGTTTTTCCGAAAATTTGAATATCTATTGGTTGTTCAGACATATTAACTCCAAATATTATTACTGATCATTGATTTTTGTATTAAAATAATTAAAAATATTATGTAAGAATATACTACATAAGATCTAATTATTAAATTATTTATTTAATTAAACTATGATATGAAAAGTTATTGTCGATATTTATTATCATAACTGATTATTAGTGTGAATATTGTATGAATACAGAGTATAATAAATTTATACATATAATATCTAAATATATTTATCATACGTAAGTATATAAATACCATATTTATGGTACAGATATCTTATACAAAATAAGGTTAATAGTAATATTCGTTAATAATTAATTATATAAATGCTTAATATATAAGGTAGAATAATTTAATTGTAAGATTTTTTATTTTTTTGAATATTTCAGTGTATTATTAGTAATAGTATTTATCACCATAATAACGAGATATTTTATGTCTATTGTGATCAGTGGAGGTGGAATATTAGGTTTAATTTTAGCATTGAAATTATTTAAATTGACTCAAGGAAATTTGTCAATTTCAATGGTTGAACAATATTTACCATATAATTGTGATTTTTCTATGTTTTTAAAAAAACCGCGTGTAATTGCATTATCAAGAGATACATATATTGAGTTGATGAAAATTGATATAAATACTGGTTTATCGACATATAGTACGGTTATCAATAGAGTAGAAATTAGTGAATATAGTAGGTCTAATGAAGTATTTATTACTGCTCAAGATTATAAATTATCTGAATTAGGTTATGTAATTGAATTACAAAAACTGAGAAGAAAATTATTTAATTGTTTGATTAAAAAGACCGATGTTTGTATATATTGTCCTGCTAAAATACAGCATATTGAACATAAACAATCTTATAGTGTTATTCATTTAAATAACGGAAAGTATATAAATTCAAAATTAACAATAATAGCTAATGGTACTTGTGTACAATCGACTAATTATTATGGACTTCAATGTTTTCGACAGAATTATTATCAAACAGCGATAGTTGCTGAAGTTTCTACTGAAGTTTATCATTCCGGCTGCGCTTTTGAGCGATTTACACCGTTGGGCCCAATGGTTTTATTACCTATGGCTAATAATTTAATTTTTTTAATTTGGTGTGTATCCCATCAACAATGTCAAAAAGTGTCTCAATGGAGTGAAGAACGGTTTATACAAGAATTACAAAATAAATTTGGATGGAAGTTAGGTAAAATTTTAAATGTGGGTACAAAATATTTTTATGATCTTTGGTTAATATATTCTAAGAATCATATTTCACATAGATTGGCTTTGGTAGGAAATGCAGCTCAAACGTTACATCCTATTGGAGGGCAAGGATTTAATTTAGGTGTGAGAGATGTGACGACCTTAGTTGAGATAATTGGTCAAGCATTGTGTGATAATATCGATATTGGAGATTTCTCTGTTTTAAATTTGTACCAAAAAAATAGACGTTTTGATCAATATAAAACTATTTTAATTACTGATGGATTAATTCGTCTTTTTGGTAATAATTATTTTCCATTGGTTGTTGCTCGTAATTTGGGTTTATTTTTTATGGAACATTGTTCTTTTTTCAAACGTTTTTTAATAAATACAGTTTTATCTTGGAAAATAGAATAAATGTTATGATGTATTTAGAGTAAAATAGAACGTAATTAATAATACTTACCATTGATTTGTAAAATTAGAAAAATTCTTTATATTTTATTGATGAATGAGCATATTGATATAAGTGTTATATTAAGAATAGTAGAATTTTAAACATATGAAGATTATATATTTTGTCGGTATAAATCGGTAGATATTTAAGGATATAAAATAGAATATGCGTTCTGATGATGCTTTCTATAAAAATTATTAATATATATTAAAAATACAAATAAGATATAATTTTATATTTTCATGATTATGGTTTTTGTTTTGGTATATATTTCTGTATTGTTATTAATTTTAATCTTATGTAGATTAGTACATAAGATTAAATATTGTTGTGATATTTTTTGATTTTTTAAATAGTTTTAATAAAATGAATAATGTATTTAATAATTTTAAATAATAATTAATATATTATTATGTTGATAGTATGTATATTTAAAAATTGTTTATATTAATTGTAATGATAATTATTTTTCAAGTATTTTTAGATTTATATTGGAATAAATAAGTTCGTTATGTTGAAAGTATACTTCTGTTTCTTTTATAAAAGATTTATTTAATATGGCTTGTATACATATATTGCCTTCTTGCATTTGACAAGATTGTAATACAGTTCCAATATGCTTCCATATTTGATTGTTTTTTTGTCGTAATACTATGTGATCACCAGATACGGGTAGTTGATTATGTTGATTGTGATATGTATTGCTTGTTAATTGATATAAAGATTGTTTATTAAGTTTATAATGTTGTATACGAGCAACCAATTCTTGTCCTATATAACACCCTTTATTAAAACTAATTCCTTGTAATATGTCCATATTAGCAGCTTGTGGAAAAAATAATTCACTTGTTGCGAAATCAATATATGGATATCCTGCTTCGATATCTAAAGCTGTCCATTGATGATAGCTATTATAATATATTGGAAAGGATTGCGTTTTATTTAATAAAAAATCTAGTATTGTTTGATCATAAATAATCAGTAAAAATCGATCTATCGGTAGTTTAAAATGGAGTAAGGTAATTCCTGGATAATGTATAACCATATTTTTTGTATCAGGTAATGTTGTGAAAAAGGTATTTAAATATTTTTTAACATATAATCCAGATGCTCCAATTAGTGTGACATTATAATCTGGTGTGATTGTGACATTGGAAAATGTTGCATATTTTTGCATAATTGATATTTGTTTGTGATGTATGTTTAGAGGTTCAATAAATGCTATTTTTTGATTATTAATATAAAAAACGTACATATTGCTAATCATTCTGCCATTAAAATTGCAATGTGCTGCAAAGCTGTACTGATTTTTATTTAAATTTTTAATATCACAAGTAAATTGATTATGTAAGTATTGTATAATATCGGTTCCTTGTAATTTTATTAAGATCCAATTTTTTAGAAACATAAGAGTGAGTGGTAATACTGAAGAGTGTACAATTGGTTGTTTTATAAAATTAGTTTTAGATAACATTTTTGTTCCTGATTATATGAGTAATATTTATTATCATATTTTATTAATATTCATTAACAATATTTAATATATGATATCAATATCACGATCTATTTTAGAATTATGTATTATAATGTATTGAATTAAATTTTATATTTAAATATTGTGAATATTAGTAGAGTAATTCAGTATTCAATTTAATGTATTATATAAGTATTATTATATTTTATATTTTTATATTCTACATAATGGTATTTTATTTGATACATTGATTTTTTGTGAGGGATATGATGGTTATGATTAAAATATATGAGATTCAACAAAAAATTGATTGTTTATTTAGCAGAATATATGTATTTAAGGATAGTTTTTGACTGTAATGTTCAAAAAGAATTGTTAAAAAAAATAATAGTTAAATTAAAGTCTGTTGATATTTGGAGCAGTTTAAGTCATAACATGACTGCAGATGGTCAGTGTAATTCTTTTGAGAATATAGGCGAGTTAGTTAACTATATGGTCAAAGATTTACAAGATTTAAGCGATTTAATTAAAATTGTAGTACATAACGATAGTTTATTAATTAATGAAATTCAAGAACAATTGATTCATATAGATCGGATATTATTTCAATTAGAAATGTGCCAGATGTTTTCTAAAAAATATGATGATTGTAATTGTTATGTAGATATTCAATCAGGATCTGGAGGAACGGAAGCGCAAGATTGGGCTAATATGTTGTTGCGTATGTATTTAAAATGGATAGATAATAAAGGATTTAATGTTGAGATTGTTACGGAGTCATGTGGAGATTTTTCAGGGATAAAATCTACTACTATTAAAGTAATAGGTCCATATGTTTATGGTTGGTTACGAACAGAATCTGGAATACATAGATTAGTTCGTAAAAGTCCATTTGACGCTACTGGTAAACGGCATACGTCTTTTGCGTCAGTGTTTGTTTATCCAGAGTTAGATGATAATATTGATATTCAAATTCGACCAGAGGATTTACGTATTGATGTATATCGAGCATCTGGGGCAGGAGGTCAACATGTTAATCGTACTGAATCTGCTGTACGTATTACACATATTCCAACAAATATTGTTACTCAATGTCAAAGTGATCGATCTCAGCATAAAAATAAAAATCAAGCAATCAAACAATTAAAGGCTAAATTATATAACTTTGAGCTTCATAAAAAAAGAATTGAAAAAAAGATACGAGAAAATAAAAAGAAGGATATTACTTGGGGTAATCAAATACGATCTTATGTTTTAGATCATTCTAGAATTAAGGATTTAAGAACCGGCTTAGAAAAACATAATGTTAAAGCTGTGTTAAATGGTGATTTAGATGATTTTATAAAAACAAGTATAAAAGTTTTAGATCAGAATAATGATGATTAAGAATAATAAATATAAAATTATGTATGTTTAGAATTAAATATTTATAGTGGTGATGAATTGAGGATACGTTAAAAAATGAGTAAATTTGAAAAAGAACAAATTGCTTTTCCTAATGATTTTCGGCGTAATTATATTTCTGATCAATTACATCAAAAATATGATCATAAAACTAATACAGAATTGATTCATCTTAATGTAAAAGTTAGTGTCGCAGGTCGTATAATGACTCGTCGGATTATGGGAAAATCATCTTTTATGACATTACGTGATGGAGGAGGTTGTATTCAGTTATATTTTACTATTCATGATATGAAATCACAGACGATGTATTTTAAGGTTATAAAAACATGGGATATAGGAGATTTAATTGGAGTGAAAGGAGTATTATTTAAAACTCGTACTGGAGAATTATCAATACATTGCAAGGAAATGGTTTTATTAACTAAATCGTTGAGATCATTACCAGATAAATTTCATGGATTACGTAATATAGAAACGAAATATCGTCAAAGGTATTTAGATTTAATAGTTAATGAAGAATCTATGAAAACATTTAAAATACGTTCTTTAATTATATCTGAAATACGTCGTTTTATGCATCAACATCATTTTATAGAAGTAGAAACTCCTATGATGCATCATATTCCTGGAGGTGCATTAGCTCGACCTTTTGTTACATATCATAATAAATTAAACATGAATATGTATCTTCGTATTGCTCCAGAATTATATTTAAAAAAATTAATAATTGGAGGTTTTGAAAAAATATTTGAAATAAATCGTAATTTTCGTAATGAAAGTATATCTCCATATCATAATCCTGAATTTACTATGATGGAAATTTATGAAGCGTATGTTGATTATAATAATATGATAATTTTTGTTCAGGAATTATTTCGAACATTAACAGAACGGATTCTCAGGAAGAGTGTTATTGAATATGGTGATTATAGTTTAGATTTTGAAAAACCTTTTATTAAAATGAGTATAAAAGAAGCTATTATGTATTATTTACCAGATATTCGAACAAAAAATATCGATGATATATTAGTTGTTTTTGATATCTTAAAATTTTTTAAAGTACCCAGTGATAATCAATGGACATTAGAAAAGTTGCATATGGTTCTTTTTGAAGAGATAGTATCAAAAAAAATTATTCAACCAACTTGTATTACTCATTATCCAATAGAAGTATCCCCATTAGCTCGTTGCAGTAATGATAATGCAAAAATTGCTGATCGATTTGAGTTATTTATTGCTGGTCATGAAATAGGAAATGGATTTTCGGAGTTAAATGATCCGGATGATCAACGTAATCGATTTTTAAAGCAAGCAACAGAAAAAATGATTAATAATGATATTGATCAAGATGAATCAAATATGCCTTATGATAAGGATTATATAGTTGCATTAGAGTATGGTTTACCGCCAACAGCAGGTGTCGGTATAGGTATTGATCGTTTAGTAATGTTGTTAACTAATAAACATAATATTCGGGATGTAATTTTATTTCCAACTTTACGATCAAAGTAATTTTATATTGATAGTTTTATTGTAATTAATAAAGATGAGTAGTTTTGTAATTGATATTGATTTTGGTAAATGTATATTGTGTGACATTGTGTTATATTTAGTTGCTTGGAATATAGAGATTAGTTATGCATCAACATGTGATTAATGAATTATTACATATTAGTAATTATAATAAATTAAAAGAGTTACATCAAAAATATAGAGGACCTGTGTGGGCATATGATGCATCTATTATTATAAATCGCATTAATCAATTAAAACAATTTGATGTAATACGTTTTGCTCAGAAATCTTGTTCTAATATTCATATTTTAAAACTAATGAATAATAATGGAGTGAAAATTGATGCTGTTTCATTAGGAGAAATAGAACGGGCTTTATTAGCTGGATTTAAGTCTGATAATGAAGATTCTGAAATTGTTTTTACTGCAGATATTTTTGAAAATGATACGTTATTAAAGATAGTGGAATTAGGTATTCCTGTGAATATAGGTTCTATTGATATGTTAATACAATTAGGATCTTGTTCTCCTAGACATAAAATATGGTTACGTATTAATCCTGGATTTGGTTATGGACATAATTATAAAACTAATACAGGAGGAGAAAATAGTAAGCATGGTATTTGGCATGAAGATATACCAACCGCTTTGTTTTATATTCGTTATTATAATTTGAGATTGATTGGATTTCATATGCATGTTGGCTCTGGAGTGCATTATGATCATTTATTGAAGGTATCTTATGCAATGGTTCAACAAGTTTTTAAATACACAGAAGATTTGCAAGCTATTTCGGCTGGAGGAGGTTTAACAGTACCATATGAATCTCACGAAAAGCCAGTAGATGTAAATAATTATTTTAATATTTGGAATAAGGCAAGACAGGAGATTAGCCAATGTTTAGGTCATAAAATACAATTAGAAATTGAACCGGGTCGTTTTCTTGTTGCTGAATCTGGGATTTTAATTACTCAAATCTGTGCAGTAAAAAGGATGGGAAGAAGAAATTTTGTGTTAATAGATGCTGGATATAATGATTTAATGCGTCCTGTAATGTATGGTAGTTATCATCATATTTCGTTAATACCTGGAGATAATCGGAATATTATGTTTGATAAATTAAATGATATAATTATTGGAGGACCATTATGTGAATCAGGAGATATTTTTACTCAAAATTCGTATGGTGAAGTTTTACCTAGAAAATTACCAGATTCGTTAAAGATAGGAGATTATTTAATATTTCATGATACTGGAGCGTATGGAGCATCTATGTCATCTAATTATAATACTCGTCCGCTATTACCGGAGGTTTTATGGGAAAATGGAGAAATTAGGCAAATTCGTCGTAAACAGAGATTAGAGGATTTATTTTCTTTGGAAATTTCACATACAGTATAAATATAGTTTTAAAAAATTATATTTATACTGTATGTGAAATTTATACATATCTATTTAAAAATTCACATAATAAGAGGATTTTAGGAATTTTGATATGAAATATATAGAAAATATAATATTTTTGTATTATGTTTTTGTATAGGTTTATATATATGTATAAAGTTATATTATATAAGTTACGTATATAAATATATATTGTATTTCTTTAAAAAATTATAAATTGAGGCTGGTTTAATAGTGATTGACGATAATGGTTATAGGTTAAATGTAGGAATTGTATTATGCAATACTTATGGACAGGTTTTATGGGCCAAGAGATATAAACAATGTTCTTGGCAATTTCCTCAAGGGGGTATTAATATTGGTGAGACTCCTGAACAAGCAATGTATAGAGAATTATTTGAAGAGATAGGATTAAATTATTGTGATGTACGTATTTTATCTATTACGCGTTGTTGGTTTTGTTACAAGTTGCCTACACAATTAGTACGATGGAGAATAAAACCGTTATGTTTAGGTCAAAAACAAAAGTGGTTTTTATTAAAACTTTTGTCCAAAGATACAAAGATTAATATGAAAACAAGTAAGGTTTGTACGTTTGATACTTGGCAATGGGTCAGTTTATGGTATCCTATACGTCAAGTTGTATTTTTTAAACGTCATGTGTACAGAAAAGTGATGAAGGAATTTGTTAAATTAATTATATCACGGTAATTATTTTATTATTACGATATTAAATTTTATAATATTAGACATAATGTTGCAAGAAGTATGGTAGATATAGATGAATATAGGAATATTGTCATAAAATTAATTTTTAAGAATATGGTATTTTATGTTATTTAAAGTATTAGAGTGATTGTTTGATATGCAGTTTTTTTATACTCCAAATTTTAATCCAATTATTTTGAAAGTAGGTTGTATTTCATTTTATTGGTATGGAATGATGTATGTATTAAGTTTTATATTTGCTATGTGGTTTTTAAAATATAGAAAGAGATATATTGTAAATGATATTTTTTCTAGTACATCAGAAATAGAGAATTTGTTATATTTAAATTTTCTAGGAGTTGTAATAGGAGGTAGAATTGGGTATGTATTATTTTATCAGTGGTCTATGTTATCGCAAGATAAATTATGGTTTTTTAAATTGTGGGAAGGTGGAATGTCTTTTCATGGAGGTTTAATAGGAGTAATTATCTCCATAATGTGGTTTTCGTATTGTAAAAATCAATCTTTTTTGAAAATATCTGATTTTATAGTTCCTGCAGTTCCAGTAGGATTAGGATTAGGTAGATTAGGAAATTTTATTAATGGAGAACTGTGGGGGAGAGTAACTTTTGATATTCCTTGGGCTATGTTATTTAAAAATGCTTTATTGCAAGATTTATTAACTTTAAAAATTCATCCAGAATGGAAATTTTTTTTTGATTATTATGGAGCTTTACCTCGACATCCGTCCCAATTATATGAAATGATTTTAGAAGGGATAGTTTTATTTGTAGTAATTTATATATTTTCATGCAAGTCAAGGCCTGAGGGTAGTATATCAGGTTTATTTTTATTATTGTACGGATTATTTCGGATTATAATAGAATTTTTTCGTCAACCTGATATTCATATAGGATTAATTAATAATTTCATTACTTTAGGGCAAGTTTTGTCCTTTCCTATGGTTATATTTGGTTTTATTATTATGTATGTTTCTTATAAATTTAAGTAAAAATTAGATATTAAATTTTTAGTGATTGTAGTATGTATATATGAATGTTCATTTATCGGATTTTTAAATATAGTAATATGTTTTATGTTTTTTTGAGAATACTGATTTAAAAATTTATATTGATTGATTAATTTTTAACTAATATTGTCATTTAAGATAGTAGTAATAAAATAATTTATTTCTATTTAATTTCGTTGTGATTATTATATATAAATTATGTTTATGGTTTATCATTCTAATTGTTTAGATTTATTTATGAGATTAGTAATTAATGTGATGTCAAATCAAAAATTATCTAATCCTATGAAACCTGAGATTATCTTAATAGAACATAAGATAATGTCACAGTGGATAGAAATAGAATTGACAAATTATTTCGGTATTTCTGCAAATATTATATTTATGACTATACAGTCATTTATACGAAAAATTTCTATAGAATTGTTATCAGATGGAATTTTTATAAGTAATTTTTCCAAAAATTTTATGTATTGGAAATTTATGGAAATTTTGCCTAAATTATATTCTAGTCAAAAATGTGCTGTTATTCAGAAATATTTATGTTTTGACGTGAATCAAAAAAAACTTGGACAACTTTCTGAACAACTTGTTTCCTTATTTTTGGAATATTTAATATATCGGCCAGATTGGTTAGATATGTGGAAATCTAATAAAATTATAGATAATTTAAATATTGAACATCAACTTTGGCAATCTGAAGTATGGCGTATGTTTTTAACACATACACAACTTCAACTTTATGAATTTAATTCGGAAAATCGTTGTATTTTTTTGTTACAAAATAATTATCAGCAAATTGATTGGACTAAATTACCTGATAGAATTTTCATTTATGGTGTTACAGCCATTGCTCCTATATATTGGAAGATATTGAAATTATTAAGTGATCATATTGATATATATTTATGGGTTATTAATCCATGTGAAAAGTATTGGAATAATACTGATTACATGGATGATATAAATAAGCATGTATATCATCAGTCAAATAATCATTCCTGGGAAGTTAGAAAAAAATATTATTATAATAATAGATGTAATAAAAGTATTTTAAAATCAAATTATTCTTTATTGAATTCATGGGGAGAGGTTGGTTTTCATACATTGCATTTATTGAGTCAATTGGAACGACCATTATTTGAGATACAATCCTTTGTGTTTCCCAAAACTAATTCAATGTTGCATATTTTGCAAAATGAAATTTTACAATTTAAACAATATTCATCAAATGAAGTGCAAAAAGAGTCATCTATTTTTAAAAAATCAGCAAATATGCAAAAAAATATTTTAAAATCAACAGATCAATCAATTACTATTCATGAATGTCATAGTCTATATCGTGAGATAGAAGTATTGCATGATAATTTGTTACGTATGTTTTCTAATGATTCTGCATTATTACCTGGAGAAGTAATAGTTATGGCACCTAATATTAATTGTTATACAGAATCTATTAAATCTATATTTAATAATATGTTTAACAGACAATTGCCATTTTCTATTTTAAGTGATCATAGCGATTATATACATCATCCTATTATATCAACTATATTGAATATATTAGCTATACCTACTAGTCGTTTTACTGTTGAGGAAATTTTTTCATTATTATCAATACCATCTATAGCATCTAAATTTTCTATAGATGATGAAGCAATGAAATTATTGCGTTTATGGATTGTTGAGTCTGGCGTAAGATGGGGATTAGACCAGGATACTCAAGAGAATTTTAATTTGCCAGTTACTGAATGGAATACTTGGTATTTTGGATTTAAAAGAATGTTATTAGGTTATGCAATAAAAAATCAAAATGGATCATGGAAAAATATTTTTCCATATAATTATATAAGCGAAGAATATGTACACGTTGTATCTGGACTTGGAGAATTTTTGGAAATATTAAAAAAATGGAGAAATCGTTTAAATGGTGCTTATACATTACAAAAATGGATGTTATATTTTAGAGAAATGATTAATGATTTTTTCGATTTTAGTAAATTAAATGTAGAAGAAAATCAAGCACTTTTTTTGTTAAAAAACTGTTGGACTAATATATTGGAATCAGGTATTCAATTAGGATATATTAATACTGTTACAATAAATATATTAAGAGATAAGTTATTAATTCAATTAATGAATCAAAAAAAAAATTATCAATTTTTACCAAATGCTATTAATTTTTGTAATATTACTCCGATGTGTTTTATTTCGTGTAAAATTTTATGTATCATAGGTATACATGACAATGAGTTTCCTAGAGATAGATTCTCGTATGATTTTAATTTAATATCAAAAAGATTTAGAATAGGAGATAACAATATATGTGGTCAAGATTATTATGCATTTTTGCTAGCATGTTTGTTACCCAAGGAAAAATTGTATTTGAGTTTTATAAATAAATTGGCGTTTTGTTATGGTAATTCTATAAGCTCATCAATTTTTATTGATGAGCTTATAGAATATATTGCTCAAAGATTTTATTTAATAGGTGATCAAAATTTAGATATTATCAGTAATATCAAGCGTATACGTAAGTATTTATTGTATAAATATAGTTGTATGCCATTTTCTTGTAGCAATTTTATTGCATATTCAAAAAAACAAAGTTTTGCTAATGAATGGTTAGCTGCTGCTTATGCTGATAAGAATATAACAGTATTTACTCAGTCTCAGCAACAATTTTTGACTACTTCGTTACCTCACATTATTGTTTCTACGATATTGTTACGTGATTTATATGATTTTTATCGACATCCAGTACGTATGTGGTTTCAAAAGCGTTTAAAGGTATATTTTTATCAGTGTACTCATGATATTTTATTAAATGATGAAACTTTTTTTGTAAGTAATTTACGTCGTTTTCAATTGAATGTTAAATTAATTGATTATTTTATACATAATAAAAATATTGATACACTTTATCGAGAATTTTATGATTCTGGAATGTTGCCTTATGGCTCGTTTGGTCAATTATATTGGATAGAACAATGTGAAAAGATGTATAAATTAGCAAGTAAAATTAAACGATATTATTCATCTAAGATATTTACATTAAATATAACTTTTAAAATTGAAACTATTAAATTAATCGGTGAATTACATTCAGTACAAGAAAATGGATTAATCCGTTGGAAACCGGCTTATCTTTCAATGAGGGATTGTTTTTTAGTATGGTTGGAACATTTAATATATTGTTTTTCAGGAGGGAATGGAGAGAGTTGGTTATTTGGTACAGATAGTACATGGCATTTTCCTAATTTTTCTAAGATACAAGCGCAAGAATTATTATTTTTTTTAATTTCAGGATATTGTTTAGGGATCAATGTACCTTTATTGTTGTTATATAAGTCTGGTGGTGCTTGGATAAATTATGTATTTGATTGGAATAATAGAGTTATATGTTCAGATCCAGATATTCATAAAAAGGCTTGTCAAAGGTTGATATATACTTGGCAGGGTAGTAGCGATGATACACAGTTTTCTTATTTAAGGGAAAGTCAAGATCCATATTTACGTAAACTTATTCCATTATATTTAAACGAAGAGGATATACGTATTATTACTGATGTTTCAAAAGATTATTTGCTGGATCTTATGAGATATAGAATTTTATAGTGTTTTGTAACGATGTTAATATTATAAAAATATATAAATAATAGAAAAATTTTTTACATATATGAGTATTTTTTGATTTGATCAAATAAACCACTATATCGATGATTCATAAGATTGATGGTATGTATGAGAACATTATCTGTTGCATATAGATCAAGGTGTTGACGTGCTCTAGTAATGGCAGTATAGAGTAATTCTCTAGTTAAAATAGGTGTGTGGTGATACGGAAATATAATTGATATATGTTGAAATTCAGAGCCTTGTGCTTTGTGTATGGTCATAGCGAAACATGTTTCATAGCTAGGTAATTGGTTGATTGGAATAGTTTTAATTTCATGGAGTGATGAAAGAAAATAAGCAGATAAATAGTTTTGTGAATTAAGTAATAATAATCCAATTTCTCCATTATATAATTCTAGTGATGGTTCGTTTTGTAATATAATAATAGGTCGTCCAATATAATTTCCAGAATGGTTTAATGTGATTAGACTTTGATCATTCAGAACTTGTTCAATATAATGGTTTAATTGTGTTACTCCAAATGGTCCATGTCGTAATGCACATAATATTCGGTAATATTCAAATATTTTTAAAGCATGTTTTATTGATACTTTATTATTTTGTATTATTTTTAGGTAATTAGAATATTTTTTTGCGCAATGTATAATTAAATTTATATAATCCTTTTTTTTTTGAAGATGATTATATGATAAATCTGTATATTGTTTAGAATGTAATATAAATAAAGTTTGATTATAGTCTCCTATTTTTACAGATTTAGCTAAGTGAATAATACCTGAATTTTTATGAAATCTATAATTTTTTTTAAAAATACATATTTTATCAGCAATAGTGTTACAATAATTATTCTGTGTATATGAAGAATTATTCATAGATAATGTATGATTTGTTAATTTTTTGAGTTTTTCTTGTTGTTGTATAGAATAACCGAAATTTGAAAATTGACATATATCTTGAAATACAGATCCTGATTCTATAGGATGTAATTGGTGGTGGTCTCCAATGAGAATAACTTTTGTGTTATTAGATAAATGCATAATTAATTGGGATAATAACGATAAACTGATCATAGAGGCTTCATCAATAATTAAACAATCTATATTTGTATTTAAATAGTTTGAATAATATTGATATTGATATTTATATTTATTGTATAATTTTAATCCCAGAAAATTATGTATAGTAGTTGCTTTTAGATCTGATGTATGTACATTAGACATATGAAGTTGATTGAGATCATTGAATATTTTATGGCATGCATGCGTTAACACAGTTGCTGATTTTCCTGTGGGAGTAACCATTTTAATACGTAGTTTATTATTATATAATAGTAAGGCTGTGATTATTTGAGCGATAGTTGATGTTTTTCCCGTACCAGCTTCTCCTGAAATTAAAATCCTTGAATGTATCATACTTAAAGCAGTAGCTATTTTGTGCCAATTAATTTCTTTAGAAGTTTTTAAAAATAATTTGTTTAATATGATAGTGATTTTTGTTTGATCGAGATAGGAGTCATCATTAGAATGATGAACAAAAAATTTAGCTACTGTGCATTCATGTTCCCATATATAGTGTAAGTATAATCGTCGATTATTTAAAACTAATGGAGTAATTGATGATCCGTCTCCTACTGCTGATGAAGAAAGTAATATATCTTGCCAATCATTTGTGGATAATTTTTTAGTTTTCTGAATAATTTCATGTATTAGGTCTGGATGATAATTTTGAAATAATTTTCCTGAAGATAATAAATATATTGGCAGGCAAGTATGTCCTGATCGTACGTAAGTACTTACATATATGCTAGCTAACATTAGTACAATTTTTTTTATATTGTGATAATAATTATTGGTATTATCACATGGGAATGATTCAGTGATTAACATTTTAGAAAATTGAATGTCTAATTCGTTATGTAATTTTAATGATATAATTTTTTTTAGAAGATGTTGCATTATATGATTTAATTGTTGTACGTAAAGTTTTTTTAAACTGTTTATTATGATGGATAATATTTTTAGTTAATTGTTCATAAATTGTATATTTAAATATATAATAAGTGATATGATTATTTAATAATTTTGATATAGCAAGCATTATTTACAATAATGTTATATATATAAAGATATAATTAATTATTTTAATAATTATAGTGTAATAGTTAATTTTTTTTAGAAATAAAATAATCTAATGTTTTTATAAACTCCCAAGATGGACGACAAAAATAAATACCGTTATTAAATGATAGGCCGTTCATACCTCTTATAAATAAATAATATACTCCTCCGAAATTTTTTTCGTAGGTATATGATTGTATTTTATGCTGTAAAAATCGGTGTAAAGCAATGGTATATAGTTGATATTGTAGTTCATATCGGTATTGAATCATATTTTTTTCTATCATTGTTTGAGTATAAAAATTATTATTATTTCCTAACCAATTAGTTTTGTAGTCTAATAAATAATATTTATTTTTCCAATAAAATATTAAATCAATAAATCCGTGTAATATTCCTGTTACTGTTTCAAAATTTAAAATTGGAGCACGTAATGATAATGGATCATAATATTTACATAATTTATCTAATTTATGTGGTGTTAAAGTATTTTTAATACACAAACTGAATTTTAATTCAGTTTGTGTATTTTCAGGAATAATTTTTGATAGAGTTAAATAATCACTATTAATTGGAGTATTAATTATAGTATAAATCCATTTCTGAAGAGGGATTGTCCAGTTTAAATTAATATTATATCGTTCCATATGTGTTTGCAGTGATCGTGTATTTATAGTTTTGCGAAAATTTAAAAATTTGAAAAGATCGTGGAAAAACATTCCACATACTTTTCCTTTAGGAAAAGTATGTGCTGTGAGTAAATTTGATGGAGTTTTTTTATTGTTTATATAATCATCAAAATTAAAATCAAATATATTTTGTATATTTAAATATTCTGTACTGGAAGAATCAGTGATAATGTTTTTTTTTAATTCACTGTAACTTGTATAACGCCATATATTATTATAAGTTTTCCATAAAATTGGTTTTTGCCATTTTTTCGCATGTAATGATTTTGTTTGATTTGTAATATTGATAGTTTTGGTGCAATTACAGTATAGTTTTGATTTTTTTGAGATTTTTGAAATAATGCGGAAAGTAATATTTTTATTTGAACTAATGCTTAATTTCTGTAGACATTGTTTTAATTCTTGTGGAGTGTTTGGTTTTTTATTTTGAATTAAGTATCCTAAAGCGCTATGATGTAAATCAGTAGTATGTAGTGTATTTTTATGTCGAGATTTATAAATGATTGGAGCAATACCTATAGAACAGTGATAAATACTACGTGTAATTGCAACATATAATAATCTTAAATCTTCTGACAAACGTTCTAAATCAAAAAAATCTAATGTGGAAGATGATTGCAATAGATTGGCATATGGTGTTGATTGTAATATTTTTTGATTATTAGAAAATCTTTTTGTATTTGTATAACATGATATAAATGGTAAGTATGTTATTGGAAATTCTAATCCTTTGGATTGATGTATAGTACTAATTTTTATTAAATGATGATCATCATTAAATCGTAATTTATGGTGTTCAGCTGATTGATTTTGATTTTGAGGATAATAGATATTGTATTCTAACCATTGCATTAATGAATGTTTGGAATGACATTGTTTAGAAAAATCATTTAATAATTCTCCTAAATGTAAAATATTAATCAAACTATTTTTTTCTGATGGATTAGATAATAATGTTTCTGGAATTTTATAACGAAAGAGTATTTTTTTGATCATGGATAATATATTATTATTTTTCCAAATAAGGTAGTATTCAGAAAATTCTTTAAAAATTTGTTCCCATCGGAATGTATTGTTATGGATATTTTCAACGTCTGTTGCATTAAATTTAAAAAAGATAGTTGTGAGCGCCGTACAAATTGTATCAAGTTTTGGAAACAAAATTGCTCGTATTAATAACAGCAATTCATAAGATTCTATAGTTTCAAAGATATTTCTTCGGCTAGATAAAAAAGTTGTGGGTATATTTCTTTTTAGTAATTCTGATCGTATCAAAGATGCTTCGGAGTGATTTCGAACTAATATTGCAATATCTGATGTTTGTAGTATTTTTTTTTTGCATATATTGTTTTCTAACCAAGCTGTTTTATTGTGTATATTATACAATAAATTTTGTAAAACAATAGAGCATTCTTGAGCCATTATTGTTTTATAATTATTCATTGTTATGCATTCATGAGAATATAACCAAAAACATAACGGAGATTGTAGTTGATTATGTATTAAGAATTGGTGTTTGTTATTTTTATAGGAAGGTATCGATGGAATAAAAGAAATATCTTTAAATACAAAAGGATTAGGTACTTGAAATAATTGATTAATAGCATTCACCATACCTGGTGATGATCTCCAGTTAATATTTAAATAATATTTGTAATGTAATGATTGGCGTATTTGCATATATGTGAATATGTTTGCTCCTCGAAATCCATAAATAGCTTGTTTAGGATCTCCTATTAAAATTAAACATTTTTTTTGGTCGGTATGAGTATTGTATAAAGTATGAAAAATTTTATATTGATTTTGATCTGTATCTTGAAATTCGTCTATAATTGTTACTGGATATTGTTCTAGTATGTTTTTTATTAATTTGTTGTTTTTATTTTTAAATCCATTGTACAATAATAATTTAACAAGATCATCAAAAGTAATTTGTGATCGTGTATAATGCATATTATATAAATTATGTTGAAAATCATCCATAACCATATGTAATATTAATAATTGAAATGATTCTATTCTGCGATATAACTGTTCAATTAAGTCAAATAAGAATAATTTCTGGAAATTTTGATTATTTTTGTTTATTATTAATACTGATGATCGAAATTGTTTTAATTCATTAGGTATAGTATGATTTGAAGTAGGTTGTATAGACCATTGATTAATTATTTCTATCCATCGATCTAAGTTTTTTTTATTATATTTTTTACGATGATTGGGTTTGTTGTGTATATAAATAATCTTTATAAGATCATGTTGTTGTATTTTTGTATTCCATTCTTTTTTAATACTATCAATACAATCAATTATGTTTGCATAATATGTAGAAATATTTTTATGTGATTGATCAATGAATTTAGAGTGTTGGATTGTAGTAAGATCATTATATATGTACGGAATAATATCTTTTAGTAGTTCTTCTGGATTTTTCCAGAATGTTTGAATAAGTTGTATTATATTTAATGGTAATTTATAGAAATTACGTCTCCAAAAATCAGAACATATTTTTTGATATGGTACAAGTTTATTTTCTATAATAGTTAAATCAAATAACATATTCAGTTCTATTGTGTTTTCTACTAAAATTTTTTGACAAAATCCATGAATAGTGAAAATTGCTGATTGATTTATTTCTTTTTCTGCTATACGTAAAAGATTAATGCTGAGATTAATATCATATATTTGTGATAATAGTTTAGAAAATATAGGATTTGTGCTGTATCCTTGAATACAATCTAATCTAAATTGTCGAATATTTTCTTTAATACGGTTTTTTAAATTATGCACTGCAGTTTTTGTAAAGGTTACTATGAGGATATTTTTAGTTGATAGTGGTTTTGAGAAAGCTGTTTGTGTACCTAAATTTAATAATAACCTAAGATATATAATTATTAAATTATATGTTTTTCCAGTTCCTGCCGGTGCTTCAATTAATCTAATTCCATGTAAAGGTAAATATAATATATCTAGATTTTGCATAATACATTATATATTAATTATTTTATTGCAATTTATATAAGTTAGATATGTTAATAAGTTATTATTATAAATAAATACATAACTTATTTATAAAATTTTATATTGTAAGTTGTAATATTAATTACAGTATTCGCGTAATAGATTATTTATTTGAATTTTATTTTTTGTTCGGGAATCTACTGTTTTTACTATTATTGCGCAATATGTACTACTTTTGCCGTCTTCCGATGGTAAACTACCAGGAATAACTACTGATCCTGACGGAACATATCCGTAATGAACATGTCCAGTGCTTCTATTGTATATTTTAGTACTTTGACTAATAAACACTCCCATTGCAAGTACAGAATTCTCTTCAATAATTACTCCTTCTGCTATTTCAGATCTAGCTCCAATAAAACAATTGTCTTCAATAATGGTTGGATTAGCCTGAATAGGTTCTAAAACTCCTCCAATACCAACCCCACCTGATATATGTGTATTTTTACCTATATGAGCACAGGATCCTATCGTTGCCCAGGTGTCAATCATAGTTCCTGTGTCAATATAAGCTCCTATGTTGACATAAGACGGCATAATTACTGTATTGTTTGCTATGTATGCTCCATATCGTACAGTAGCTGGTGGAATTATACGTATCTTACGATTTTTAAAATATTCTTCGCTTTTGTTTTCAAATTTAGTAGGACATTTGTCAAAAAATCGAGCATTACCCCAAGTCATTAATTTATTGTTTGTGATTGTAAAAAAAAGAATAATTGCTTTTTTTATCCATTGATGAGTAATCCATTTATTATTGATTTTTTCAGAAACACGTAATATTCCGTTATTCAGATTATCAATAACCTCTTGTACTGTATTACGTAAATTAAGATCTATGTTATTTTTTGATATATTCTGTTGTTTAATAAAATAATGTTCAATAATTTTTTGTAATTTTTGTATATTGTTTTCGTTCATGATTAATGTGTATTAATTTTTGTAATTCAAATAATATGGCAAAGTTTCGTTGGTACGTTTTGTTAGGATTTCATATCCTATATCAGTGACCAAAATAGTGTGTTCATATTGAGCAGACAATTGATGATCTTTTGTTTTAACTGTCCAACCATCTTTTTCTGTATAAACATAACGACTACCTGCATTAATCATAGGTTCAATCGTTAATGTCATACCAGATTTTAATATCACTCCTCCGTCATCAGCATCATAGTTGAGAACATGAGGAGCTTCATGAAACCATTTTCCAATACCGTGACCGCAATATTCTCTAACTATTGTGAATTTTTTTTCGTGGATAAAATTTTGAATGCTTTGGCCTATTTTTTTTAATCTAATACCTGGTCGTATTACATGTATTGCTTGATATAGACTATCTTGAGTTATCTGACATAGTAGATTAGCTAATTTAGTTGGTTTTCCTACGATAAACATTTTTGAAGTATCTGCATGAAATCCATTTTTAAGTATAGTCACATCTATATTAATAATATCTCCGTCTTTTAGTATATGTTTTGGATTAGGTATTCCATGGCATACCACTTCATTAATAGAAGTGCAAATAGATTTAGGAAATCCATTATAACCTAATGGGGCAGCAATAGCATGTTGTATTTGTGTAATATGATGATGACAAATTTTATTTATTTGTTCTGTGTTTATTCCAGGATAAATATATGGTTCTATTATTTCTAAAACTTCTGCTGCTAGTCGTCCAGAAACTCGCATTTTTTCTATATCTTCAAGGGTTTTAATAGTGATATTCATACTTTATATGTATTATAATAATTGAATTATTCAATGATAAATTGATTTAATTTAAATAAATTTATTTTGTATAAATAAATGATCTTATATTATTACATGAATAATTTTGATATCTTTATTTAATAAGTGTAATTTTTATTTATAATATATTATCTCAAATTTATTGTCATTAGTACAGCATAATATAGTAACGGTATCTATATATAAAATTACGGTTCATATTGTATAAAAAATATTTATGATCAAACATCAGAGGACAGTATATAATGAAAAAGCTTTCTATGCGTGAAATGTTACAAGCTGGGGTTCATTTTGGGCATCAAACTCGTTATTGGAATCCTAAAATGAAACCTTTTATTTTTGGAATTAGAAACAAAATACATATTATTAATTTGGATAAAACTATTGTAATGTTTAGTAATGCATTAGTCGAATTAAAAAAAATTGCTTTAGCAAAGGGCAAAATTTTATTTGTAGGAACAAAACGTGCAACTCGAGAGTCAATAAAGAGTACTGCGCTTATTTGTGGGCAATTTTTTGTTAATTATCGCTGGTTAGGGGGAATGTTAACAAATTGGAAAACTGTGCGCCAATCTATAAAACGTTTGAAGGATTTAGAAAATCAATCTCAAGATGGGACTTTTGATAAATTAACGAAAAAAGAAGTTTTAATTTTGAATCGTGAATTAATAAGTTTAGAAAATAGTTTAGGAGGTATTAAAAATATGGGAGGTTTACCGGATGCACTTTTTACAGCAGGGGCGGAACAAGAGCATATTGCTATAAAAGAGGCAAATAGCTTAGGCATTCCGGTTTTTTCAATTGTTGATACTAATTCTGATCCAGATGGAATAGATTTTATTATTCCAGGAAATGATGATGCTATTCGAGCTATAAATTTATATTTAAATATAGTATCTAATGTTATATGTTCAGATGAATTAAATAAAGAAACACATTGATACTATTATATTGTTAGATAATTGTATGAATTGAATACATTATATATTATAAATGTCATATTATTATAGGAATAAAAACATGATTGATCATGTAAACAGCGATTTGATTAGAGAATTACGTAAACGTACTAGTGTTAGTATCATTAAATGTAAACAAGCATTAATTGATTCTAATGGAGATATTGAATTAGCTATTGACAATATGAGAAAATCAGGATTACAAACAGATTTCATTCAATCTAATAGATTGACTCCATCAGGATTAATTGCAATAAAAATTGAACCTAATAAACAAAAAGGTTTAATGATTGAAATAAATTGTGAGACTGATTTTGTATCTAGAAATAGTATGTTTCGGGAGTTTATTAATACTGTTATGGTTACTGCATTAAATGAATCTATTAATAATATTAATGCCTTAAAAACTAGATTTGAAGAGCAACGTTTGTTTTTAATGAATAAAATTGGAGAAAATATAAAAATTCGTAGGTTTTTTGTATTAATTGGAAATTTTTTAAGCTCTTATATACATAGATCCAGAATTGGGGTATTAGTATCAGCGTCTGGTAAGATTAATGAAGATATAATTAAGCATGTTGCTATGCATATTGCAGCTCGAAATCCGAAGTATGTCGGTGTAAGTAATATTTCTGAAGATATTATGATTCGTGAACGTCATATACAAATGGATATAGCTAAGAAGTTTAAAAAGGACCCTGAGATTTTGGAAAAAATTGTTGAAGGTCGCATGGAAAAATTTATGAGTGAAATTGTATTGGAAAAACAAGATTTTGTTATGGATATCAATAGAACTGTGGGAAGTATATTAGATGAATATTGTATTAAAATTAATAATTTTGTTAGGTTTGAAATAGGAGATAATAATTAATGTATATTAATAATAGATTACAAGGTATATTCATCATTATATTCAGTATTCGTGGTAGAAATAAATTATAAAATTTATTGCTGAATTAGCATGTTAGTATATTTTGTTATTTTTATAAGGAATATAATGGATGATGGAGTATAAGATAAATCCAATTTATCGCCGTATTATGCTTAAAATAAGTGGAGAAGCTTTACAAGGTACTGAGAATTTTGGAGTAGATTCTAGTATATTAGATCGAATGGTTTTAGAAATCAAAGAATTAGTAAATATAGGTGTTCAAATCGGTATGATTATAGGAGGAGGAAATTTATTTCGAGGATCTAGATTAGTACAATTTGGTATGAATAAAGTTATTGGGGACCATATTGGTATGTTGGCAACCATTATGAATGGATTGGTTATGCATAATGCTTTGCATCGAGTATATGTAGATTCTAGCGTAATGTCTGCTATTCCATTACAAGGAGTATGTGATAATTATAATTGGATGAGAGCTATTGATTTATTATCTAATAATAAAGTAGTAATTTTTGGAGCAGGTACTGGAAATCCTTTTTTTACCACTGATTCTGCTGCTTGTTTAAGAGGTATTGAAATTTCAGCAAATGCAGTATTTAAGGCTACTAAGGTTGATGGTGTATTTGCTCATGATCCTATTCAATATCCTAATCATAATATTGCGTTATATGAACAGTTAAGTTATCAAGATGTGTTACAACGTGAGTTAAAGGTAATGGATTTGACAGCATTTGCTTTAGCTAGAGATCATAATCTTCCTATACATATATTTAATATTAATAAAGTAGGTGCATTAAAAAGAATCATTATGGGATATAGAGAAGGAACTGTGATTACTAAATAGTTTTTGTATTTTTAAAATTTAAAGATATTATTCAGATTTAGTATTAATATTTCGTGGGGTATGCAATATGAGTGATATAATTGATGATTTTCAAAAGGATGTGACGATAAATATGCAGAAATGTATTGATAATTTTAAAATTAATATCAATAAAATTCATGTAGGTCGGATTTCACCAGATATTTTGAGTTTTATTAAGATTGAATATTATGGTGTTATCACTCCTTTATGTCAACTGACAAATACTGTAGTAGAGCAACCACGCACTTTAATAATTACTGTATTTGATTCTAGTATGATTAAGTTTATAGAAAAAGCTATTTTAGAATCTAATTTAGGATGTACTCCTGTGTCTACTGGAAATACTATTCGAGTAACATTTCCTACATTGACTGAATCTCGACGTTATTCTTTAATTAAAATGGTTCGATCAGAATCAGAGAAAAGTAAAGTTTTAATCAGAAACATACGTCGTGTTTCTAATGATAAGTTAAAAACTTTTCTTAGAAATAAAGAAATTAATAAGGATAATGAGCATTATTTTCAAAATGAAATTCAAAACTTAACTGATATATGGATTAAAAAAATTATTTTAATTACAAAAGAAAAAGAGTTAGAATTAATGAAATTTTAAATATGAGTGAAATGTGTAAAATTTATTGTATAAATTTTATTATTATTATAATTATTGTTATTATAACAGTTTATGCAATATCTAACCATTTTAGGTAGTATTGGATCTGTAGGCGATCAATGATTTCTGGGGCACAACAATATCGTGATAAGTTTGCTGTACGCGCTCTAGTGGCTCATAACGATGTTGCTGTTATGATTGAACAATGTTTTCTGGTATCTCCTCAATATGTGTGTATGATTTGTGAAGAAGTAGCTCGAAACTTAAAATATAAATTAGTTTTAATGGATAAAAATAATATTCAAGTATTGTCTGGAATGAAGGATGCATGTGTTTTATCAGCTCTAGATGCTGTAGATATGGTTGTATCAACGATGGCAGGAATTGCTAGATTGCAACCAATTTTTTCTGCGATTCGAGTGGGTAAAAAAATTTTATTGGCAAATAAAGAAACTTTAGTTTTAAGTGGGCAATTATTTATGACAGAAGTTTATAAGTATAATGCGAGTGTGTTGCCATTAGATAGTGAATATAATGCAATTTTTCAAAATTTATCTGTAATATATCAAAAGAAATTAGGTCAAGTGTCGTTATCTCAGTATGGTATTTGTTGTATTGTCTTAACAGATTCTGGAGGAGTATTGTATAAAATTACTAGAACAAAATTATTTAAAATTACTCCAGTCCAAGTTTACATACATCCTAATTGGTCTATGGGTCTAAAAATTTCAGTAAATTCTGCAACTGTGATGAATAGAGTATTAGAATATATAGAAGCACATCATTTATTTAATGTTAGTTCAAATGAAATAGAGATCTTGTTACATACTCAAACTATTATTTATGCTACGATACGTTACAGTGATGGTAGTGTGTTAGCGCATTTTTCTACTCCTGATATGAAGATTTTTATTGCTTATGCTATGGCTTATCTTAATAAAATTAAACTAAATAATATATCTACGTATAGTAAACAATATGAAATATATAACACATATTGTGGTAATAATACATTGAATTTAGATATATTGGATACGAAAAATTATCCTTGTTTACAAACGGCAATTGATGCAAGTAATCATAGTCAGGATTCTGTAATTGTTTTGAATGCTGATAATGAAGTTACGGTAGAAGCATTTTTATGTGAAATGATTGCTTTTATTAAAATTCCGAATTTTATTTATCGTATAATGAATACATTAAATCATTTTCAAGAACCTAGTACTATCGATGATATTATATATATTGATCATTGTATTAAAGAAACAGAAATTCGTTACGCAATAGGCAATTGATAATATGGATGTTATAAGTATGTATATTTTTTGAGTAGCCGGCAGTCAGCATTGATATTGGAAAATCCATAAATGTGATATTATCTCAATTTGATCAAAACATACAACCCTTGTCTTCTGCTATATTACCAAGGCATATAGCTATTATTATGGATGGTAATGGGCGTTGGGCTCGAGGTAGAGGTAAATTACGTATTGTAGGTCATCAGGCAGGATTTCAGGCGGCTCGTCGGGCGGTACGTTTTGCTGTGCATTGCCGATTTAATGCTCTTACATTATATGCTTTTAGTAGTGAAAATTGGACACGATCTAATACAGAAATTAGTTCTTTGATGCAATTATTTATTTATGCATTAAATAGTGAAATAAATAATTTAAATAAAAATAATATTAAATTAAGAATTATTGGAGATGTGAATAGATTCACTCAGGAGCTGCAGGATTGTATTTATCGTTCTGAACAATTAACATCTAATAATAATGGTCTTAATTTAAATATTGCTGCAAATTATGGAGGAAGGTGGGATATAGTGCAAGGAGTAAAAAAGATTATTGCACAAATACAAAAAGGTGTATTAAAACCTAATCAAATTAATGAAAATATTTTATGCAAATATGTTTGTATGAATGAATTGTCTCCAGTGGATTTAGTGATCAGAACAGGAGGCGAACATCGTATTAGTAATTTTTTATTATGGCAGATAGCATATGCTGAATTATTTTTTACGGATGTATTATGGCCTGATTTTAATGATATTGTTTTTAGAAGAGCATTGCATTCTTTTATGAAACGCGATCGACGTTTTGGAAAAAGTGCATTTATTTAATTTTTAATTGATATATAGTACAAGATTATATATTTCATAAGGAATATTAATGTGTTGCGTGATCGTGTAATTAGTACATGTATATTAGTCCCTATTTTAATTTCCATATTGTTTTTATTTTCTGTAACACAATTTTCATGTTTATTATTTGCAGTATGTGCTATTAGTGCATGGGAATGGGGTAAATTAATGCATTTTTCTGAAAATATTTATTATTTGTGGATTTTTGTTATATGTAGCATATTGTGTATTACATTAATAATGATTCTTATTCACAATTATTTATATTTTAATTGTTTTTTTATTCTGTTAAGTTGTTTTAGTTTTGTTATAATATGGTGGGTGTTTATGTTGTTATTAGTATTATTTTATCCTTATTCTTCTTGTGTTTGGAATAGTTCTAATGTACTACGTTTTTGTTTTGGGTTATTAATCATTTTTCCATTTTTTTTTGGAGTTTTAACATTGTATAAATTTGGTTATTCTAATAATGATGTTAATGGGAAATGGTGGTTGTTATATGTTTTGGTATTAGTATGGATAAATGATGTTAGTGCGTATATTATTGGTCAAATGTTTGGAACACATAAATTATTAAAATATGTATCTCCTAAAAAAACTTGGGAAGGTTTTATAGGTGGTATATTAGTTTCTACTATTATAGCATGGATAATTAGTAAATATATGATAGATGTTAGAAATTTTTATATAATATTTGTCTGTTTTGTATGTGCTATTTTATTTTCTGTAATAGGTGATTTAACCGAAAGTATGTTTAAACGAGAATCTGGAGTTAAAGATACTGGAAATTTAATTCCTGGTCATGGAGGTATTTTGGATCGTATGGATAGTTTATTTTCTGCTATTCCGGTTTTTACTGTTTTATTATTTTTATTGATGTATATTGATATTATTTAAATATGGAAATAAAAATTAAATTATTATGGTATTAGATTATTTTTGGAATATAGTTTTTTTTATTTTAACCATCAGTTTGTTAATTACGGTTCATGAATGTGGGCATTTTTTAGCAGCTCGTTTTTTTGGGGTAAAGGTAGAAAAATTTTCTATTGGATTTGGTCCAATTGTATGGAGTTGGCAAGCAAATAAAGATAGTACTGAATATATTATTTCTATTATTCCTTTGGGGGGTTATGTTAAGTTATTAGATAAATCATCAATTTCTTCTGATTCAGAATCATATCATACAAGGAATGATTCGTTTCATTCTAAAGATTCCTGGAAACGTGGTATTATCATAGCTATGGGCCCTATTTTTAATATTATTTTTTCCATAATATTATATACATTAGTATTTATGATAGGGGTACCTGTTTATAAACCTATAATTAATTATATTTTTCCTAATTCTATTGTTGAAAAAATTAATATACCAGTTGGATCGGAAATTAAATCGATTAATGGTATTAAAACTGTAGATTGGGAGTCAGTACGTTTAAATATTTTGCATAATATAAATAAGGAAAAAATTGTTATTTCTACTATATGTGTTAATAATGATGAGATATATGAAAAATCATATGTTATTCCTTTATCTATAAACTGGTTAGATAAATCGATTATTAAAACTCAAGATCCAATAATAGCGTTAGGTGTATTGCCTTGTATTTTTCGTGCTACATTAAATGCATCAGAAATAAAATTACATCCTGTTAGTGAGCAGGATACTTTACAAATTAATGATAAAATAT
The DNA here is from genome assembly GCA_000043285.1 of Candidatus Blochmanniella floridana. Lineage (GTDB taxonomy): Bacteria > Pseudomonadota > Gammaproteobacteria > Enterobacterales > Enterobacteriaceae > Blochmanniella > Blochmanniella floridana. The sequence goes on from BX248583.1 coordinate 303,201, forward strand.
TGTTGATAAATAAATTACCGATATATAATTGGCAATCGTTAATACAAATTGTTAAAAATAATTCTGGTCAATCATGTCAATTAGTAGTGGAACGTGATAAACATTTATTATATCTTAATGTTGTATTGATTGATAATTATGAGGTTGATTCTGGTAAATTTTTAAAAAATATTAACTTTTTTTTAGCTCCTGATATTGTGTGTAAATCGATAAAACCGGTGATACGTACAGATGAATTATTTACAGCAATATTAAAGGCATGTAATAAAACTATAGATTTGTTTATTTTTACAGTAAATGCATTATTTCAGTTAGTTTCTGGAAATGTGAGAATAACTAATTTACATGGTCCTATAGCAATAGCTCAAGGAGCTGGTAAATCGATTCATTCTGGAATTAATTATTATTTAATGTTTTTGGCTGTAGTCAGTATTAATTTAGGACTGATTAATTTATTTCCTATTCCTATATTGGATGGAGGGCAATTATGTTTTTTACTGATCGAAAAAATTAAAGGCTCTCCTTTATCAAAAAAGATACAGAATTTTAGTTATATTATTAGTTTTGCAATATTGATATTAATAATGGTTTTAACTACATATAATGATATTACTAGATGAAGATAATAATGAATATATGCATTCAATAGGTGACATTATCAATAATATAATTAAAAAATTAATTATCATGTTTTTGTTTATTATTAGTAATGTGACATATGGGGATGATTTTATTGTGAAAAAAATTTTTTTTCATGGATTACATCGAATGTCGTCGGATGCTATTTTATATCAATTACCATTGAAAGTTGGCACTACTATTAGTAATAAAAATGTTTCTGATAGTATTAGATTTTTATTTTCTACTGGTTATTTTTCAAATGTTTCTGTATTTAATGATGAGAATGGAATTATTGTAATAAAAGTAGAAGAATATCCTATAATTCATTCCATTGAGTTTAGTGGAAATAAAATCATTAAAACAGAAATGATACAATCCATTTTAAATTCTAAAAATATTAAAATTGGTTCTACATTAAACGATTATTTTATTTTTGAAGCCAATAATGACATTCAAGATATTTATCATAACTTTGGTAAATTTAATGTTTCAGTAAAAATTAATACTATTGTTTTACCTAAAAATCGTGTGATTGTTAAAATCACTGTCTATGAAGGTAAAACCGCTAATGTGAAGCAAATAAAGATTTTTGGAAATTATATTTTTTCTCAAAAAAAGTTATTAAAGCAATTCAGTATATATAAGCAAATAAAATGGAATAATATATTTCATCGCAATGTATATAAAAAACAAAAATTTTTTTATGATTTAGAATCTTTGCGTGTTTTTTATTTAAGTAATGGATATGCAAAGTTTTGTATTGATGAAACTGATATTAAGATGACTCCAGATAAGAGAAATGTTTATCTTAATATATATATTACTGAAGGATTACAATATATATTAGAATCAGTATCGATTCATGGAGATGTATTGTGTTGCGTTCCTAGTATTAAAGATTATTGTCAAACTTTTTCTACGGAATTATATGATATTAATAAGATTAATAAAATAGAACATGATATACGTTTATTGCTTGGAAGATATGGTTATATTAAACCTGCAATGTCAATAGAATATGATTTTAATGATCATAAGAAAGTAGTAAAATTACATATATATATTGATGTAGGACATCGTTTTTATGTTCGAGAAGTGCAATTCGAAGGTAATAATTTTACTCAAGATTTTGTTATTCGTAGGGAAATAAAACAGTTAGAACAATCTTTGTTAAATTATCATTATGTTTTACAGGATCAAGAACGATTGAGTAGATTAAATTATTTCAAATTAGTAAATACTCGCATTGAAAATGTACCTAATAAATCAAATCAAGTTGATTTGATTTATAAAATTGAGGAACTTAATACTACTGGAAATTTAAATTTGAGTGTGGGGTTAGGTACAGAAAGTGGATTGAATATTCAAATTGGGATGAATCAGGATAATGTATTAGGTACTGGGAATTCTATATCTGTAACTGCCACTAAAAATTATTATCAAACTTATTGTGATATGTCGATTCTGAAAAAATATTTAGGAACTCGTAGAATTAATACTTCTATTCAGATATTTTATAATAATTTTTCTACTAATAAAGTTCATTTGTCAAATTATAGTATAAAAAATTATGGGATTAGCATGGATTTTGCATATCCAGTTACTGAAAATAATTCTTATAATATTGGATTAAATTATATATCTAATCATTTAGATCAAATAGAACCTCAAATAGCAGTATGGCGTTATTTGTACTCTGTAGGAATAAATCCTGAGTTAATTTCTAATTATCAATATTTAAATAATAGAATTAATCTATATCCTCGTGATCTTTTATTGGTTTTAGGATGGTCTTTTAATAGTTTAAATCATATGTATTTTCCAAACTTTGGGTCGTTTATAAATATTACAAATAAACTTACATTACCTGGATCATATAATAGTTATTATAAGATTATATTAGATAGTAACCATTACTTACCATTAAATAAATCTCTGGATTGGATATTATTTAGTTCAATATATGCTGGTTATGCTGGAAGTTTATATAATCATAAAGAAAGTCCTTTTTATGATAATTTTTATATTGGAGGTATAAGAACTATACGGGGATTTCGGTTGAATAGTATAGGTCCAAAAGCTGCCTATTATCATTGTAATAAATCCGATATTAGTTACTCTACATGTTCAGTAAAAAACTCTCAAGATACTGTTGGAGGTAATTCTGTAACATTTATCAAGAATGAATTAATTATTCCAGTTTCATATATGTTGAATACTCAATATTCTGATACAACTCGTGTTTCTTTATTTATCGATGCGGGAACGGTATGGGATACATATTGGATAAATACAGTAGCAACACGAGCTGCTGGTATTCTAGATTATGGTATTTTTGGTCATATACGTATATCTACTGGAGTGGCGTTAAAATGGATATCTCCTGTTGGGCCCGTAATTTTTTCTTATTCTAAGCCAATTAAAAAGTATCAGGGGGATATAGAAGAACCTTTTCAATTTACTGTTGGAAAAATATGGTAATTAAATTATGGTATAAATTTAATAAATAATAATATTTATGTTGTAAATTCAATATTTTTAAACAATATTTAATTATATTAAGAGGTTTATAGTGAAAAATCGAGTATATATGTTAGGAATAATTATATGGTTAGCTCAAATTAATTATGTTAATGCTGCAAACAAAATTGTTGTAATGAATGTTGCAAACATATTTCAACAATCTGCTCAGCGTACAGAAATTATTAAGCAACTTGAATATGAATTTAAAGATCGTGCTGCAGAATTAGAAATGATGGAACATGATTTACAAACTAAAATGCAAACTTTACAAAGGGATGGAGCTACAATGACAGCAAGTGATCGGAATACGTTAGAAAAATCGTTAATAGCACAACGTGAACTATTTTCGAATAAAGCTAAATTATTTCAACAAGAAAATCATGCAAGACAAACGGAAGAAAGAGATAAAATATTAGATATGATTTATAAAATAGTTAAAAATATCGCTAAAAAAGAAAATTATGATATAGTTATTGACACTAATGCAGTAGTGTATTTTAGCTCTCATATTAAAGATATTACTGATTCTGTTAGTAATCAAATGAGAGTTAAGTAAGGTAGAGAACGGATTTCTTTTAATCTAATGGCAGTTAAAATAAGTTTAGTTGATTTAGCTCAGAATATAGGGGCAGAATTGCATGGCGATAAAAATATTCTTATTACTCATGTGTCTTCGATCAAAAATGCTCAAGTTGGACATATTACTTTTTTAAAAAATTCTCGGTTTCGAGAACAATTAAAGTCTTGTGCGGCTTCCGCTGTAATATTATCTCAAGATAATTTGAGTTTTTGTCGTGTTTCTGCATTAGTAGTAAAAAATCCTTATTTAGCTTATGTTAAGGTAGCTCAATTATTGGATTCTAGTCCGAAATTAAATGCTAATATAAAATCTCAGTCGGTTATTCATTCAAATTCTATATTAGGTAAAGATGTAGGAATTGGATACAATGTGATTATAGAATCTGGTGTAATTATCAGTGATAATGTAAAAATTGAATCTGGTTGTATCATAGGGAAAAATGTCAAGATTGGTATCGGTACTTATTTATGGTCAAACGTTACTGTGTATCATGGAGTAGAAATTGGGGAATATTGTATAATACAATCAGGATCGATAATTGGATCTGATGGGTTTGGATATATCAAAAATGATGGTGTTTGGATTAAAATTCCACAATTAGGGAAGGTTAGTATTGGTAATAATGTAGAAATAGGTTCATGCACCACTATTGATAGAGGCACATTAGATGATACATGTATTGGCGATGGGGTAATTATTGATAATCAATGTCAAATTGCACATAATGTTGCAATTGGATCGCATACTGCTATAGCGGGAGGCGTTATTATAGCTGGAAGTGTGGTTATCGGAAAATCTTGTATGATTGGGGGTGCCAGCGTAATTAATGGCCATATAAGAATTTGCGATAAAGTAACGATAACTGGAATGAGTATGGTAATGAAGTCTATTACAACATCAGGTATTTATTCTTCAGGTATTCCTGTACAACCTAATTTTGCATGGAGAAGGACTGCTGCATTGGTTATGCGTATCCATAGCATCGATAAACGTATAAAAGACATAGAACAAAAAGTAAATTGTTTTTTTTATATAGTGATAGTTGGTTTTTTTATTGTATTAGGATTGACAGGATTATTTCCATTAATATATTTTTTTGTTAAACAGGGATAAAAATTGATTACTGATACTTGCATTTTACATATCGAAGAAGTTTTAGAATTATTACCCCATCGATTTCCTTTTTTGTTAGTAGATCGTGTATTAAATTTTGAAAAAGGAAAATTTTTGAGAGCAGTAAAAAATGTTTCTTTTAATGAACCTTTTTTTCAAGGTCATTTTCCTGGAAAACCTATTTTCCCTGGAGTTTTAATTTTGGAAGCTATGGCGCAAGCTACAGGTATATTAGCTTTTAAAAGTATGGGAAAGTTGGCTCCAGGAGAGTTTTATTATTTTGCGGCTATAGATGAAGCACGTTTTAAACGTCCAGTACAGCCTGGAGATCAAATGATATTAAATGTTGAATTTATTAAAGAAAGATGTGGTGTGGCTCGTTTTAAAGGAATTGCAACAGTAAATGAAGAAATGGCTTGTGAAGCATCGATGATGTGCGCTCGTCGAAAGGAAATTTAATTTATGATTAATCGTTCTGCTATTGTACATCCTTCATCAATTATAGAAGAAGGAGCTATAATTCATAGTGATGTACATGTTGGTCCTTTTTGTTTTATAGGGGCTCAAGTGGAAATAGGGGCTAGAACTTTATTAAAGTCCCATATTGTTGTGAATGGTATTACTCAAATTGGGGAAGATAATCAAATTTATCAGTTTGCTTCTCTAGGAGAGGTTAATCAAGATTTGAAATATGCAAAAGAACCTACTAGAATAGAAATTGGTAATTATAATCAAATTAGAGAAAGTGTTACAATTCATAGAGGTACTGTACAAGGAGGTCAGGTTACAAAAATAGGAAATAGTAATTTATTTATGATTAATGTGCATATTGCTCATGATTGTATTATTGGTAATAATTGTATAATGGCTAATAATGTTACTTTAGGAGGTCATGTGAAAGTAGATGATTATACCATAATTGGAGGTATGACTGCAGTTCATCAATTTTGTTTAGTTGGATCTCATGTTATGATCGGAGGGTGTTCTGGAGTAGTACAAGATATACCTCCTTTTATTATAGCTCAAGGTAATCATGCTACACAATTTGGATTAAATATTGAGGGTTTAAAAAGAAGAGGTTTTAGTCGATCAGCAGTTCATGCTATTCGAGATGCTTATAAAATTTTATATCGGAGTAATAAGACTGTTGAAGGCGCAAAAGTAGCTTTGAAATTATTATCAACAGAGCATCCTATTATTAATGAGTTTGTGGATTTTTTAACCCGTTCTCAACGAGGTATTATTCGTTGATAGATAAATAATAGATTATGGTTATTATGATAAATAATCGGTCCGTTATTATTGGTATAGTAGTAGGAGAAAATTCTGGAGATATTTTAGGAGTTGGATTAATTCGATCGTTAAAGAAGTGTTTCAAGAAAGTGCAATTTTTTGGAATAGGAGGATTTCGTATGAGATCGGAAAATATGGAGTGTTGGTATGATATTTCAGAGCTTTCAATAATGGGAATAACTGGAGTAATTTTCAGATTACCTAAGCTTTTAAACATGCGAAGAGAGTTAATTAAACGATTCTTAAAATTAAAATTGAATATCTTCATTGGGATTGATTTTCCAGATTTTAATATTTCTTTAGAAAAGAGGTTAAAAAAATATGGTATTACTACTATTCACTATGTTAGTCCTTCAATATGGGCATGGAGATCGAATCGTGTTTTTGCTTTAAAAGAAGCAACGCATAATGTTTTGTTGCTTTTTCCATTTGAAAAATCAATTTATGCTCGTTGTGGCATACCAAATCAATTTATTGGTCATCCTTTAGCAGATGAAATACCATTGTATCCAAATAAAATTGCTTTACGGCAAAAATTTGATATTCCTAGTAATCGATGTTGTTTAGCAATATTACCTGGTAGTAGACCAAAAGAAATTCAGATTTTAACTAAAATTTTTATGCATTGTGCTAAATTATTGCAGGATACTATTCCTAATTTAGAAATATTAATACCATTACACGATACAGACTTAATTAATCAATTTGTTACATTAACATCATTTATATCAGTAAAATTTCGTGTTTTACATACTTTGACGGCATGGGAAGTGATGGCAGCTGCTGATGCAGCGTTATTAACTTCCGGTACAGCAACATTGGAATGTATGTTAGCTAAATGTCCTATGGTAGTAGCTTATCGTATGAATCCTGTAATATTTATGTTGATTCGACATTTAATAAAGGTCAAATGGATATCTTTACCTAATTTATTAGCAGGGAAACCTATAGTACAAGAATTTATTCAAAAAAAATGTGATCCTCAACGTTTAGCTTCATCATTATTTTATTTGCTAAATTACAATCAAGAGCAACGTACTACATTGCAACAAGAATTTTATCACTTACATCGATCTATTAAATTACATGCAAATGATCAGGCCACTCGTTTGATTTTAAAATATATAAATTTATTGTAATCGTATAGTACAAGTGAATAATTATGTGTACAAGAAAATATTTTTTATCTAAAAAGGCAACTATAGTTGCAGGAGTGGATGAAGTGGGATGTGGATCTTTGGTAGGTGCAGTGGTAGCTTCTGCTGTGTTGATGTTATACCCTGATCAAGAGCAATTATTTTCTGGATTAATTGATTCTAAAGCTTTAAGTAACAAGAAGCGATTACGATTTTGTAATTATATTCAAAAATACTCATTACATTGGAGTATAGGTATGGTAAATGTTACAGAAATTGATCAGTTAAATATATTTCAAGCTCGTTTGTTATCAATAAAACGAGCTATTTGTAATTTATCTATGATTCCAGATTTAGTATTAATAGATGGAAAGCATGCTCCGAGTTTGAATAAAAATATATTATATCAATGTTTTGTAAAAGGTGATTCAAGAATACCAGTGATTAGTGCGGCGTCTATTATTGCAAAAGTTACACGTGATCAAGCTATGATGATGTTACATACACAGTATCCAAAATATGGTTTTCATAGAAATAAAGGGTATGCAACTGTTTTTCATTTAAAGCAATTAGATTTATATGGTCCTACGATATATCATAGAAAAACATTTGCTCCTGTTAAATATATGTTGAGTATGTGTTAAATAAAACAGATATATTAAATTATTGAATATATTTAAGATGATAATACATTTTGTTATAAATAATAAATTACGATGAATCCGAATTTTGTACATTTGCATGTGCGAAGTGATTATTCTATGATTGATGGATTATCTAAAACAAATGCATTGCTGGAAAAAGCAGTATCTTTAAACATGCCTGCTTTAGCTCTTACTGATTTTAGTAATTTATTTGGTTTTATTAAATTTTATGATTATTCTTGCAAATTAGGGATAAAACCAATTGCTGGAGCTGATTTTTTGATTCAAGATATATCATGTTATTCAGATAATTGGAGTAAATTAACCTGTTTAGTTTTGAATAATCAAGGTTATCAACATTTAGTTGAATTGATATCACGAGCATATAAATATAAATCTAATACTAATTATCCTATTATTCAACGTTCTTGGTTAATGGAATATAATGAAGGTTTGATTTTACTTTCTGGAGGTTGTGATGGGGATATTGGCAAGTATTTATTGAGAAATAAACGCAATGATATAGAAAAAACTTTATTGTTTTATCATAAATATTTCCCTAATAGATATTATATTGAATTAATTCGAACTGGTCGTGTACATGAAGAATCTTATTTGAAATTAGCGGTAGAATTATCACGAATAAAAGGTCTTCCGGTAGTAGCTACTAATGATGTACGTTTTGTTGAAAAAAAAGATTTTCAAGCACATGAAATTAGGGTAGCTATTCATGCTGGTGTTGTTGTAAATAAAATTCAACAATCAAATAAATATAGTGCTCAGCAATTTATGAAAAGCTCCCAAGAGATGTGTCATTTATTTAATGATATACCAGAATCTTTGGTAAACACTGTAGAGATTGCTCAAAGATGTAATTTTATGATTAATTTTAAAGGGCCTTTTTTACCTAAATTTCCTACTGGTTCACTTTCTACTGAAAACTTTCTTGTTACACAAGCTCGTTTAGGGTTAGAGAAACGTTTGAAATTTTTATTTCCAAATTCCAAAGAACGGCAGGTTAAAAGGTCGGTTTACGACATCAGATTAAATCAAGAATTGCAAGTAATTAATCAAATGGGTTTTCCTGGATATTTTTTGATTGTTATGGAGTTTATTCAATGGTCAAAAGATAATAATATTCCAGTAGGTCCGGGTAGAGGATCTGGAGCTAGTTCATTAGTAGCGTATGTTTTAAGGATTACTGAACTGGATCCTATTAAATTCGATTTATTGTTTGAAAGGTTTTTAAATCCCGAACGTATATCTATGCCAGATTTAGATATTGATTTTTGCATGGAACATCGTGATTTAGTCATTGATCATGTTGCACAAATGTATGGATCTCATGCTGTATCTCAAATTATTACATTTGGTACGATGGCAGCAAAAGCAGCTATTCGAGATGTAGGAAGAGCATTAGGATATCCTTATGTATTTGTTAATCGTTTAGCTAAACTTATTCCGTTAGAACCAGGTATGACATTACGTAAAGCTTGTACTACAATTAATCAATTGAAATTAATGTATAATACTGATGAAGAAGTTAAAATATTGATTGATTTGTCTTACCAATTAGAAGGTATTATTCGAAATGTTAGTAAACATGCAGGTGGTGTAGTAATCGCTCCAAATAAAATTACTGATTTTTCTCCTTTATACTATGATGATAATTATAATCATTCAATGACTCAATTTGATAAAGATGATATAGAACGTATTGGTTTAATAAAATTTGATTTTCTAGGATTACGTACTTTAACTACTGTCAATAGAGCCATAAAAATGATTAATGATCGTAAATCAAAATCTAATTCTTTGATTTGCAATATTAATTTAATACCATTAAATGATCGAAATAGTTTTCGTTTACTGCAAACTGCAAAAACTACTGGTATATTTCAGTTAGAATCTAAGGGAATAAAAATGTTAATTAAACGTTTGAAACCAGATCATTTCGAAGATTTAATAGCATTAATCGCTTTGTTTCGGCCAGGGCCATTGCAATCTGGAATGGTAGATAATTTTATTAATCGTAAAAATGGTCGTGAGATTATTTCGTATCCTGATGTAAAATGGGAGCATGAATTATTAAAACCGGTATTGAAATCAACTTATGGAATTATTTTGTATCAAGAACAAGTTATGCAAATAGCACAAGTGTTGGCTGGATATACATTAGGAAAAGCAGATATATTAAGGCGAGCTATTGGTAAAAAAAAATATGAAGATATGGTAAAACAACGTGCTATTTTTAATGCTGGGGCACAGCGTAATGGTATTAATCAAACATTATCTAAAAAGATTTTTGATCTTATGGAAAAATTTGCTGGTTATGGTTTTAATAAATCTCATTCTGCTGCATATGCATTAATATCATATCAGACGTTATGGTTAAAAGCACATTATCCTGCTGAATTCATGGCATCAATATTAAGTTCAGATATGGATAACGTAAATAGGATTATTATTTTAATTCACGAATGTCGTAGAATGGGATTAAAAGTGTTATCTCCCAATATTAATAGTAGTAGGTATTTTTTTTATGTTAATAACAATCAAGAAATTGTTTATGGAATTGGAGCTATTAAGGGTATAGGAAAATTATCTATAGATTCTATTGTTGCATCTAGAGATTGTGATGGAGAATTTCACAGTTTATTTGATTTTTGTGTTCGAGTAGATAATTCTAAAGTTAATCAACGTATTATTGAAAAATTAATTTATTCTGGAGCATTTGATTTCTTTGGTATACATAGATCTGAATTAATAAGCTCATTAAATGTAACAATATGCCAGGCTATTCAATATGCTAAGAGAAAACAATGCCAACAAATAGGTATTTTTGAAGACGATATTCAAGAGCATACTATTGTAGACACAATACCGAAATGTAATAGTGTTATAAAATTACATCAAAATAGTCTTATTATATTGACAAAAGAAAAGGAAGCCCTAGGGTTATATTTAACTGATCATCCTGTTAATCAGTATATGAATGAGGTGAAACAATATATACCTGAAATCAGTAAAATACAGAATGTATTAAGAAAAATAGTAATAAATAATACAGTTTGTACTTTTGGGTTGCTTTCATCAATACATATAAAATCAACTAAAAAGGGAAATTATATGTTATTTGGTATATTAGAAGATCAATATAGTCAATTAGAAATTATAGTATTTTCAGATTTACTTAAAAAAAGCCAGTATTGTTTAAAAGAAAATAATCTAATATTTATTAAAGGTATAATGAATTATAATACTATGTTGAATAGTTATAAAATAATTGTTCATGAGTTACAAGATATTAATGATTTACGTAAACGTTATGTACATCATTTATCAATTATATTACCCAGTGAATATTGCAATAAAAAATTATTAAATAATATTTATTATATTTTAAAACCAAATCGATTTGGAACATTGCCAGTGTATTTTATGTATCAAAAAGATGGGATACAAATAAAATTTAATTGTGATAAAAATTGGAATATTACTTTAACAGATCAATTATTAATAACTTTACGAAATTTGATTGGATATAATCAAGTTAAATTAGAATTAAATTAAAAGTATTAATATTAGGAATTTTATGGATTTAAATTGTCTTGATTTTGAACAACCTATTTTAAAGATAGAATCGAAAATTCATTCTTTAATGAAATTGATACATCATGATAAAAAGTTAGCAATTAATATTTATGAAAAAATAAATCATCTTAAACAGAAAAGCGTTGAACTTACTCAAAAAATTTTTTCTAATTTAAGTGCTTGGCAAATTGCTCAATTGGCACGCCATCCATATCGACCTTATACTTTAGATTATATTGCATATATTTTTGATGATTTTGATGAATTATCAGGAGATCGAGTTTATGGTGATGATAAAGCTATTGTAGGGGGAATTGGGAGATTAAATTCTCGTCCAGTTATGGTTATTGGACATCAAAAAGGTCGTGATATTCAAGAGAAGATAAGACGTAATTTTGGTATGTCTGCTCCAGAAGGATATCGAAAGGCATTACGTTTAATGAAGTTGGCAGAACGATTTAATTTGCCTATATTTACTTTTATAGATACACCGGGTGCTTATCCTGGTATAGGTGCAGAAAAACGCGGACAATCTATTGCAATTGCAAAAAATTTACGTGCTATGACTACATTAAATATACCAATTATTTGCACTGTGATTGGAGAAGGAGGTTCAGGTGGAGCTTTAGCAATTAGTGTAGGAGATAAAATTAATATGTTACAATATAGTATATATTCTGTAATTTCTCCAGAAGGGTGCGCATCTATTTTGTGGAAAAATGTACAGAAAGCTCCTCTTGCTGCTGAAGTTATGGGTATTACCGCTCATAGATTAAAACAATTGAAATTGATTGATACTGTTATTCCTGAGCCATTAGGAGGAGCTCATAGGGATATTGTTTCTACATCTATTTCTATAAAAACACAATTATTATTAGATTTAGTTGAATTAGATGCCTTACAGGAAGAAAAATTATTAACTCGACGATATCAAAAATTCATGAATTATGGATATTGTTAAATTAAGGTTTTGATCTTGTTCGTGATAATGACAGTAATTTTAACTTTAAATAGATGACAAACGAATATAATAAATTTTGTACTATTATTTTGATGGTAATAAAATTATTTATAAAATTTTCATATTAATGGAAAAGATTAATTAATTAATAATGTATAGAAGTAAAAATTATAATAACATTTATATATAAATATAAAATGATTTTATGAATTCCACTAATTTTTTTTCACATGATTTATATTTATACCATCAAGTGATACGTTGTATTGTTAAGTATCGTAATTTGTTATTAGCCTATAGTGGTGGTATGGATTCTACTGTATTATTAGATATTTTAACGAAATTAAAAAAATATTTTGATTTTCAAGTAAAAGGTACATCAAAAATATTACCATTTTTTTTACGAGCTGTGTATGTCCATCATGGTTTAAATAATAAAGCTGATTATTGGGCTGATCATTGTTTGCAACAATGTAAAATGCGTAATGTACCTTTTCATATAATTTATATTAATCATAGTGATTTGAGTAAAATCAAATGCAATATCGAAGCGATGGCTCGAGATTTTAGATATAAAGCTTTATTTAATGCTTTAAAACCTGAAGAGGTATTATTAACTGCTCATCATATGAATGATCAAGTAGAAACCGTGTTATTAGCATTAAAAAGAGGAAGTGGGCCTGCTGGTTTATCCGGTATGACTCAAGATATTTTATATCAACATAATGAATATCAACATCGATTATTAAGACCTTTGTTAAAATGTTCTCATATACAGTTACAAGAATACGCTTATAGAAAAAAACTTACTTGGGTGGAAGATGACACAAATACGGATGTTCGTTTTGATCGAAATTTTTTAAGGGTTCAAGTAATACCACTATTTCAAAAACGATGGCCTGCTTTTAATAAAGTTGTAAGTCGTACTGCACAATTATGTAGAGAACAAGAAAATTTATTACATGAATTATTGTCAGAATCTTTGGATCAATTAATTGATATAGATAATGCTTTATTTTTTTATCCTTTGATTAAATATAGTGACGTAAGAAGACGAGTTGTATTACGTTATTGGTTGAGTAGATTTTTTATTAATATGCCATCTTATAAATTGTTAGATTGTATTTGGAAAGAAGTTGCATTAAGTAAAGTAGACTCGCAATCTATTTTACATGTAGGAAAAAAATATATATGTCGTCGTTTTCGTAAGAAATTGTATATTTTACCTGATAATATGAAATCATCTTTAGATATATTTTTATTACCGTGGAAAAATTTTAATAATACAATTTTGTTGCCAAACGAATTAGGATTATTAACATCTCAGTCTTTAACTGTAAATTTATTTCTTTTTTATAAAAATTTGATACCATATACTCATTTAAACATGTTATCTGATATTTTTTTACCACGTTATCATAATAACGTAGGAGATGAAAAAATTTTATCAGTTTGTTTTATACGACCTCCTATGAATAATGAAAAAGTATCAATTCAATTCGGTTATATACAAGGATTGTTACATCTTGCAAATAGAGATCGAGGTCGAAAATTGAAAAAAATTTGGCAAGAATATAATGTGCCTCCTTGGTTGCGTAATCATATTCCTTTATTATTTTATAATGATACATTAATATCAGCAATAGGAATATTTATTACCAGAAATGGTAGTTGTATAGTAAATATGAATAATTTAATTTGTAATAATAAAAAATCGATTATTCTTCAAAAGATTACTTGGGTACAAAGTGATTTTTATTATAGAATTTTTAAAAATTTTGTTTATAACACATTAAGATAAGTTGTTTGTGTTTGCAATTTTCGATTAGAGATTATTAATGAAATGATTAATAATAATGTATTTTTAAAATTTTGTTATGGAATATGAATTCTATTTTTAATGGTATGTTGGTAATAGAAATTTAATTATTCATTAATTTTTCAGTCAAGAATTGTATAATTAGATTGAGTTTAATTTTTTGTATTATTCCAGTTTTGCGGTATTTATATTCTACTTCTTGATTGTTTAAGTTACGTTCACTAATAATAAGTATATGAGGTATTCCTAGTAGATCTATATCGGTGAACATTATTCCTGGATTTTCTTTTCTATCATCTAATAATATGTCAAATCCTATAACAGGTATGGAAGAGAGTTGTGTATAAAGTTCTTCAGCGGTATTTTGAACATTAATAAATCGATACATATTTATGGGTATAATAGCTAATTTAAATGGTGCTATTTCATTAGGCCATATAATTCCGTGTTTATCATGATGTTGTTCAATAACCATTGGTACAATACGAGTAATGCCTATTCCATAACAACCCATGGTTATGTTTAAATTATCTTTATTCTTTTTTTGTATGCAACTGTTAATACAATTAGAATACTTTTTTCCTAATTGAAATATATGTCCTATTTCTATAGTATTACGTATAGGCAGCAGTTTACGTATTTGATTTGTATTAATTTTTTTTATGTTTGATTCATATAAGTTTGTTGTTATTTTTGATAAATTTGGCGTTTGATTGATTTTCATACAATAATTTTTATTGATATTTATATTATGAAAAATAAAGTCATACATAGCTGTTGCTACATTATAATTGATCATTAAAGGTACAGGTGTATTAATCAATTTTAATAAATTTAATTTTATTTCAATATTTTTTTTATTTAATATTGATATCGGGATAATAATATCCGGAATTTTTACTAGTTTTAAATCATTGAATTTTTCATAGGCTTGTGTTGCAATTCTATGCAAATTATAGATATTGTTTTTATTTTTGATATAAATAATAATATTTTTAATAGTTTCTTGTATAAATGATTTGTAATAATTAATGAGTCTCATTATGATTAGGTTATGAAAATCTGCTGATGTCAATTTTATTGTTTGTATTGTATTTAATATATGTATATTATTTATTACAATATCATTATTTTTTCGTGTATTAATGTTTGACATATCTTTATTAAATGTTTCGGTAAAGATTGCAGTTTCATTTTGTGTATTATTATAATAAGCTTGAAATTCATGAGATACAATACCGCCAATATTACCAGGATCAGCTTGAACGACACAAAATTTTAATCCGATACGTTTAAAAATTATATGATATTGTTGATATATGTTATAATACGTATCTTCAAGCGATTTTTGGTGTATATGAAAAGAATATCCATCTTTCATAATAAATTCTTTGGATCTTATTACTCCGAATTGAGGTCGAGCTTCATCTCGATACTTAGTATTTATTTGGTATAATTTTATAGGGAATTGTTTATGAGATAAAATTTCGTTACAAACAAGATCTGTTATCATTTCTTCGTGTGTTGGTCCTAGCACAAATTTTTGATTGGTACGATTTTTAAATCGTAATAATTCTAATCCATATTCTGACCAACGACCACTTTGTTTCCATAAATTAGCTGGTTGTGTTATTGGCATAAAAATTTCAAGGAAACCTATTTTATTCATTTCTTCATGTATAATATTTTCTATTTTTTTTAATACACGTAATCCAGTGGGGAGCCAAGTATATACTCCGGATGATATTTGCCGAACCATACCTGATCGTAACATTAATTGGTGGCTAATGGGTTCACAACTTTTAGGTATTTCTTTAATAGTAGCTAATAAATATTGAGTAGTTCGCATCATCGACCTATATAATGCTGTAATAATTATGATAATAGTCAAATAAATATTTGTTATATATAATTTTCAATTATATAATGTATATTTGTTGAATATAACATATTTTTTGTAAAAACTAATTTGTATAATATATATATGATAATTCTTTAATTTTTAGTATTTCAATTTATTATTAATAATAAGGTAATATGTTTGATGATTACTAAAGCTGCCGTTTTTTTAGATAGAGATGGGACAATTAATATTGATAATCATTATGTACATAACATTGATAATTTTTTTTTATTGAACAAGTTATCACTGTTATGGCTCAGTTACAAAAAATGGGTTTTATTTTAATTATAGTGACTAATCAATCTGGGATTGCTCGAGGTTTTTTTACTGACCAACAATTTTTATTATTAACAAAATGGATGGTTAATTATTTAAAAAAATATGGTGTTTATATACATGCTGTATATTATTGTCCTCATCATATAGAAGGAAAAATAAAAAAATTTCAAAAGTTTTGTTTTTGTCGTAAACCTAATCCAGGCATGTTATTGCATGCTGAAAGACGTTTTTGTATTAATATGAGACAGTCTTATATAGTTGGTAACTCAGAAACGGATATGTTGGCAGGAAAATTAGCAAACGTAGGGACAAGAGTATTTATATATAATAATTATGATAAAATAACAAAAGATATAATGTTTTTTTCAGCAGATTATGTCATTGAAAATTTAGCACATTTACCTAGTATAATATATAATAAAAAGTATAATTTGTAATTTAATTTGAATAAGATTATTAAAATTATAAATAACTGAATATCAATAAAAATGATTTTAATATTGATTACCATGAGTTATATGGATTTATTACTAGTAATACAGAGTGTATTAATATATATTATATGTTAAATCTGTTTTTTAAATAATGAGTATTGATATTATTTCCTTGTATAAATTCTATATCATTCATAATTTTTAGATGTAATTCGATGTTAGTTTTAATTCCTTGAATAATTAATTCTGATAATGCATTTTTCATACGTGCTATAGCAATTTTACGTGTTTTTCCGAAAGAAATTAATTTCCCTATCATTGAGTCATAATATGCAGGTACCGTATAACCAGAATAAATATGAGATTCCCAGCGTACTCCAAATCCACCGGGAGAATGAAAACGAGTAATACGACCTGCATTGGGTATAAAAGTGTACGGATCTTCTGCATTGATACGACATTCTATAGAATGTCCTAGTGTGGAAATTTCATGTTGTTTAATGTTTAATGGATATCCTGAAGCAATTTTTAATTGTTTTCGTACCAAATCGATTCCAGTAATCATTTCAGTGATTGGATGTTCTACTTGGATACGTGTATTCATTTCAATAAAGAAAAAATTTCCATTTTCATACAAAAATTCAAATGTACCTACTCCTCTGTAATTTATTTCTTGACAAACTTTAACACAACATTCTCCTATAAAAGTTCGCATTTCTGGTGTAATTCCCCATGCAGGTGTTTCTTCGATTATTTTTTGATGTCTTCTTTGTATAGAACAATCTCGTTCTGTTAAATAAATGGCATTGCCTTTTCCATCAGATAAAATTTGTATTTCTATATGTCTTGATTGTGTTAAATATTGTTCTATATAAATGGTATCATTATTAAATATTTTTTTTGATTCTATTTGAGTTGTTTGTATAGCATTTTTTAGATCTGATTTGTTTGTTACAATACGCATTCCATGACCACCTCCTCCATAAGCTGATTTAATAATAACTGGATAGTTAATATTTATGTTGTGATTATTGCAAAAATCAATGTTATTTATTTTTTTATTATTTTCATAATTCCATCCAGGAATAGGTTTTACTCCTGATTTTTTCATTACGGAAATAGCAGAAATTTTATTACCCATGAGACGAATAGTTTCAGGACTTGGACCGATAAATATAAAACCAGAACGTTCAACTTGTTCTGCAAAATCAGCATTTTCAGATAAAAATCCATATCCAGGATGAATTCCTGAAGCTCCAGTAATTTCTGCAGAAGAAATGATAGATGGAATATTCAGATAACTATTTATGATTGGCGGTAATCCTATGCAAATAGTTTCATCAGATAAAAGAACATGTTTTAGATCGCGATCTATAGTAGAGTGTATAGCTACTGTTTTAATTCCCAATTCTTTACAAGCACGTAAAATTCGTAATGCTATTTCTCCTCTATTTGCAATAACAATTTTACTTAACATTTTTAGCCTATTAAGAAATTATTTTATTATTAATAATGGTTCATTAAATTCTACAGGTTGTCCATCATTGACTAAAATAGATTGCACTATACCAGTTTTATCTGATTGAATTTGATTCATAACTTTCATAGCTTCAATAATACATAATATATCTCCTGATTTCACTGATTGCCCAATTGATACAAATGGTTTACTATTTGGGTTAGGAGATCTATAAAATATACCTACTATAGGAGATCGAATTGTGTATGTGTTAGATATATTTTGTATTTGGCTATGATTGGTTTCTGATGTTTGTTCTATTTTAGAGACGGTGTTTGAGTTTGTTACTTTTGATGTTTGAGGTACGGATCGAATAATACGTATTGTTTTTTTTCCTTCAGAAATTTCTAATTTAGAAATACTAGATATTTCCACTAATTCTATTAATTTTTTTATTTTACGAATATCCATAATAATAAAATTACCATATTTAAATTTTTATATTATTAGTTAATGGTTAAATATTTATAAGCCATATGTAAAGCAAAATGATAACCTTCTATTCCAAATCCGCAAATAAAACCAGTTGCAATATCAGAAAAATAAGAATGATGTCGAAATTTTTCTCTTTTATATATATTAGAAAGATGAACTTCAATAAAGTTTATGTTAACAGCAAGTAAAGCATCCCTTAATACTATACTAGTATGAGTAAGAGCTGCTGGATTAATTATAATAAAATCTACATTTTTATAACTGTTATGTATACAATTGATTAATTCATGTTCTGCGTTAGATTGGAAATGATTTAAAATTATATTTAAAGAAACTGCAGTTTTTTTTAAAGATATAATTATATCAGATAAATTCTTGTATCCATATACTTCTGGTTCTCGAATTCCTAACAAATTTAAGTTTGGTCCATTTATTAGTAAAACCCTAAACATATTATTTATTAAATTATCTTAAAACGATTGTAAGTATGCATAATATCATAAAATTTTTTTGAAATAAATATAGATATGTTCATTTTTCCAATAGCGTCAAAGAATATTCTTTTATACGTTTTACCGATACGATTGATTAATCAAATATTTTTATCTTAAAAAGGAATAAAATACTACATATTAGTTGAAAATATTATATTTTAAATAATTATGATTTATTCATTCAGAGATAATTGTATAAATTTGATTATATATTGTATAATTAACAATTAGTCTATTAATAATACGTGAAGTATTTTATATAATATAGAAATTTAATTTAATAAGAATTTGTGATTGTATCGTTATGTTTAAAAATTTTAGAGGGATTTTTTCAAGTGATTTATCTATTGATTTAGGTACTGCAAACACTTTAATATATTTGAAAGGACAAGGTATCGTTTTAAATGAACCTTCTGTGGTGGCAATTCGACAAGATCGGGGTGGTATGCCAAAAAGCGTAGCAGCTGTTGGATATGCAGCAAAACAGATGTTAGGAAGAACACCAGGCAATATAGTAGCGATCAGGCCTATGAAAGATGGAGTGATTGCCGATTTTTTTGTCACAGAAAAAATGTTGCAATATTTTATAAAACAAGTACATAGTAATAGTTTTATGAAACCTAGTCCTAGAGTGTTAGTATGTGTTCCAGTTGGAGCAACTCAAGTTGAACGTCGAGCTATTCGAGAATCTGCGCAAGGTGCAGGGGCACGTGAGGTTTTTTTGATCGAAGAACCTATGGCTGCGGCTATTGGAGCTGGTTTACCAGTATCTGAAGCTACTGGTTCAATGGTAATAGATATTGGAGGAGGTACTACTGAAGTTGCTGTGATTTCATTAAATGGAGTAGTGTATTCATCATCTGTAAGAATTGGAGGAGATAGATTTGATGAATCTATCATTAGTTATGTGCGTCGTCATTATGGATCCTTAATTGGTGAAGTAACATCAGAACGTATTAAACATACTATAGGGTCAGCATATCTAGAGGAAGAACTAAGAGAAATAGAAGTACGTGGACGTAATTTAGCAGAAGGAGTACCAAGAAGTCTGGTTCTTAATAACCATGAAATTTTAGACGCATTACAAGAACCTCTTACAGGTATTGTAAGCGCTGTAATGGCGGCTTTAGAACAGTGTCCTCCAGAATTAGCGTCTGATATTTTTGAATATGGTATGGTGTTGACAGGAGGAGGAGCATTATTAAAAAATATTGATCGTTTATTAGTTAAAGAAACTAGTATTCCTGTGGTAATAGCAGAGGATCCTTTAACTTGTGTTGCTCGTGGAGGAGGTAAAGCTTTAGATATGATTGATATGCATGGTAGAGATTTATTTAGTGAAGAGTAAAAAAAATCGTATTATTTGATAATTATATCGTCATAATAAAATAAATAATTCTTATTATATTGTTATAACAATATTACAGGTGCGTGTGTGATGTCTGGTTCTATTAATAAGTCCCCGTATTTAGAATTACGTTTATTTATAGCGATATTAATGTCCGTAGTGATTCTTATTTCTGATGGGAAATTTAATTTATTTTCGACAATTAAGAATTATATAGAAAATTCTGTTTGTTGGCTTTGTCACTATTGTGATCGATCTTATTATATATTTAATCATGTGTCAAATGTTATAATTGGATACAAAAAATTAGTTTCAGAAAATGATGAATTACGTAAAGAATTATTTTACAAAAATAGTGAATTATTATTAATGAATCAATATAGACAAGAAAATATTAAATTGCATTCGTTACTTAATTCTCCTATATGTAATAATAACGATCCGAAGTTAATTGCTAAAATTTTTTTTATTAGATCAAATCCATATGAACAACATGCATTAATTAATCAAGGTATAAATAGTAATATATATATTGGTCAACCTGTAATAGCTGATTCTGGAGTGGTAGGTCAGGTGATTTCTGTAAATCAGTTTAGTAGTCGTGTTTTATTGATTTCTGATTTTAAACATGCTTTATCTGTTAAATTGAAACGTAATAATATACGTATGATATTAATGGGAGGTGGATATTCTTCAGAATTATATGCGGAGTATCCAAGTAATTTTATTGATGTGAGTGTTGATGATATATTATTGACATCTGGATTGGATGGAAGATTTCCAGAAGGATATCCTGTTGCTAAAGTATCGAATATAGAAATTAATTCAGAAAAAGATTGTACTATCATTCAAGCAAGACCAATAGTTAATTGGAAAGATTTAAATTATGTTATATTAGTTTTTAAATAATTATTATTTGTAATAGTATTCATTATGTACTGTAAATAAATGTATAATTTTTATATTTATAAAATTTGTAATATTTATTGTTCTTTCGCTGTAGCGATAATATTACAGTATGTGCTTTTTTTTTCAATAACATGGTACTTACAACCATCTTGGACTATGATGTTATTGATTTATTGGATTGTTTTAATACCAAATAAAATAAATATAGGAACTGGATTTTTTTTAGGATTAATATTAGATTGTATATCTTGTTCTACTTTAGGTATACAAACTTTATCTATGAGTATAATCAGTTATTTAACTATACGAAAAATATATCTTTTTCGTCATACTTATGTGTGGCAACAATCTATTTTTATTGTATTATTTTCCTTTATTAATCAAAATATCAAATTTTTAATACAGTTTTTAATGTTTTCAGTTTCATATTCACCAAAAATTTTTTATAATTGTATATTAGATGGGATAATGTGGCCTGTATTAATTTTTTTGATACATAAAATCAATAACAGTAGCAAAATATGTTGATTTTATGATGTTAGTGTATTAATATCAGCTAGTTTGGGTTTCATCATCAATGTTATAATGAATAGTTTTGTGTTGAGTATACTTTAGTAAAAAGTCTAACCAATAATAGTAATATAAGATTTTGTATTTTATATATTGAATATAAATTTGTATATAGTATTATTATTTGTGTAGGGTTTTTATTATTTTGATAGATAGTTAGATATTAATTATTCGCAGCAATAGATAATTATACAAAGAAACAATGAAGTATAGATTAATTTATGAATAAAAAAATGGGAATTTTATGAATTTGGAATGTATTTATCAGCAGATTTTAATACCAAATAAATTGAAGCTGGATGATTTTAGATATTTATTAGAAATGACTAATTATTGTAAAATAGATTATTCAGATGTGTATTGTCAATTATGTTTTCATGAAAATTGGATTCTTGAAGATAGTATTATTAAATCTGGA
This sequence comes from Candidatus Blochmanniella floridana, assembly GCA_000043285.1. Lineage (GTDB taxonomy): Bacteria > Pseudomonadota > Gammaproteobacteria > Enterobacterales > Enterobacteriaceae > Blochmanniella > Blochmanniella floridana. The sequence goes on from BX248583.1 coordinate 325,794, forward strand.
TCCTATGATATAACTCAAGGAGTTGGTATTAGGGTAATTGTAGGAGAGCAAACAGGATTCTCTTATACGAATCAGTTGACTCTTGATTCTTTAAAACTCAGTATGAAAAATGCTATTAGTATTGTAAATAATGATAATAATTTAAGTTTGAATTCTATTCAAAATAATAAATATATTTTTTCTCCAGAATCAAAACGGAGTTCTGTATATCCTAATGTGAACCCATTATCTGATATGTCTAATGAAGAAAAAATTGAATTATTAATGAGAGTAGATAAAATTGCCCGTAGTGAAAATTCTTGTGTAAAAACTGTCCAAGCAACTTTATCAGGATTATATGAACAAATTTTAATAACTGCTACTGATGGGACGTTTGCAATAGATATGAGACCATTGATACGTTTATCTATATTAGTGCAAGTTGAAAGAGATGGACGACAGGAACAAGGTTTTAGCGGAGGAGGATGTAGATCAGGATATAGTTATTTGCTAAATAATTTTATTAAAGAAGAATTATGTATTGATTATTGGGCAAAAAAATCTGTTCAGATGGGTTTGTATAATCTTGAATCCGTGGAAGCTCCTGCAGGTACTATGCCGGTGATATTAGGGCCAGGTTGGCCAGGTATATTGATACATGAAGCTGTGGGACATGGATTAGAAGCTGATTTTAATCGAAAAGGTAGTTCTGTATTTTCTAAAAAAATTGGTATGCAAGTAGCTTCTGATTTATGTACTATAGTAGATGATGCTACTTGGGTAGGATCAAGAGGATCTTTAGCTATAGATGATGAAGGTACTCCTGGTCAATACAATATATTAATTCAAAATGGAATTTTAAAAGGATATATGCAAGATAAATTAAATGCAAAGTTAATGGGATCGTCTTCTACTGGAAATGGCAGAAGAGCATCTTATGCTGATTTACCTATACCGCGTATGACTAATACTTATATGTTACCTGGTGAATTTACTCCAGAAGAGATTATCAATAGTGTAGATTTTGGAATATATGCTACTAATTTTGGAGGTGGCCAAGTAGATATAACTTCAGGAAAATTTGTTTTTTCTGCTTCTGAAGCTTTCTTAATAGAAAAAGGACATATCACTAAATCAATAAAAGGTGTCACTTTAATTGGATCAGGTATAGAAGTTATGCAAAGTATTTCTATGGTTGGTAATGACTTAAAATTAGATTCTGGAATTGGAATTTGCGTAAAAAATGGACAACATATTCCAGTAAACGTTGGGCAACCTACTATAAAATTGAATAAAATTACTGTTGGAGGGATTAATTAATTAAATCAATGTTATTATGAGATTTTATTATTGTATGAGGTTTTTATGAATATAATTAATCAAGACATAGACAAACGCAGTGCTTTTTTAGAAAAAATAGTTTATCAAGCTTTAGAATTAACACGTAAATATTCTCAAGAATCAGAGGTTTCAATAATAAAAACTACAGGGATCACTGTTAATACTCTCGGAGAACGTATTGAAAATGCAGAATTTAATGATAATGAAGTTTTAAAAGTGATTGTTTTTTTGAATAAAAAAAAAGGTGTTGCTTTTTCAAATAATTTAAATATGCAGGCTGTAGTTGATACAATTAATGCAGCAGTTAATATAGCGTCTTATACTTCTAAAGATAAGTGTTCTGGGATTTCAGATCAAGAGTTATTGTCATTTGATCCTATATATCTTGATTTATTACATCCAATTAAGTTAGATATAAATTTTGGTATTAAATTAGCATCACAAGCTGAAAAAATAGCATTACAATATGATAAACGGATTATTTGTACAGAAGGAAGTAGATTTAATAGTTATGTTACTACTAAAGTATTTGGGAATAGTCATGGTATGTTAAGTAGTTATAGTAGTAGTCAACATGCGTTGTATTGTTCTGTTATTGCTGAAAGAGATGGAATTATGCAACAGAATTATGCTTATACATTGAATAGAGTATTTAATAAATTAAATACACCTGAATGGGTTGGGCAAGAATCTGCTCGTCGGGCTATAGCCCGATTGGGATCGAAAAAAATTAAAACTATGAAATCTAAGGTATTATTTGCATCTGAAATCGCTACTAGTTTATTTCAACATTTATCTAGTGCTATTCAAGGAAATAATGTTTATCGAAAATCTACTTTTTTGTTACATCAATTAGGGAAAAAAATTTTTCCATCATGGATTTCTATAAAAGAATTACCTCATGTTTCTAGAGAATTAGGATCTGCTCCATTTGACAATGAAGGTGTTAAGACATCAAATAAATTAATTATTAAGAACGGAGTATTAAATAGTTGGTTACTAGATACTTATTCTGCTCGAAAAATTAATTTCAAAAATACAGGTAATTCTGGAGGTATTTATAATTGGTATGTTAGTTGTCACAATATTAGTTTTTACGAATTAATAGAAGATATGCAACGTGGACTAATCGTGACTGATTTAATGGGACAAGGAGTAAATATTGTGACTGGACATTACTCAAGAGGTATATGTGGTTTTTGGGTGGAAAACGGTGAAATACAATATCCAGTTAATGAAGTAGCTATATCAGGAAATTTAATGGAAATGTTCTCCAATATTGTTGCTATTAGCAATGATATTGAGACCCGTACTAATATTCGTTGTGGATCTGTGTTAATTGATTCTATGCAGATAGCAGGAATATAATAATTAGAATTTGTAGTGATATTCTTTATATATTATGTAATAGCATTTTCTTAATGCATATTATTTTTATATATTATAGCAAAAGATGTTTTTGTTTTGATTAAATTTTCTGTTCAATCTTTTTATAAATTTATGAATGAAAAATTATTAATATTCAGTATGATATTACGTAATTGTAAGAGATATAATGATAATTGTATTAAAAATAATTCATTTTTTACAGTATAAATGTGTAAATAATTTGTTTGAATGAAATGAATGTGTATTATTCTTTTAATACATTCTACTTACTGTTGAATATAATTAATCTGTCCCCATATGGTTAATATCTGATGATTAAACATAGCGCAGCCGAGTATTTAATATTATTATAAGCTGGCAAGCTAAATAAAGAGAGACAGCTCTATGAATACTAAGCAAATTGAGCGCGTAGATATTCCAGTTTTACCCCTGCGTGATGTGGTTGTATATCCACATATGGTGATACCATTGTTTGTAGGTCGAGAAAAGTCTATTAGATGTCTGGAATCTGCTATGGATAGTGATAAGAAAATTATGTTAGTAGCTCAAAAAGAAGCATCTACTGATGAGCCTAGTATTGATGATTTGTTTTTAGTTGGAACAATATCTAGTATTTTGCAAATGTTGAAGTTACCGGATGGTACAGTAAAAGTATTGGTAGAGGGCTTGATGAGAGCTAGAATCGTGGAATTAACAGATACTGGTAATTATTTTCAGGCTGGAGCAAATTATTTCGATATTCAACAACAATTAGATGCTCAAGAACAAGTAGTATTAATGAGAGCTGTAATTCATCAATTTGAAGGATATATTAAATTAAATAAAAAGATTCCCCCTGAGATTTTAACATCTTTGCATAATATTAACGATGCAGATCGATTAGCGGATACTATTGCTGCTCATATGCCTCTGAAATTAAATGATAAACAGTCTGTATTGGAAATGTCAAATGTTACAGAACGTTTAGAATATTTAATAGCAATAATGGAATCTGAAATCGAATTGTTGCAAGTAGAAAAAAGAATTCGTAATCGAGTAAAAAAACAAATGGAGAAAAGTCAGCGGGAGTATTATTTAAATGAACAAATAAAAGCTATTCAAAAAGAATTAGGAGAGATGGATAATATTATTGATGAAAATGAATCTATAAAACGGAAAATAGAATCAGCTAAAATGCCGAAAGATGCACGTATTAAAGTAGAATCAGAATTACAAAAATTAAAGATGATGCCTCCTATGTCATCAGAAGCTACTGTTGTGCGCGGATATATTGATTGGATGTTATCTGTTCCTTGGCATTCTAGAAGTAAAATAAAAAAAGATCTTATTAAAGCTCAAGAAAGTTTAGATAAGGATCATTATGGTTTAAAGAAAGTTAAAGATCGTGTATTAGAATATTTAGCAGTTCAAAACAGAATTAATAAAATTAGAGGTCCTATTTTATGTTTAGTAGGTCCGCCTGGAGTAGGAAAAACCTCTCTTGGTCAGTCTATCGCTAAAGCTACTGGTCGAAAATATGTACGTATGGCATTAGGTGGTATGCGTGATGAAGCAGAAATTCGAGGACATCGAAGAACTTACATTGGTTCTATGCCTGGTAAGTTAATACAAAAAATGTCTAAAATCGGAGTGAAGAATCCTTTATTTTTATTAGATGAAATTGATAAAATGTCTCTTGATATGCGTGGAGATCCAGCTTCTGCTTTATTAGAAGTATTAGATCCAGAACAAAATGTTGCTTTTAATGACCATTATTTAGAAGTAGATTATGATTTATCTGATGTTATGTTTGTGGCTACTTCTAATTCTATGAATATCCCGAGTCCTTTATTAGATAGAATGGAAATAATTCGTTTATCTGGATATACTGAAGAGGAAAAATTAAATATAGCACGTCGACATTTGTTATCCAAACAAATAGAACGTAATGCTTTAAAACCAGGTGAATTAGTCATTACAGATAGCGCTTTAATCAGTATTATTCGTTATTATACTAGAGAAGCAGGAGTGCGTAATTTAGAACGGGAAATTTCAAAATTATGCCGAAAGACAGTAAAAAGTTTGTTAATGAATAAAGAAATTACTTGTATAACAATTGATGAGAAGAACTTAAAAGATTTTTTAGGGGTACAACGTTATGATTGTACTCACGCAATACAGGAAGATCGAATAGGACAAGCTACTGGATTAGCCTGGACAGAAGTAGGAGGAGATTTATTGACTATAGAAACCGTATGTGTTCCTGGTAAAGGTAAATTAACATATACTGGATCTTTAGGAGAAGTTATGCAAGAATCGATACAAGCAGCTTTAACTGTAGTACGTGCTCGAGCAGATAAATTAGGAATTAATACTGATTTTTATGAAAAAAAAGATATTCATGTTCATGTTCCAGAAGGTGCAACTCCTAAAGATGGTCCTAGCGCTGGTATTGCTATGTGCACTGCTTTAGTTTCATGTTTAACTGGTTATTCAGTTAAGGCTAATGTTGCAATGACCGGAGAAATTACTTTAGGAGGTCAAATATTACCTATTGGAGGATTGAAAGAAAAGTTATTAGCAGCGCATAGAGGCGGAATTAAAACAGTATTAATTCCGTATGAAAATAAAAGAGATTTAGAGGATATGCCTGCGGTTGTTGTAGATAATTTAAATATTCATCCTGTAAAACAAATAGATGAAGTATTAACTTTAGCATTACACAATATTTCTGTAGTATAATTAATATGTATGAGATTAAGTTTTAACATCCATTAAAAATACATGGTAGTGTGTTTATACATCGTAACTGTAGTTAACAGTTTTGTTGATTTAGTCAGGTCTGGAAAGAAGCAGCTATAACAAAATTGTATACAGTTACGATGATGTGTGTTATTTTTATTGTTTTTTTTGAAAAATGAGGGTTAATTTAATGTAGAATTTTTAAAATTAAATTAAGCGTAAGTTATGTTATATTTGAAAAATGTATGATGAAATCTATAAAATTTAATATAATTACATTAGTTTATGTATTGGAATCTGAGATTTAATATATTTCATGTATTAAATCATTGAATAGTTAATTGAATTAATGATAATGATTAGGTTAATCAATGAAGTTATTGATATGTTTTGTATATATAGTTAACAAAGTTAATCGTAAATTTTGATAATTGTATAAATAAATAATGCAATAGTTATTGTAATGGATGTATATTTAGTAAGATTTGAAGCTACTTAATATCATGAGTTAAATGATATATTTTGTGCTTTCAAAAAAATGGATCAAGAATATGATAAGTCATACAGATCATCAATTAACTTTGATTAAAGAAAATATAAAATTTATTCCAAATTATCCAAAGCAAGGAATTTTATTTCGTGATATCACTGCTTTACTAGAAAATCCTCATGCATATTCTGCATGTATTAAATTATTAGCAGATCATTATAAGAACCATCAATTAACTAAAATAGTGGGTGTAGAAGCTCGTGGATTTTTATTTGGATCGCCTTTAGCATTGATATTAAAGTTAGGATTTATTCCTGCCAGAAAAGCTGGTAGATTACCACGTAATACGATTAGTGAATCATACGTTTTAGAATATGGTACTGGATGTTTAGAAATGCATAATGATTCAATTATACCAGGTGATAGAGTTTTAATTGTAGATGATTTATTAGCTACCGGTGGTACTATCAAAGCTGTGGTAAAATTAATTCGAAGATTAGGTGGTGAAGTATATCATGCTGCATTTGTAATAGATTTAGAAAAATTAGGAGGTAAATTGTTATTAGAAAAAATTGGAGTGCATCCTTATAGTTTAGTAATATTTTCTGATTAATAGAATAATTAGGTGTAAAATTTGATTTAATATAGTGATTAAATTATTTTCAAAGAGATGATATATGAATTATAAGGTATTTGCTCGTAAATGGCGTCCAAAGAAATTTTGTGAAGTTGTAGGACAATTACATGTTGTTAAAGCGATTATACATAGTTTGAATTTAAATAGAATGCATCATGCTTATATATTCACAGGTACAAGAGGATCTGGAAAAACTACTATTGCTCGATTGTTTGCGAAAGGATTAAATTGTGAGACACAAATAACATCAGATGTATGTGGAAGTTGTAAAAATTGTTCAGATATTGAATCTGGATGTTTTATTGATTTAATAGAAATAGATGCAGCTTCTAAATCTAAAGTTGAGGATACTAGGTCATTTTTAGATAATGTGCAATATAGCCCATCTCAAGGTAAATTTAAAGTATATTTAATTGATGAAGTACATATGTTATCCAGGCATAGTTTTAACGCTTTATTAAAAACATTAGAAGAACCTCCAAAACATGTTAAATTTATTTTAGTGACGACTGAATATCAAAAATTACCAGAAACTATTTTATCTAGATGTTTACAATTTTATTTCAAACCTTTAAATATTATTCAAATTGTTACACAACTTAAATATATATGTAATCAAGAAAATATTAATATAGATACAGAAAATTCATTAGAATTCTTAGCTTATGCAGCAAGAGGTAGTATTCGAGATGCGTTAAATTTATTAGAGCAAGCTATGATATTAGGGAAAAACAATATAACTATAGATGTTATTAATAGCATGCTTGGTTTATTACATATTGAACATGCGTTATCTTTAATTGAAAGTTTAACAAATGGAAATATTAATAAAATTATGAATCAAATTGATAATTATTCAATTTTAGGAATTAATTGGGATTATCTTTTTGAAGAAATACTTATTGTATTACAAAAAATAGCAATTTATCAATTTTCACCACACTCTTTAAAAAATCAAATAAGTATTGTTGAAATAAAAGATATTGAAAAGCGTATGCATAAATTAAGTGATTTTATATCTCCTGAAAATGTACAATTATATTATCAAATATTTTTATTAGGTCGACGAGAATTGTCTTATGCTCCTAGTCATCGTATAGGTATGGAAATGACTATGTTAAGAGCTCTAGCGTTTTGTCCGGTGAACTTAGATTCAAAAAGTGAGCAATATTACAATTCAGAGAATACTTCAAATAAAGAAGAAGTATGCAAAAATTTTTCAAAAAAAAACGTAACTCAATTAATAAACATAAATAAATATACTGATTCAATTTCTGATAAGAAACAACAAATACAAAATAATTTTAATAATGTGACTCATACAGAAAAAATTAAAAATATTCAAGATCTTACTAATGTATCTGGTTCAAAATTAGAAAAGTTACAATTATCACTTACTAATCAAGCTGTGATAAATAACAAAATAATTTCTTCTAATTCTAAAATTAGACCTCAATATCCTATATCTCATGTTACTTCTGAAATATTAGATGCTCGTAATAAACTTATTAAATATCAAAGAGATTACAAGCAATCTATGTTAACTAAAACAAAATCTAATATTAATACACAAGATGAACAGGGGTTAGAAGATATATTGAGGCGATTTACTAATATTGATGTCAAAATCTCTAAAGATGGTGATATCCATAATAAAAAAAAATGAAAAAATCTTTGCAATACAAACTCAATCTAATAATATCAATATTATAGATTCGTTTTTATATTGTGAAATTACTAATACTCTTAATGTTATTATATATAATATATTACGGAAAGCATTACAAAATGATTCTTGGATATTACAAATATATCAATTATCATTATCACAACAATCAAAACGATTCCTTTTAAATACTTGGTGTGAGACTATTAATAATGATCAAATATATTTATATTTAAGACATAATTATCAGCATATGTATTCTAAAGAATTACATAGTCTCTTACAAAAAGAATTAAGCAACAATTTTGAAAAATTGATTGTAGTACATATTATTAAAAATAATAATTGTTTAAAAAAAACACCTATTGAATATATTTATATGTTATATAAGGATAAAATACTACAATTAAGTCAAGAATTATTAAAAGATCCATATATTAAATTAGTTCAATCTCTTTTTAATGCAAAATTTGATGCAAAAAGTATTGAGTTAATTTAATTAATTTATTTTATTTGTATTTTATATGATTTATAATTTTTATATACATATTGGATTGTATATCACACATGAATATTAATATAAATTTCTTGATAATATAATATATATGTACAATATTATCTTTTTAGGTCCTCCAGGTTCTGGAAAAGGAACTCAGGCACATTTAATTTCTACTAAATATGGAATATCTAATATTTCTGCAGGAGAGATATTAAAACATGCATTATCTGTGACAAAATTTCATTTTAATTTTAATACTGATAATATGTTAAATCAGATAAATTCTGGAAATTTAGTAGATGATGAATTAATCATTCCATTAATTATTAAACGTATTAGACAAGATGATTGTAAAAAGGGTTTTATATTAGATGGGTTTCCTAGAACAATAGGACAAGCAATAGCTATTGAACAAAATAAAATTGCTATTGATTTTGTAATAGAATTTAATATTTCAGATTCTGCAATTATTAACCGAATAGTAGGGAGGCAAGTTCACATAAAATCTGGGAGAACATATCATATTAAATTTAATCCTCCTAAATTAGATGGGATAGATGATATTACTGGAGAAAAATTAGTTATTCGTGCTGATGATAATGCACAGGTAATACTGCAAAGATTAAATCAGTACCGAAAATATACCATATTTCTTTCAGATTATTATCAAAAACAATCTCAACAAGGAAATATGCGCTATTTTATTATTAATGGGAATCAAGAAATTACTAAAATTTATAAAGAATTAATTAATATTTTTAATTTTCATATATTTAAAATGAATTGATTATTGTTTATTTAATGGAAAATGTATTAAATTTATATCATCATTTTTTTCATTTATTGTTGCTACTGATCCATATTTATTCCATTGCCCCAAGACTATTCGTTTGAATGAGATGTTTTCAGAGATTTGAATATTATGAATGGCAGGTTGATGTGTATGTCCATGAATTAAAATTTTTGATTGATTTTTTATTAACATATCGATAACTGTCTGTAGTTTAATATGTAGGTTTTGTTTTAACTTATATTTTTTATATTTTATGCAAAAAGTACGAGCACAGTTAAAGATATATAAACGCATCGATAATGGTAAAGATAAAAAAATTTTTTGTAATATTTGACAATGTAAAAAATTTCGTAGTCGTTGATATGATTTATCATCTATACATAGTGTATCTCCATGTAATATTACTACATTTTTACCTGATGGTAATTTTAAAACTTGACTATCTGGTAATAATATCATATCACATAAATTAGCATATTTAGGACCTAACAAAAAATCATGATTACCTCTTATGAAATAACATGGAACTTTTTTTTTATGTAAAGATTGTAATCCTTTTGCAATAGTCATGTGCATGATATTTTTTTCATCATCTCCTAACCATACTTCAAACAAGTCACCTAAAATATATAAAGCCTGTGCTTGCATAGCATGATTATATAAAAAATTTAAAAATCCATGAATAATTTTAGGTTTTGTATTACATAAATGAACATCAGCTATAAATAATATAGACATATTATGTATCTTAACAAGATATTACTTTAAGTTATAATTGTTATATAATTGTATAATATGAAAAAAAACATATAATATTTGCATCAATTAATTCAAACTTATTATGTACGTTTATTAAAATGTAAAAATTAATATTCTAATTTATGTACACTGCACTATAACATATACATGAAATAAATCCTAAAAAAATAATATTATGCTAAAAATTTTTAATACTTTAACTAAAAAAAAAGAAATATTTAAGTCCATAAAATGTGGTGAAATCAAAATATATGTTTGTGGCATTACTGTATATGATTTATGTCATCTAGGTCATGCTAGAACTTTTGTAATTTTTGACACTATTTTACGTTATTTAAAACATTATGGTTATCAAGTTAAATACGTACGTAATATTACAGATATAGATGATAAAATCATACAACGAGCTATTAAAAATAACGAAACAACGGATCACTTGGCAAGTCGTATGATTCAAGAAATGTATTTAGATTTAGATATTTTAAATATACTACGACCCAATTATGAACCTAAAGTTACAGATCATATTGAATTAATTATTAATTTTATTCGTTTACTGATTGAACGAAACCATGCGTATGTTACATCTGATGGTAATGTGATGTTTTCGATTCAGACTGTTTATAATTATGGAGTTTTATCTTGCCATAAAAAAAATCAAACATTTACTCAACGCAACATACGTAATAAAATGATCAAGAAGGATCCTGTAGATTTTGTCTTATGGAAAACTGCTAAATCAGGAGAACCATATTGGATTTCACCATGGGGGAAAGGTAGACCAGGATGGCATATTGAATGTTCTGCTATCAGTCATGCTTTTTTAGGAAAACATATAGATATTCATGGTGGAGGGTCAGATTTAGTTTTTCCGCATCATGAAAATGAAATTGCACAATCTACCTGTGCACACCATATTACTGTAGATTCTTATGTAAATACATGGATACATACTGGAATGCTTACATTTAATGATGAAAAAATGTCTAAATCATTAAATAATTTTTTTACTATACGTGAAATTATTCAGAAATATGATCCTGAGACTATAAGATACTTTTTATTATCTGCGCATTATCGTAAACCGTTAAGATATAGTGATAATAATATAAAAAATGCCCGCTTATCTTTAAAACATTTATATAGTGCTTTACATGGAATTAATTTTAATCCAATAGTTCAATTATATGATAATAATTCAGAAAAATATTTCATATCAAAATTTAATAATAAAATGAACAATGATTTTAATTTTCCTGAAGCTTATTCAATACTTTTTGAAATGGCTCATGCATTAAATATAGCAAAAATTAAAGATCATGTACGTGCAAAAAGCCTAGCAGCACATTTAAAATATTTAGCAAACATTTTAGGAATATTATATCAGGATCCAGAAATTTATTTAGGATATAATACATGTATAAAAAATAATAAGCAGTCTTTGACTGTTGAAAAAATACGAGAGCTAATTTATATGCGGGAAAATGCTCGTAAAAATAAAGAATGGCAATTATCTGATAAAATACGCAAAAGATTAACTGAAATAGGAATTATTCTTGAAGATAAACCTACAGGAAAAACTATTTGGAGATATAATTAAAATTTTTTAAAATGTATCTTTTTTTTTGAATCACAACAAACGTGAGCATGATATGCTTGTAATGTATTTTGAATTAAAGATATTACAGTCATTGGTCCTACTCCACCTGGTACAGGAGTGATGTAGGCTGCTCGTTTATAAGCACTAGGAAAATGAACATCACCTACTATATTTCCATTTTTTAGTCTATTAATTCCAACATCTATAACTATAGCTCCTGGTTTTATCCAGGAACTAGGGAGAAAATTGGCTTTACCAACAGCTACAATCAGTAAGTCAGCATTTTTAACATATACTTGTAAATTTTGAGTAAATCTGTGTGTAATAGAAACTGTACATCCAGCTAATAATAATTCCATTAACATTGGGCGACCTACGATGTTTGATGCTCCAATGATAACTGCATTTAAAACAAATGTATTTATATTATACCATTTTAATAATGTCATAATTCCACGAGAAGTGCAAGGTCGTAACATAGGGGATCGTTGACATAAACGACCTACATTATACGGATGAAATCCGTCTACATCTTTATCAGGAATAATATGTTCTAAGATTTTAATATCATTTAATTTATCTGGTAAAGGTAATTGAATAAGAATACCATCTATGTTTTTATCATTATTTAATATGTTAATAAGTTGTAATAATTCTGTTTTGGTTGCAGTTATAGGTAAATTATAAAGAAATGATTTAAATCCAACTTGTTTACATACCTTTTTTTTATGAGCTATATATATTTTAGAAATTGGATTATTTCCGATTAAAAGCATTGCTAATCCTGGAGCGCGTTTTCCCATATTCATATCTGCATATACTTTTTGAGTTATATCTTTTTTAATCCTTTCAGCAATATATGTACCATCAATTATTTTAGTGTTCATTTAACAATACATTCCACAGTCATTATAAATATATAATGATGGTGTTATTTTTATATATATTATATTATATATAAAAAATATGTAATATTTTAAAAATGTATTTATTTGAAATAAATGTAGTTAAAAATTGAAAAATTCATAGAAATGTTTTAGTTTATTCAGATATTTATTAATGCGCGCTCTTAACTCAATAGGATAGAGTAACGGCCTTCTAAGCCGTAAGTTATAGGTTCGAATCCTATAGAGCGCATTAATAAATATCATTAAATAAATATTAATATAATATATTTTTTATATTATAAAATTATTATTAATTTAAAATAATTAATTTTTTAATAAAAATATCATCAGATATAAATGTTGATATAATAACAGTTACAATGATTTTAGGAATTTTCTACGCTATAATATCTGGATTATTATGGGGTTTGATTTTTATAGGACCTTTATTAATACCAGAATATCCGGGTATATTTCAGGCTTCTGGCCGATATATAGCATTTGGATTAATTTCGTTATTATTATCATGGTATGATCGTAAACATTTATTTCAATTATTATTACAAGATTGGTTAGAGGCAATAAAACTAGTTATAGCAGGACATTTAATGTATTATACTTGTTTAGTCGGAGCTATTCAACGAATAGGTGTACCAATTTCTACTGCTATTATTGGAACATTACCTGTAATGATTACGATAAGTTCACAATTTTTTTTATCAGATAAAAAAAATTTGTTTGGTCATGCATTATCAAAAAAATCCGTTCTCATATCAATATTGTTAATTAGTGTAGGTTTGTTATGTATTAATATTTCTGAGTTAAGAGCAGATTGTTTTATTTATAACATTGTTGAATATTTAGTTGGTATAGCCTTTGCAATTATTTCAGTATTATGTTGGACATGGTATGCGATGAGAAATATGTATTGGTTAAAAACTCATCCAAATAATAAACCCATCACTTGGGCTAATGCGCAAGGAATAGTAACTTTACCATTATCATTTATTACATATTTTATGATATGTATTTATTCATTCTATATACAAAATGAATTTACTTTGCCTTTAGGTCCTAGACCTATATTTTTTATTGTTTTAATGATTATAATTGGATTTTGTTGTTCTTGGTTAGGAACTTTTTTTTGGAATGAAGCTAGTCGACGATTACCTATAACTTTAATGGGACCTTTAATTGTATTTGAGACTATAGCTGGTCTTATATATGCTTTTATATACCGAAAGTCATGGCCATCATCTTTAATTTTAATTGGTGTGTTATTATTAATTTCTGGAGTATTATATATTGTATATACACAGAATTCTTGTCATCAACGAAATTAATGTTTTGTTTTTTTATAATTGTTATAATGGTTATTATTCTATAGTTATACACATAATATAGTCTACATTATATATATTACGGATTTTTAGAAATAATATTACGATGACTATACATGGACATGATACATCCAAAACCTGACATTAATACTAATAAAGAAGATCCTCCATAACTTACTAAAGGTAATGGGATTCCTACTACGGGTAATAATCCCATAACCATGCCTACATTCATACATACCGACATAAATAACATTAACATAAATCCACTTATAATTAATCGACCAAACATATGCTGCACTTTAAAAGCAATAATAAATCCTCTCAATACAATACTTAAATATAATAATAACAACATGGATACTCCAATAAATCCAAATTCTTCTCCTATTACAGAAAAAATAAAGTCAGTGTGTCGTTCTGGTAAAAATTCTAGTTGTGATTGTGTACCGTGTAACCATCCCTTCCCGGTGATACCACCTGAACCAATAGCAATTTTTGACTGAATAATATGATATCCTGATCCTAATGGATCAGATTCTGGATTCCATAATATAGATATTCTAGTTTTTTGATATTCATGCATAAAAAAAATCCAACATATAGGAATATGTAATAGTATAATTAATATTATTACTATAATTAATTTCCAACTGATACCAGATAAAAATAATATAAATAATCCGGAACTAATAGTTAAAATTGCTGTACCTAAATCTGGTTGCAAAAAAATAAACATAGTAGGAATGATGATAAACAGCAATGATACAAAAATACGTTTTATCGATGGAGGATATTGTTCTTTATTAAGATTATGTGTAACCATTAGTGGTACGATTAATTTAATTATTTCTGATGGTTGAAATTTCAAAAATCCAAAATCTAACCAACGTTGAGAACCTTTACATGAATATCCCATAATATTCACTAAAAATAGTAAAATTAAACATATATAGTACATGTAAGGCGTATATAATTCATATAGTTTAGGTGGGATACGCGCTAACACCAACATTATCGATAATCCAATGATAATTTGGATTATTTTGTGTTGGATTAAATCATAACTTTGACCACATGCACTCCATGTTACAAAAATACTTAATAATAATATACATAAAATTAATAAAGATAATATCAAATCAATATGTAACACATTTCTTGATATATTTTGATTAAAAATTATTTGATTCATAATATGATAATGAAATATTATTGCAATAATACAAAATCTAAAATTTTTCTAGTAATTGTTCCGATTGGAATATTTCCTTCTCCATTCTCTAAGATGATTACTACAGCTATTGTGGGTTTATCATATGGAGCAAAAGCTGTCATTAATTTATGATCTTTAAGATATTTAGAAATTTTATTAGGATTATAAGTTTGATTGTTTCTTAAACTAAATAATTGTGCTGTGCCAGATTTTACTGCCGCTTTATATTCAGTATTTGAAAAACTATTCTTTACAGTACCATTAGGTCGATTTGCTGCTCCAAACATTCCATCTTTTGCAATTTCCCATACATTTGATTTTGGATCTCCTATTTGATTGCGTTCTATTTGAGTATATGGAATATAATATTGTTCATTTAATAAAATACTATTTAGTAAATGAGGAACTAACACATTACCATCATTAATTAATGTAATTAAAGCTTTTGACATTTGTACTGGAGTAGCAGACCAATATCCTTGACCAATACCTACAGATATAGTATCTCCTTGATACCATGGAGTTTTATATTTTTTTATTTTCCATTCTCGGTTGGGCATAATACCAGTTAGTTCTTCTAATAAATCAATACCAGTATATTTACCATATCCAAATTTGGTCATCCATTCTGATAGATTATCTATACCCATTTTATAAGCTATTTGATAAAAAAAAGTATCAGAAGATTCTTCTAAAGCTTTAGTAATATTGAGTTCTCCATGACCCCATCGTTTCCAATCTCGAAAACGTTTTTCAGATCCAGGTAGTTGCCACCAACCAGGATCAAAAAATGAAAAATTTTTATTAATAATTCCTAAAGTTAATGCAGATACTGAAATATATGGTTTTACAGTAGATGCTGGAGGGTATACGCCTTGTGTTGCTCGATTAAGTAAAGGGCAATTATCATCTGTTAATAATAAATGATATTCTGTTCTTGAAATACCATTAACAAATAAATTAGGATCATAACTAGGATGTGAAACTAAAGCTCGAATTCCTCCATTTCTAGGATCAATAACAATGACAGATGATCGACTACCTATCAATAATTTAGTAATATATTTTTGCAAATGTAAATCTAATGTTAAAATGATACTGTTTCCAGGTATTGATTGTTTTTCATATAATTTCCGGATAATTTTTCCTCGATTATTTACTTCCACTGCACCATAACCTGGTGTACCATGTAAAATGTTTTCATAATAACGCTCAATACCTAATTTACCGATATCTTGAGTAGCTGTATATTGTTGTAATATTCCTTTTTTATTTAATTGTTTGATATCAGAGGCATTAATTTTGGAAACGTATCCTATAACATGAGTTAACACAGATCCATATGGATAATAACGATATTGATATTTTTGTATTGTTATTTCGTTATGGTCAAATTGAAATTGATTTACAGCAAATCGAGCATGTTGTTCTTCTGTTAACTTAATTTTAATAGATGATAATTGGTATCGAGAAAAACATTCATGATATTTTTTTAAGTATTGTATATCAGCGTTATTTAAGTGTAATAATGATTGTAATTTATAAATAGTTTGATTTAAATTAAGTATATGTTTGGGCATGATTTCTAAATAATAAACAGTTCGATTTAATGCCAAAGCTATTCCGTTACGATCATAAATAATACCTCTTTTTGGAGAAATAGGTATTATTTTGATGCGGTTTTCATTAGAGCGAGTTACATACATATGAAAATGCATAATTTGTATTCGATACAATTGAATAAATAATATACTGATTATAAATATTATAACAGTACATGAAATCATTATACGTTTCGTAAACAATAATGATTCTGGAGAACAACTATGAAAAACTTGAAGATTATTGGATTTCATTAAAAATTATTATATGTAATAATTAAAAATCATCATGAAAACTATATTTCTATTTTTATAAAAAATAAATTATGTAGTATATTACTTATGTATATTAAGTCCACAATTTTTCTAAATCATATAGTTTTCGAGTTTCATATTTCATTATATGTATTATAATTTCTCCTAAATCTATAGAAACCCATTCTCCAAATTCTATTCCTTCTACTCTATTCCATTTTTGTTTCATACTTTTGATTTTTTTTAATATACTTTGAGCTATAGACTTTACATGATGATTAGATCTTCCGGTACAAAGAATCATAAAATCTGTAATTCTATTTTTATTATGAATATCAAAACATATAATGTTTTGTCCTTTTAAATCATCAAGATAATTAAGTATAAAATTCTTTAACATATTAGATTTTAATTCCCATAATATATATTTAATCAAACATGCATTATTAAATTGAGTATAAAGAAAAATCAATCTAACTAATATGATTATGATGTTTATATATGTATATAAAAATTAGTTTATAAGATTTCAAATAATTATTGTTAATATAATATTAACAATAATATCAATACCATTACAGGCATTATAAATTTTACTTATAAACTATTATTTTTAATAACGGTTATGTACAATTAACTTAAAATTTTATATTTATATTCAATTTCTGATTAAATTATTTATTATCATAACAATTACAACATAACATTTCTGTTAATAGTTCAAAGTTTGAACTAGATAAATATACATGATTTTTATGGTATTGTAATTCCATGAGTACTAATAATTCTAAAATTTTATTTAATTGCGTTAAATTTAATCGACGTATTACTTGAGATAACAGCATACGGCGATATTGTGTATATACGTTATATTTTTTAAATAAAGTGTATAACATTTTTCCGTGAAATATTATATTATATTTTATTTGAATTATAACTAGCATTTCTCGTTGAATTTTATATAATAAAGTTTGCAAATTATCATTTGTATATTTTAATTGTTCTAAAATGCGATTTGCACGTTTCTTTTTACCTAATAGAATTGATTCTATCCAATGATTGACATTAAAACAGGCTGAATCAGTTATGATGTTTTTTAACCGATCAAAACTGATTTTTTTATCAGGATAAATTAAAGATAAGTGCTGTAATATTTGTTGTAATAAAATGATATTACCTTCGTAATAATAACATAATAATTGGCAAGCTAAGTTTTCTAAAGTTAAATTCATTAGTTGAGATTGTTTTTTTACCCATTTTTCTAATCTCGTATATTCAAGAGTATTGCAATTAACCAATATGCCAGTTTTATCAAATAGCTTTATCCATGTCTGATATTGCGTCATAGGCAATGATGTATGTATCAACAAAATAAATAATAATTTGTTATATGTTAAAGTAGATATTAATGATGGTATGTTTTTATCGAAATAAGTAGAAGGATAATTTTTTGGAAACTGTAGAGATAATATTTGTTGCGTTGAAAATAAATGTGTTGTTTGACATAGTTGAAAAACTTTATCCCAGTCAAAACAAACACTTGATCCAATACGAAAATGATCAATGGATAATGATTGTTCCTTTATTGTATTTAAGATATTTATATGACAGTCTTGTATTAAGTAAAAATCATTACCAAATAGTATATAAATGAATTTTGTTTTTTTTTTTAATTCTAGAATTAATTGTTCTGGATATATCCAATTCATGATTTTTATGCAAAATAATTAGTAGTATTAGTTATGAATAAATTTAATTATAATATTTTTTTAAAATTATTAATGATTTATAGTCGTGTTAAAAATTGATATACTATTTTTTGAGCTGCATCACGGTACATATCTTCAAGAATTTCATTTTCCTGTACAGTATTAGATAAATTTTCTTCAGGATTTCTAATAAAAGTTCGATATACTTGTATTATCATAGGATGTTGATTATTTTTATTTGCAATACTATATGTTGCTTGTACTCTTAAATTGATTTGATATTCAGATTCTGTTCCATCTTCAAATACAGAAACAATTATATGTTTTGTGGATATACTTATAATATCTAAATGTGGAATATTTTTAATATCTAATGTAACTGGAATATGATCATTATCTTCAATAACATTTATACAATTTAAATATAGTTCATTTTTTATAGATTTAGTTATTGAATGAAATGGATCATAGCTATGTAATGATATCGTTAATTGTTTGATGTTAGCGGTATTATCTAGTTTATTATAAAATATATTTGGAGATAATTGATACCCACATCCTGTGATCATTAATAATATATAAGTGTTTTGAATAATGGAGAACAGTATTTTTTTATATGAAAATATGAAAAATTCATTTAGTAATGAAATTAATGATTTTATTTGGAATATAAATAATTTTATGTACATACTTTGATTCTAAATTTTTATCTTGGTAAATGGCTTGTTTTGCGATTTCATGAATTGTATTTTTGTCACTATTTATGGGTACAAATATTTTCTTTTTCTTTTTTCCATTAATTTGAACGATAATGAGTATTTCTTGAGTTTGTATTGCTTGAAGATCAGGGGTAGGCCATGTAGTATCATCAATAGTATTTGTATAACCTAATTCTTTCCATAAAATATAACTAATATGTGGAGTAAAAGGATATAATAGTTTGACAATTATGGATAATGCTTCGTGTAATACTGATCGATCTTGAGTATTATTAATTGGAAAAATATCTTGTATATCATTAAACAATTTCATAATAGCTGCTAAAGCAGTATTAAAGGATTGTCGACGATCAATATCATCAGTAACTTTAATGATTGTTTCATGTACTTTTTGTCTAATAATTTTGTGTTTATTTTCTAATTTGTACATATTAAGTTGATGAATTAAACCATTCTGAATATGTTGATAAGTTATATTCCATAATCTTTTCAGAAAACGGAGAGCGCCTTCAATTCCAGATTCTTTCCATTCTAATGTAGAATGTGCTGGTGCAGCAAACATTATAAAAAATCGTACAGCATCTGCTCCATATTTTTGAATCATTGCATTAGGATCAATACCATTGTTTTTAGATTTAGACATTTTACATAGTCCTGCATAAATCACATTATTGCCATCAGCATCAATAGATTTAATTATATGGCCCATTTTATCTCGTGTGGATATCACTTTGTTAGGAGAGACCCAATTTTTTTGGCCATCATTTGATATATAATAAAACGAATCTGCTAATATCATCCCTTGACATAATAATCGTATTGCTGGTTCATTTGATTGTATTAATCCTATATCCCTCATTAATTTATGATAAAAACGAAAATACATTAAATGCATAGTAGCATGTTCAATACCGCCTATATATTGATCAATTGGTAACCAATAATTAGCAGCATCGGATTGCAACATACCATCATGATAATGAGGACAAGTATAACGAGCATAATACCAAGAAGATTCCATAAAAGTATCAAAGGTATCGGTATCGCGAATGACATCTTGATTTTTATAAGTAGTATGAGTCCAATTAAAATTTTTACTTAAGATATTATTTTCATTGTTTTTTGTATATATTATTTCTGGAAGAATTACAGGTAATTCAGATTTTGGAACTGGTTGAATAATTCCATTTTTTAATTTAATCATTGGGATTGGCACTCCCCAATAACGTTGTCTTGATACCCCCCAGTCTTGTAAATGATAAAAAATTTTAGTTTTAGCTATTTTCAGATCAATTAATTTTTTAGAAATGTAATTAATGGCAGTATGAGATGTCAAATCATCAAAATTATCAGAATTAAATAATATTCCTGGTTCAATCATGGCTTGGTTTGTAATATTTGGTAATTCTCCATCTGCATATTTAATAACAGGTTTGATAGGTAAATCATATTGATGTGCAAATTCCCAATCATGTTGATCATGAGCCGGACATGATGCAATTGCTCCTTGTCCATCAAATTCGAGTGGAGTTATAAAATTAGCTACCCAAATAGGCAATTTAGTAAAAGTAATAGGATGTACCGCATAAAGATTAGTAAATATACCTTTTTTCTTGTGACAAATAAATTGCTTATTATGTAATTGTATAGATATAGTATTATAAATACTGATAAAATTAGCTAAATCAGGATTAATTTTAGCTATTTGCAATGTAATAGGATGATCTACTGAAATTGTTAAATAGCTAATTCCCATAAAAGTATCTAATCTTGCTATATATACAGTAATAGTAGTAATATTACTATTTAATATTTTAAAAATAACATTAGTACCTGTTGATTGGCCAATCCAATTCCGTTGCATAGTTTTAACTTGTTCAGGCCAATATTGTAATTGATTTAGTCCATTTAACAATTGATCTGCATAATGAGTTATCTTAATAAACCATTGAGGGATCTTTTTATACTGTATTTTAGTATGACAACGCCAACAACCACCATTAATAACTTGTTCATTTGCTAATACTGTATTATGGTATGGGCACCAATTAACTAAAGTAGTTTTTCTATATACCAATCCTTTTTCATATAATATAATAAAAAACCATTGTTCCCATCGGTAATATTGCGGATCATTGGTAATTAACTCTCTCTTCCAATCATAAGCAAATCCTAATGACTTTAATTGTTGTTTCATATATTGAATGTTGGAATATGTCCAATCTGATGGATTTTTTTTATGTATAATTGCCGCCTGTTCTGCTGGTAATCCAAAAGCATCCCATCCAATAGGTTGCAAGACATTTTTACCTAACATACGTTGATATCTAGAAATTACATCTCCGATAGTATAATTTCTAACATGTCCCATGTGTAAATTTCCAGATGGATATGGAAGCATAGATAAACAATAAAATTTTTGTTTGTTTTTATCCTCTGTAACTGAAAATGTTTGATTATCATTCCAATGTTGTTGAACAATTCGTTCAATTTGATGTGGAAAATATAATTTTTTCATAGTTTTTGTAACAGTATAAGTTATATATAGAATATATTATATATATCATTAATTTGATCATTAAAACAAAAAACAATATTTTATAAGAAATTTACTGAATTTGTCCATAATCTTTTTTGTATATTACATTTTATATCAAATATATGATGAATTTTATTATATGTAAAATTATTTATTTTTTTTAAAAAATGTAAAAATTTTAAATAACTGATTTTTTTGAATATAAATTATAAATATACAAATTAATATGCTAATTATTAATAACCACCAAGATCCAAACTGAGCATATGGAGTAAAACCTGTAGTGGGACTAATGTTAGTAATCAAAGTTGTAGATATAAATTGGGAAAGTTGAGATTGGATAGATCCATCAGCATTAATAATAGCAGTAACCCCATTGTTAGTGCAAAATAATATAGGTCTCCCTAGCTCTAAAGCGCGCATTCGAGCAATTTGTAAATGTTGCCATGGTCCTATAGAACATCCAAACCATACATCATTAGCAAGGGTTAATAAAAAATCACTATCTAATTTAAAATTATCACGTATTTGGTTTCCTAAAATTATTTCATAACAAATAGAAGCTGTCATTTTTATAGGATATACATTTAATTGTGATTGTATATAAGGACCTGATTTCATAAAAGCAATAGGTATATTGAAAAATCGAAATACTGGTTCAAATAAGCATTGTAATGGAAATCTTTCAGAGCATAAAACCAAATGATGTTTATCATATCTGTTGGAACTAGGGTATTTATATGGATCATGAGTATTGCCTAATACTATTATGCTATTATAATGATGGTAATAACTATTATTAATCAATCTAGAATCAATTATACCAGTGATTAAATATGTATGATGTTTTCTTAATTGATAATCTAATGATACTAAAAGTTCATTATGTGCTAACTCATTACCGGGAATAGCAGATTCAGGCCATATAATAATCTTTACTTTTCCTAACAGAGGTAAGGTATGTTGTAAATATATTTTTAAAGTTTTTTGGATATTTTCTGTATTCCAGTATAAATGTTGATTGATATTACCTTGTACTAATGCAATAGTAGTCATACGTTGAGGTTGTACCTGATACCATTGTATCCATGATAATGGATACAAGCATGCTAATATTATTAAAGATATATAATATGGCGATGGTTGTACTGTCCGTATAGATAACGCTAGTAAACTACTAATTAAAACTAAACAAAATGTGATCCCTTCTACTCCTAAAAGTGGACCAATACCACGTATTGGTCCACTGATTTGGCTATAACCAAATTGTAACCAGGGGAATCCAATAAATTCATTTCCTCTTAAACGATCTATAATTAACCATAATGTTGCTGCAGTAATACTTAAAAAACTCCATTGAGTTATAAATAATCTTAATGTAACAAGTATAATAGAAAATAGGACAGAGTAACAAGTTAAGTAAATGATCAAAAAAGCAATTAAAAAAAAATTCATATTCTTATGCGTAGGAATAAATTGATCAATACCTATATAAATCCAATGTAATCCAACACTAAAAAATCCTATACCCCAAAATAGTGTATTCCATATAATTTGTTTCCATGTTATATTACTTAAAATAATAATTAACAAACCAGTTATAGAAATAATACTAAGCGGCCAAAAATCATATGGAGAAAATGCGAATACCCCGCATATACCAAATGTTAGTGATAATATTAATTGAAAAAAATATTTAGCTTTAGATATAAACATTAAAATACAAAACATATGTTATGCATAGAAAAAATTTTATTTATTAGATGTAACATGTTCATTTTTTGGGATTTGTACTAATAGTTGAATGATACGATGATTATCAGTAACTGTGATTTTAAAAATATATCCCGAAATGTCAATAGATTCTCCTCTAGCAGGTAAATGACCAAAAGTTTGCATAACAAATCCTCCTATAGTATCTATTTCTTCATTGTAAAAGTTTGTATTAAATTTTATATTGAATTCTTCAACAGGAGTTAATGCATTTATCAAAAAAGTACGATGATTTACTTGATAGATATTGCAATCGTTTTTATTGTCATATTCATCTTCAATATTACCTACAATCAATTCTAATATATCTTCAATAGTAATGATTCCAGACATACTGCCAAATTCATCAATAACAATTGCCATATGACAATGCTGTGCTCGAAATTCTTTCAGCATTCTATCAACTCCTTTATTTTCTGGAACTACCATCGCTGGTCTTAAAATTTGTCCGATATTATAAGGTTGATTTTTTTTTAATATCAATGGCAATAAATCTTTTGCGATTAAAATTCCTTTAATTTGATCTAAATCTTCATTTAACACAGGAAATCTAGAATGAGAAGATTGAATTATAATAGATAATTGTTCATCCCAAGATTGTGTATTTTTTAAAAAAATAATTTGAGATCTAGGAATCATAATATCTCTTACTTTTTGTTCGACAATTTCTAAAACTCCTTCTAACATATCTTTGGTGTCAGAATCTATTAATGCGTTTTTTTCAAAATCACGTATTAAATTTAATAAATCATTTCGATTTCTAAAATTTTCTCGAAATAGATGTTTCAATATTAAAGCAAAAAAATTTTTTTTTCGGACCGAATGAATACTTTCCTCCAAATAATTATTATTCATAATATTTATATATAATCATATAGGTAATTTAAAAAATTATACTAAAGAAAACAACATGTTTTATATCCAAGTGTACGAATTATATTTAGTTCCATTGCGTTCATTAATTCAGCATCTTCATCACATATATGATCATAACCTAATAAATGTAATGATCCATGGATAATCATATGGGCCCAATGAACATCAGAGAATATATTATTTTTTCTATTTTCATATTCTATAATTTGTTTACAAATTACTATGTCTCCTAATAATGAAGTTTGTATCTCTGATGGCGGCTCAAAAGGAAAAGATAAAACATTAGTTGGATATTTTTTACCTAAATAATACCAATTTAAATATAACATCTCTTGAATATCTACTATGCGAATAGTTAATTCTATTTTTTTTTTAGATGAAAAAAATATTTTTTTTATCCATAATTTAATTTTATTATTAGCAGGTATTCCTTGTGTATTTGCACATACTAATTGTAGATTGAGAATCACTCTGCTTACCATAATTGATAGTTCCTTACATTAATATTATACATTAATAATTTTGTTGAGTATTTTTTAAATTTATTTTTATTATTATGTATTATTAATTATATATACTTACATTTTATTCCATGTTTCGTAAGCATTTATAATCTGAGTTACTATTTTATGACGTACTGAATCTTCTTTATTAAAAAAAATTAAACTGATATCTTTAATAGCAGATAATATTTTAATAGCATGAGCTAATCCAGATTCGTGAGGTGATGGTAAATCAACTTGAGTAATATCTCCAGTAACGATGATTTTAGAATTGAATCCAATACGTGTTAAAAACATCTTCATTTGAATAATAGTTGCATTTTGGCTTTCATCTAAAATAATAACAGAATTATTTAACGTACGACCTCTCATATAAGCTAAAGGAATTACTTCAATTGTATTTTTTTGAATTAATTGTTCCATTTGTTTATATCCTAATATATTATGTAAAGCATCATATAATGGACGCATATAAGGATCAGTTTTTTGATTAAAATCACCAGGTAAAAATCCTAATTTTTCTCCTGCTTCAATAGCAGGACGACTTAAAATAATGCGTTGTATTTTTTGACGTTCTAACAAATCTATAGCTGTAGCTATAGCTAAATATGTTTTACCTGTACCTGAAGGCCCTATACCAAACGTAATATCATAATTAAAAATATTGGTAATATATTTTGATTGATTTAATGTACGTGATTTAATTGTTCTATGTTTTAAATTAATAAATATTTGTGATGAAGGAATAGAGTTATTTTGAATATTTTGTGAGATATTAGATGTAAACATTGATTCTTGAATACTCTTAATAGTCAAAGAAACGTATTCCGGATTGATATTATTGTTCATTATTCCATGTATAGATTCTGTATCTGCATATAAAGTTGCTAGTGTTTTAACAGCAACATCTATTACAAAAAGTGATAATCCAGTTATTTTGAAAAGATTATTACGTCTATTAATAGTAATACTTAATTGATTTTCAAGTTGTTTTAAATTATCATCACAAGGACCGCATAGAATAGCTAATCGTTTATTATTTATTGGTTGTAGTATGATTTTTTTGCTCTTTTTTGCATTCAAATAATATCTCCTTTATAATTAACCATAAATCATGTACGCTTGATATATTTAATAATTTAAATTTTATATTTATAACATTAATATATTACAAATTTAAGTTAAATTATTTGAATTTGATTGTAAAATTAAACAATAATTATGTATTGTTATTTAACTATATAAAAATAATAAATCAATTATTTTGTGATAAAAATGTGTTTTATTATTTTAATTATATGAACGTTAAATTTACTAAAATTTAGATATAATAATATTATATTTTATGATCCTTATATAATGATATTATGACAATTTATTTAGTTATATATTGAGTATTTATAGTTAAATAATATTATGTATATTAAATATTATGAATAAATTATTTTGTGAAGTATTAATATTTGGAGCTGGTATTGTGGGTTCATCTTTAGCTTTAAGTTTAGCTAAATCTGGAATCAAAGTAATTATAACAGATAATAAACAATTTGATATAACCATGAATAATAGTATTTTACCAAATATAAGAGTTTCTGCAATTAATTATGCTTCAGTAAGATTTTTTAAAAATATTAAGATCTGGAACAATATACCTTCTAAATTTTGTACATCATATTGTCATTTAAAGGCGTGGGAGTGGCCATCAGCAACGCTAACTTTTCATTCTAAATCTGTAGGATTATCAGAAATGGGATATATTGTAGAAAATAATCGTTTAAAATTAGCTTTGTGGCAAGGTATAGAAGATGTTTCTACAATAACATTTTTTTGTCCATCCAAATTAATTTCTTTAGAATATGATGGTACATATTGGAAATGCTTGCTTAGTAATAGTATTGTAATAAATAGCCGTTTATTAATTGGAGCTGATGGTATTGATTCTAAGATTCGTACGATATTGGGAATTAATATTACAGAATGGAAATATAATCAATGTTGTATGTTAATAACTACAAAAACTATCACACAGAAATGGAAAAAATGTAATGAAACTATCTGGCAAGTTTTTACCCCACAAGGTCCTATAGGATTTTTACCTTTACATGATAACTGGGGTTCATTAATGTGGTTTGGATCCAATGAATACATTCAAAGGTTACAAAAATTACCACAATCAGCATTAGAAGCAAAAATTAACCATTGTTTTTATAAACAATTAGGTAAAATTAAATTATGTAATACATTTGTAGTGCCTTTAATTCATAGATGTGCTCAACGTTATATAGCTGCAGGAGGAGCTTTAGTAGGAGATGCGGCGCATACTATTCATCCACTAGCCGGTCAAGGATTAAATTTAGGTATCCGAGATGTTCTAAGTTTATCTAAATTATTATCCAACAGCTTTGATTTTAGTCAAAATATTATTAATTTAGATAGAGTATTATTTTCTTATCAAAGTAACCGACAATTTGACATTAATATTATGAAATCTAGTATAGATTTCATATATTTTATTTTTCATAATAACTTATTACCACTTAAAATAACACGTAATATTGCTTTCATGGCAATAGAACGATTTTCTTATATAAAAAGAAAAATTTTACAATATGCTATGGGAGTATAGTTTTTAGTAAATTATAAATACTGTACATACATAAATTATGGAATTATTTATTATCGTGTGATCTTTTAAAAAATTGTTATTATATATCGATTTTTTACTTTTATTAAAATAATTAAAAATGTAACTGGGGTACCAGGATTCGAACCTGGGAGTGGCGGGATCAAAACCCGCTGCCTTACCGCTTGGCTATACCCCAATAATTATACAATTACTTTTTTTAAAAAAATTATAATTTAAAAAACTTATGATACGGGAGGCGAGATTTGAACTCGCATATCTAAGGATATCAGACTCTAACTCTGACGCGTCTACCTATTTCGCCACTCCCGTGTTTACTTATTATGTAATAATCATGATAATATGATTATATTTAGTTATTATAAAATAGCTACGACAGGATTTGAACCTGTGCCCTCAGCATTATGAGTGCTGCGCTCTAACCATCTGAGCTACGTAGCCATCCATTATATATTACATTCATATATCTTACTATATAATAATTTTTTAAAAAATTATATATATATTATATCTATACAGATCAATATATCTATATACGTTTATTTATAAAAGTTTATAGAATATATAATATACGATAATGCATGGGAATATTCAATTCTAATATATGAATTATATACACTATATATTATATAGTGTATATAATTCCATTAACAATAGTTTTTTTCACTTGAAATTGAGAATTAAAAGCAGTTAAATTAGCAACTTTATTGATTTCTAAACTACCTAGATAATGATGAGCCCCAATAGCTTGAGCAGGATATAAAGTTGCCATGCGTAATGCTTCATCTAAAGGAATATGAGCATATTCTACTATATTTTGTATTGACCTAATCATAGTTAAATTTGACCCAGCAAGTGTGCCATGTTTATTTATACATGTATTATTATGATGGAATATAGTTTCTCCAGCAAAAATAAAATTAGTAATTTGATCCGATGGTAATCCAGATGGACTTGTTCCATCAGTAATTAAAATTAAGTGCTTTTCTTTAATTTTTTTCGAATATTTTATATTGGACCAATGTACATGTATTCCATCAGCTATTATACTACAATAGATATGATAAGAATCGAAAATCGCTCCAATAACTCCAGGTTCACGTGCAGTTAATGCAGGCATTGCATTAAATAAATGTGTCCCGAATGTTACTCCTGCCAAAAAACCTAATTTTGTTTCTTGATATGTAGCATTAGAATGCCCCACAGATATACAAATACCAGATTCTTTCAATTTTTCAATAACGATCATATCTAATAATTCTGGTGCAAGAGTAATTTTTTTTATAATATCACTATTTTTACATAGATAATGTATCATTTTTTTTGTTGGGGTACGTATTAATGAAGCATTATGTATTCCTTTTTTTTTGATATTAATAAACGGACCTTCTAAATGTAAACCTAATACCTGATTTTGATTATGTTTTAAAAAAATACGCACTGATTCCACTGCTTTTTGTATTAAAACGTCATGACTAGTAATTAAGGTAGGAAGAAAATTAGTACATCCAAAACAACGATTGGTATTATTCATATTTTCTAATGTCTGAACAGTAATTGATTCAATGTTATCATTAAATTGAACCCCACCACAACCGTTCAGTTGTAAATCTATAAATCCAGGAGATAAAATTAATCCAGATAAATCATACGTTTTTATATATAAAGGCAATTCATTTAATGGATGAATTGCCTTTATATATCCATCATCTACTATCAGTACATGATGATCTAAAATATCATAACCAGTATACATTCTACTATTAATTAAAGCATACATATTTATTATAAAAATTAATTAAAAATTTTGTTGTTATTAACTTCTAATTCTTGAAAATATTTAACAGTTTTTATTTTTAGTTCTACAGTAGATAATTCATCGCATATTAATGTAGTCTTAGGATGAAATTGTAAGCAACTAATAGGCCATGTGTGATTTACACTGCCTTCGATAGCTGCTTGTACAGCAGCAGCTTTATCTTGGCCAGTTGCTATTATAATGATTTCTTGAGATTCCAATAATGTAGCCAATCCAATGGTTAATGCAAACTTTGGAACAGCTTCGATTTTATAACTAAAAAATCTAGCATTAGATAACCGAGTCTCTCTACTCAAATTTTTAACACGTGTTCTTGAATTAAAAGATGAACCAGGTTCATTAAAAGCAACATGCCCATCTTTTCCAACTCCACCTATAAATAAATGAATATTACCATAAGATTTAATTTTTTTTTCATATCTTTCACATTCATAATTTAAGTCTGTAACGTTTCCATTCAAAAAATTGACATTTTCCTGTGCAATATCAATATGATCAATAAAATTATCGTGCAGAAATTTACAATAACTTGTAGGATCATCAGAAGATATTCCGATATATTCATCCATAGTAAATATAACAACATATTTAAAACTTACTTGACCATCTTGATATAATTTTATTAAATTCTTGTAAGTTTTTATAGGAGAGCTTCCTGTAGGTAAGCCTAATAGAAATGGTCTAGAAATAGTAGGTTTGAAAGAATTAATTTTCCAAATGATGTAACCTGATACCCACTGTGCAACTTGATCAGTATTATCTAAAAATACTACTTTCATATAAAAGATCCCAATTTATATTTGATTATAACATATAATTAACAAAAAAATTGCATATTACTAACAATCTATATATTATTTTATAATTAAAAATTGCTTAATATTTAAATATTACTTTTTAGCATCTATTATATTGACATATTTTTATTTATATATAAATTTTACTGAAAATTATTATAAAAAATATTTATAATGATATTCTAACAAATATATACTATATATAATGTAATTATATAAATTGAAAAATATGTGAGTTGAATTAATCGTGGATAATAAATCAAATTTTATATATAATATAATTAATCAGGATCTAAATTTTAAAAAATATACCATAATACATACACGTTTTCCTCCTGAACCTAATGGATATTTACATATTGGTCATGTTAAATCTATTTATCTAAATTTTAATATCGCCAAATATTATCATGGTAAATGTAACTTACGGTTTGATGATACTAATCCAGATAAAGAAAGTAAAGAATATGTAGAAGCTATTAAATCAGACATTCAATGGCTTGGTTTTATGTGGAATGGTGAAGTGTGTTATGTTTCTGATTATTTTGAACAATTATATAATTATGCTGTTGAACTTATCCAAAAAGGTCTAGCATATGTAGATGAATTATCTATATATGCTATTCGAGAATATCGCGGTACATTAAAAAAATCTGGCCAAAATAGTCCATATCGTTCTCGTAGTATTAAAGACAATTTATTTTTTTTCTCTAAAATGCGAAATGGTGAATTTCCAGAAGGAAGTGTATGTTTGCGAGCCAAAATTAATATGTCCGATTCTTCTATGATTATGAGGGATCCAGTATTATATCGAATTAAATATACCACTCATCATCGTGTAGGCAAAAGTTGGTGCATTTATCCGACTTATGATTTTAGTCATTGTATTTCTGATGCTATAGAAGGTATTACTCATTCATTATGTACATTAGAATTTCAAGAAAATCGTCGTTTATATAATTGGATATTAAAAAATATTAGTATTACTAAACATCCCATTCAATATGAATTTTCTAGATTAAATATAAAATATATTATTACCTCTAAACGTAAGTTAAATTTATTAGTTGTAAATAATATAGTGGATGGATGGGATGACCCAAGAATGCCTACTATTTCTGGATTAAGGCGTAGAGGTTATACAGCACGATCAATTTGTGAATTTTGTAAACGTATTGGAATTAGTCGTCAAGATAGTTACATAGAATTATCAGAGTTAGAATCTTGTATTCGTGATGATTTGAACAAACACTCTTTAAGATTAATGGCTATAATTAACCCAATTATGGTTAAAATTATTAATTTACCTACAGGATATATAGAAAAAATTCCTATGCCTAATCATCCTAATGATTGCAGTATGGGAATACGTTATGTATTTTTTACGCAAGAAATTTTTATTGATCGATTTGATCTTGATCAATACTGTAAAAACAGTAGATTTCCTAAATTAACGATAGGACGAGAAATACGTTTAAGGCATGCATATGTCATTAAAGTAGATCATTTTAAAAAAGATACCGAAGGAAACATTATTTCTGTTCATTGTTATTATGATCCAACTACACTAAACAGAAAACCTATAGATGGTCGAAAAATACAAGGTGTTATACATTGGGTATCAGCTACAAAAAATATATCAGCTGAATTTCGATTATATGATAAATTATTTATTCATCCTACTCCTGATATTGTTATAAACATATTAAACATCGTTAATCCTCGTTCTTTAGTTATTTCTCACGGGTTTGTTGAATTAAATCCGATATTTTCAAATAATCCAGGTCCTTATCAATTTGAAAGAGAAGGTTATTTCATTCTAGACTATCAATATAGTAAACCAACTTATTTAGTGTTTAATAGAACTGTAACATTAAAGAAATCTAATAAATCTATTAGATTTATTAAGCCACAATAAATATTTCAATATTTATTATGTAATTAATACAAAATATTACCAAATAAAAATTAATTTTTAGTATTTTATTCTATTATATGATTATTCAAATAAATAATATAAATAACTATATCAAATTGAGATTCATTTCTAGAAAAATTTGTTTAACCCAAGTTTTTACTCTGGTTTCAGTCATATCTGGTTGACGATCCTCATCTATAGCTAACCCAATAAATTTATTTCCATCTATAATGCTTTTTGACATATCAAAATAATATCCCGATGTAGGCCATAAACCTACCACAATTGCTCCTTTATTTATAACAATATTATATAAAATACTCATAGCATCACAAAAATATTCTGAATAATCTTCTTGATCTCCACAACCAAAAATTGCTATTTTTTTTCCTAAAAAATTAATCTTTCTAAATATAGGCAAAAATGAATCCCAATCACATTGAGGTTCTCCATAATACCACGTAGGAATTCCAAATATTAGTCGATCATAATTTTCTATATCTTCTTTACAAGAATTAGAAATATCAAAAATATCTGATAAATCTTTTCCTATTCTTAATTGAATTATATTAGCAAGTTTTTCAGTATTCCCAGTATCACTACCAAAAAAAATACCTACTGATGCTTTTTTCATGGTTTTACCTGTAGTATTAAAAGTATTCATTATTTTTTATAATAGCACTATTATAACTCATATAACTATAATTGTTTATTACAATATATATTTTATATAAATTTAAATAATTATGTTATATATGAGTTTTATGTGTCTTAAAAAATATGAATAAAAAAAGCATTTTACGTTGAATTTTAAGAGTATTTATGAATACAATACTGTATTAATTTAATAGTGATAATGATAATTTAATTAGTATACTTACAATATAATATATTAATAGCATTTGCATTGAATCTTATCAAAACTGATAATAATACGATACTTATCTGATCTTATATTTATTAAATTTTTATGATAATAATCATAGTAGACAATTAATTGGTATGAAATATTTGAAACTACATACATAGATTGATTTATATAATATCGAACTTTTTTTAGGTAAATGTGTATAAATGTTACTTACATTATTAAATTGCTGAAAATTCTATACACAATAATAACATAATTAATTTTAATGTAAGATTATTAAATATATGATTAATAAATAGTATTTTTTAAAACAATATAATTATAATATATAACTTTAAAATTTATATGATGAATTAATTAATTTTATAAAATGTAGAATATAACATTAGCTATATTTATTTATAATAAAAATAAATAAAATTAAATTGTATTCATATTCATGTCATATAATTCATTGATAACGAAAGTTAAAACTATAATATAGTGATATTTGATGTAATTTTAGTTATGTTTATTGAAATATGACATATTTTGATGATGAAAAATATTTAATAAAATACAGATTGCTGATATAGAATAGGATGCAAATATGCAAAATAATTTATTTCAAGTAAAGAAAAGTATTATTAATGAGACTAAACTTATCGATCAGTATTATAATTTATCTCCTGATCCTTATAATAATAAAGAACATAAAGTCTTTTTTGGAACATCCGGTCATAGAGGCAGTTCTTATCAATATAGTTTTAATGAAGCTCATGTATTCGCAATTAGTCAGTCTATAGTACAAATACGCACATTGTATGGTATTACTGGTCCATGTTATGTAGCAAAAGATACACATACACTTTCTGAACCAGCTTTTATATCTGTATTAGAAGTATTAACGGCAAATTCTATTAATGTCATTATAGAAAAAAATGATCTATATACTCCTACTCCAGTTATTTCTAATGCTATCATTAATTATAATAGACATAGATATCATAATAATCAATCTAAAGCTGATGGTATTATAGTAACATCATCTCATAACCCCCCTGAAGATGGGGGTATTAAGTATAGTTCGATTTTTGGAGGACCAGCTGAAATTGATATAACTTATTTAATTGAAAAATATGCTAATAGGTTTTTATTAAATAATCTACGAACAGTAAATAAAATAACACTTAACCACGCTTGGAGAAGTGGATATATACATCCGCAAGATTTAGTACAAAATTATGTACAAAATTTGTCTACAATTATTAATATGAAAGCAATACAGAAATCTGGTTTAAAAATAGGAGTAGATCCGTTAAGTGGGTCAAGTATAAATTGTTGGTATGATATTGCTCAATATTATCAATTAAATTTAACTGTAATAAATTCGAAAATTGATCGCACTTTTAGTTTTATGAACATAGATTATGATGGTCGTATTCGTATAAATTGTACATCAGAATTAACTTTATCAAAAGTGTTAAGTTCATCAAAAAAATTTGATCTATTTTTTATAAATGATCCAGATTGTGATAGACATGGCATTATTACTAAAGGCGGGTTAATTCAGTCTAATTATTATTTTCCAATTGTTATAAATTATCTTTTCCATAATCGAGATTTTTGGAAAAAAAAAATATTATCTGTTGGGAAAACAAATGTATCTAGTATGAGTATTGATCAAGTAGCCAATAATTTAAATTGTCAATTATTAACGACTCCAGTGGGTTTTAAATGGTTTACACAAGGTTTATTACATAGTAAATTAGGTTTCGCTGGGGAAGACAGCTCAGGAGCTTCTTTTTTAGATCAGCGCTGTATGCCATGGTCTACTGATAAAGATGGATTTATTATGTGTTTAATATCTGCAGAAATTCTGGCTGTTACTGATCATACATTACAAGATCATCATATTCAGTTCAATAAAAACTTGAATTGTACTTTTAATTATAATCAAACTTATCTTGTTATTAATCACTCTCAAAAAAAATCTATTATTAATACATTATTTAATCAAATTCATATGAATGAATTAGTAGGAGATCCTATTATTAAAGTTGAAAATATAAAACCATTAAATAAATTTATATCTATGGATGGATTAAAAATTGTTACTCGTAATGGATGGATAGCTGGTAGATTATCAGGAACAGAATTGGTATATAAAATTTATTGTGAAAGTTTTTTGAGTTCCGATCATCGATTAAAAATGGAACAAAAAATGATTAGATGTATATATCAAATAATTAATTAGAAAAATATAAAAAATTGATTATTGTAACTAATACCAATATCCATAATGAAGTTATACATTATTTTTATATATATGGTGTAATTAGCAGTATCTATAATTAATAAATATGTTAAGTTTAAATTATAAATAATTCACTGATTAAGTATGATATATCAAAAATATACTTATAACTTATTAAAACTGATATAGTATAAAATTGAACAGGTTACACATATTAAATATTATAAAAATACATATATTAATTATTAATTAATATTGTAAAATGCATTTTTTATTTTTAAATTTATTATTAGTAATAATTTTTCAAGGAAGATTTGATATTAGTAATAATATTATACTGAATAAAATTATATCTGATATTTTGTATTGTAATAAACAATTAAAAAACTATATTAATAACTAGTTTTGATGTATTTTCCAGTTTTATATATTTATCTCTAACACAATGTCATGAATCTTGATTGAAAAATTTCAAACATTTATATTTATAAAATTCAATTAATTAAAATAAGAAAAAATTTAAATAATTTATTCTATATATATATATTATAGTATAATTTGAAAATAATATAATTTATCAATAATACATGATATGTGATATCTCGTGTCATGATGTATTGTAAAGGTATATTTCACTATGTATTACTGGTAATAGTACATGATAAATATGCAAAATATAGTGTATTTTTGTATTAACAATTAGTTCTAAAAAATATGATTATAGTCATTGACTAATTATTACACAAATACTTAATTAATATTTATTAGTAAAATTATTAACAGTATTGACAGTACTGGATGACAAAATAATTATTGTGCAGAGTATATATGTTGAAAAATAATTTAAAACCAATTTATTTAAATATAAAAGCTATAAAATTTCCCATAACAGCCATTGCTTCAATTTTACATAGAATATCAGGATTTATTTTGTTTATAATGATTGGACCTATTTTATGGATACTAAAATTATCCTTATCTTCTATAGAAAACTTTACTAAAATTAATACATTTTTAACAGTAGATAATTATTGTTTTTTATTTATAAGATGGATCATAATCATAATATTTAGTTATCATATAGTGTTTGGAGTGCGCCAAATATTAATGGATTGTGGATTCATCAAACAAACATTATCAATGGGAAAGATTAGTGCTCGAGTTGTATTTATATTAGTTATTTGTTTATCTGTTTATGTTGGAATATATATATGGAATCCATGAAATTAAATCACAAATATTATGGGGTATATGAATGGTTGATAGTAAGAATTTCCGCTATATTGACAATATTATATAGTGTATATTTGTTTAATTTTATTAATATTGATGATAATTTTTCTTATGAGAAATGGTGTATATTTTTTTATGATAAAAAAATAAAAATATTTAATACCATAGTTTTATTAATGTTATTAAAACATACTTGGATTGGTATGAGACATATATTAGAAGACTATATATCATCAATAATATTAAGACGATTAAGTATCGGTCTAATTCATATTATATTATATGTATATTTATTGTTTGGAATAGCTGTCGTTTGGGGTATATAAATATGTCATATTACAATCATTTACAAATTAAAGAGTTTTTTTCAGTTGTTATAGGAGCAGGAGGAGCAGGAATGCGTGTTGCTCTACATATTTCTAAGATGGGATTTTCTTGTGCTTTAATTTCTAAAGTATTTCCTACTAGATCTCATACAGTATCTGCTCAAGGAGGAATTACGGTAGCATTAGGTAACTCGCATGAAGATCATTGGGAGTGGCATATGTATGATACAGTTAAAGGTTCTGATTATTTAGGAGATCAAAATGCTATAGAATATATGTGCAAAACAGGACCTAAGGCAGTTTTAGAATTAGAACATATGGGTTTACCATTTTCTAGATGTAAAAACGGTCGTATTTATCAACGACCTTTTGGAGGACAAACCTTATTTTATGGTAAAAAACAAGCAGCAAGAACTGCAGCATCTGCCGACCGTACTGGACATGCTTTATTACATACATTGTATCAACAAAACTTAAAAAATAAAACAACTATATTTTCAGAATGGTATGCGTTGGATTTAGTAAAAAATCAAGATGGGAGAATATTAGGTTGTATAGCATTTTCTATTGAAACTGGAGAATTAGTTTATTTCAAAGCTCGAGCTACAGTTCTAGCTACTGGCGGGGGTGGTCGTATTTATCAATCTACTACTAACGCATATATAAACACTGGAGATGGTATAGGTATGGCATTAAGAGCTGGTATTCCAGTTCAAGATATGGAAATGTGGCAATTTCATCCTACTGGAATAGCTGGCATTGGGATTTTAGTAAGTGAAGGTTGTAGAGGAGAAGGAGGATATTTATTAAATGTTCATGGTGAAAGATTTATGAAACGATATGCTCCTAATGTTAAAGATTTAGCTGGACGTGATGTAGTATCTAGAGCAATTTTAATTGAAATTAAAGAAGGCCGAGGTTATTTTGATGACGTATATGGACCTCATGTTAAATTAAAATTAGATCACTTAGGAAAAGAATTATTAGAATTGAGATTACCTGGAATCTTAGAATTAGCACGAACCTTTGCTTATGTTGATCCAGTCACAGAATTAATACCAGTATTTCCAACATGTCATTACATGATGGGAGGTATTCCTACTACTATTTATGGACAAGTAATTACTGTAGACAATAACAATAAAAATGCAGAAGGATCTGATAAAATAGTCCCTGGATTGTTTGCAGTCGGAGAAACTGCATGTGTATCAGTACATGGAGCTAATAGATTAGGAGGTAATTCTTTATTAGATTTAATCGTATTTGGGTATTCTACAGGATCTTATATACAAAAATACCTTGAAGAAGAAGAATGGCCTGTTCGAAATGCGACTAATTCAGATATAGAATTAGCTTTAGCTCGTTATACTAAATGGAATAATAATCAACCATCATTGCATAAAGAAAATATTGTTAAAATACGTCAAGATTTACAATGGTGTATGCAAAATAATTTTTCAGTATTTAGAGAAGAAAAAAAAATGTTGGAGGGATTAGAAGAAATAAAAGAAATTCATAACCGATTAAATAATGTTGTTCTACAAGATACAACTTCTATTTTTAATACACAACGTATTGAATGTTTAGAATTAGATAATTTATTGGAAACTGCTTATGCAACTGCGGTTTCTGCTATTTTTAGAACAGAAAGTAGAGGAGCTCATAGCCGTTATGATTTTCCTTTTAGAGACGATAAACATTGGTTATATCATACACTATTTTTACCACAACATAATATTTTAATTCGTAGAAATGTAAATATGAAGCCAAGATTTAGATCTTATTTTCCTCCACAAACTCGAACGTATTAAACAGAGATTAAATATGCAAATCAAATTTTCTATTTATCGTTTTTGTCCTGAAGTTAAAAAAACTGCTTATATTCAGGAATATGTGATGAATGCAAATAGTATACATAAAATGACATTATTGGATGCTTTAATCAAGCTAAAAGAACAAGATCCAACTTTAACGTTTCGAAGATCTTGTAGAGAGGGAGTATGTGGTTCTGACGGAATGAATATTAATGGAACAAATTCTTTAGCATGTATTACACCATTAATAAAATTAATTAATAAACGTCGTAACAAGAAAATTAATATTCGACCATTACCCGGTTTTCCAGTGATTCGAGATTTAGTAGTAGATATGAGTCAATTTTACTTGCAGTATGAAAAAGTAAAACCGTTTTTAATAAATGATTTACCTAATCAACCATCCCGTGAATATCTACAATCTCCTGAGGAACGATCTAAATTGGATGGATCTTACGAATGTATATTATGTGCATGTTGTTCTAGTGCTTGTCCGTCTTTTTGGTGGAATCCAGAAAAATTTATTGGACCTGCTGGATTATTAACTTTATATCGTTTCTTAATAGACAGCAGAGATACTCATCGAAAGGAGCGACTAAAGCATTTTCAAGATTCTTTTAGTGTTTTTCGTTGTCATAATATTATGAACTGTGTTAGCGTGTGTCCTAAAAAATTAAACCCAGCTCAATCTATAGGTCATATTAAACGTATGTTGATTCAAAGTATTATAAAAAAATAAGAGAATAGATTAATTTAAAAAGAAAATTGTATACTTACATTTAGTAAGCAAAATATTGTATATTTTTAACGTTATATATTAAAATTTTTAAAATTCGTGTTTATAAACATATATACAGATATTATAAATATAAGGGTTTTATAATGAATAGTGATATATTTAAGGCTTGGTTAAATTCTTCTTTTTTAACTAAAAATAATCAATCATATATTGATCAAATATATGAATTTTTTTTAAAAAATCCACATTCTATAGATATTAGCTGGATTAATATATTCAAGGAATGGGATATTGAGGAAAAAAATCAAAATCAATCTATTATCAATAAACAATTACATTCTACATCACCATTATTATCTGAATATGACAAGCAAGATAACTCATATAAATCATATATATCTACTGATATAGATAAAGAAAAAACTATAAATATTTCAAAAATATTACAACTTATTCATTCTTTTAGAAAATATGGACATCAATATTCTATATTAGATCCGTTAGGATTGACTATTAATACAGTTAAAAACAGTTTTTTAGAGCTAAAATATTATAAATTTTTAGATAAAGATGTCTTACAACAATTTGATACTAATTTATTAGGAATGAATAAAGGTATTATCACGTTAAATAGCATATATAAATTTCTTAAAAAAACTTATTGTGGAACTATTGGAATAGAATATATGCATATTCTTGATATTAATCAAATTTTATGGATTCAAGATTATTTTGAATCTCATACAATAGAAATATCTGATCATTTTAGTGTTAAAGAACAAAGACAATTTCTCAATGAATTGATAGCATCGGAAGAATTAGAGCGTTATTTAGGAATAAAATTTCCGGGATCTAAGAGATTTTCATTAGAAGGAGGTGATGTGTTAATACCTATGTTAAAAGAAGCAATACGTTATTCTGTATTAAACCATAATATTCAAGAAATATTTCTTGGTATGCCTCATAGAGGTCGATTAAATACTTTAATTAATGTTTTAGGTAAAAACCCTCAAGATTTATTTAATGAATTTTATGGAACAAATCAAAAATATACCAATAGTGGAGATGTAAAATATCATCAAGGTTTATATTCCGAAGTAACAATTAATAGTCAAATCGTACATATATCACTATTATTTAATCCATCACATTTAGAAATTATCACTCCAGTTATGATGGGAGCAGCACGCGCACGAATTGAACAATTATATAAAGATCAAATACATAAAACTATTTTAAATAAGAATTATAAAATACAACAAAACATAGTATTACCCATTACGATACACGGAGACGCAGCGATCAGCGCTCAAGGAGTAGTACAAGAAACATTGAATATGGCTAACACTCGAGCTTATAGTGTTGGTGGAACTATACATATAGTTATTAATAATCAAATTGGTTTTACTACATCTAATATCGATGATATTAGATCTACTCCATATTGCACTGATATAGCAAAAATGATACAAGCTCCTATTTTGCATGTTAATGCTGACGATGTACATGCTGTTATTTTTGTAACTCGTTTTGCATTAAATTTTAGAAATAAATTTAAACATGATATAGTCATTGATTTAGTGTGTTATCGTAGACATGGACATAACGAAACTGATGAACCGCATGTTACTCAACCTATGATGTATCAAAAAATACGTAATCATCCTACAGTACTTGAGCTATATGCTCAGAAATTAATTCAAAAAAATATAATTAATGTTGATGATATAAAAAATGAATCGTGCTTATATCGTTCAAAATTAGATAATGAAAATTGTGTATTAGAAAAAAATTGGAAACCTGTACATGTACGTTCTAAATACCATGTACTTGATATTAATCAGGATACTTCTTATATTATCAATAATTCTATAAAAATAGATAAACAATCTTTACAACAATTAGCATGTAATATTTTTAATATACCAAACTCTATTACTATGCATGATAGAGTAAAAAAAATTTATCACGAACGAATGGAGATGGCATTAGGTAATCGTTTGTTTGATTGGGGTGGCGCAGAAATATTAGCATATGCAGTTTTATTGAACCAAGGGTATTCTATTAGATTATCTGGGGAAGATACAGCTCGAGGAACTTTTTTTCATAGACATGCAATAATATATGATCAAAAATCTACTAAAAAATATATTCCATTAATGAATATCAAACAAAAACAAGGATCATTTTTAATCTGGAACTCAGTATTATCGGAAGAATCAGCTTTAGCATTTGAATACGGCTATGCTCATGTAGCTTCACATAATACTTTAGTAATTTGGGAGGCTCAGTTTGGTGACTTTTCTAATGGAGCGCAAGTAGTTATTGATCAATTTATTAGTTCTGGAGAACAAAAATGGAATCAATTATGTGGATTAATTATGTTATTACCGCATGGATATGAAGGTCAAGGTCCAGAACATTCTTCTTGTCGAATAGA
Source organism: Candidatus Blochmanniella floridana (assembly GCA_000043285.1). Classification (GTDB taxonomy): domain Bacteria; phylum Pseudomonadota; class Gammaproteobacteria; order Enterobacterales; family Enterobacteriaceae; genus Blochmanniella; species Blochmanniella floridana. The sequence continues at coordinate 367,923 of BX248583.1, forward strand.
ACGGTATTTACAGTTATGTTCTGAATATAATATGCGTATATGTATTCCTTCTACTCCTGACCAAATATATCATTTATTACATCAACATGCTCATGATAAGATACGACGTAAACCATTAATTATTGTATCTCCAAAATCTTTACTCAGACATCCAATGGTACATGCATCTATAGAAGATTTTACATATGGATCTTTTAAAGCTATTATTAGCGAAACCAATAATAATTGTATATTAACTCAAGTCAATAAAATTATTATATGTACCGGAAAAATATATTATGACTTAGTCAATAAACGGAACCAGTTAAAAAAATATAATATAGCAATCATAAGAATTGAACAATTGTATCCTTTTCCTCATGTAGATATTAAAATCATTTTAAAACCATATCTACATGTAGAAAATTTTATTTGGTGTCAAGAAGAACCTCAAAATCAAGGAGCATGGTACTATATTCAACTTTATTTTCATAAATATATTCCAAATATCACTTTAAATTATATGGGTCGGGATGAAGCTGCTGCTCCTGCTTCAGGATATTTTTCTCAACATCAACAGCAGCAAACAAAAATAATTAATCAAGCATTAGATATAATTAACAATGAAGAAGGATAAAGAAAATATGAGCGATAGTAGTAAATTAGATATATTAGTACCCAATTTACCTGAATCAGTGATAGATGCCACTGTTTCGGTATGGCATAAAAAAGAAGGAGATAAAATTAAACAAGGGGAAATATTACTTGAAATTGAAACAGATAAAATTATGTTAGAAGTCCCTGCTTTACAATCAGGTATATTATTAGAGATATTAGAAAAATCAGGATCTATTGTTATAGCCGGCCAAATCTTAGGACGTTTAGAATGTAATAATTTTTCTAACCAAATAAAACCACTGAATTTTAGCGATAATCAAAATAGTATAAAATCTACTATTGCAAAAAAAATCGAAGATAATCTTGTTATACAAGAAGAAGATAAGCATTCCCCAATTAGTCCAGTAATTCGAAAATTAATTACTAAATATAATTTAAATATAGACAATATAAAAGGTAGCGGAATTAAGGGACGTCTTACTAGACAAGATATAGAAACATATATTCAAAAAAATACATTATCGCAAACGTATAATGTTGCTATAAATACAGACTTTAAACAGTCCATATATGACAATGCACAACAAAAGAATGATTTTACTCATGATAATAGAGTTAATACCATAAGAAATGATGTTAATAATCGTACAGATACACGCGTCATAATGAGTCGTTTACGAAAAAAAATTTCGGAAAGGTTATTAAAAGTAACGAATTCTACTGCTATATTAACTACTTTTAATGAAGTAAATATGCAATGTATTATTAATATACGAAATAAATATCAAGAATCATTTGAAAAAAATCATAATATTAAGTTAGGGTTTATGTCTTTTTTTGTAAAAGCAGTTGTAGAAGGATTACGACGTTTTCCTGAAATCAATGCATATATTGACGGGGAAGAAATAATATATCATAATTATTTCGATATAAGTATTGCAGTATCTACACCAAGAGGATTAGTTACTCCAGTATTAAGAAATGCTGATAAATTGAGGTTTGTTGACATCGAAAAAAATATTAAATTATTAGCTAATAAAGGAAAAACAGGAAAATTAACACTTGACGATTTAAATGGAGGAAACTTTACAATTACTAATGGAGGTATTTTTGGTTCATTACTCTCTACTCCTATAATTAATCCTCCACAAAGTGCTATTCTTGGAATGCACGCTATTAAAGATCGACCAATGGCATTAAACGGAAATATAGTAATATTACCTATGATGTATTTGGCATTATCATATGATCATCGATTAATAGATGGAAAAGATTCAGTTAATTTTTTAATAACTGTTAAGAATTTAATCGAAGATCCAATGAGTTTATTATTGGAAAATTAATTAGGATGGTTATGTATTAAAATACTGTAATTTTAAATAAAATTTGTATTTTATTTAAACTATAAATTTGAAATACAACATTGTTGGTTATAAATTATGAATTTATATGAATATCAAGCAAAACAGTTATTTAAGCAATTTAATATACCTATTTTAAAAAATCATATTATTACTGAAACTTCAGAAATAAAAGATTGTATATCAGAAATCATAAAAGAAGGTCCTCCATGGATTGTAAAATGTCAAATACGATCAGGAGGAAGAGGCAAATCTGGAGGAGTGCAAATTGTAAATTCAATGGAGGATATGTTAGCTTTTGCAAATAGATGGTTTGGTAAAAACTTAGTGACATATCAAACTACTGTTGATGGAGAAAGAGTAAATTCTATTCTAATAGAACCAGCAGTTAACATAGCTCATGAATTTTATTTAAGTATATTAATCGATAGGGATTTAAGTAATATTATATGTATAGTCTCTACTAAAGGAGGTGTAGATATCGAAAATGTAATACATGAATCAGTATCAACATCAGATGTGATTTATAAAATTTCTATAGATCCATTAATAGGAGCATGTGCATACCAAGGCCGTTTATTGGCTAGTAAATTAAGTTTATCAGGAACACAAATTAATCAATTTACTGACATGTATATTAATCTAGTACGCATGTTTATTGAAAAAGATTTAACGTTAATTGAAATTAATCCTCTGATTATTAATAAGAATAATGATTTACTTTGTTTAGATGCTAAAGTAAGTATTGATCGTAATGCATTATTTAGACAACTAGATTTAGTCAATCTTTTCCTAAAAAACAATAATCCTAATGACAATAGTCATTTACCAAAATTATATTCTAAATATGGAGGAGTAAACTATGTTGCTTTAGATGGAAATATAGGTTTATTGGTAAATGGAGCTGGTTTAGCCATGGCTACTATGGACTTAATTAAATTATTTGGTGGAAATCCAGCTAATTTTTTAGATATTGGAGGAGATACTAATCAAGAAAGTATCACTGAAGCTTTAAAAAAACTTTTTAAACAAGAATCAATAAAAGTAATATTTATTAATATTTTTGGAGGAATTGTGTGTTGTAAATTAATTGCGGATAGCATTATTCATACGTTATTTGATGAACATACAGAATTAAATATCCCCATAGTAGTAAGATTAGAAGGTAATAACGCGAAGATGGGGATTGATAAATTAATTAATGCTAATTTCAAAAATGTTATTATTATAAATAATCTTATTAATGCGGTACATAAAATTATGGAATTGGTGAAATAGATATGTCGATTTTAATTGATCAAAATACTAAAGTGATTTGTCAAGGTTTTACTGGTAAAAAAGCTAGTTTTCATTCTAGACAATCGTTGCTTTATGGAACTAAAATATTAGGTGGAGTTACTCCAGGTAAGGGAGGATATACTCACTTAGGATTGCCAGTTTTTAATACTGTTCATGAAGCAATATGTCATACTAATGCAACTGTTTCTGTTATTTATGTCCCTGCTCTATTTTGTAAAGATGCTATTTTAGAAGCAATTGATTCTAAAATTAAATTGATTGTTTGTATTACAGAAGGGATGCCAATATTAGATATGTTAATAATTAAAAATCAATTAAAGAAACAAAATTCTTGTATTATGATTGGACCAAACTGTCCTGGAATTATTACTCCTAATCAATGTAAAATAGGAATTATGCCTGGTTATATTCATAATGCAGGTAATATTGGAATAGTATCTCGGTCAGGAACTTTAACATATGAGGTAGTAAAACAAATAACTGATATAGGATTAGGACAGTCTACATGCGTAGGTATTGGCGGAGATCCAATTTTAGGATCTGATTTTATAGATATTTTAAGATTATTCGAAAAAGATCCACAAACAGAACTTATAATTATGATAGGTGAAATTGGAGGACAATCAGAACAAGAAGCTGCATCTTATATAAAAAAATATATAACTAAACCAATTGTAGCATATATAGCTGGATTAACAGCTCCAAAAGGAAAGCGTATGGGTCATGCCGGAGCAATTATTTCTGGAAAACACAGTGGAGCGCACGAAAAATGTACAGTTTTATCTAAATCAGGAGTACATATCGTCAATAATTTTGCTTACATTGGAAAAACAATCAGTAAAATATTAACAAATAGACAAAATCACCCTTAATTCAGTAAATATATGAACATGTGTATAAATATACATGTTCTTTAAATATTGTTTAAATTGTATTAAATAAATAACGCACATGAATATACTTGGTTTGTTTTTAAAAACTAATTTTTTAGTACAAATTACTATATTTATATTAATTATTTTTTCTATTGTATCATGGAGTATAATTTTTCATCGTGTTTTTATTTTAAAATACGAACAACGTAAACTAAAAAGTTTTGAAAATAAATTTTGGTCTGGAATAGAACTACCTCGTTTATATATAGAAATATCAAATAAGAAGAATCAATTAAGTAGTGTTGAACATATTTTTTATATTGGTTTTAAAGAATTTTCTAGATTACATAAAATAAAAAAATGTTTATCAGAAACAATAGCCAGTAGAACATTACGTGTTATGAATAACACCTTAAACTTAGAACTAGAAAAATTAGAAAGTTATATTCCATTAATTGGAACTATTGGATCTATTAGTCCATATGTTGGTTTATTTGGGACTGTATTAGGAATTATACATGTTTTCATTGCATTAGATAAAATCAGCGCTGTTAATAGTAACCATCATATGGGACATATACATTTAATAGCTCCAGGTATTGCCGAAGCGTTAATTTCTACAGCAATTGGATTATTTGTAGCTATCCCTGCGGTTATGGCTTTTAATTATTTAACTACTCAAATTAACAATTTGAATCAGAATTTTAATAATTTTATAGAAGAATTTATCACTATCTTATATCGCCAAGTTTTTTTACATTCTAATTCCAAACAACAGGAAACACAAAATGAAGAAAAAACATCTAAGATACACGATTCAATCTGAAATTAATATTGTTCCTTTCTTAGATATTTTATTAATTTTATTAATTATTTTTATGATGATGCCATTTCAATTCATGCAAGGTTTTCACGTTGATCTTCCAAGTAGCTCTAAATCTGTTGATGTCATTAAAAATTATAAATCTATTATAACCATCGAAATATTAGATACAGGATTATACAATTTTATTTTAAATATGAAAAAAAATATAAATAATATAAATATGGAAAAATTATCTGCAGAGATACAAAATGCAATACATATAAATTCAAATTCTGTATGTTTAATAGCTGCATCTAAAACTATAAAATATAATGAAATAATTAAAATATTAAATTTGTTGAATAGTATTGGCGTTGAGTCAGTAGGCATGATAACCAAACCCATTTATTAGTATTGTACTACTAATTAAAATATGACTAAAAAAATACGTCATTTATATTATTATAAAAAAACTAATAAAAAATTTATATATCCAATAATAATTTCTATTATGTTGCATATAATGATTTTTTTCTGTTTATATAAACAGTTTTTACTTCAAAATACAAATACAGTTACCCCTATTTTTATAGATCCTATCTTAAAAGCAGAGCAATATAGAAATAATTTCATAAATTCTTATAGTCATGATCAAACACATAATAAGGCTCAAATACAAAAAAAACATGATCAAGAACAATCTAATCGATTGAAAATTTCAAATACTACTCATCATTCCAAATTAAATGATCAAACACATAATAAGGCTCAAATACAAAAAAAACATGATCAAGAACAATCTAATCGATTAAAAATTTCAAATACTACTCATCATTCCAAATTAAATGATCAAACACATAATAAGGCTCAAATACAAAAAAAACATGATCAAGAACAATCTAATCGATTGAAAATTTCAAATACTACTCATCATTCCAAATTAAATGATCAAACACATAATAAGGCTCAAATACAAAAAAAACATGATCAAGAACAATCTAATCGATTAAAAATTTCAAATACTACTCATCATTCCAAATTAAATGATCAAACACATAATAAGGCTCAAATACAAAAAAAACATGATCAAGAACAATCTAATCGATTAAAAATTTCAAATACTACTCATCATTCCAAATTAAATGATCAAACACATAATAAGGCTCAAATACAAAAAAAACATGATCAAGAACAATCTAATCGATTAAAAATTTCAAATACTACTCATCATTCCAAATTAAATGATCAAACACATAATAAGGCTCAAATACAAAAAAAACATGATCCAACTTTAGCTAAAAATACGTTAATACATAATCAATTATCTAAAGTAATTACAGACTATACTATATTAGAAGATTTATTAAATAATCTTACCAAACATAATATTATAAATAATAACAAAAATGATAAATCATATTTTGCAAAAATAATCAATAATAACCAATATATTGCAAATAATAATATTAAAACTGAAGAAATTAACTTCTATAAAAATATGATTAGTGAGTCTATACAAAAAAAATTTTACAATGCCTCTGATTATGCTGGAAAAGAATGTAAATTAAAGATACAATTAGCACCTGACGGAAAGCTAGTATCAGTGGATACTTTATCTGGAGATTTATCATTATCTCACGCTGCTACGGTTGCTGTGAAATTAGCTAATATACCTGCTCCTCCGAATATAGATATTTATAAAATTTTTAAAAATACGATATTAAAATTTTCTCCTTAACTTAATTATAAATAATAAATAAGTAAATTTAATAATGTTGTTTGTTTAATAAAATTAATACAATAATATAAGATTATAACTATGACAATATTTCAAAAATCATTTATATTATTAATAATATGGAATTTTTCATTATTTGCATTTTCAGATATGAAAATTGAAATTACACACGGAATAAATACAGCTCATCCTATTGCAGTTATCCCATTTATTAATAATGAAAATATTACACATGAATTAAACAACGATAATATCGAAGATATAGCATCCATAATTGCTGCTGATTTACGTAACAGTGGAAAATTTAATACTTTACCCATTGCGTATTTACCTTATCAACCCTCTAAATTAACTGATATTATTCCCACATTTTGGGAAAAATTAGGTATTAATACAGTTGTATTAGGTGCAATTAATATCAAAAATGAAAATTACGTTATTTCATATCAATTAATTGATACTTCTAATAATCCTGCATTAGTGATTTTAGATAATCAATATGAAATAGAAAAAAAGCACTTGCGTTATACTGCGCATACTATTAGTGATGAAATTTTTGAAAAACTTACTGGAATTAAAGGAGTTTTCTGTACTCGTATAGCCTATATTTTATATACTAATAATATAAAATATGCTTATGAATTATGTACCTCAGATTATGATGGACATAATCAAGTGTCTATTTGTCGTTCATCGGAACCATTAATGTCACCAGCATGGTCTCCAGATGGTAAAAAATTAGCTTACGTTACTTTTGCTTCTGGCCATTCAGAACTTATAATACAAACATTAACAAACAGATCAATAGATAATATAATTCAATTTCCTAATCATAATGGAGCCCCAGCATGGTCTCCAGATGGTAAAAAATTAGCTTTTAGTTTATCAAAAACGGGTAGTTTAAATTTATATATAATGGATTTATCATCTAATAATATTCAACAAATTACTTCAAACAGATATAATAATACTGAACCGAGCTGGTTCCCTGATAGTCAAAATTTAGCTTACACATCAGATCAAGGAGGTGTACCTCAAGTATATAAAATAAATATAAATAATAACCGTGATAGTCACAGAATATCATGGTTAAATGGAAGCAATCAAAAACCAAACATTAGCATGGATGGTACGTTTATGGTGATGGTTAATAGAAATAAAGGAAAACAATATATTTCTAAATTAAATTTTTTAACTGGAGAAGAAGAAACATTAACAGCAGATTCAGTTTTAGCAGATACCCCTAGTATATCTCCTAATGGTATTATGTTTATGTATAGTAGTATAATATTGAATAACTCATCATCTGAATTATATTTAGATAAAAAATTCACTAATATTCCTGATAATAATCAATCTATTTTAAGTTTAGCATCTATTGATGGTAAATTTAAAGCTCATTTGAACGGATCAACAGGAAGTATTAGATTTCCTACATGGTCATCATTATCTTGCTCATATTGATAAAAATATATATAATATTATTTACAATGAATGATTTCGAGCAAATTATAGATGAAAAATAATAAGCTTATTTTTACGAGTAGTGCTTATTTGATAAGTATTATGTACACAATATTTTTCTGTGTTTCCTGTAAACATATGATAAACGATAATAAAAGTAACGAAAATATGTATTTAAATTTTGTTCCTTCTGATAACCTAAAAGATAATGATATTCCCATCTCTAAAACCAATCATATACAGAACTTAAAATTAAAAAACACAATCTATTTTTCATTAGATCAATATTGTGTTCTTCCTATCTTTTTTGAAATATTAGATTTACATGCTGATTTTTTATGTAATAATCCATTATATAAGATAATAATAGAAGGACATACAGATGAAAGAGGAACTCCAGAATATAATATTGGATTGGGGGAACGTAGAGCTTATGCAGTAAAAAAATATTTGCAAAGTAAAGGAGTATTGTCTAATCAAATAGACACAGTTTCTTATGGTAAAGAAAAGCCAATTGCTTTTGGACAAAATGAAGAATCTTATTCTAAAAATAGAAGAGTAGTACTATTATATTAATTTTTATGAATAATACAATAAAATTCTTACAATTTTCAGTAATAATATTACATTTCATTAGTTTATGTTATATAAAAAATTATGGATGGTGTGAATATATCCCTGTTGTATATGCAAAAAAAATACATTCTTCAGATCTAGAACAAAAAATCAAACAACTAAATCAAATATCAACTGCACATAGTCAATGTTTAGTTCAATTACAACAGCAATTATTAGAAAATCAACAAGATATTGACTTACTGCGTGGCTATATGCAAGATATACAACATCATGTATCGGAAATTATAACAGATCAAAAAGAATCATATAAAAAATTACATGAAAAACTCAACGAATTATGTTCCAGTGATGTAAAATCAAAAGATTCACAATCAATTCATCTAAATACAAATATAACAGATAATTTAATCCACAAACAATCAATACAATATGATGATATTGATTATAAAAAAATCGTTTCGTTAGTTTTGGAAAAAAAACAATACAATTTAGCAATTCAAGAGTTTCAAAATTTTATTAAAAATTACCCTAAATCGCATTATCAACCCAATGCGCATTACTGGTTAGGGCAACTTTATTATAACCAAGGTCATAAAACTAATGCTTCCTATCATTTCGCACTAGTTGTAAAGAATTATCCTAAATCGATAAAAGCACCAGACGCTTTATTGAAAATAGGTATTATTATGCAAGAAACAAATCAAAAAGATAAAGCTAAAACAATATATCAACAAATTGGAAAATTGTATCCTAATAATGATGCTGCTAAACAAGCTCAAAAAAGATTAACAAACTTAAAATAGAATTTTATATATATATATTTATTATAGCGTAATATACTTAGATTATTATCCTAATATCATATAGTTAATAACTTTAATTAATTATATTACATAAACTTATATTTATTCTATTGCTGTTAATTCAAATTAATAATATATTAAGTGTTAGTGAATCGTATTTTTGGATAAAATGCTGATCCACATTGGGCCCATTCCTGACGCATGGCGTGATATTACAGATAAATTACCATTATTCGCATGAATACGATATAAAGTAATAAAATGAGATTTTTGACCGGCTACAATTAAAAAATTTCCAGTAGAATCTATCAAAAAACCTCGAGGCTGATCTTCAGTATATATGTAATTTATAAATTTTAGTTTTTTCGTATTTAATAAAATTTCAAATAAACTAATAGTATTGCAAAACCGATCAGCACAATATAACCAACGATTATTAGGAGTAATATGTATATCAGAAGACCAAAACTTTTTAGTGTCTAAACCATGATTTGATAATATATTTATTTTTTGTATAATAGCTAAGTTTGTTATTGAATCGTTATATTGAATGACATCAATAACGCCATTATATTCATTTATCACATACGCATAATTATCCGTACTATGAAATGCCATATGACGAGGTCCTGATTGCATATTAGTATTAATGACATGAGGATTATGTGGTTTTAATGTTCCATATAAATGATCTATATCAAATAATCTGATTGTATTTTCTTGTAAACATGGAGCCCATAATACTTTTCTATCTTTATTTATATTTGCTGAATGACAACCCAACATATTTTTTATAATTTGTATAGAATTACAAAGTAAACCGAATTTATCAATTTTAATTACGTTTATACAATTAAAATTATATGATACACAATATATAAATGTACCATATATATTTATAGTCAGATATGTAGGGCTATCACAAATCTTCGTAGATTGTATTTTAGTCAATAATCCGTTTTGACTTATACGATATGTATCGATTTTAAAGTCAGGGCGTATACCAACATACAAAAAATTCTGATTAGGATGAACAACTGTAGGTTGAGCGCATCCATCAGTAGAAACTACTTGCATCAACTCTAATTTTTCTTGATGATTATCTAATTTCCATACATAAATTTTTTGATTATCAGGACTAGATATATAAAAGATTTGCATTATGATTAATATGTACAATATTTCATTAAAAAATTTAATACATAAAATAATTTATATGAATATTCAATTATTATAAATATTTATTTTAGCTATTACAATAATGATATCATAACTGATGTGTTTTATACAATCTTAGGAGAAATCATATAATGCATATAATTAAAACAGTATTAATTAGACATGGAGAAAGTCAATGGAATAAAGATAATCGATTTACCGGATGGATAGACGTTGATTTATCAAATCAAGGTTATTCTGAAGCTAAACGCGCTGGCCAATTATTAAAAAAATATAAATTTATTTTCGATTATGGATATACTTCTGTATTAAAACGAACTATACATACTTTATGGGTTATATTGGATCAATTAAATCAAACATGGTTACCTATACAAAAAGTATGGCAGTTGAATGAACGCCATTATGGAGCATTACAAGGATTAAATAAAAATGAAGCAATTAAAACATATGGATATGACACAATTCAAAAATGGCGTCGCAGTTTTAAAGATATTCCTCCAAAAAATAATAAAAATGATTTATTTTTAGGAACTAATGATATACGGTATAAAAATATTGAAACTAATACATTACCTAATGGGGAAAGTTTAGAATTAACAGCAAATAGAGTTATCCCATATTGGCAAAAGTATATAGAACCAAAAATTTACAATAATAATTGTATTATTATTGTTGCTCATGGAAATTCTATAAGAGCTATTTTAAAATTTTTAAATCAATTAGATGATTCTGAGATATTTAACATTGAAATTCCTACAGGAATTCCATTAATATATGAATTTGATAATAATATAAAACCCATTCGATATTATTATCTATCTGAATAAAATTCACTGTGTATTATAATACATAATACAAGAATGATTAATGATAAATGTTTATATATTTTTGTTGATAAAAATAATTGTTTCAGCTAGAATGATCCTAAGTTTTTATTCTAACTATTTTTAAAGGTGATGATTATGGATAGATTTCCCCGTTTTCAGGGTACATTATCCGATCGAGATAACACTATAATACAGCCGTATATATCACAAGTGTTCGGGTGGATGTCTTGTGGATTATTGTTAACTGCTTTTGTTGCTTGGTATACGTCTATAACGCCTGCTGTTTTGCAACTATTATTTTCAAATCAAATTATTTTTTTTGGTTTAATTATTAGCCAGTTAGCATTGGTATTTACTTTATCTGGTATGGTAACCCGATTAAGTGGATCATTGGCAACTACTTTATTTATGTTATATTCAGTGTTAACCGGTTTGACTTTGTCTAGTATATTTATATTATATACCTCTTCTTCTATATCTGGAACATTTATTGTAACATCTGGTATGTTTGGAGCTATGACTGTATACGGATATACTACAAAAAAAGATTTAAGTAGCTTGGGAAACTTGTTATTTATGGGGTTAATTGGAATGGTATTAGCTTCATTGGTTAATATATGGTTGAAAAATCCAACGATAATGTGGATTATTACTTATATTGGAGTTATTTTATTTGTTGGATTAACTGCATATGATATGCAAAAAATAAAATCTATTGGATCATCATTATCTATAGAAGATCAAGATCAGTTTCGTAAGTATTCAATAATAGGAGCGCTTACTTTATATTTAGATTTTATTAATTTATTTATGATGATGATTCGTATTTTTGGAAATAAACGTTAAGTAGATCGTGGTATTTAATCTTATTCAGATATTAATAATTATTAAATTTTAGATTATGTATTTCCTTAAATAATCAGGACTTAAAACATCACAATCTTGATTATTTAAGGAGTCAATTTTTAAATAAAAACTTGATTATATCTCCTTCTTCTATTAAATAGTTTTTACCCTCGTAACGAATTCTACCAGATTTTTTTGCTCCACTCTCTCCATGATTTGCAATAAAATCATTAAACTTTATGATTTGAGCTCGAATAAAACCTTTTTTAAAATCACTATGAATATTATAAGCTGCGTCCAATGCAATAGTTTCTGATTCATATATCCAAGATCGAGTCATATTAATATTAGTAGTAAAAAATGTATTTAATTTTAAAAAAAACATAATATTATCAATCAATGCGTGTAATATAGTACGTTGTGAATTTGCTATAAATTCTCCATTATTCATAAAACAATGTAAAATAACTGGTGAATTTTCACGAAATCCAATTTCATTTAATTTCTGAACATAAATATTATTTTTATAATGTCGATCAACATTGGCAATATAAATAACAGGTTTATAAGTTAAAAAATTAAAATTTAGTATATTCTTTCTTTCTGATTGAGAAAAATTGATATTTCTTAATGAGATACCATCATTTAAATAATTTAAACATTTCTCTAAAATAAATAAATTTTGATCTTTATTTATATTTATCATTCGATTTTTTTTTAAAAAATCAATATGTTTTTCACACTGTTCTATATCAAATAAAATTAACTCAATATTAAGAATATCAATATCTCTACTAGGATTAATATTATTTTTAATATGTAAAATACCGTCATTATCAAAACAACGAACCACATGAATGAATATTTGTGTAGTTTGTATATGATTTAAAATTTGCATTCCTAATCCTACACCTTGATACGCTCCCGGAATCAGACCGGCAACATCAATAAATTTTATTTTTTCATGAACCACTGTACGAGATTGTACAATATCATTCAGCTGATATAAACGAACATCAGGTATTTTTATTATTGCAATGTTAGGTTGAATGGTGCAGAAAGGAAAATTAGATATTTTTACAACGATATTAGTTAATAAACTAAATAAGGTTGATTTACCTACATTAGGCAATCCAATAATACTGCAACTAATTTTCATATTAATACAAATAATATTTAAGTTATAAATTTTATTAAAAATAAAAAATCAAAATCTCATATTTTTATGTACATTGTTTCTTATTGTAAGATTGAAATATTTCTTTTTATTAATTCAAGTAAATATCAATCAATTATATTATTTGATATATGCAATTGATTCATAACTTTCACAAAATTATTTAGAACAATATCTTCAGTAAAAAAAACAACTTTGTTTACAATAAAATCAATCTGAATACCTTCATGCACAGAAGGAATATTTAAAACAAAATTGATAATTTCATTCTTATTACAAGGTCGTCCAATACCTATACGCAACCGATAAAAATCATATCGATTTCCAAGTTTATCAATAATATTTTGAATACCATGATGACTTTCATTCCTCCTTTTTCCTAACTGAATTTTTATCGTTCCTGGATATAAATCTAGTTCATCATGTGCTACCAAAATTTCTCTTAAAGATAATCCATAAAAATTAACACATTTAGATACTGATATGCCACTATTATTGACATAAGAATTTGGTATTAATAATTTAACTGTATGTTCAAGTATTTGAAATTTTCCTATATATCCACATAATATATTATTATATTTTAAATGAACTTTAAATTTTTGTGATAATAAATAAATATATTTATGACCACAATTATGTCTAGTATTAATATATTTAGCGCCGATATTACCTATACCTGCAATTAATTTTATTGTCATTATTTATTCTGATATCAATTATATTAATGATTAAACCAAAATTTATAAATTTTTTTATTAAAAAATAAATAATTATCATTATTACGTATGTATATGTTATTATATAACATATACATTATTTATTATTGTATTAAAAATACAAATATATCGATTATATCGAATAATCAAACATAGCAGAAATTGATTCTTCATTACTAATACGTCGAATTGTTTCTGCAAGCATTCCAGATAATGTTAAAATCCGTATATTAGGTAATGTACGGATTTTTGATTTTAATGGAATAGTATCACAAATAATAATTTCATCAATCATAGATTTCTGAATATTTTCATAAGCATTACCTGAAAAAATAGGATGAGTAGCATAAGCAAATACACGACAAGCTCCTTTATCTTTTAACACATCTGCTGCCTTACACAATGTTCCACCTGTGTCTATCATATCGTCAATTAATATACAATCCCGATTATATACATCCCCGATAATATTCATAATTTGGGATACGTTAGATCTAGGTCTGCGTTTATCTATTATAGCCATATCAGTATCGTTAAATAATTTGGCAATGGCTCGAGCACGCATCACTCCTCCAATATCAGGAGATACAACAATAGGATTATTAAATTTTTGTTGCAACATATCTTCTAATAAAATTGGACTTCCAAATACATTATCTACCGGTACATCAAAAAATCCTTGTATTTGCTCAGCATGTAAATCCACTGTTAAAATACGATCTACTCCAACACTAGATAAAAAATTTGCTACAACTCTAGAAGTGATGGGAACCCTGGCGGATCGTACTCTACGATCTTGGCGAGCATAACCAAAATATGGAATTACAGCAGTGATTCTAGCAGCAGACGCTCTTCTTAATGCATCCACCATTACAATTAATTCTATTAGATTATCATTAGTAGGGGCACAAGTAGATTGAATGATAAAAATATCTCCACCTCGCACATTTTCATTAATTTGCACACTTACTTCTCCATCACTAAATCGTCCTACCGAAGCATTACCCAAGGTAATATATAATTTATCAGCAATACGTTGTGCTAACTCAGGTATAGCGTTCCCAGTAAACAGTTTCATGATTTAAAAATAATCTTTTTATAATATAAAAACAATTTTTTAGATAAATCAAACATTATTAAAATATTTAAATTATATTTTATGTAAAGTAGATAAGTATATACTCCTTTTGTTATAATACTTCTTATATAAGACAACAAAGATTTTTTGTATTTGATACGCAAATTTTTATTGATAAACTTCGGGAATATACAATATCCTATTTCTGTTAAATATATTGATGTATATCTTGATAAATATATAGAATAAATTTCAATTTCAGAAAATATCTGTCTTACAATTAAATCTAAATCATTATGAAAAGGTATATTCGATAATTCTTGTCTTGATCCATATGGAGAATAATTATGACCTGATAATATATATATATTAAAAATTTGAGATGTATTAACTTGAACGCATGACATAAAAGTTACATACCATTTTTTTTTAGGTAATGATACTGAAATGAATTTCTCTTCTAATCCTTCTCTTAAAGATAAATACTCACTAACAAAAACTGGAAAATTTGCTTTTAACATTAATCCTAATTTCACTAATACACTTTTTTTAAATAGACATTTCCATCTATAATTTAACACCACTAATGCAGTAGCAGCATTAGAAGAACAACCTCTTAACTCAGATCCTATAGGTATTTTTGTATTTAAAATCATATCAGATCCAAGCGTTTTAATACCACAATAACTACTTAGTAATTGTGCAATATTCATAATTAAATTATCTTTAGATAAAGTATTACCCATATTCTTAAATAACCTCATTTTCCATTATGTGTAACAGAAATTTTAATATTATCTCCCTAAATTTATTAACTAAAATAATGTTGTAAATAATGATAACTATTAGCACAATATCCAGTATATATAAAAAATAGATTCAATTTATTAGATGTAGTATACCTACATCATAATAATAATTTCCATAATTTATATCAATTATTTATCACAATAAAATACTTACAAATAATAATCACATTAAAATATATTATTATATTATATATATATATTTAATAAAAATTATTAATATATTAATATATGAATTCTTCAATAAAACAATAAAATAACTCTAATAATTAAACATTTTTAATTATATTTACTGATTCAATTGCATTTATGTTATTTGATTATTTTAGATTTTTCAATTATTAAATTAAATTTTATATATGAATAATATATTTTATACATGAGTATGAACTACATGAAATACTATAAATATTATAATGAGCATACATTGAATTATTAATTTTTTTTTATTAACATAGAACAATATATAAATATACTTTATAGATATATTCTATAAGTGATTTCGTTTTATAGTGTATGATGGAGTATCTATAGAAATTGATTATTAGTCTATATCTTACGTAATATGTATCTAATTATTTACATATAAATATAATAATATATAAAATAACGCTAATTAATTAATGTGATATATGATTATCATACCGTTTATAATCATATAATTACACATAACTTATTATATTATTGATTCCATATAAATAGAAATAATTAATATTAACATTGCACTATCGAATTTTTAAAATATTTATCATCCATTAATCAATATACATATTATTATGCATACTATTTTAATAAATAAACTCATGTCTTTAAAACAACGTTTTTATAAATTAGAAAAATCATTGAACAATTTTAATACTATTAATAATAAAGAATTTTATTCCTTATCCAAGGAACATACATATCTTCATGAAATAATTAAATATTTTGAAGAATGGTTAAATATACAAAAAAATATCGTTCATACAAAAGATATGCTGTCTGATATAGATATGCATGATATCGTTCAAGATGAATTAAAAATATTAAATACCAGCAAACATAATCTTGAAAATAAAATAAAAATATTATTATTTTCAGATCCTCAAGATCAATATAATTGTTTTATTGAATTACGAGCTGGTACTGGAGGAAAAGAAGCAGCTATATTTGCAGGAGAATTATTTCGAATGTATTCTCGTTATATAGAAATGCAACGATGGAATATGGAAATTATTCATGCAACATATGGTGAATGTGGAGGATATAAAGAAATAATTATTAAAGTTCCTGTTCATGGATCATATGGTCAATTAAAATTTGAATCTGGAGGTCATAGAGTACAAAGGATACCGAATACTGAGTCACAAGGACGTATTCATACATCTACATGTACGATTGCTGTTATTCCAAATATACCTAATGCTATACTACCAGAAATTAATTCTAATGACTTAAGAATAGATACTTTTCGTTCTTCAGGTGCAGGTGGACAACATGTTAATACTACCGATTCAGCAATTCGTATTACTCATATACCCAGTGGATTATCTGTAGAATGTCAAGATGAACGTTCTCAACATAAAAATAAATCTAAAGCATTATCAGTTTTAAAATCTAGATTATATGCTATAAATATAAAACAAAAACAACAAGAAGAATCTAATGTTAGACGGAATTTAATCGGCACTGGAGATCGATCTGACCGTATTCGAACATATAATTTTCAACAGGGCCGGGTTACAGATCATCGTATTGCTTTTACTTCATATAAGTTACATGATATCATGAACGGAAAATTAGATATCTTAATACAACCAATCATGTGTAAACATCAGGCTACACTACTTGATCAATTAACACGAGAAAAATGATAACTTGGAAAAAATGGTTAGATTGGGCTTTTCTACAATTAAAGAATTCTCTTTCTCCACGAAGAGATTCAGAAATTATTTTAGAAATAGTAACCAAAAAATCTAGAGAGCAATTGTTAACATTTGAAGAAACTACATTAACACCTGAACAAATTAAAAAATTACAATCATTAATTGACCGTAGAAAAAAAAGTGAGCCTATTGCTTATCTAGTTGGTTCAAAGGAATTTTGGTCCCTTAGTTTTAAGATATCACCGGGAGTATTTATTCCTAGAACGGATACTGAATGTCTGATAGAAGAAGTATTAAATTTAATTCCTGATTGTAATCATTTGAAAGTTTTAGATTTAGGATCTGGGGTTGGCTCAATAGCTTTAGCTCTTGCTTCAGAACGCCCAACTTGGAATATTACTGGAATAGATCAACAACAACAAGCTGTAATATTAGCTATTAAAAATCAAAAATCATATAAATTTAGAAATGTGGAATTTAAACAAAGTAATTGGTTTACAAAAATAAAGAAAAATAAGTTTCATTTAATTGTTAGTAATCCACCTTATATTAATGAACATGATTTACATTTTTTATCGCAAGATATACATTTTGAACCTAAAAGTGCGTTAGTATCACCATACTATGGATTAAAAGATTTAATTATTATTTGCAAACAATCTATAAATCATTTATATCCAATGGGATGGTTATGTTTAGAACATGGATGGAATCAAGGAAAATATATAAGAACATTATTACATGCTATTGGATTTAACAATATACATACAATATTGGATTATCATCAATATGAGCGTATAACATGTGGACAATGGAAATATTATTCTTAAAAATAAATTCTATAATATTTTAAAATAAAATATTATAATTATAATAAAATTAAAACTCAGAAATTTATTAAATAGTATTAAAAATTGAGTTATTTAATATTATTCAATTATATATATGGATATTAATCCATAATTAATAATTATTTATATGCCTATATGAAAAACATAACAGTTAATATTGGAAATATAAAAATTTCAAATAAATTGCCGTTTGTATTATTTGGAGGAATGAATGTTCTTGAAAAATATGATACGATAATGCAAGTATGTGAATATTATGTTTCTATAACTCAAAAATTAAATATACCTTATATATTTAAAGCGTCATTTGATAAAGCAAATCGAACTTCAATTCATTCGTATCGAGGTCCCGGATTAGAATCAGGATTACGTTTATTTCAAATACTAAAAAAAAAATTTGGAGTAAAATTAATGACTGATGTACATGAAATTAATCAAGCTCAAATTATATCAGAAGTAGTGGATGTGATACAATTACCAGCGTTTTTAGCACGACAAACTGATTTAATTAAAGCCATAGCACAAACTGGATCTGTAGTTAATATAAAAAAACCACAATATATGAGTCCTGAACAAGTACAGTATATAGTTAATAAATTTCATTTTTTTAAAAATAATAAAATTATTTTATGTGAACGAGGTACTATGTTTGGATATAATGATTTAATAGTAGACATTTTAGGGTTGCATAAAATGCAACATGTTTCAAAAGGGTGCCCAATTATTGTAGATGTCACACACGCGCTACAAACTCGACAACCATATAGTGCAGTATCTGAAGGGAAAAACAGATTACAAATCTTTGATCTTGCTAAAGCTAGTATAGCGGTAGGAATAGCTGGTTTATTTATAGAAGCACATCCCGATCCTGATAACGCCAAATGTGATGGTCCTATTGCTCTACCTTTATATCAACTACCTTGTTTTTTAAACAAGATAAAATTACTCGACACATTAGTTAAATCGTTTTAAAATATATTTAAATATCGTGTAAATGCGATTTTCAAAATATTAAACAATATTATAAGTGATATTTCAAAAATGTATTCGGTACGAATATATATTATTATGAGCCAAATATCGATAACGTATTAGAACTTAATCAAGAAAACTTCCTTTATGTATTATTAATAATAATCTCTCAATTATTACTTAGAATATTATTCATATATATTTGACATATTTATTATACAAATATGTAATTTATATATAAATATAATTTTTTAAAAAAAATATCAAAAATCTGCTAATTATGTTAATTATATGCATATGAAATTTTCAATTATTTATACTGATTAATAATTATTAACATAATGAAATTAATATTGAATTATATGCAGTAAATGATTAGAATTTCATTACATCAGTTTTAAACATATTATCAAAGATCTTGATAACTAAGTAATTGTGTTATAATGTAATTCATTATCTCATAACAATATTTTTGTATAAATATTATACAATATAAACACTATATATTTATATAAATTAAATTATCATTGAAACTATATATAATTTAAATAATTTATACTAAATGAGATTACTTGTTCATAAAAATATGCTATTATTAATAGCTATCTATCTCAAATATTAAATAAAAATTATTTATAACAAACAATACAAGAAATTTTTTCTAGAATAAATAATACTGTTAGTATTGAATTTATTGAATTATATTATAATGCAAATATATTGACATAAATCATAAGTTTCATATATCTGAAATTAGCTTATTATTGCTTTAAATTTCATAATATTGCTCGTGTTATATCATCACGATATATATAATATAATAAAAAATTTATGTAACATATTTTAAAATAACTTAATTAATAATTATAATAAAACACTTGTATACGTGAAAAAAAATCAAAAAATTAAAAAATACGATCATAGAAACCTGTCACATCAATTAGATTTATACCACTTACAAGAAGATGCTCCTGGTATGGTATTTTGGCATGTGAATGGATGGACTATATTTCAAGAACTAAAAAATTTTATACGAAAAAAATTACAACAATATCAATATCAAGAAGTTAAAAGTCCAACTATGATTGATCGCGTACTATGGAAAAAAACAGGTCATTGGGACAATTACTATGAACATATATTTACTACTGATTCAGAAAATCGAAAATATTGTATTAAACCTATGAATTGTCCAGGTCATATTCAAATCTTTAATCATGGTCTTAAAACATATAAAGATTTGCCAATACGTATGGCAGAATTCGGTAGTTGTCATAGAAATGAATTATCCGGATCATTACATGGTCTTATGAGGATACGAGAATTTACACAAGATGATGCGCATATTTTTTGTGCTCTTACTCAAATACCAAATGAATTATATCATTGTATAAAAATGATGTATGATATTTATCATGTATTTAATTTCAAAAAGATTATAGTAAAATTATCTACTCGCCCGAAAAAACGTATTGGAGAAGATTCGGTTTGGGACGTCGCAGAACAATATTTATCTGATGTTCTTAAACAAAATAATATTGAATTTACATATCAACCAAATGACGGCGCTTTTTATGGGCCGAAAATAGAATTTATTTTACTTGATTCTTTAAAAAGATCATGGCAATGCGGAACAATACAATTAGACTTTACTTTACCTAAATTATTAGAGTCAAAATATATAGATAATAATAATTCATATCAAACACCTGTAATAATTCATAGAGCTGTATTAGGTTCCATAGAACGTTTTATTGGTGTAATTACTGAAGAATATTTAGGATTTTTTCCAACTTGGCTAGCACCAATACAAATTATTATAATGAATGTTACTGATGGACAAATTTCATACGTTATAGAACTAGCAAAAAAATTATCTAATAAAAATTTTAGAGTAAAAATAGATTTAAGAAATGAGACCATAAGTTTTAAAATTCGATCACATATCATCCATCGTATTCCATATATGTTAATTTGCGGAAATGCAGAAATGAATCAAAAAACGGTATCTATTCGTACCTTTCGTGGTAAAAATTTTAAAAATTATAAAATAGATATATTTATAGAAAAGCTACAACATGAAATATATAATTATAGTTTTCAACAATTGGAGGAATAAATATTATTAAAATTAGTAAAAAGATGCAATCTTTCAGATTGCATCGAATCAATAGAGAAATTACTATTAAAAAAATTAGATTAACTGGTGCTGATGGAAAACAAATCGGAGTTGTTAATTTTAACGAAGCAATTAAACAAGCTGAAGATTTGGAATTAGATTTAGTTGAAATTAGTCCTAATTCTGATCCTCCAGTGTGTAAAATTATGAATTATGGTAAATTTTTATATGAAAAAAATAAATCTACCAAAGAACAAAAGAAAAAACAAAAAATTATTCATATTAAAGAAATAAAATTTAGACCTGGTACTGATGAAGGAGATTATCAAGTAAAATTACGTAATATAATTAAATTTTTAAATGATGGATATAAAATTAAAATTACTTTACGTTTTAGAGGTGGAGAATTAATACACCAACAAATTGGAGTTAGAGTATTACATCGTATCAGTCAAGATTTACATGATTTAATGACAGTTGAAATTTTTCCAAATAAAGTTGAAGGAAGGCAAATGACAATGATTTTAGCTCCAAAAAAAAAACCTGTGTAATTTAATATAATTAAATTAGTTATAGTGTATAAATAAAACCTAATAAATATAAATTAAGAATATATTTTAAGTTATGTTAAAGTGAAGGATATATATGCCTAAAATTAAAACATCGCGGAGCGCTAGTAAAAGATTTAAAAGGTTATCTTCAAATAAATATAAATTTAAACACGCATACGCAAGGCACATTCTAACAAAAAAATCTACAAAACACAAACGACACTTGCGCATAAAATCTATTTTATCTAAAAAAAATAACAGAAAAATCATGAAATATTTACCATATATATAATTCTTTAATTTTATTGAACACAAAACGTATAATACATATATGTATGTACATACTATAACTGATAGAGTCGTTTATTCATTACAGGAGTAAATATATAATGGTTCGAGTAAAAAATAGTGTTACCGCCCATAGTCGGCATAAAAAAATCTTAAAGAGGGCAACTGGATATTATGGAGCGAGATCTCGTACATATCGAGTTGCATATCAAGCCATTATAAAAGCTGGTCAATATGCTTATAGAGATCGTAAACAGAAAAAGAGGATATTTCGTCAATTATGGATTAGTCATATCAATGCAGTAGCTCGCCAATACGGACTATCTTATAATAATTTAATCAATAATTTATATAAATCCTCTATTTATATTAATAGAAAAATGCTAGCTGAGTTAGCTACATCAGATCAAGTAGCATTTTTAAATTTAGTAAATAACATTAAAATTCACTCAAAATAACCCTTAATGTTATTATGAGTAATATATTAAATATGATGTTTGTTATAAAAAAATCAGAATTTTATACTTATAATAATGTTATGAATTAATAGTTACTTCACCAATGCCAAAAAAATTACTAATTAATTTAGTTAAACAAGCAAAATTATCTTTAGAACAATCTAATACCATACAGGATGTAGAATCAATACGAATTCAATTTTTGGGTAAACATGGTTATATCAATCAGCAATTAAAAAAAATAAACTCTTTAAATTGGGACAATAAATCTAAAATAGGAACAGTAATAAATCAAGTTAAATCAGATATACATCAACTATTTTTAGAAAGAAAAAAATTAATAACACTCAAAGCTATAGAAAAATCATTAAATACAGAAAAATTAGATATCACTCTACCCGGTAGATTATCAGAAACTGGCACTATTCATCCTATAACTAACACTATAAATCGAATCAGACTTTTTTTTAATCATTTAGGATTTAAAGAAATATATGGACCAGAAATTGAAAATAGTTATTTTAATTTCGATTCTTTAAATATTCCGAATAACCATCCTTCTCGTGATCAGCATGATACTTTTTGGTTTGATACAAACAAATTGCTTAGAACACATACTTCTGGTATTCAAATTCGTGCTATGAAGCATATACCAATGCCAATTCAAATTATTTCTATAGGAAAAGTATATCGAAAAGATTATAATAAAGAACATACTCCTATGTTTCATCAAATAGAAGGAATGATGATTAGTTCAAATATAAATTTGACTAATTTAAAAAAAATTTTATATGATTTTTTATATAATTTTTTTGGAAAGAATGTAATTTTGCGTTTCAGAGCATCTTATTTTCCATTTACAGAACCATCAGCAGAGATAGACATATTAAATTTAAATATCAATAATAAAAAACAACCTAAAAAATGGATAGAATTACTAGGATGTGGCATGATACATCCTACAGTATTAAACAATGGAGGGATTGATTCAAAAAAATTTTCAGGATTTGCTTTTGGAATAGGAATAGAACGATTAACAATGTTACTATATCATATGACTGATATTCGTGTTTTTTTTGAAAATGACTTACAATTTTTAGATCAATTTTAATATTACCACACTCATTTTAACGGAAAAACATTATAATGAAATTCAGTGAATCATGGATACGCGAATGGGTTAATCCTCCTATTGATCATGATCAATTAATAGATCAATTTACTTTAGCTGGATTGAATGTAGAAGAATCTAGAAAATTAAACTCTAATAAATTTTATGGCATAGTTATTGCTAAAATCATAGAATGTCAAGTACATCCTAGCTTAGCCGATACATGGATAATGACAGTAAATAGTGGTGGAGGAAATATAATTAATATAATTACAAATAACATGAATTACAATAAAAATACAAAAGTAGTGGTAGCCAACATAGGAGCAATATTACCAAATGGTAATATAATTAAACAGATTAATATACAAGGAAGAAAATCAGAAGGAGTTTTATGCACTTTTTCAATGTTAGGATTAAATTATTATACACAAAAAGGAATTATAGAATTACCTATCGATGCACCCATTGGGTGTAATTTTTACGATTATTTGCATTTTAACGATAATATTATTGATATTAATATTACTCCTAATAGAGGAGATTGTTTAAGTGTAATAGGTTTATCTAGAGAAATCGCAGCTATTAATCAATGTAAATTAAAAAAAATAAATATCAAATCAAATGTTCCAAATATTTTGGATACCATTCCAATTATTATTGAAACTCCACACGATTGTCCTAAATTTTTAGGAAAAGTATTAAAAAATATAGATATCACTATTCCTACTCCTCTAAAAATACAAGAAAAATTAATTCGCTGTGGAATACAACCCATCAATATCATTACGGATATTGCAAATTATGTTTTATTAGAATTAGGACAACCAGTACGTATCTTTGATTATGAAAAAATTGATAAAAACATAATATATGTACGATTTTCCAAACCAGGAGAAACATTAACATTATCTGAAAATAATATTAATATAAAATTATTTTCAAAGACATTAGTTATATCTGATGTACGTAAACCATTAGCTATTGCTGGAGTTATCACAGGTAATCAATCAAGTGTCTCTTGTTCAACTCATAATATATTTTTAAAAGTTGCTTTTTTTAATCCCCTAACTATTATAAATCAATATAAACTATATAATTTATATACTTCTTCTGTTGTTCGTTATGAAAAAGGAATAGATCCTGATATATCCGAATTAGCATTGAATTATGCTACATCATTATTGATAAAGTATTGTCATGGAAAAGCAGGGCCAACGATAAATATTATAAGTCATAATCATTTACCAAAAATTAAAATCATTAAATTACATCGTTCCAAATTAAATATGATATTAGGATTTTATATTCCTGATCAAAAAATCATTAATATTTTAACTAATCTTGGATTTCAAGTAGAAACGCAAGGTCATAATTGGATAGTATCTACTCCAAGTTGGCGTTTTGATATTAATATAGAAGAAAATGTAATATCTGAAATTATTCGAATATATGGATATAATCATATTCCGAAAATTCCAGCTAAAATATCATTAAATCAAACTGTTCAATGTATACCTAATCAAGTTATATCCTTATCAAAATCTAAAACTGTATTAATAGCTCGGGGTTATCAAGAAATAATAACATATAGCTTTGTTGATCCTAATATACAAAAACTATTACACCCTCAATGTATACCATTAACTTTAATGAATCCTATTAGCACAAATATGTCAGTTATGAGATTATCCTTATGGACTGGATTAATTCAAACAATGTTATATAACCAAAATAGACAACACAAAAATATCAAACTCTTTGAAAGTGGAATATGTTTTATTCCAAAAAATTCTCATAGCAAACAAGTATCGCAACAATTAAGACTATCTGGAATTCGATCTGGTTTGAGACATTATGAACATTGGGATATACATACATCTTTAACTGATTTTTATGATATTAAAGGTGATGTAGAATCTATACTGTATTTATTTAATAAAAAAAATCAAAACAATAATATTCATTTTAAAAGTTGCACATATCCTGCCTTACACCCTGGGCAAAGTGCAGAAATATATTTAAATGATATATTTTTGGGATATGTAGGTGTAATTCATCCTATGATACAATATAAATTACGAATACATTCAAATGTCTTAGTGTTTGAGTTAATTTGGGATTCAATTGTTAATATAAAATCACAAAAGATTATTGATATTTCTAAATTTCCTAAAAATTATCGAGATATTTCTTTAATAATACCAACTCATATTTCTGCATCATCTGTTATAGAAACATGTAAAAAAATTGGCATAATTAACTTAACTGAAGTTAAGTTAATTGATGTATATACAGGACGAAATATACCAACTAATTTTAAAAGTTTAACTATTAAATTAACTTTACAAAGTAAAACACATACATTAAAAGAACAAGAGATTAAAGAGATTATCATTATATGTACAACAACACTTAAAAAACATTTTAATGCTATTTTTAGATAATAATATGACATTAAAAATCATTTAATTCATGTACTTAAATTTACTCAAATTAATAAATACTATATAATAGAACATTTATATTATTGATATATAATTTTAAAATATGATACCACTAAGATTATTATTTTCTACTTCATACAACCCATGGTTTAATTTATCACTAGAAGAATATATTTTTAAAAATATGGATCAAAATCAAACCATATTATTTCTATGGAGAAATCAAAATACTATAGTTATAGGACGCTCTCAAAATGCATGGAAAGAATGTAATACACGACGCATGAATCGAGATGGAGTAAAATTAGCTCGTCGACATAGTGGCGGTGGAGCAGTTTTTCATGATTTAGGAAATACTTGCTTTACTTTTATGTCTACGCAAAAAAACTATAATAAAAATGTATCTTTTAAAATTATTTTGGATGGATTAAATTCTTTAAATATTTCAGCAAAAATTTCTGGTCGCAATGATCTAATTATTAATACAAATCAAGGAGATCGTAAAATTAGTGGTTCTGCATATCGACAAGTATCCGATCGTCAATTACATCATGGAACATTGCTATTAAATGTTGACATAAATAAATTATCTTATTATTTAAATCCAGATTCTAAAAAATTAAAATCTAAAGGCATTACTTCTGTAAATTCAAGAATTATTAATCTAAATACATTACATGCTAATATTACTCACGATTTAGTATGTAATCAATTAAAAACAGCATTTTTTAATTATTATCAAACAACTGTAGAATCAGAAATAATTTCTATAAAAAACTTTAATCATATAAAAGATTTCTCTAAACAATTTAATAAACAACGTAGTTGGCAATGGAATTTTGGAAACACCCCATCATTTTCTCACTATTTAGATAATAGATTTAATTGGGGCAGTGTAGAATTACATTTTGATATCTCTCATGGGATGATTAACCGTAGTCATATTTTTACTGATAGTTTGAATCCTGAGCCTTTAGAAGAATTATCTAAAAAATTAATTGGAATATCTTATAATGCTGTAACTATTCAACATTGCTGTCAAGAATGGACAAAAAACTGGCCTCAATTTCAAGAATTACAAGAAGTTACTCATTGGTTAATAACCAATGTCACATAATAATACAATATCTCATTTTTAATTTTAATATTTGAAAATCAACCAATTATTAAATATCTTTGTATAATAAAAATATGTATAATGGCTATGTAAATATAATAAGCTATAATTATATACCTAACTCGGTAGTTAGGTATAATATAAACATTAAAAAACTAGGTACTTAATGATGCATAATGATACATATAATAAATATCTAAAAACTAACCAAAAAAAAATTTTATGGAAAGGTATTACATTGACTGATCCTGCAGTACAACATATCATGAAATTAATCAATCACGAAAAAAATATAGTACTAGGATTTAAGATAACTATTAAAAAATCAGGTTGCGCAGGATTAACTTATAAAATAAGCAAAGTTACTAATTTAGAAGAAAATACTATAGTTTATGAATACAATGGAATTAAATTATTCATACCAATTGAAGTAATGCCTTTTATTGACGGAACTGAATTAGATTATATTCAAGACGGATTAAATTATTCGTTTAAATTTAATAATCCTAAAGCTCGATATTCTTGCGGGTGTGGTGAAAGTTTTAATATATAATAGGTATTATACTATGATTGATAAAAAAATAAGTACACATAACATAAATCAGCACTCTACATATACTAATAATTCATATTATAAAGAAGGATTTTTTACTCAATTAAAAAATGAAGAGTTTGCTCAAGGAATTAACGAAAAAGTAATCCGAAATATTTCTGAAAAAAGATCTGAACCTGAATGGATGTTAAAATTCAGATTATCAGGATATAAAGCATGGATTAATATGCAAGAACCCCATTGGTTAAAAGGACATTACCATAATCTTGATTATAATTCTTATAGTTATTATTCTGCTCCAGAATATTCAACGCATAATCAATCTGAAAAACAAGAAAAAAAATTAGATCATACTATTTCAAAAAAATCACCATTCTTGACAAAAGAAGTAGAAAAAACATTTAATAAACTAGGTATACCTGTAAACGATATAGGTAATGTAGCAATTGATGCAATTTTTGATTCAGTTTCTGTATCTACTACATTTCGTAATACTCTTTTAAAAAAAGGAATTATTTTTTGTTCTTTAAATGATGCTATTCATGATTATCCAAATTTAGTACGTAAATACTTAGGTACAGTGGTATCTTATAAAGATAATTTTTTTGCTGCTTTAAATGCTGCAGTTGTTTCAGATGGTACATTTATATATATTCCAAAAAACGTACGCTGTCCAATGGAATTATCTACATATTTTCGAATTAATTCTAAAAAAACCGGCCAATTTGAACGCACTATTTTAATAGCAGATTCAGGAAGTTATGTAAGTTATATAGAAGGATGTTCAGCTCCAGCTCATAATAATTATCAGCTTCATGCAGCGGTTGTAGAGGTTATTGTGTTGAAAAATGCTCAAGTTAAATATTCAACAATACAAAATTGGTTTTCAGGACATTCAAAAAACTCTCAGGGAGGTATTTTGAATTTTGTTACAAAAAGAGCATTATGTGCTGAAGAAAATGCTAAAATGTCTTGGACTCAATCTGAATCAGGATCTGCTATTACTTGGAAATATCCCAGTGTTATTTTAAAAGGTAAAAATTCAGTAGGAGAATTTTTTTCAGTTGCTATTACTAATGGTATACAACAAGCTGATACTGGAACGAAGATGATTCATATCGGAGAAAATTCTCGATCAACCATTATTTCTAAAGGTATTTCTATCGGGAATAGCCAAAATACTTATCGTGGATTAGTAAAAATTTTACCAACTGCTACACATGCTCGTAATTTTACTCAGTGCGATTCAATGTTAATTGGTAAAAAATGTGGGGCTCATACATTTCCAAATATTGAATCTCATAATAATACTGCCCAAGTAGAACATGAAGCAACAACATCTAAAATTAGTGATAATCAATTATTTTATTGTCGACAACGAGGTATTACTGAAGATAATGCTATTTCTATGATTGTTAATGGTTTTTGTAAAGATATATTTTCTGCATTACCTTTAGAATTTTCTGTAGAAGCACAAAAGTTATTAGAAATAACTTTAGAACATAGTGTCGGTTAAAATTGTATTTTCATTTTAAATACTATGTATGATACAAATAAATAATATCAAAAGGAGTATCTATTTATGTTATCTATACATAACTTAAATGTTAGTGTAAAAGGTTCGTCTATTTTAAATAAACTAAATTTAGAAATTAGCCCCGGAGAAATACATATAATTATGGGCCCTAATGGATCAGGTAAAAGTACATTATCTGCTGTTATTTCTGGTCAACCAGACTATATTGTAACGGATGGAACAATTCTATTTAAAAAAAAAGATTTATTATTATTAAAACCAGAAGAACGTGCCGGAGAAGGTATTTTTGTAGCTTTTCAATATCCTATAGAGATTCCAGGAATTAGTAATCAATTATTTTTATATAGCGCTATTAACGCTATTCGTAAATATCGAAATCAACCTCCTGTTGAACGTTTTGAATTTCTACAATCCGTGCAAAAAAAAATGCAATTACTACATATTCCAGACGATTTACTCACAAGATCAGTAAACGTTGGTTTTTCTGGAGGTGAAAAAAAAAGAAATGATATACTACAAATGATGATGCTAGAACCAACACTATGTATTTTAGATGAAACAGATTCTGGATTAGATATTGATGCTATCAAAATTGTTTATAATGGATTAAATTTATTGCGTAATACAACTCGTTCATTTATTATTATTACTCATTATGAAAGAATTTTAGAATATATTAAACCTGATTATGTACATATATTACATAAAGGATGTATTATAAAATCTGGAGATTTAACGTTAGTAAAAAAACTTGAGGAAAAAGGATATGGTTGGTTATATTGATAATAAAACTCGTACATTAAATGAGTGGTATTATTTATTTAAAAAAAAGCATCCTGAATTTTCAAAAAAAAACAATAATTATTGGGAACAAAATATAATTAAATTTAATGAATCATACCACGCAATAAATGATCCTTGGAAATATTTTCCCATTGAAGAATTTTATAACAATCAATTTATCCTCAATGAAGACGCCGCCATAAATTTATCAACATATAATAAATTACGTTTAAATATAGATTGTTATAGATTAGTATTTATTAACGGCCAATTCTCATGTACATTAAGTGATCTAAATATAAATCCATGGATATTAAAAATTGATAACAATCTCAATTATTGGAATACATCAAAACCTATTCGTCCAACAATGTTTTTATATTTAACTGAATATTTAAGCGATGTTGTAATACGAATTACATTACCTGAAAAAAAAATTACAAAAAAACCGTTATATTTATTGTATATTAATTCAGGATCTGATACACCTAATGCATTAGCTATGTCACACTCTTATCATTACTTAGAAACAGGACAAAACACTGATGCATATGTTATCGAACATGTTGTAAACATAAATGAATATGCACACTTTAGTGGATCAAGAATGTTAATGTCTATAGGAAATAAATCAAAATTCAATCATGTTAAATTAATACTTAAAAATCAATCTAGTTATCATATATCACATCAAGATATGCATATAAATTCATGTTCAGATGTACATAGTAATACTTTTGTTATTGCAGGCTCAAAATTTACATATCATCAAATCAGTTCTAAAATAAATTATTCAGAATCTTCTATATCATTAAATAGTTTAACTATTTTATCTGAAAGAAATATTAGTAATATGCGTACGTATATAGAACATAATAATCAAAATTGTTCTATAAGCAGACAACTACATAAAATTATTGCTAGTGATTATAGCACTGGTATATTTGATGGTTTAATTAAAGTTAATCCACATTCAATAAAAACGGATGGAAAAATGATTAACAATAATTTACTACTCAATAAAACTGCTTCAATATATACTATACCTAAACTTGAAATATACTCTGATTCGGTACAATGTAATCATGGATCTACAGTTGGGCATATAGATCTTAATCATTTATTTTATTTAAGTACACGAGGTATCTCTAAAAAAGATGCTATCAAAATGTTAATAGATGCTTTTACTATAGAAAATATAAAAAAAATTCAAAATCTATCATTACAAAAAATAATAGCAGATAAAATAAAAAACGTTTTAACAAAAAAAATAATATTTTTATGATTTTATATCCGATAAAAAAAATTAGATTAGATTTTCCTATATTAAGTACGTTAATGAATTCTTATCCATTAGCTTATTTAGACAATGCTGCAACTACTCAAAAACCTAATATTGTTATTGATTCACAATCATATTATTATAAAAATGAATGTTCTGCTGCTCATCGTAGCGTTCATAGTTTAAGCTCCATATCAACTAATCATATAGAAACTGTCCGAACATATATAGCTAAATTTATTAATACATCTATACCAGAAGAAATAATTTTTGTTAAAGGAGTAACGGACGCTATCAATTTCATTGCCAATAGCTGGGGACGTAATTTCATAAATTATGGTGATAATATTCTAATAAGCGCAATGGAACATCATGCTAATATTTTACCATGGCAAAACTTAGCAAAAGAAAAAAAAATTGAATTAAATTATATTCCTTTATTACCTGATGGTTCATTAAATTTATCTAAATTATCAGAATTAATTAACCGTCGTACCAAATTATTATCCATTTCTCATATATCAAACGTATTAGGAATAATTAATCCTTTAACTGAAATAATTGATATTGTACGTACTAAAAGCAATGCAAGAATACTGATAGATGGAGCACAGGGAATTGCTCATCAAAAAGTAGATGTACAGAAATTAGATTGTGATTTTTATGTATTTTCAGGACATAAAATATATGCTACTTATGGAGTTGGAATAATGTATGGAAAATATGAGTTACTCAATACTATGGATCCATGGGTAGTAGGAGGAGGAATCGTAAAAAATGTTAGTTTAACTCAAGAACCAACCTTTGTAGATATCCCTTGGAAATTTGAACCAGGTTCTCCTGATGTTAGTGGAATCGTAGCTTTAGGTAATGCTGTTAAATATATCAATACCATCGGTATAAAAAATATTTACAATTATGAAAATCAACTTATATCTTATGCAATAAATACTTTAAAACAACAAAATTTACATCTAACATTGTACGGTTCTGATTGTAATAAATCTAGTATAATTGCTTTCAATTTAAAATCGTATGATTCATATGACGTAGGAATGTTACTAAATCAATATGGAGTTGCTATACGTACAGGACATCACTGCGCAATACCATTAATGAATCATTTTCAAGTTCCAGGAATGTGTCGAGCATCTATTGCTATGTATACTAATAAAGATGATATTGATCAATTTATTCATGGATTAAATCAAATAAAACATCTATTCCATGCATAATTATGATATATAATAATTATATTATTTTATTAAAAAATTAAAAATGTTTCCTACAAAAGAACAATTATTAAAAAATTTTTTCAGTTGCATGACTTGGGAAGAAAAATACCTATATATTATAGATCTTGGTAAATTATTACCAAGGTTTCCAGAAGATTTTCGAACTCAACAATATTTAGTATCTGGATGCCAAAGTCGCACATGGATTACTATAACTAATTATTCACACTATAATTCATCTAATAATGATTTTTTAGATTTTTATGGTGATAGTGACTCTACTATTATAAAAGGGGTTATTACGATAATTTTCAGTTTGTACCAAAATTTAAATATAAAATCAATCGTTAAGCTCGATGTATATAATTTCTTAAATCAGCTAAAGTTAAATCAACACGTAACTATCACTCGTGTACAAGGCATTTATTCCATAATTAATACTATTAAAATGCAAATTAATAATATAATTCCATAAGTTCATAAAATAAATAGAATCTAACACAATACTCCCGCCACTCAATATTTATTGAGTGGCGGGAGTATTGTGTTAGATTCTAAAAATAAATATTATATTCTATTTTTTATAAATAGATATCTGATTATCCAGTCGTTTATTAGCTCTATTTGCTTCGTTTTTAATTTGTTCAATTGCAGGATTGAGTACATTTATATTTTCATTTACTTGATCAATTTTTCTATTTAACTTCTGTATTTCAGAAGACAATTCTGTTATTTGAGAAGTACTAGCACAACCTATTAATATTAATGAACTGATAGTTAGCGTAAAACATATTAACTTTCTAAAATTCATATTAAATTCTCCAATATACAATCACATGATTGATAAATTAATTTAACAACATTAAATTAATTTGTAAGTTATAAAATTATTGTACAATATTGATTAATAATCACTTAATTACTAATTCATAATAAATGCGTTCTAATGGACTCGAACCATCGACCTCTACCATGTCACGGTAGCACTCTAACCAACTGAGCTAAGAACGCATATACAACAATTATATCCTGATTTTAATTATATTGTATATCATTATTCATAGTAATATCTAAAATCATAAGTATTTGATATCCGTTAAGTTAGATAGAATTTTTATTTTAAAAACATATATTACACATATATTATAATTTTAAATCAATTTTATTAATATTAGAAATATATATTATAACATATTTAAATACACTTATTATCTAATATTATTTTAAAATAATTCATAATGTTAATAGCAGATATGTATTCATATAAATTAAGATATAAAATATTAATAAAATTATGATCTTTTACATAACAATCTGTTACACTACATGAAAATATAATGATCATAGTGTAAAAATAATAAAAAATATGTTTTCAGGTATTATACAGGCTGTTGTTCCTGTACATACAATTTACGAAGAACTTAATTTCAAAACATATGTGGTTATTTTTCCTCAACATTTATTATCCAATATAAAGATTGGTTCTTCTATATCTAATAACGGATGTTGTTTAACAGTAATTACCATTCAACATAATTATGTTAGTTTTAATCTAATACATGAGACATTGAAATTAACCAACATGGGTATATTACAAGCAGGAGATTTAATTAATGTAGAAGAACCAATTAA
Organism: Candidatus Blochmanniella floridana; assembly: GCA_000043285.1. Classification (GTDB taxonomy): domain Bacteria; phylum Pseudomonadota; class Gammaproteobacteria; order Enterobacterales; family Enterobacteriaceae; genus Blochmanniella; species Blochmanniella floridana. The sequence goes on from BX248583.1 coordinate 402,880, forward strand.
GTACCATAAAAAAATTGAAGGCCATTTAATGACTGGACATATTGATTGTACAGGAGAAATTAAAAAAATAATACATTATAAAAAAAACAAAACAATATGGATTAAAATGAAGAACAAATATTATCAAAAATATATTATACAAAAAGGATCTATTGGGATAGACGGAGTAAGCTTAACCATCAATAAAGTATTAGGTATTTATATACGCATTTGTTTAATTCCATACACTATAAAAAAAACTACTTTAGGAACAAGGAAAATTGGTGATATAGTGAATATTGAAATCGATTTTTTTGTAAAGACCATTACAAATACAGTAGAGAGAATATTATCAAATATTTAAATTAAATCAAAAATAATACTTTCAAACATAAACCTTAATGTATATACTTTATTTTACATACATTAATTTACCACAGTGCAAATATTAAATTTCTATATAGTTTAAGTTATATAAATATCATAAGGACTGATCTATTATGAGCAATAATACAGTAGAAAAAATTAAAAAACAAATTCAAGCAAATCCTATTCTTTTATACATGAAAGGTACTCCTGATTCCGCTAAATGTGGTTTCTCAGCAAAAAGTGCCCAAATATTACATCTTTATGTAAAATCCTTTTATTATATAGATGTTTTAATTGACACTGATATTCGATCCGTTTTACCTACTTTCTCTAATTGGCCTACATTTCCACAATTATGGTTAGAAGGAAAATTAATAGGAGGTTGTGATATTATAATGGATATGCACCAAAATGGAACCTTAAAACAAGCCATCGACCCAATTAAATTAAAATATAATTTAAATTAACAATGTATATTTATTTATGATAACCTTCGTTGTTTGTAATCAACGAAGGTTTCCATGGCCATCCCCCAAGTTTTTTCCAAGCATTAACTAATGTACAAAATAAAATAGCAGTTTTTTCAGCATCATATAAAGCAGAATGTGCTTTATTTTTATCAAATATAATTCCTGCATATTCACAAGCTTTAGATAATACAGTCTGCCCAAATACTAATCCACTCAAAGCAGCGGTATCAAATGTAACAAAAGGATGAAATGGATTATCTTGAATATTATTAGTACGTTCTGTTGCTGCCATTAAAAAACTATGATCAAAAGAAGCATTATGTGCAACTATAATAGCTTTATTACATTGTTGAGCTTTAATTCCTACATGTACCATTTTGAAAATTTCAACTAATGCTTCTTGTTCTGTTACCGCAAATCTTAAGGGACTATTAGGATTAATTTTATTTAATGCTAGTGCCTCAGGTTGCAAAATAGCTCCCGGAAACGATTTAATATGGAAATGTAACATGTTATCTACGTGTAACCAACCATCTTCGTTCATCTTTAAAGTAATGGTTGCAATTTCTAATAAAGCGTTCGTACTAGCATTTAGTCCTGACGTTTCAACATCAATGACAACAGGATAAAATCCTCTAAATCTTGCTTTCAGAGTATCAATATTAACTGGATCAATCATATGTTATTAATTAATAAATAAATGGTTTGTAATTATTAATACATAAAGTTATCTGTACCAGAATATACATCAATATTCAAATATTTGTGTATAAAATACTTGAACATAAACTCAAGTGAGACTTATAAAAATTAACATTTAATAATAAAATATCATCATTTAAATTCTTTAGATAACAAATATTATCTCTGCTGGATATATCAAATAATATCAAATTTCCAAAATATCATAATATAATTATATTTATTTAATAAAAATAAATCTATCTAATTAATTGAAATTATGAATTTATTTTAAAAAAGATTAATAAATCTTATATTTTAAAATAATTATTCATAATAATAAATATATGTTATAATTATAACTTAATAAAGTTACATCATATATGTAATATAGTCATATGTATAATATCTTACAATGATAAATACAATATCGAATCTAATGTAGATTAATGACACATAAATATGATATTATTTGTAATAATATACCCTATTTATATACAACCAGTTTTTATATTATATAAAAAGTCTGTATTTGCATAAAGGAGAAATAGATTGGAATCATCATTAGGGTCAGATCTGGCCCGACTTGTTAGAATATGGCGCGCTTTAATTGATTACCGATTAAAACCATTGAAACTTACACAAACACATTGGATTACGCTACATAATATCTATCAATTACCTCCCGATCAATCACAAATTCAATTAGCAAAAGCTATAGGAATTGAACAACCATCTTTAGTGAGGACATTGGATCAACTTGAATCAAAAGGACTAATTGTGAGAAACATATGCTCTAACGATCGAAGAGCTAAAAGAATTACATTAACAGAATTAGCTAAACCTGTCATTAATCAAGTAAATCAAGTTATTAATGTTACACGAAATGAAGTGTTTTACGGATTACGTGTCGAAGAAATACAACAATTAAATAATATTATTGCTAAATTAGAACGCAATATAATAAATTTATATAACAAAACATAACTCACTTTTAAAAATTCATAATGAATTCATTCACTTTAAAAATTAATTACAATTAACATTATCAATACACATCTAAAATTATAATATTCTAAAAAATTTATATTTAATTATTATTTAACACATACATCATATATAATATATAAATTATGTAAAATATTAAATTAAAAATTTTACAAAATAACGGCATAAAAACGGTATTTATCTTGTATTGTTTTTACAGAATAATTTATGATATAGTGATAGATAAAAACTTATTATTATTATGCTTGAATTATCTAAAATTCATAATTTAAGAAGAGAATATATATCAAAACAATTTCGTCGATCAAATTTAACTAAAAACCCTATGCATCTTTTTTCAAAATGGTTATATGAAGCCTATTGTCAAATACCTGATCCTAATGCTATGTGCCTATCAACTGTAGATCATACAGGACAACCATTTCAAAGACTAGTTCTATTAAAATATTTCAATGATAAAACAATAGTATTTTTCACTCATTTAAACAGCCGAAAGGCTATACATATCAATAATAATCCCAAAATTAGTCTATGTTTTCCATGGAACATTATAAATCGTCAAATTATTATCACTGGAAGTGTTTATAAAATCTCTAAAAAAGAAGCGCAAAAATATTTTTATACAAGACCTAAAAATAATCAAATTAGCACATGGGCATCAAAACAATCTACCATTATTTCATCTAAAAAAGTATTAAAAAATAAATTTTTGAAATTAAAAAAAAAATATTTTCAAAAATCTGTACCATTTCCACATTTTTGGGTGGGATATAAAATAAATATTAATAGTATGGAATTTTGGCAAGGAGGAATATATAGATTACATGATCGTTTTTTATATAAAAAAAACAAAAAAAAATGGTATATCAATCGATTATCTCCTTAAAATAATTACTAATTATTACATTTAACACAATAAATTATAATATATTGATATACAATCCAATATATTATATATTACAAAAGATGCTGATTATGTTAATAATATAAAATAGATGCATTACTATGAAATATAATAACTCAATTCATATGATTGATAATATTATTGATTATTTATATGAACGCGGTTCAATCGCTCAAATTACTGATCGAAAAAAATTAAACGCAGTATTAAACTCACAACCAATCACCTTATACTGTGGATTTGATCCAACAGCCGATAGTTTACATATAGGACATTTAGCCCCTTTGTTATGTTTAAAACGATTTCAAAAAGCAGGACATCGTCCACTAATTTTATTAGGAGGAGCAACTGGTTTAATTGGAGATCCTAGTTTTAAAGATTCAGAGCGTAAACTTCAATCATTTAACACAACACAAAAATGGATAAAAAAAATAAAATTGCAAATTGCTTTATTTATTGATTGTAATAGTAATAATGCATCACAAGCACATATTATCGATAATTATTCATGGTTTTCTTCTATGAATATCTTAACTTTTTTAAGAGATATAGGAAAATTTTTTTCTATCAATAAAATGATTAATAAAGATATTATAAAAAAAAGATTAAAAAATGATAATTATGGAATTTCTTATACTGAATTTTCATATAATTTAATGCAAAGTTATGATTTCGCACATATATATAAACATTATGATGCAATATTACAAATTGGAGGATCAGATCAATGGGGTAATATTATATCAGGAATTGACTTGATTAAACGCATGTATAAAAAAAATGCTTATGGATTAACAGTACCGTTACTAACTAATTTTAATAACATAAAGTTTGGAAAAACAGAAAAAAATACAATATGGTTAGATCCTGAAAAAACTAGCCCTTATCAATTTTATCAATACTGGATAAATATTGATGATAAAAGTGCATATCACTTTCTAAAGATTTTTACTGATATCTCTGTACAAGATATAAATTCATTTAAAAATAGAGATCATAGTTATTCACAAGCTCAATATATATTAGCAGAAAATATGACACAATTAGTACATGGAAAAAGGGGATTAAATATAGCACAACGTATTAGTCAAAATCTATTTTCTTATAACATATTAAAATTAACATTAAATGATTTTCATCAATTAATTCAAGATGGCATTCCAAACATAATATTAGAAACAAATACTTCATTACAAGAAGCATTAACAAAATCAAAATTAGCAACATCTCGATCGCAAGCTCGATATTTTATTAAATCTAATGCAATAACTATAAATGCACATAAACAATCAAAAATAGAATATATTTTTCAAGATTCAGATCGAATATATAATCTGTATACTTTATTAAAAAGAGGTAAAAAAAACTATTGCCTTATTCAATGGAACATATAAGTATTGATAATGGATTGTTTATATAAACAATCCATTATCAATACTTATATGTTCCATTTTTTATCAAATTCACATAAATCATTAATAATACAGTTATTACAATCTGGATTTTTAGATTTACAAGTATAACGACCATGTTTTACTAACCATCGATGGCAATTTCTTTTAAATTCTCTTGGAACTACTGACATTAACTTTCGCTCTACAGCAATAACGTTATGACCAGAAGCGAAACAACTACGATTACAAAATCGGAATACATGAGTATCTACTGCAATAGTAGATAAACCAAAACAAACATTTAAAATAATATTAGCAGTTTTTCTACCTATTCCAGGTAAAGACTCCAATTCTAATCGTTTTTTTGGTACAATACCATTGTATTGATTTATTAACAAATTGCAAATCTTAATAAGATTTTCGGATTTTGAATTAAATAATCCAATACATTTAATATGCTGTTTAACACCATCTACACCTAAATTCAACATAGACTGAGGAGTATTAGCAATCTTAAATAAATTCTTAGTAATTTTATTAACTTGAACATCTCGAGCCTGAGCTGATAACAACGTTGCAACAAGGCACTCAAACACAGAATGATAAACCAAATCATCTTGATCATGCATATCATAATTATAATTTTTCAATCTACATAAAATCTGATAACGCTTCAAATTATTCATACTATAACATGTATTAATTTAATATTTATATGAACGTTAATAATATTAAACAACAACTAAATTATCTTAAATAAAAATCATTATACCTACATATCAGGATAAATCATATTTTCTGGACAAACCCAATCATCAAACTGTTTTTCAGTTACGTAACCCGATTGTATCGATGCAGCTTTTAAAGTAATTCCATTTAAATAAGCTGTTTGAGCAATTTGTGCTGATTTATCATATCCTATATGAGAACTTAATGCTGTTACTAACATTAAAGATTTGTTTAACAATTTTTCAATTCTTTTGAATTTTGGTCTGATACCCACAATACAATAATCATGAAAATTTTTTATACTATCTGTAAGTAATCGTATTGATTGTAAAAAATTGTAAATAATTAAAGGCCTATATGTATTTAATTGTAACTGTCCAGATGAACCTCCCAAACTAATGCTTAAATCATTACCCATAACTTGGCAACATGACATAGTCATAGACTCACATTGCGTAGGATTAACTTTACCAGGCATAATAGAACTTCCAGGTTCATTAGCAGGAATAATCAACTCTCCCAGACCACACTGAGGACCAGATGATAACAAACGTATATCGTTTGCAATCTTCATCATGGATATAGCTAATCCCTTCAAAGTCCCATGACTATAAACTATAGCATCACACGTAGATAAAGATTCAAATTTATTAGGAGCGCTAAAAAAAGAGTGATGAATTAGTTTAGACAAGCCTAATACAACACGTTCTGCATATTCTACATGAGCGCTAAATCCTGTCCCTACTGCCGTTCCTCCTAATGCCAATGCACTTAAATCAAGAATAGTTGATTGAATATGATTTGTATTATTTTTTAACATAAAATCCCATCCGGAAATTTCTTGCCCTAAAGTCAATGGAATAGCATCCTGCAAATGAGTACGTCCAATTTTTATAATATTACGAAATTCAATAGATTTTTTTAAAAAAGTTTTTTGTAATAATTTAATTACAGGTATTAGTTTTGTTTTTAAATTAACTACTGCTGCAATGTGCATTGCACTAGGAAAAACATCATTTGAACTTTGACTTTTATTGACATGATCGTTTGGATGTACGACTATATTTATCTGATTTTTTCTTAATAATTCATTTGCCCTATTTGCCAAAACTTCATTCATATTCATATTGCTTTGAGTACCAGATCCAGTTTGCCACACTGATAATGGAAATTCATTTTTATGATTGCCAGATAATATTTCATCTACTGCTGCAATAATAGCTTGAGAACGTTCATAATCAAGTAATTTTAAATCATAATTTACTTGAGCTGATACTCGTTTTATTTGAGCTAATGCTTTAATTAATTCCCAAGGCATTTTTTCTGTAGAAATATTAAAAAATTTTAAAGAAGATTCTGTTTGATCTCCCCATAATCTATTACATATCATTGGATTATCCCTATATAATTAATATACAATATATAATATATTAAATATCGGTATATTTTTCATAAAAATTATATATTTAATTAAATCACATAATTTGCATATAGTATATTTATATCAAAAATAATAAAAACTTAAAAACAATGATTATATATAATCTAAATACTCACATTAAATCTTTTCTAGTATTTACCTTAATTATAAAATTAATAATGCTAGATTCCCTAGCGTATTATAATTGTATATCTAAATTTGATACGCATAAATTCATTCATGCTTATACATATAACAATATAACTAATACATATGACATATATCAATCTAAAATCAATAAATTATCACTAATTAATATTAATAAAAACAACAATAATATTAATTACTATTACTTTTCAAATAATAATACTGTATTACTATCAGAGTATTATAAATATAATAATCAATCTCAAATACAAATAAAAAATGATTCAATAGATTTCTTTCATGTATTGTTAGAATATCCATGGAATATGCAATACAAAAAAATCTTATACTTTCTGCAAATAGGGATGAAAAATTTTACAGAAAATAAAATGATTGTTTTTGGCAGCGGAAAAAGATTAGTTTATAATAAAAAACATATTATAGGATATAATGCTTGTTATCATCATCCTATATCTACTATACAATCTCAACCATATTCTATAAATATTGGAGGTGAATATTGGTATCGAAATTTAAAATTTATATTCAATAATTATTATAATATTAACGAAATTTTTTACTCTTATAAGAATATATCGAACCATCATTATTATCAGTATCCAAAAATTGGATATCAAATCTGTGCAAAAAGTAATTTTCCATATATCTCAGAATTTATAGGACAAATAAAATTTGAACAATGCGTTTACGATAAAACCAGAAACAATATACGATTTTGGAATGCGAATAATAAGAATCACATTCTATGTGTAAGCTTAGAATATCAACCTATTCCTATGTTTAATCTATCCATCAACAATCGTTTTATATATAAAAAATATTGTAATACTTTTTTCACAATAACATTAAATTATCAATTTCATGTACCGTTAAAACAACAACTCAATAATGTAAATAATAATATACAACAAAATAAAATAATATTTAATAATCATCTCAATTCCATACTAAACCCCTTCATTCCTTCTATTGATCCATATTTTATTAAAACTAACAATTCTAATGAAATTTTATTGACACAATCAAATAATGAAATAATCGGATATCCTGGAGAAAGAAAATTCATTCAAATTGAAGACTATAAAACAAATATACAATGGAATTACGAATCATTAAAAAAACAAGGCGGAAAAATTTTTCATATACACAATAATCTATATGAAATACATTTACCTAAATCTACTCATTCTATAACAGATATATTTCTTACTTATATTTCGGAATTAAATATAGATAATACAATACATTATACGCAACAAAAAATAAGTATTATTACAAAAAATCCCGACGAACGACAATTACAGAATATTCAGTTAGATAGCATATATCCTGATAATATACAAGACAATCCACAATTATTTGTTACTCAGGATACAATCCCAATCAGTAATACCAGTCAAAATAATCAAAATAAGCAACTTTATGATAATGATATTACTTCAAATAATACCATATCTTCCCAAGATAACAAAAGCAATGAAAAAGATGATACAAAAACGATTATTACACTTAATGACGACAATGATAACAATTCAAATGATTTTAACAACATACCTACGCCACCACCAATGTTATTATCTTCTAATAAGTTCGAACTTGCACAACCACCCCTATTAAGATCATTGTCTCTATCTACTATACAACAAGAAAAAAAGATTGATTTAAATACAACAGATATAAACAAACATAGTGGTCAATCCTCACTTACTGTACAACAAGATAAGTATGATGATGAAAATCAATATCATTCTAATCATAATATAAATGAATCAAATAACACTGATTTAGCTTGTCGTTTATTAATACATAAAAAAACTAATTTTTTATCAATCAATACAAATGCATATGTAGAAAATTTAGAAAAGTCTATATTAGAAAGAAAAAAAATCAAACGTATGAGTGATATGGAAAAGATTTTTAATAAATTACGTATTACTCAATCACAGTCATCTATTGATGAATCTACAACAACAGATGACAGTTAATATAATATATAAAAATATATTAATAATAAAAAAAGCAAATCTGAATCTTGGCTAGGAATAAATCAACAAAACCATTGTGATTAATCACAATGGTTTTGTTGATTTATTCCTAGCCAAGATTCAGATTTGCTTAAGGGATCAGAATAAATACCAAATAAATTTAACATTCTTATTACACTATAGTATACAATATCATCTATAGTTTTAGGATTTGTATAATATGCTGGAACTGGAGGCATAATTACAGCTCCAAATTCAGCTAATTTTACCATAGTTCTCAAATGCCCCACATGTAAAGGAGTTTCTCTAATTATTAAAACTAATTTTCTTTTTTCTTTCAACATAACATCCGCAACACGACTAATTAATGATGACGTCACACCTGATTTAATTTCTGACATTGTTTTAATTGAACACGGAGCTATCAACATCCCTAAAGTTTTATATGAACCACTAGATATAATGGCCCCAATATCTTGAGAAAAATATACAAAATCTGCCATTTTTTGTATAGATTGACGATGAATATTTAGTTCGTGTTTCAATGTAACTAAAGCATTACGTGTTACAACAAGATGAGATTCTATATTATATTTCTTCAATATAGACAAAGCTTTAATTCCATAAATTCCTCCAGAAGCTCCTGATATTCCAACAATTAAACGTAATTTTCTACACATAATTACCTTCCAATATCAAAATAATACAATATTTTTCATCTATCAAATATTTATCAACACATATTAATTACTAATTAAAAATAGCTCATTAACCTTCCTTAATGACTCTGGAGTATCTACACTGATATTACGTATATTATCCATTACAGACACATATATTGTTTCTCCATTCCATAGTATTCGTAATTGCTCAAGCATTTCATATTTCTCTAACGAACTTTTAATCCAGTTCATATAACGACTCAGAAAATTAACACGATAAGCATAAATCCCAATATGACGTAACCATATACCTAATTCTTGATTGAAATCATGATTAATGCTCATCCAAGGAATCATCGAACGAGAAAAATATAAAGCAACACCATATATATTTACAACAACTTTAACGATATTACTATCTATTACTTCGTTATAAAAAAATATTGGAGTAGCTAACGTTGATACACTAATATTATTAGAGGTAGTCATATTAAAAACATCAACTATTTGATGAATCATATATGATGAAATTAAAGGTTCATCACCTTGTAATTGTACAATGATTTGATCATCTGCAAATCTATAACGTTTAACGATTTCTGAAATACGTTCAGTTCCTGATTGATGATCAGAGTAAGTTAAACACACTTCAACTTTATCTCCAAAAGAATAATATTCATACTCAACTATTTGTTTTATAGAAACACTATCAGTAGCTACTATTATTTTAGTAGTTTTAGTGGTTAACGCCTTTTCTATAACTCGTATAATCATAGGTTTACCCTGAATATCAGCCAACAATTTTCCAGGAAAACGAGAGGAAAAAAACCGAGCAGGAATAATGATTATAAAATTCATTGGTTATCTATAATTTTGCAATTCAAATATCGAATTTGATTTTTTAATAAAACTGGAATTCCTTGTTTTAGAGGAAAACTAATGTTCTCAATATTACAAATTAATTCTGTTTCTGTATCATTCATAAATAACCGTGTATAACAAAAAGGACAAACGATAATTTCTAATAATTTTTTTTGCATAATCACACACTATCATCATTAATATGTCACAATTATAAAATTAATGCTCAAACACTCCATTTTAATTATTTTTATAATACTGAATTGTACTCTCTATCTTAGATAATAATTTTTTTGTATCTTCTTGATGTATGTTAACATCTATATGTACATACCACCAGTTTTCATGCGCAAAATCTAAACATTTAATAGCATCTTTTTCTGTCATTAATAACATTTCATTTCCAGAAGTAAGAGAAGATAACATTATTTCAGAATACATATGATGATCAGAAAATTCTATTGTTTTGATAGGAAAAATTCCATAATCTTGTAAAGTCATAAAAAATTGCTTCGGATATCCAATTCCAGCTATAGCTACAACGTCCTTCAATGGTTGAATAGGTCGAATCTCCCCTGTTACAAGATTAATTATTGATCTAGGACATAACTGCATTAGTATTGCACCAGATTGAATATCATTACTTAATCCATTAATAATAATTGCCTGCACTGTATTTAGTCGAGTAATTCGTTCACGCATAGGCCCAGCCGGTAACCAACAACCATTTCCGAAACGACGTAGACTATGTACAACCACCCACTCTATATCTCTAAAAAGAGCATAATGTTGCAACCCATCATCACTAATGATTATATCTAATAAAGGTTGCTTTTTTAATAAAGCAGATACAGCTTTAACTCTGTTAGGAGAAACAGATACTAATACACCCGTCCTCCTCCAAATAAGTAATGGTTCATCTCCACATTTTTTACTACAACTAGTACTATTAATAATAATCGGATACTTATCAGACCTACCGCCATAACCCCTAGAAACTACTCCAACTCTCCAACCACGAGTCTTTAATTGATCAATTAACCATAATACCATGGGAGTTTTTCCGTTACCTCCAATAGTTAAATTTCCAATAACTATAATAGGCACTGAAAATCGATATACTTTACGCCATCCATATTTATAACTAATGCGATTTAACGTACTGAAAAATCCATATACCCAAGAAAAAGGAAGTAAAAATAAATAACATAATGATGAACCAAACCAAATATTAAACAACATCAGGAAAATTGAAATTTATATAACTGAGAATAAACACCTTTATGATTTAATAAATCCACATGTATTCCTCTTTCCACAATAGATCCTCGTTCAACTACTAAAATTTCATCCGCATTTTCTATAGTAGATAAACGATGTGCAATAATTAATGATGTTCTATTTTTCTTTAATATATTAATAGATTTATAAATAATACATTCAGATTCAGTATCCAAAGATGAAGTAGCTTCATCTAAAATTAAAATAGGACAATTTCTTAATAAAGCCCGAGCAATTGCAATACGTTGACGTTGACCATTAGATAACAATATACCATTTTCTCCAACAATAGTATCAAACCCATTCTTCATTTTAGAAATAAACCCCATAGCATACGCCATTTTAGCTGCTTCTTCAATAGAAGCCCTAGAATAAAATCTTGTACGTGCATATGCAATATTATTTGCAATAGTATCATTAAATAAATATACATTTTGTGTAACTACAGATACTTGTTCTCTCAAAGAAGTAAGTGTATAATCATTTAAATTTAATCCATCAAGCAATATACGACCCTGATACACATCATAAAAACGAGTTAATAAATTTACAATAGTAGATTTTCCAGATCCAGATCTTCCGACTAATGCTATAGTTTTTCCAGATTCAATATTAAAATTGATATTACATAAAGATGGAGTATTTGTTTCAGGGTAAAAAAAAGTAACATTATCAAAAATAATATGTCCTTTAACTCTTTTAACGCTAAATTTACCTATATTTTTTTCAGTTTTTAAATCTAAAATAGTAAACAAAGTTTGACAAGCTACCATTCCACGCTGAAATTGCGCACTAACATTAGTTAAAGACTTTAATGGTTTCATTAATGCTATCATGGATGAAAAAATAACAGTAATTGTTCCAGCACTAAGCATTTCTATAACACTAGGAATACTTGCTATATATAATACACAAGCCAATGCTAATGAAGCAACAAACTGAATTAATGGTTCAAATACAGAAGACGTTTGAACCATTTTCATAGTATATTGTCTCATACGATTACTTAAATAATTAAATCTATTTTGCTCAAGATGTTGACCTCCAAATATTAACACTTCTTTATGACCTTTTAGCATTTGCTCTACACTATTTACAAGTTGACTCATAGAATTCTGTATCTTTTTTCCAATATCTTTAAATTTATTGGATACTAACTTAATAATTATGGATATTATCGGCATAATCAAAATTAAAACTAACGATAATTGCCAACTGTAATAAAACATCATAATACATAACCCAACAACAGATGCTCCTTCTCGAATGATAGTAATTAAAGCTCCAGAAGATGATGATGCAACTTGATCTGCATCATAAGTAATACGAGACATTAAAGTAGCAGTAGATTGTTCAATAAAAAAAGAAACCGGCATGTTCATTATATGATTAAACAAAAGTCTTCTAATATGCATTACCACTTTTCCAGATACCCATGATATACAATAAGTTGACGCAAACCCACTCATCCCGCGCATAATCATTAAACCCATCAATACCAAAGGCATCCACATAAAAATCGACCTATTAGCTTTCCCGAAACCTTCATCAAGCAACGGTTTCAACAACGCTAACATTAAAGAATCACTTACTGCATTTATAATTAAAGTAATAGACGCTATAATTAATCCTATTTTAAAGGGATTAATTATAGGCCAAAGACGCCGAAAGACTTTCCAATTTGATATATTACCATTATTGCAGTAATGCATGTATACACCCAATTACAATTCTACACTTATGCACTAATCACATTTAATAAAACTCTATAATAATGTTTATACATTGTAATTTTACAAATTACGGTCCATTTTATACATAACAATGATACAAAATTTTGATGGTATCAAAATTACATTTAAATTTTAAAACTATATAAATATAATGATGCTATCATTTAACATAAAATTTCGTTGAACTTTATCTATAATATCTAATCCTATTAACATGCATCATATATTATGATCTATATATAAATTATATTGATATATGATCATATATCACCAAATGACTCAAGATAAATCCATGTTGCTAAAAATTTTCTATTATTTTAATAATAGAATATATCTATTATTTTTTAACTACCAAATCATAATATAATTTATTTATATCATAAAATTCTAAAAAAACTTCACATATTAATATACTATATTAATATGTATTTTTTAAATAAAATATTAATAAATATTATTCATGTTTAGTAGCCGCCTTAAATGCTTCAATCATAACACTAGAAAAATCATTTTTATCTTTTCCTTTTTTTTCATTATTGCTAATACCAATAATAGATTTCTTATTTAATTCATCATCATTATATACAGATAAATTAATAACCCGATTTTTTCTATCTATTCCTTCTATTTTTGATTGTATAATATCACCTATCTGAAATGATTTAAATTTTCTCAAAAGCATATTCTTAGTCTGATTATCAATACCAGAAGCATTATGCAATACATCTAAGTAACATACACAACCAATTACAAACTCATTATCTAATGATAATGTAATTTTTTTTGTATCATGATCTATAAAAGTAATCTTACCTGAAACAATACTGCCTTTTTTATGAATAGATAAAAAAATATTTAAAGGATCTTCTGTTAACTGTTTTATACTTAATGAAATCCGTTCACGTTCTGAATCTACTTGCAAAACTACAGCCGTAACTTCGTCTCCTTTTTTATATTGACTGATTAACTCATTATTATTAGACACACTCCAAGCGATATCCGAAAGATGAACTAAGCCATCAATACCATCCTCTAACCCAATAAAAATCCCAAAATCAGTAATAGATTTAATTCTTCCTGTTACCCGATCACCTCGAGCATATATTTGAGAAAATCTCTGCCATGGATTAACTTTACACTGCTTTAATCCTAACGAAATTCTCCTCCTATCTTCATCTATATCCAATACCATCACTTCAATACATTCTCCTACCTCTACCACTTTAGAAGGATGAATATTTTTATTAGTCCAATCCATTTCAGAAATATGCACTAATCCCTCCACTCCTCCTGCAATTTCAATAAAACAACCATAATCCGTTAAATTTGTAACCTTACCTGTTATCTTGTCTCCCTCTTTATAATTACGAACAATAGAAATCCATGGATCATCTTCTAATTGTTTTAACCCTAATGATACTCGAGTTCTTTCTCTATCAAATTTCAATACTTTTACAGAAATTTCATCTCCTATACTTATTATATCACTGGGATGCTTAACTCGTTTCCAAGCAATATCAGTGATATGTAATAATCCATCTATTCCTCCTAAATCGATAAAAGCACCATAATCTGTTAAATTTTTTACTACTCCTTTAATTATTATTCCTTCGTGTAACTTATGTAATAATTGATCACGTTCAGCACTATGTTCAAATTCAATTGCAGCACGTCTTGAAACAACAACATTATTACGTTTATGATCTAACTTAATAACCTTAAAATCACATGTTTGGCCTTCTAAATCTATAGAATCTTTTATTGGACGTATATCTACCAATGAGCCTGGCAAAAATGCACGTATTCCATTTAGTTCTACTGTAAATCCACCTTTCACTTTTCCATGAATAACTCCCGTAACAGTAGTAACTTCTTGATACGCTTTTTCAAGATATAACCAAGATTCATGTCGTTTTGCTTTTTCTCTAGATAATATAGTTTCTCCAAACCCATCTTCCACTGCATCCAGTATTACATCAATATAATCACCTACTGTAACTTCTAATTCTCCATGAGAATTATAAAATTGATTAATAGGAATAGCAGATTCAGATTTTAGACCTGCATCAACTAAAACTATTTCTTTAGAAATAGCTATCACCACTCCTTGAACAATAGATCCAGATTTAGTTTGAGTTTTTTTTATAGATTCTTCAAATAACTGAGCAAATGATTCTATCATTTTAATTTTAAATTTTTCAAATAACACTCATCAAGAATCCATACTTGATAGTGATAGAGTTTATATTTTTTTCATCATCATCCATGATGATGAAAAATCTTATATAATACTTAATAATTAATTATACCAATTTTTTTCTGAATAAATAATAACGCTTTATTTTCAACTTCATTTTTAGACAAATGAGTCGAATCTAAAACAAATGCATCAACTGCAGGAACTAACGGTGCTAATTGTCTATTACAATCTCGATCATCACGTTCTTTTATTTGTGATGATAAACACTTAAAATTAACAGAAAAATTTACTTTCTGCAACTGATCTAATCGTCTTTGTGCTCTTACTTTTACAGCAGCATTTAGAAAAATTTTTACTATTGCATTAGGAAAAACTATCGTTCCCATATCTCTTCCATCAGCAACAAGACCAGGAAATACACAAAATGTGCGTTGATATTTTAATAAAACATCACGTACTTTCGGAAAAAGTGCAATTTTAGAAGCTAAATTTCCAACAAATTCCGTATGAATATTCTTTTTGATTTCTTTATCATTACAATACACAACGAAACTATTTTTTATATTTATAAAACTAACTTTTATCTTTGACATCAGCACCTGTAAACTATCCTCATTACACATATCTATATTATTATCCAAAGCCTCACATGCTAAAATTCGATAAATTATTCCTGAATCTAATAAATTCCATCCAAGAATATATGCTAACTGTTTAGATAATACTCCCTTTCCTGACCCACTAGGACCATCAACGGTCACAATAGGAACAATATTATTTATAAATTTCATTCTATATATCTTTTAATATAATTATAATATCAAATTAACAAATTAAACAATAACAATAACATAATTAGATAATCTTTAAAGTTTAAATACAACACACATCATTATATTTATCATACCCTTTTATAAATTATTACCAACACTCAAAAATCGATCAAAAAAATCTGGAAACGTCTTACAAACACACTTAGGATTATTTATGGTAACTGATACATTTGATAATGCTACTAAAGCAAAACACATTGCTATACGATGATCATTATAAGTATTTATAAAAGCTGATTGTATTTGAACAGGGGGAACTATATGTAAATAATCATATCCCTCTGATACTATAGCCCCTACTTTCCTTAATTCAGTAGCCATAGCATGCAAGCGATCACTTTCTTTAACACGCCAGTTATAAATATTACGTAATATCATAGGAAGATTGTTAGTAGTAAACAACGCAATCACCGCTAAAGTCATTGCTGCATCTGGAATATCATTTACATCTATATCAATGGATTTTAACATAATTCCTTTAGAACATTCTATATAATTATCACCCCAAGTAATTATTGAACCCATACGTTCTAATATATTAGCAAATTTAATATCCCCTTGTTTACTGTTTTTACCTACTCCTAATACTCGTATAGTTCCACCCTTGATTGCTGCTGCTGCCAAAAAATAAGAAGCACTCGAAGCATCTCCTTCTATTACATATTCTTGAGGAGCTTTATATATTCTATTACCTTCACAATAAAAAAATTTATAATCCTTATCATGTTGTACACAAATTCCAAAAGCTCGCATAACCGATAGAGTTATATCAATATACGGCTTAGATACCAAAGATCCTATAACTTCAATATATGTATTTTTCGATGCTAATGGAGTCATCATTAATACAGCAGATAAAAATTGACTAGAAATATCACCCTTAATAACAATATTTCCTCCACAATATCCTCCATATAATTTTACTGGTAAATGATGATCCCGTTCTATATATTCGATACGACCACCTCCTTGTCGTAAAGTATCAACTAAATGAAATATAGGCCTTTCTTTCATGCGCATATCCCCAGTTAATACAATATTATGAGATTTTATAGATAAAGCAGCAATCAGAGGCCTAATGGCAGTACCAGCATTTCCCAAAAATAAAGTAGTTTGAGTATTTTTCGATTGCAAAGAACCTCCTACCCCTTTAATTTCACAAATTTTATGATCAGTAGATAATTTATATTTTACCCCAAGCTGTAACAAAGCAGCTAACATGTATCGTGTATCATCGCTATCAAGTAAATTGATTAAACGAGTAGCGCCAACAGATTGAGCTGCTAATAATAATGCACGATTTGATATACTTTTTGATCCAGGAAGATATATAGTACCATTTATTTTTTTTATAGGATTTAACGTAATAAAATTTTCCATTCTTATTCTAACTCTATTAAAAATAAAAGATTAAACTTATCTACAACTAACTATACGATAAATTTTTTCAAAAATTCTATATAACCTTATATTAAATTTTAATTAAAAATCATCTTAAAAATTAACCATATTTTTTAGAAAAAAAATTCATAAAATTAACTAATTTTTGCACTCCTTCTAAAGTCATAGCATTATATAAAGATGCTCGCATTCCTCCAATAACTTTATGACCTTTTAGTCCATGTAACCCAAATGATGTGGATTCTGATAAGAATAAAGAATTTAATTTTTCTTTTTTTAGAAAAAAAGGAATATTCATACGCGACCTATTTAATGAATGAATATTATTATAATAAAAATCATTACTATCAATAGCATGATATAATAGATTCGACTTTTTTTTATTATACTCAGCAATTTTATCTAATCCTCCTTGATCTTGTAACCACTTAAAAACTAAATTAGCAATATACCAAGATACAGTTACTGGAGTATTAAACATGGAATTACTATCAGCTAAAATTCGATAATTTAAAATTGCTGGTATCTTTTGAACAGTTGAAATATTATTAATTAAACTCCGACGAATAATCAGTACCGTTAAACCTGATATACCCATATTTTTTTGTGCAGCAGCATAAATCATACCAAAATTATTAACATTTACTGGACGAGATAATAAAGTTGAAGAAAAATCAGCAATAACTATTTTTTTTTCAAAACAATCTGGTATATCATCTATAGATATACCTTCAACAGTTTCATTTGGGCAATAATGTATATAAGTACTATTTTTAGATATATTCCATTCACTCATGGGTTTGATATAACGCAATTCATTTTTACTACTACTAATGTTAATTATATTTGGATGACAATACTTTTTGGATTCTATTGCAGCAAGATAACCCCAATACCCTGTATTTATATAATCAATATTATCTGCACTGCCTCTTAAAAAATTCATAGGGATGGCCGAAAATTGTGCTCGAGCTCCTCCATGACAAAATAATATTTCATAACTATTTGGTATATTAAGTAGATTTCTTAAATTACGTTTTGTATCATGAACTAATTCCATAAATTCTAAACTACGATGACTAATTTCCATTATAGAGATACCTAAATTATTCCAATCATACAATTCCTGTTGAATTTGATTTAAAACCTGTTTTGGAAGCATTGATGGACCGGCGCTAAAATTAAATATTTTTTTCATATAGTTGGATCACAGTACAATATATTAAATATAATCAAAAATTAACACTGAATTATTATTTTCACTTATAACATAACTCATACGCAATAATAATAAATTATTTTATATATTTATTATACTTATCTAAATAAATATATACAATTTAGTTATATTACATATATTATAACAAATAAAATAAAACTATTACTTATTTTGATAATGAATATGAGTCATACCATTCATGTAAGGACTCAATACTTCAGGAATTTTTATACATCCATTTTCTAACTGATAATTTTCTAAAATTGCTACCAAAGCTCTTCCTACAGCTACTCCAGATGCATTTAAAGTATGTAGTAATTTAGATCTTTTATTAATACCATCTTTGAAACGAGCGTTTATACGTCGTGATTGAAAATCTCTAATATTTGAGCATGAAGAAATTTCACAATATTCATTTCTAGCCGGTAACCATACTTCTAAATCATATGTTTTACATGACGTAAAACTAATATTACCTGCACATAATAACATTTTTCGATATGGTAATTCAAGTAATTGTAATATCTTCTCCGCATGATTAGTTATTTCTTCTAATGCCTGAACAGATTGATCTGGGTGAACTACTTGTACTAATTCCACCTTATCAAATTGATGAGTACGAATAAGTCCATGTGCTCGATATCCATAAGTTCCAGCTTCTAATCTAAAACATGGAGTATGAGCAACCATTTTAATCGGCAATTCATTTTTATGCACAGTAACACTACGCATAATATTTACTAACGGCACTTCTGCAGTAGGTATTAAAGTATACGTAGAACATTTCGATGAATTTACAGAAACAACAGACTGAGTATGAAATAAATCATCATAAAATTTAGGTAATTGTCCTGACCCATATAATGATTCTACATTTATTAAATAAGGCAAATAATACTCAATATACCCATGATTTTGAATATGTATATCTATCATAAATTGAGATAAAGCTCGATGTAAATACGCTATTTCTCCTTTCAATATTATAAAACGAGTCCCAGTTATTTTTGAAGCACTAGATAAATCTATCCCTCCAATTAATTTCCCTAAAGTTATATGATCAAGTAACTTAAAATCATATTTATGCACTTTACCCCAACGCATAATTTCTATATTATCTTGATCTTTAAATCCATTAGGAATCTCATCATCAGGAATATTAGGTATAGATAATTGATATTGTTTTATCTTACTTTTTAACGTTCTAATTTCAGACTTAATTAATATTAATTTCTGATTTAATAAACGAGCCTGTTTTTGTAAAGATTGCAGATTTATTTGTTGTGATTTAGCGAGAATTATAGTCTTAGATAAATTTTTTCTATCAATTTGTAACTTTTCAATTTTTTTTTGTAAAATTTTTCGTAAATCATTATATTGATTCAATTCATCAAAATTAAGTACAAAATTCTTACGAGCTAATTTTTTAGCCACCCATTCAAAATGATTAAATAATAAATTAGTATCTAACATAAATATCAATTTTACTATTACATGATGCATATTATTAATATGTTAACATTAACAATAATCTAATTTTTCTAAAATTAACATGCATTTAATTCAAGTATTTAATAATCTCCAAATATTATACCGTTATACAATAAATGTATAACGGTATTTTTCTCAAAACTCATTATATATTAAATAAATATTACCTAAAATTTTTCCTATTATACACTATAAAATACCTAATCAATAACAGTTAATTATCAAACTGATAAATATATCGTATATTTAATCATTATTACCTTAATTACATTATTACTTATTATTAAAAATATAATCAATCTAACACATTATATAATAATGCAATCTTTTTAATAATCAATTTATTCATATAAATTACTATAATGAAAATTAATTTATACTTATGTTATAATAATCGTTTAACCAGTTAATATTAAATTATTAACAATCATTTATATGATGAAGTAAATATACAAACAATGATATATTAATTTTACCAAAATTCTTAGAATTTCATTCTCTGATCATCTAACTGAATATCATCAGAAAGAGTAAAACAAAATTTATCTTGATTAATTAAATTTACACATTGATTAGATAAATAATAATCAATGTGTTGCTTATTTTCTTGTATTATACTAAACTGATCAATAATACCGCGGTCAGTAATTTTAATTTTAAATTGTTTTATATGCTTACCATCATCATACGAAGATTTAAAATAGAACCAATCCTTTTTCTGAGTAATTGTATAATCCTGCCATATATTAGTATTACTCATAAATAATAATTGTAAAAAAACATTGTTAGAAATAATATTTTCCAAACAATATGCTGTAACTTGTTTAATCGTAGGAACATAAAACCAAAGCGTCTTTCCATCAGAAATTAAAAAGCTTTCTTGAGATCCCATAACATGACAATAAAATAAGTTAGGCCTTTTTATCCACAATTCTCCTCGTATTAATTCTATTTCTTTCATATTACAGAAATTAATTTTTTGTACAAAATGCACATACAAATTATTTATTAAATTTAAACGATTTTTTAACACACAATATGGTTCCAATGAATGAACAACACATATAGAACTTGATAAAAAAACAATTAAACAAAAAAAATATATAAATAATTTCACTTAATTAAATCAAATAATCTTACATCAACATAATTAATGTAATACATATAATAAACATTTTAAAAAAAAATCTCAATATAATATATACATTAAAAATTAATTTTTTTGAGTCCTCCAATATTTTACTACCTTTTGGATCTCTTGATCTTGCACATACGCTCCATGTATCCTAACTAATATCGAAGAATTAGAAGGTAAATACAACATATCACCTTTTCCTAATAAAGATTCAGCTCCAGATTGCCCTAAAATAGTACGAGAATCTATTTTACTAGATACAGTAAATGCTATTCGAGCCGGAATATTTGCTTTAATTAACCCAGTTATCACGTCTACTGACGGCCTTTGCGTAGATAATATCAAATGAATTCCAGCAGCCCTAGCCTTTTGCGTTAACCGAGTAATTAATATTTCTACTTTTTTATCTGACATAATCATCAAATCAGATAATTCATCTATAATAACTATTATATAAGGCAATTTTTTATGTGTTAAAGATGAATATTTATTTTTATTACTAGTATGTGGTTTTAACATCATATACTGTTCTATTTCACTATTATAACTTTCTAAATTACGAACCCCTAGTACAGACATTAATTTGTAACGACGTTCCATTTCTTCCACACACCATTTCAATGTAGATTCAGCATCTTGAGTATTAGTAATAACCTCATGAAAAAGATGAGGAATATCCGCATATATTGATAATTCTAATATCTTAGGATCAATCATAATAAAACGTACATCTTCTGGAGTAGCCTTATATAAAATACTTATAATCATTGCATTAATTCCAATAGATTTACCCGATCCTGTAGTTCCTGCAACTAACAAGTGCGGCATATACCGTAAATCTTCAATAACAGGAGCACCAAAAATATCCTTTCCTAATCCCATAGCTAAAGGAGATTTTATATCTTGAAATTTACTAGAATGAATAATATCTTTTAAATATACTGTATGACGTTCTTTATTAGGAATTTCTAAACCAACATATGAAGTCCCAGGAATAACTTCTACCACCCGAACAGAATGTACAGATAAAGATCGTGCTAAATCCCGAGATATACCAGAAACTTTAGATGCTTTTATTCCTGCTGATAAATTTAACGCAAAACAAGTGATTACCGGACCAGGAATAATTTTTATTACGTTCGCTGAAATACGATATTCTAAAAGTTTTTGTTCTATTAATTGAGAAATCGTTTCAAATTCCGAATAATCTACTGTATTATTTTTAGGATTTGATATTAACAAGTTAATATCAGGCAATATCGAATTAACACGTTTCTGAAGATTATGCGTAATAAAACCAGTATTAAATCCCTTAGAACTTGATACAACTAAATTTTTATTTATAGGAACAACTTTTGATTTTATCTGATTAGATAAATTATAAACACCAACATGTGTTGAACACATATTATGAGTTATCATAGTATTATTATTTTTACGTAAATTGTTTTTTAAAACAGTAGAAACAATAGGGGAATCATTACCTGTTATTTTTATATTCTTATTCAATTTTTTAATATCATTATTATTTTGACAATCATGTTTATTCAATAATTTTATAGAATTAAAATCATATTTTTTACATTGTATATTTAATTTTGAACAATTTTTCCAATGTTCAACAATATACCTATGTTGATTAACCATAGTATACTTTTTAAAAATAAATTTTACCGTATCTGAATGATTCAAAGTTTGAGGATAAAATATATTTTTAGAATTAGCAATATACTTTGTATATGTATATAACACTTTATTCATCGCATATACATTACCATAATAATCCTGTAAACGTGTAGGTTTTGTTTGTGTAAAAAAAACTGATGGACATATTTTGGAATTAAAGCATGCTTGTTGAATATGATGATTACGCCAATTTATAATTTTTAAAATCATAAATAAACCAGTACGTATACCATACATTATATATATTATTATTTTGTTAATTAATTTCCAAAAATAATTAAAAAAATATATACCACATATAATTCCAACAAATAATATACCCAAATTCCATTCCACATACTGATTTATATTAATTACATTAAATAATATACTTCCTATAATACCTCCGCTAGGAAAATAAAAACTATCATCTATCATACATTGTGCTAATACACAACATATGATTAAAAATACTAATATTTTGAATAATCTAAAAACAACAACATTTATAGCAAAATGAGTAGTGATAAAAAAAAATTCCCAAAAATAAAATAAAATTAATAATGGAATTAAATATGCTACACCACCAAAAACAAAAAACAAAAAATCAGCAATTCTAGCTCCTATCAATCCTCCTATATTACAAACTGATTCATTCCATACGGATTGCATCCATCCAGGATCTGAATAATCAAAACTAAATAATATTATTACTAAATATAATAATAGTGAAATCACAAATAATCCTGTAAATATTAATTTAATCATTAAAATTATCTCTTGATATTTCCATGATAAATTCTAAATCATTGATTTTTATCATACTTATTTTAATAAATTATATACATTACAGTAAAAATTAATATAATGATATTGTTATACTGCCAATATATATATATTGTTAATACATAATAATAAAATAATTATTAAATGAATTTAATAATTATTAATGAACATATAACAAACAATCAATAATTGATATATTAAATATACAATTTAATATATAAAAACAAACACTATCTTAATATTTAATAAAACAAACATAATATATCAATCTATAATATTAAAAATATAAGGAAATTTTATATGCCCATCACTACTCTAAAACAACACTGTAAATTACTCATACTAGGATCAGGACCAGCTGGATATACAGCAGCGATTTATGCTTCACGTGCTAATTTAAATCCAACACTGATTACAGGACTAGAACATGGAGGGCAATTAAACACAACCACATCCATAGAAAACTGGCCAGGAGATCCAGAAAATTTAACCGGGCCCCAATTAATGAATCGCATGAAAATGCATGCAATCAATTTAAATACCAAAATTATTAATGATCATATCATTAAAGTAAATTTTCAAAAATATCCCTTTCATTTATACGGAGGAAACACCAATGAATATACTTGTGATTCCTTAATTATAAGCACAGGAGGTTCTGCTCGATACTTAGGACTTCCTTCTGAAACTAAATACAAGGGGAAAGGAGTATCTTCATGTGCTACTTGTGATGGATTTTTTTTTAATAAACAAAATGTTGCAGTCGTTGGAGGGGGTAATACCGCAATAGAAGAAAGCTTATATTTATCAAATATCGCCAATCAAGTATATCTCATACATAGAAGTATGAATTTTAGAGCAGAAAAAATACTCATGGATAGACTCATGTATAAAGTCAATCATGAAAATATTACTGTACATACCAATTGTATCGTCCAAGAAATACTAGGCAATGAAAAAGAAGTAACCGGAATAAATATTCAAGATAAAAACCATAATAAAGAACACATCATTAATGTACAAGGAGTATTCATTGCAATTGGACATGACCCAAATACTGCTATATTTAACAATCAATTAACACTAAATAATCACGGATACATTCATGTAAAATCTGGATTAGATGGAAGTTTTACTGCTACATCTGTTAATGGAATATTTGCTGCAGGAGATGTCATTGACTACCATTACCGACAAGCCATTACTGCTGCTGGATCCGGTTGTATGGCTGCAATAGATGCAGAGCGATTTTTATCTAATATACAAAAATAATTTTCATCTCGCATTATTAATATAATATGTAAAATATCGAAATATGTGGAATATTTTACATTATCAATGTATATAATATATATCATAACAAATTTAATATTTCATTATTTAAACGAGATTCAAATGATAAAAGAAGATAATATTGAAATGCATGGTATAGTGTTAGATACATTACCTAATACTATGTTTCGAGTACAACTAGAAAACGGCCACAAAATTACGGCACATATCTCTGGAAAAATCAGAAAAAATTACATTAGGATATTAACTGGAGATAAAGTCACGGTGGAATTAACACCATATGATTTAAGTAAAGGTAGAATTATTTTTAGAAGTAGATGATAATATTAATAATAAATATTTGAAAATTATTTTAAAAACATAATATATATGAATCATAAGTATATATTATGTTTTTAAAATGCCACTTCCACATTCATCCACCAAGTTCGTCCTGGTTCATAAACAGATAATTTATTAGAATTCTTAGAGATACTATAATGATTACTTACATTTATATATTCTTTATAATTTTGATTAAACAAATTATCTACCCCAATATTACATGTGTAATATTGGGAAGCTTTCCAAGACATATACATAGATATCACTTCAAAACTCGGAGTATAGCAAGAAGTATTAAGACATTTTTTTGGCAACATAGTATTTGGTAAAATTAAAGAAGAGATCCCCATTATACGCTGAGATGAAGATACCAATCTCCATGAAGCTCCTACTATATATTTCTTTTGTTTAAACTGTAATGTTAATCTACCTTCTAATGGAGAAATTGTTGGTAATACACATCTATCATTCATATTCCACCCCCATGGATATGATATGTTACTTTCCCCATACCAATAATCATTAAATTGATAACTTAATCCCATTTCAGTTCCATATATTTTAACATAGACATTATGTATATAATCAATACTATTCTTACTTCGTACTTCATTTTTATTATCATTATGATGACAATAAATAAAATCTTTTATATATCCTGCATAAGATGATATCCATCCAGTAACTCGAGATTTTTTAAAATATGTACCTACATCTATTTGAATTGTCTTCTCAGGTTTTAATTTAAAAATTGAATCTGTCTGTTTTGAACATTCATTTGATTCAAAAGACATTAATTCCCAATAATCAGGAAAACGACAACACATACCTATTCCACAATAATACAAACATGAAGAAGATATATTATTCTCATAGCGTATAAATCCAGCAGGATATAATAAATTATTTTTATATCTTTTCATACCATAATTATTGAAAAAATCAATCATACTATACTCTAATCTAATACCCCCAATAATTTTTTTATTCAATAAGGCATCAAAAATTAATTCGGTGAATATTCCAGAATCTGTAGAAAAAACATCAACATAAAAAGCATTAGACATACAATCTTTTTGTTTTTTATGTTGATTCAACTGTATATCTATACCACTAAAACATTTAAAATCTTTCCATTGATAAGTTATCATTCCTCTAGATCCCCATAAAACACGATCAACATTGTTTATATTACTAACAACACTACAACAATGTTTATTATAAGTCGATGTTACTGATGTCATAGAAACGGGTATAGTATTATTCATCATAATATGATGAATATGATGATTCCAAATCTGAAATTCTATTTCACTTATAATATCATCAATATCTGAAGTGATTATTTTTAATCCATAACTTTCTCTAGAAAAACATAACCCATCCATTGCCTTAGTCGCATAGTTTGCTCTACCATTTCCTTGCCCTAAATTAACTATTAGATATGTATTTGATTTTAAATTAAATGATAAATTTGAATCGAAGTTCCACTTATACCATGCTGAATGTACCCTATGATTATTAGCATCTCGATAATCTCCAGAATAATCACAATTCCCTATTAATCGAATATAACCATATTTATTACCAAATATAGTATCTATGTTTCTTTTTATACTATTAAATGACCCAATTGTAAAATTACTACGCATTTTAACATCTGATAAATCAAAACGAGGATGATATCTCTGGAACTGTATAGTACCACCTGAAGTTACTGGGCCCCACAACACTGTCTGAGGACCTTTAACAAAATTTAAAATATCAAAATTTCCTGGAGCAATATAAGATGTAGCAGGATCCATTCGAAATAAACAAGCTCCAATAATTTCTCCTGTATCAACCAGAATATGCATCTTAGATCCAGGTATACCTCGAAATACAAAATCATTATTTGCTCCTCCATAGCGAATAACAGAAAAACCAGAAATATTTTTTAATAAATCTGCAGCATCAATGATATATTTAGTATTCAAAGAATCTATAGAAGTAGATGTAGAAACTAAAGAGTTATTTATATCTGCAGTAACAGTAATGATCTCACAATTGGTACTATCTGCAACAATATCAGAAGATATTTCTTGATAATCAGATTTTAACGATGATACCCCCGTAGGCTGAAGAACATGAAAAACACTCTTATTATTAGAGTAAGCCCAATTAACCATATATAAAACATGCATAATCAGCACTAATCGCAAGAACCAACAAATTTTTTTAAAAAAATGAATCATATATATCCCGATATTATTGTGTATATTTTTAACAACCAAAATATCAACTATTATAATAAATATTATAATCTTACTGACATGTTAGTACATAAATATTTTATTTTAGATTCATCATCACGTATAATAATTATGTATTTTAAACACTTTAATATTAAAATACATAAACAATAAAATTATGTATTAATCATATTAAACGAAATGAACAATATATAAAATTAATTTATAATATTTGTATACACGCACTAGATTTTTAAAATGTCTTATTGTATTTTTTGTCAAAAAATTTCTATATGAAATACAATCACAAAACTTATATTAAATTATTTAAATTAATAAATATTTTAATTCAATTTTATATAATAAAATATGTGTAAAATTTTACATATAAAATACAGAACCCAATCCACATATGATACGGAGTATATTTAAATGAAATACATTATTCATTCAAATATAGCTTTTGACACCACAGAATATATTTTAACATCATTACATGATTCTCATGCATCAATAAAGTTATCTACTTCTGCTGGAAGAATTTTAGAAGAACTAATTAAAAATCGTAATACTGGATTACCAGTAACTCGTGAACATCTATTTACAACAGTTTGGAAAACACATGGATTAGAACCATCTAATGGAAATCTTAATCAACAAGTAAGTCTAATACGAAAAACTTTAACTTTACTTGGATTAAATTCCTCATCCATCATAACAGTTCCTAAGAGAGGATTAAAAATAAATAACCAATTAATTATAGAAGCTGTTCATAATAACTCTCCCAATCCTCAATCCACTGTAAATCCTATAGAAAATCAAATTAATAACACACCGCCATTACCAAATACTATTTTAAAAAATACTATAACATACGTAAAATATATTCTTATTTTAACTGCTATGCTAATCATAATTTTTAGCATAGGATTTATATATTTATATAACAAAACAAATAATACTAAACTATATTGCTGTAAAGAAATAAATTCATGCGATATTTGTGACTTTCCAATAATACTAGAATTTACATGTAACAATTACAATGCATTATATTCAAAAACTATTTAAACAAACAACTATTACTTACTAGTATTCAACCATGATTTGCACAATTGAATGATTATAACAATAATCATTATTATATATACAAAATAGTTATTAAACTTTTTCTTCCTAAAAAAACTGATATATTTCATTATCTAAATAAAAAAATTTCATATATTTATAATTACTAATTTTTAATGAATTTCCTATTAAATCTCATCCTATATGTTTTACAATATATTTTTTTCAAAAGAACAATATATTATCTATAATAATACATCAATTTTATATTTTATAATAAATTTAAAACGCACTTTTTAACATATATACAGAATTAACTTTAGACAAATAACGTTGAGCCTGATTAGATGGATGATGATATTTTATATATTGATAAAACTGTTCAGGATTAAGTTGATTAATTTTTGAAATAGCACGAGAACGATCCTCAGAAAATACTTTTAATAAAGCTCCTAACCCATTAACATATGCAACAATTACAGCATAACGTCTTGTTTTTACATTAATGATATCTTTCAGTTGATTTTGCAATATAGACAAATAAACAGTACCAATTTCAATATTAATGACAGCATTTTTTAAATCATTAGTACTAGGTTGACCTTCCCATCCCTTTAAACGATATGCATCCTTACCAGCAGTATCTGCTTTAATTTGCATTAATCCAATAGCGTTAGATTTACTAATTACAGTAGAATCATAATTAGACTCTACTTGAATAATAGATTTAATTAAATATTTATCTACTCCATACATCTGAGAATAACGTTGTATATATATATCATACATTGTTGACAAATCAGCTCGTTTTTGATTGGAAAAATTTTTTTTAATTTGACAATCATAATTTTTATCCACAAAAGATATATTTGTATTATTTTTTTTATACTGTGAACAACCCCCGCAATTAATTATAATTATAATTATATATAAAAAATACAAGTTCATTATGAATGAATAATACCTGAATTTATCTTTTAAAATTCTTATTTTCAGAAAATTACAACATATAAAAATACAATTAAACGTCAAAATCACACTACAACATTAATCAATATTAAAATAAATTTATACTATGTACTTAATTGATTATTTTTTGTATAATAAACTTTATAAAAATATTTTATCTACAGTTTCAACAATTACTAAGATTATATCAAATTCTAAAAACTATCAAACAAAACAATTAAATCATATCAATATAACACATATAATACCATTCCATTATTTATTTTAATATCTCAATTATATATTAAATGATTATTCAATAGTTATTTACGAAAAAATTCATTAAATTTCAATTAACCTGCATACATATAATATTTAATAAAAATAATTAAATATAAATAATTTAATATATAATACATATTTACAATTTTTTAATGATTATTAACAACATCAATTTAACAAAATAATATTAATTATGAAAAAAGTTATTGTTGGAATATCAGGAGGAGTAGATTCATCGGTAGCTGCGTGGTTATTGCAACAACAAGGATATCTTGTAGAAGGATTATTTATGAAAAACTGGGAAAACGATGATGAAAAAGAATATTGTTCTTCAGAAGAAGACTTATCAGATGCATGGTCTATTTGCAATACTTTAAAAATACCATTACATACTGTAAATTTTGCTCAAGAATATTGGGAAAATGTTTTTCAAGTATTTTTACAAGCATATCAATCTGGATTCACTCCCAATCCTGATGTTTTATGCAACAAAGAAATCAAATTTAAACATTTTTTGGATTTTGCTCTTGAAGATTTAGGAGCAGATTTTATAGCTACAGGACATTATGTACGTTGTATGAATGTTAAGAAAAAAATAACCCTTATGAAAGGAATAGATCAAAATAAAGATCAAAGTTATTTTTTATACACATTAAACCAACAACAACTCAAACGATGTTTATTTCCTATTGGTTCTCTGACTAAATTAACAGTTAGAAAGATTGCTAAGGAATTAAATTTAATTACAGCAAATAAAAAAGATTCTACAGGTATTTGTTTTATTGGTAAACGTAATTTTAGAAGTTTTCTCAGTAACTATATAGCAATACAACCAGGAGATATTATTAATATACATGGCAATAAACTAGGTTTACATCAAGGTATTCCATTTTATACTATAGGTCAAAGAAAAGGATTAAATATTGGAGGTATATCAAATGGTAATGGAAAACCATGGTATGTAGTAGATAAAAATATAACACATAATGTATTAATTGTCGCACAAGGTATAAATCATCCATGTCTTATGTCTCGGATATTCATTGTACAAAAAATATTTTGGATAAAAGGAAATATTTTAAAATCACCAATACAATGTTCTGTAAAAATCCGATATCAACAATCAGATGTTCAATGTCAAATATATCCAATCTCAGTTGATACATTAAAAATTATTCTAAAACAACCGGTGACAGCAATTGCCCCAGGACAATCAGCGGTATTCTATATAAAAAAACACTGTATTGGAGGAGGGACAATTATAAAACGTTTTCCTTTAATACATATTAAAAATTATTACTAGTAAGCTATTATTTAATATCACCAATTTAATTAATATAAATTATCATTAACAATAAATATATATTTCATAATAAAATTAAAAATACTTATTATCAACAAAACATATTGCGCAATTACATAAATAGACATATATTACGTTGAAGATTATAAATTTTAATATTACTAACATAAATGTCATCATATTATATGACAATATATCGAGTCTATTTTAAGTATCATTATACAATAAATATATAAAAGTGAACAAATTTTCTCCATTAACCGCTATTTCTCCAATCGATGGACGTTATTATCATCAAACTCATCCACTAAGAAATATTTTTAGTGAATTTGGGTTATTAAAATTTCGCATTCAAATTGAAATTCATTGGATACAAAAATTATCTCATACAATAGAAATCACAGAAATACCTGTATTTACTGAAATTGAACTAAATTTCTTAAATAACTTAATTACAAATTTTAATATCACAGACGCAAAACATATTAAAAAAATAGAAAAAATCACTAAACATGATGTAAAAGCAATAGAATATTTTTTAAAAGAAAAAATAAGTGTTTTACCTGATTTAAAAAAGAAAATCAATGAATTTATCCATTTTGCATGTACTTCAGAAGATATTAATAATCTTGCTTACGGTTTAATGATTTCTCATACCAAAAATACTATCATATTACCTATATGGAAAAAAATTATTGATATTATTAAAAAAATAAGCATCAAATATAAAAATACTCCTATTCTTTCCAGAACACATGGACAACCAGCTAGTCCTTCTACTCTTGGCAAAGAAACGGCTAATATCGCATATCGATTAATACGACAATATCATTACTTAAAATCAATCAAAATTTTAGGAAAAATGAATGGAGCAGTTGGTAACTATAACGCTCACATTATAGCGTATCCAAAAATAAATTGGAGAAAATTTGACGAAGAGTTTGTTACATCATTAGGAATTTCATGGAACCCATATACTACGCAAATAGAACCACATGATTACATAGTTGAAATCTCTAATCGCATTATTCATTTTAATACTATTTTAATTAAATTTAATCAAGATATCTGGGGATATCTTTCTTTAAATTATTTTCAACAAGCATATAGTCAATTTGAAATTGGTTCATCTACTATGCCCCATAAAATTAATCCAATAAATTTTGAAAATTCTGAAGGTAATTTGGGTTTATCTAATGCTATTTTTAATCATTTTTCTAAAAAATTACCAATATCACGTTGGCAACGTGATTTAAGTGACTCCACCGTACTAAGAAATTTAGGAGTAGCTATTGGACATTCTTTAATTGCTTATCACAATTTATTAAAAGGTATAGACAAATTAATCATTAATGAAAAATATTTGTTACAAGATTTAAATAAAAATTGGATAATATTAAGTGAAGCTATTCAAACAGTAATGAAAAAATACAACATTCATAATTCTTATGAACGTACGAAAGATTTTATATTCAACGAAAAAGTTAATCCCGATACTATAAAAAAATTTATTGAATCTCTACCTTTACCAACATCAGAAAAAACCCGATTGCAACATATTACTCCATCTGAATATATTGGATTAGCTCCGGATATTGCCAATGATATAATAAAATTTGAATAATAATTATATATTCAATGACAAAATACAACTATATGTTATACAATACTATTAAATATTACAACTTTAATTAAACTTCTTCATAATATACACATGCAGATGAAATTATTTCAATATTCGACTCAAATTAATTTTTTTTGTTTTCCATAAAGAAATCCAATTAATCAATAATCCTAATAATAATACTATTCCTAATATTATAAACACATCTATACTCTTTAATTGTACAGGTATAAAATCAATAAAATAAATTTCTCTAGGAGAAATATTAATTTCAAAAAATCTAATTAACCTAGTACTAATATTTTTTAAATTCATAGATATATATATACCTATACTAGATCCTAAAATACTAGCAATACAATAAATAAAAAAACCATACCACAAAAATATAGATTGAATTAACATATCTCGAGCACCCAGTACTCTTAATATTGCAATATCATAATTTTTATTTTTTATAGACAAAAATAAAGTAGTAATTACACTAAAACAAGAAATTGCTATAATTAATATCATTGATAAATATATTATTATCCGAACAATTTGAATATCTCTATAAATATATCCATAAATATCCATCCAACTATGTACTTGAATATTTTCATTTTCACGTATTTTACATTTTATTATTTCTATAATACGACCAATATCAAAAGCATTATTGACTGAAAATTCGATTCCATCAATATCTAATTTATTATTAGAATATTTTTGAATATCCGAGAAAGATATTATAGCTAAATTATTATCTAATTGACTATGTAATTTTAATATTCCAGACACCTGTACATATGCTTTTTTAAGCAACAATAATCTCTTTTCTGAATGAAAATTATTAGCAAATAAAATAGTAATCCAATCTCCTTCTCGAATATTTAATGCAATTGCTACTCCTTCCCCTAAAATAATTTGATTTTTATGTTCACAAAAATATTTCCAAGATTTTTTTTCTATAAAATTAATCAATGTATGATTATATATATTGATATTATTTGATAAATCTATACTTTTAATATAAACTACATGCCATTGATTATTATACTCAATCACTCCAGACAAACGAATATAAGGATTAGTATAAATAATATTAGGTATCTTCTTAATACAATTTAATATTTTCTTCCAATTAACAAACGAAATATTAGCTGATTTAGTAATTTCTCCATGAGGTACAACAGATAAAATACGATGATTTAACTCAAATTCAAATCCATTAATTATACTTAACACAAGTATAGCCGTAGAAATCCCAATAGCAATAATAATAATAGAAATAAAAGATATTAAAGATATTAATGTATTTCTTTTAAAACTTTGATGAAAACGCAACGCAATTCTTAAAGAAAGTATCATTTTATAATAAAATTATATACATATATTTATATTGTACTAATCTTTAACATACCATTTGATACAATATAAATCTTATGACATTTTTTAGCTAAACTTAAATCATGAGTTGCTATTACAAAAGTTGTTCCATACCACAAATTTATTTTTTCTAATAATTTAAAAACATTATTTGAATTACTCTCATCTAAATTACCAGTAGGTTCATCAGCCAACACTAAAGGTGGATTGTTTATAATTGCTCGAGCTACAGCGACTCTCTGACTTTCTCCTCCAGAAAGTTCGCATGGATAACGATCACATAAATTATTCAACCCAATTAACTCTAATATAAATTGAGCTTTATGTTTAGCTATAGCAAATTTTAATCCCTTAATCAATAATGGCATTGCAATATTTTCTAAAACAGAAAAATCTGGTAACAGATGATGAAATTGATATATAAATCCTATAGATGTATTACGCATAATTGAACAATCTTTATCAGATAACTTATTTAATGCACGACCTTCTAAAAATACATCTCCTGAAGTAGGTTTATCTAATCCTCCCATGATATGTAATAAAGTACTTTTCCCTGACCCAGATGCTCCTATTATTGCTATAATTTTATTATATTCTATAGACATAGTAATACCGTCCAATACTGTTATCGAAAAATTTGAATATTGATACCGTTTTATTATATTAGAACAACATAATATCGGCGGAATATCATTAATATTTTTATTGACCATGACGTAATACCTGAGCAGGATATATGGACGATATATACCAAGCAGGATACAATATAATTAATACTATGAATCCACAAATCATCAAACTTATATTGAATATTTGAATAAATGGTATCTCTATAGGAAAATATAAATTTTCAGAAAAAATATTTAGCAAAAATAATATTTGGTTTAGTTTTTTTGCTAAACATACTCCTAACCCCACACCACATATTATACCTAATACACCACTACTTACACCTTGTATTATCAATAATATTACTATTTGCAGTCTATTAAATCCATATGTTTGTAAAATCGCTATTTCTTTATGTTTTTCTGTGATCAATAGAACCAAAAATGCAATAATGTTACCGCTTACCGTGACTATCATTAAAATAAATAAAAAAAACATAACATTTTTTTCCATTTTTATAGCTTGAAATAAAGAACCTTTATACTTACGCCAATCTGTCCATATCCAATCCTTAGGACATTGCCATTGCTCCAATTTACTTACTTTAAATGGCTCATCTATCCATATTCTCCACCCCGTAATATTTTGAGGAGGATAATTTAATAAAACTGCAGCATCATTTTTATGTACCAATACTTGACAAGAATCAATTTCATCATTACTAGAATGATAAATATCTAAAATTGTAAACAAACGTTGAATAGGAAAACAACCAATAGGTGTATTGTAATGAATAGATGGTACAGTTAAACGAATTTGGTCATGTATATTGACCGATAATTTTTGAGCTAATGCAGAACCAATAATAATATAATATTTGCCAGAAATTAACTGACTGACATTATGATGAATTAAATAATCAAATAATGGTTCAAAATGATTAGGATCAACTCCAAACATCATTCCCAATGATATCGATTTAGAACTTTGTAAGATTATATCAGAAAAAATCAAAGGCTTAATATATGTTATATTATTTTTTATTGCAGGTAATGATAAAAAATCAGGAATATTTTTACTATTTATATATCCTTGAGTAGAAGTAACTACCACATGTGGAATCAAATATAAAAGATTTTTTTTTAATTCACTTTCAAAACCATTCATCACCGACAATATTATAATCATTGCTGACATACTTAACATTATAAATATACTAGAAACCCAATAAATACACTGATTCAATCTATTTACTGTTTTTCCATATATATAACGCGATGCAACAAATAACACAACTAATAGCATATGCATATACGTATTTACTATTAAAAATTATTTTAACGATAATTCAAGTAAGATAACTATTAAAACATTGATCTAATACATCAAAAATCAAAATTTATAAATTGAAATTTCGACACTTTAAATTAAAAACGATGACACGTTTGTATAAAATCATCAACAACACATAGAATTTCACCTGTACTCGATAATATTAATTGCAATTTTATATGAGGTATTTTGAAATCTCCTTCAACAACCCCATAAATTATATAATCCGCCTGTAAATAATTTGCTATTTTCATAGCAAACTCATAAGCATGTTCATGATCTTCTACAGAAACCTCTAACTCTCGATATATTTGATATAACTTATCTAAACTAATAACAGTATATTTATGAAATCTTTCTTCAATTAAACTAATCAAAATATTTGTAATTTTTATTATTGGTAATATTCCATTTGTATTGTTTTGAAAAATGTTTATTAACACAACTTCATCATAAATAAAATCATCAAAAAAAACTACCTTTTGTAACATATTCGATAAGATTATTCTCCAATTGCAAAAATCAACTGTACAATTAATTTCTGATGATTCATTTAAATTAATAGATGCCGCCACGACTAGATCATATCTAATAATAATACAATTGAAAAATATTAAATAAAAAAACAAATATATTATTCTCTTTTTTATAGTAAAATACATAACTATTTTTTCTGTACGTTTTGATTATATTATACTTTATATACACCTAATATATTTGTAATCCAAAAATATAAATGGTGACAATTTATATAATTATGTAATTTATAAAACAATCTTCACTGTAAATTTTACATTAAAATACCATTTTATTGAAACAAAACATTGTTCTACTTATAATAAATATTGTTGTAATATAAATGAATACGTATATATATCATTGATGTACACCATAATATTAGTATCTCTCATCTAACAATGGTCCCAATTGTTTTCCTCCTAATAAGTGCATATGTAAATGATAAATTTCTTGACCAGCATTAACATTACAATTAATAATTAATCTATAACCTGAAATATGTATATTTTTTTGATTAGCTATCTTTGCTGCTACTATAAATAATCTTCCTAAAGTTATCTCATGATGAGATTTCACATCATTAACAGTCGGAATTAATTCATTAGGAACAATTAAAATATGAATAGGAGCTTTAGGATATAAATCACAAAATGCTGTAACTAATTCATCCTGATAAAGAATATTCGTTTTAATTTTCTTCTGAATAATCTTAATAAACAAATCATTACTTTTCATTTTTTTACAATATACCTGCATTAAAATTATTAATTATGTAAAATTACAAAATACATATAAAATATTTTTATACATTATCTATTATTTCAATAAGATTAATATATTTTTATAGTATTTGAAATAATTTATAAAAATTTGATGTAGTAATAAATGCTATATTGTCTAACGAAATTTTTTTTATATTTGCAATATACTTAGCAATTTCATAAACATAAGCTGGCTGATTTTCTTGACCCCTATATGGAACAGGGGTAAGGTATGGAGAATCAGTTTCTAACAATATACGATCTAACGGAACATATTGAATAATTTTTTTAAATCTGTCAACTTTTTGAAATGTTATTATTCCTGAAAAAGATATATAAAAACTCATATCTAATAAAATCTTAGCGGAATCTATATCTTCACTAAAACAATGTAAAACTCCACCAACTTTTTCAGCATGCTCTTCGTGTAACACAGTTATAGTATCATTTATAGCATTGCGACTATGCACGATAATAGGTTTATTTGCATCTTTAGCAACAGCTATATGTTTTCGAAACACTACTTTCTGTATATCTATGTTACTCATACTATGATAATAATCTAATCCAGTTTCCCCAATTGCTACGACATTTTTATTACAAGAAAATTTCTTTAACTTATCATAATCAAAATTTTTAATATGATATACATCTACAGGATGTACTCCACAAGAAAATATTACTTCAGGCCTACATCCAATATTACGTACCATAACTTCATAATCAGATATACTAGTACTTACTGACAACATTAATTTTACATTTTTTTGATAAGCTTTTCTTAATACGTCTGATATATCTTTGTGAATAATTTTGTAATCCAATTGATTAAGATGACAATGAGAATCAATTAAAAACATAATATTATATACCTCTAGTTACTGTATGCACGACTCAATCGTACCTTGTTGCCAATTTAGTAATCGACAAGTTAACAATAATTCATGATTAATATTATCAAATCTTTGAAAATAATAAAATAGAATTATCCATTGACTTAACTGATTATGCAAAGATAATACCTTCCAATACACCGATATATTTAATATAAGTTGTAATTGATCTAAATTTATAAAAAATTTTTCCTTTACACCTTGTCGATATTTTAATGCATCTACCAATAATGTAATTAACCAAGATATAAAAATATATCTATGTTCTTTATTCTTCAATATCGGCAAAAGTTGTAAAAAATTCCCATTTTTAATAACATCATTAATATGATTACATAATTCTACCCGAGCTTTCCATTGATCTGACTGTAACATAACTTTCGCTTCTATAGGAGATCCATAATTTAATCGTAACGCAGTTGTTAAAAACAATATATTATCTAATTTTTGATTATTTATTAACCATTCTATTCCTAATGATTCTACAGGAGGAGTAACAACCCACTTAACACAACGACTTAATAAAGTTAGTGGAATATTTATAATTTTTCTAGATCTGAAAAAAAAATAAGTATTATCTGGAGGCTCTTCTAAAATTTTCAATAACATATTAACAGCTTCATCAGTTAAATATTCAATATATTGTATAAAAACAATTTTAGATTTACTGTATTGAGTAAATCGATATATTGAATCAATACAATCTCTAATACTATCTACTCCTATAGACTGCGCTTGATATTTTAAATCTAACTGATAATAATCAGGATGTTGTCCAATATTCATTAAATAACAATCAGAACAAGAATTACAATATTTTATTTTAAAAGAATTTTTACAAATTAACCAACGAGCAATAGAGTTAATTAATATATCTTCTCCATTATTCTGCGTGCTATATAACAATAAGGCATGATGCCCTTTCTTAATATCATAAGAAAACAATATTTGATTATAAATAGTATTTAACCAAGGATACTGTATCATTTTCATATAATTTATTTATATAAATCACATAACCACTGATCTAAATACCTATAAATAAATACACAAACCTGTTCTAATGGTTGACTAGCATCAATCATAATAATATTCTCTTTTAAAAATGCTAACTTACGATAATATGAACGTACTCGATTAAAGAAACTTAATGATTCTTGTTCAATACGATCTAATACCTTTCTATTTTTTATACGTGACAAAACCAATTCTGAAGGAATATCTAAATAAAATATTAATTTTGGAAAAAAATCATTTATAACGTACTGAGATAACATATTTAACAACACACTATTTAATTTTCGACCAGCTCCTTGATATGCAAAAGAAGATAAATCACATCTATCCCCAATTACCCAATCACCTTTAAATAACGCTGGTTTTATAACATTTTCTAATAATTGAGACCGAGCTGCATATAACATTAATAATTCTGAAAGATCAGTCAACTTTTCATTTTTAGATTTATTTTTAATCAATTCACTTAATATATACGCAATTTCCGTTCCTCCAGGCTCATGTGTAGTAATTACATTAGTTATTTTTTGATTGTAAAAATATTTAACTATTTTATGTACGATAGTAGTCTTCCCTGAACCATCTAATCCTTCAACTACAATAAACCTATTATTCATAATATTATTATCTTTCATAATATACCTGATATTTTATTACTAAATATCTATGTTTTTTCATAAAATATATACATAAATACTTTTGCATATTACAACATAATCATTGAATTTAATATCAAATCTATTACATATATTTATCATTATAATTATTTTAAAATAATTATAAATATGTATTATTCATCTATTACATAATTCTTTAATATATTACACAATTCATTATTTGTATAAAAATAATCATTAATTGAATTCACCGGAGCCAATGGTAATAACGAATTAGTAATAAACACTTCATCTACTGATTTTAAGCGTTCAATTCCTACCATAACTTCTTGAATGGAATAACCTAATTTAGGTAATAACCGTATAATTAATTGACGCATAACTCCATTAACACCAGCATATAATAAAGATGGAGTAAAAACTTGATTTTTTTGACGCCAAAAAATATTAGCACTACAACATTCTATAACATTAGAATCAGTATCAAGTACTAATGCTTCATCAGCCTTATCATCGTTATTGATATCATAAGAAATCATCACTTGTTCTAATCGATTTAAATGTTTTATACCTGCAAAAAAAGAATTACGAGACAATCGTATTTTACTTGTTTTTAAACGTACTCCCAAATGAAACCACTGACTGTAATATTTTGGTAATGGACTAATGCGTATAATACGATATAAATCACTATAATTATCAGATTTATATCCATATTTTTTATTCTTATTTATACGACTAATAATAATTTTAATTATACCATCTGCATTATAATTTAATATCGATTGGAATATTTCTTCATATAAGATATCATAATTTACATTATTAAACATCAATCGACGTGCTGATACCTTTAATCTCTCCATATGCCAATTAAACAAATGTATTTTACCATTATAAATCTTGGCGGTTGTAAAAAAACCATCCCCAAAATGTAAAGCTCGAACATCTAATGATATTTTTTTTGTTAAAACTCCATTAATCCAATACATCTGATTTTGATTAACAGTTAAACATATTATTAATACAAATTATTTTCTATTTAATCTTACAAAAATGTATAATTAAACCCTTATGTTACAATTCTGGATACATAATTTATACTATTACTATTATGTCTATTTCTGATTAGTATGAATGAAATCTATAGCTGCTTGAACAGTAGTAATTTTTTCTGCCTCTTCATCTGGGATTTCAATATCAAACTCTTCCTCTAATGCCATAACTAATTCAACAGTATCAAGAGAATCAGCTCCTAAATCATCAACAAACGAAGCATGATTTACTACTTCTTCCTGTTTTACTCCTAATTGTTCAGCAATAATAGTTTTTACTTTTTCTTCAACAATGCTCATACACTTATACCCTATATAATACTAATTTATCAATTTAATAACTAAAACCTTTATTAATTAAATAACTCATGTAGTAATGATTACAATTTAAATTGACTCTTTACTATAGAATAATATTCATTAACTATTATATATATTACCCCATATACATACCTCCATTAATATGTATGGTCTGACCCGTAATATATTCTGAATTATCAGATGCAAAAAATATCACTGCATTTGCAACATCTTGAGGCTCTCCAAAACGAGCAATTGGAATTTTAGATAAAATATTTTTTTTTTGTTTATCGGTTAATTTTTTTGTCATATTAGTACAAATAAAACCTGGTGTTACCAAATTTACTGTAATACCTCTAGACGCCACCTCTCTAGCTAATGATCTGGTTAACCCAATTAATCCCGATTTAGATGCTGAATAATTTACTTGACCAACATTTCCAGTCATACCTATTATAGAACCTATATTAATAATTCTACCGTAACGATTTTTCATCATTGGTTTGATTACAGCTTTAGACATACGATATACTGCAGTTAAATTTACATCTATCACTGATTGCCATTCATTTTCCATCATATGTAATAAAATATTATCCTGAACAATACCAGCATTATTTACTAATATATTAATATCTCCAAACTCCGAACGTACTTCCTGTATACAACAATCAATTGAATGCTGATTCGTAACATTTAATTGCATACCTTTACCTTGGTTACCGAAACGTACATTAATATCTCTTACTCCTATATAATCAGTAGCAGTACCTATTACTATAGCCCCATATTTAATAAATTGTTCAGAAATAGCTTGACCAATTCCACTACGCGCTCCCGTCACTAATACAATTTTTCCCTTAAAAGTCATTATATATCTCTTCCTATTATAATATACTAAATAAAAAATTAATTACGAATAATACATTGTATAGCTTTTGATAATGAATCAACATCATTTATCGATAAACTAAATAAACTATCACTATATACAGATCTCTGTATTAATCTTGTTAATACTTTTCCAGGACCCATTTCTAAAACTATTTTTATATCCTTATTAATAAATTCTTGCATAATTTCGTTCCAACGCACCGGATTATATAATTGTCGTATTAATGAATCACGAATAAATTGAGGTTCTTGTTCAATAGATACATCAACATTATTTATTACAGGTATTTTAGGAGAAGAAATAACTGTATTTTCTATAATCTTCTGGAATCTACTAACCATTTTTTTCATTATAGAACAATGAGATGGTACGCTAATCGGTAATGTTGTAACATATTTCGCTCCTGCCTTTTTACAAAGTAAATTAACATGATTTACTGCTGCTTTATGACCAGATATAACTATGTTATCTGAAGTATTAAAACCAGCAGGAGCAACAATTTGATCATCTATAGATTCTACAATTTGACATAATTCACGAACAACATCATCACTTAATCCAATAATAATAGACATAGCTCCATATCCATCAGGAGAAATTTCTTGCATCAAAACACTTCTTGTTGTTACCAATTTTATCGCAGATAAAAAATCTATACTACCTGAACATACCAAGGCAGAATATTCTCCTAAACTATGCCCTGCCATTACATTTGGTAATTTCCCTATTTGTTGCATCCATACTTTCCAAATAGCTACTGAAGCCGTTAAAATAGCAGGCTGAGAATAATAAGTTTTATTTAATTCGCTGATAGGCCCGAACTGAACCAAATTCCATACATCATAATTTAAAATTTCTGATGCTTCATAAAACGTGTCCCTTATCGCATGATAAGAATTAGCAAGATCTGATAGCATTCCTATATGTTGCGATGCTTGACCAGGAAATACTACAGCAAATATATCATTATGTGCAATCATATATGATTTCCTTACTATTTATTTATCGTTAAAATCTTAATAAAACTGAACCCCAAGTTAACCCTGCTCCAAATGCTTCTAGCAATAACAATTGATTTGATTTAATACGTCCATCACGCACAGCCTCATCCAAAGCTAAAGGAATAGAAGCAGCAGAAGTATTTCCATGTTTATGTAAAGTAATTATTATTTTTTCCATATCTATATTCAATCGTTTAGCTGCTTTAGAAATAATTCTCAAATTAGCTTGATGAGGTACTAACCAATCTAATTCATCTTGTTGCAAATTATTTGCATGCAAAGTTTCATTAATAATACCAGTTAACGTAGCAATTGCCATTTTAAATACTTTATTGCCAGACATAGT
Organism: Candidatus Blochmanniella floridana; assembly: GCA_000043285.1. GTDB lineage: Bacteria > Pseudomonadota > Gammaproteobacteria > Enterobacterales > Enterobacteriaceae > Blochmanniella > Blochmanniella floridana. The sequence continues at coordinate 447,046 of BX248583.1, forward strand.
TAAGTAAACAGATAATTTTTCAGGATTTTGTGTATTATAATGAGGCAAAGTTAATAAATCTCCATAATATCCATTTGCATGTAGATGAGTTGAAATAATTCCTGGACTTTTCGAACGACCTAATATTACTGCTCCTGCTCCATCTCCAAATAAAATTAATGTACTACGATCGTTAGGATTTAAAAAATGACTTAAAATATCTGATCCTACAATCAAAGCATATTTTACAACACCATTCTTAATATATTGATTAGCTACATCTAATGCATATACAAAACCTGAACAAGCTGCCGATAAATCAAAAGCAATGGTATCTGATATTTTTAAATCACGCTGAATTTGACATGCTGAACTAGGAAAGGCATGACTAGATGATGTTGTAGCAACAATAATAATTCCTATTTCATTTGCTTCAATACAGGACATATCTAAAGCTTTTTTAGATGCAAAATAACCCATTTTAGCAACAGTCTCACTAGAATTAGAAATACGACGTTCCTTAATTCCAGTACGAGCTATAATCCACGCATTAGAAGTATCTACCATTTTCTCTAAAATAATATTAGATCTAATATATTTTGGTAAATAACTTCCAGTTCCAAGAATTTTAGTAAACATATATCAATTAACTATTTCTTATACAACATCATAGTATTTAATCGATCAGCAATTTTTTCTGGTATTCTTCGCTCCACAGCATACATAGCCTGAGTAATAGCTTTGGTAAAAGCATGTTTATTTGCGCCTCCATGACTTTTTATCACTGTGCTACGTAATCCTACTAAATATGCTCCATTGTATAAATCTGGATTCAATTGCACAAATTGTTTAAATACACATTTATTCATCCACATTTTAATTTTTCTAATAAAATAATACAATTTATTTTTTTCTTCTGACGTTGTCAATAACGATAATATCAATCTCATCATCCCTTCCATAGTTTTTAATGTAATATTACCTGCAAATCCATCACAGACTAAAACATCTGTTTTTCCCATTAATAAATCATTTGCCTCAATATATCCAATATAATGAATAGATGGAATAGTATGTAATATTTTTGATGCACAACGAATATTATCTAGACCTTTAGTTTCTTCTGATCCAATATTCAACAAAGCTACTCTAGGATTAACTATTCCTGCAATTTGTTCAGATAATACTGACCCCATAATAGCAAATTGTACCAGCATTGAATCATTACATAAAATATTAGCTCCCAAATCTAAAATCACAGTTTTTCCTTGTTTTTGATGAGGTAACAATGCAGTTAATGCTGGACGGTCAATACCATTGATAAGTTTAATAACTAATTTAGATAACCCCATAAGAGCACCTGTATTACCAGCGCTCACACACGCTTGCGCATGTCCTGATTTAATTAATTCTAATGCTATTCGCATCGATGTATTTTTACTCAACCGGATAGCTTGAGCTGGTCTATCATTATCATTAACTACTGACTTTGATGGAATAAGAGTCAATCTACGCAAATATTTTACATTAAATCCATCTAAAATAGGTTTAATTACATCAGGATCTCCAACCAATAACAACTTTAATTTAGGATGTAAAGACAAAGCCTCTAGTGAAGCAGGCACTGTCACTTTTGGCCCAAAATCTCCACCCATTGCATCTAACGCAAGCACTAAATATTTCAAAATTATATTTTAAACTAAAATTATTTTTCAATCATCTTTACACCTCGATAAAACCCATTCATAGTAATATAATGACGACGATGTATTTCTTTAGATACTTTATCTACTGATATTTGTGTTATTGGTAAAGCATTATGAGAACGTCTCATACCTCTTTTAGATCTAGTAGATTTATTTTGTTGTACTGCCATAATATAATACCCCAAGATTTATTTTTATCAATTATATTATATTAGTAACAATGACTACAATTTGATATGTAACAACTACATAATTAACATAACACCAAATAAATAATTACAATATATATTTATAATATATATTGTAATTATTTATTGTCATCGTTAACCAATATCATAAATTAAAAATTATACATATAGTTTATATATACTATAAATTATATATTTTATTTTAACAATAAATATAAAATTATTTAATAATAATTACATATAATAATCATTAGTGTGTTTAATTCTTAAAATATATTTAATTACATAAAAAATCATTTAAATATATAATTTAGACCATGAATAAATTATATTACAATAAAATATATTTTTGAAATTTTACTAACTGGCTGATATATCATCAAATATTTACTATTAATAAATACTTTATTATTTGTTAATAGTAAATATTTAATTAACTAATTTTCTTAGAAAGGATAAACAATCATAAAAAGATTGATCTACTGGAGCAGATATGTTCATTTTCTCTTCAGTACAAGGATGTATAAAACATAATGTAGATGCATGCAAAAATAATCTATTCCATCCTAATTTTTTAAATTGGACATTAACTTTCTGTTTTCCATATACGTGATCTCCTATAATGGGACATTGAGCATATTGTGTATGTACTCTAATTTGATGGGTTCGACCAGTAATAGGTATAATATTTAACAATGTAGCTATATTTTTAAATCGTTCTTTGACTTGAAAACAAGTTTGAGCCAATTTTCCAAATTTTGAGTCTATAAAAACAACATTAATGTTTTTAATGTAATCTTTTTTTTTAAATAATGGAGCAGATATTGAAGTTATATGTGTATCCCATGATCCATAAACTATGGCTAAATATGTTTTTTGTATTTTTTGTAAACGCAATTGTTCATGTAATTTTATTAAAACAATCCTACTTTTCGCTATTAATAATAGACCAGACGTATCTCGATCTAAACGATGCACTAACCATAAAAATCGTATTTTTGGACGTAACATTCTAAGAGCATCAATAATATTAAGCTGCAACTTATTATCACCTCCTCCATGTACTGAAATTCCAGAAGGTTTATTTAATACTAATAAATGCTCATCCTCATAAATTACTGTATTTTGCAAAAACATCATTTCTGATATATTACACATACAAGATTGACGTATTTTTACGTATTTTATTGCGGGAATTTTCAGTAAATCTCCGATTTTTAACCTATATTGAAACTTAATTCTTTTTTTATTAACACGCACTTTCCCAATGCGTATCATTCGATAAATCATAGATTTTGGAACCGTTTTTAAATAAAAACTCAAAAAATTATCAACTCTTTGGCCAGCGCAGTGATCAGAAACTTTTAACCAATGCAAACTAATATTATTTTCTGTCATAAGAAATCATGGTAATTCAATAACTGTTTTAATATAATAAAAAAAATTAGTAAAATTGAAAATATAAAAAATTAAAACATATAAATACTATCATTATGAAATTTTAATTATATTAACAATCATTACATAATAATATATGGTTACGATAAAATACAATGTTGTTATTATATTTAAATATAAATATTAAATTTCAATACCAATAAAAATACATATATTTATTTTAATAAAAACCATATTAATCTAAAATACTAAAATATTTACAAGTTGTAATTAATTTAAATATAACTCACAATTGTATAAAAAATTGTAAATTTAAAATCCATTAAATGTCAAACTGTAAAATATTTAAATTCATAAAAATTTAAACTAAACAATATCTATATATTCTAAGATAAAATATCAACATTGAGTAAAACATAATGAAAAGAATGTTAATTAACGCTACTCAAAAAGAAGAACTACGAGTAGCATTAGTAGATGGACAACGACTATATGATTTAGATATCGAAATAATAGGGCACGAACAAAAAAAAGCTAATATTTATAAAGGAAAAATAGTTCGCATTGAACCGAGTCTAGAAGCAGTTTTTGTAGACTATGGATCAGAAAAACACGGATTTTTACCGATCAAAGAAATTTCTCAAGAATATTTTCTTTGCTCGTCATCACATAATAAATCTAGTATTAAAGAAATATTACGAGAAGGTCAAGAATTAATTGTACAAATTGATAAAGAAGAAAGAGGAACTAAAGGAGCGGCATTAACTACCTTTATTAGTTTAGCAGGAAGTTATTTAGTACTCATGCCAAATAATCCAAAATCTGGAGGAATTTCCAGACGTATTGAAGGTAATGAACGTATAGAATTAAAAGAAACTTTATCTACTCTAGATTTACCTGAAGGTATGAGCTTAATTATTAGAACAGCTGGAGTTGGCAAATCTATAGAAGCTTTAGAATGGGACTTAACTTCGAGATTACAACATTGGAAAACTATTCAAAATACAGCATCCACACAATTAGCTCCATTTTTAATCCATCAAGATAGCAACGTTATTGTTCGAGCATTCAGAGATTATTTAAAACCAGATATAGGAGAAATTTTAATTGATAACCCTGACATTTTAAATATAGCTAAAGAACATATCACTTCTTTAGGTCGACCAGATTTTGTAAAAAAAATTAAATTATATAATGGAGATATTCCATTATTTAGCCATTATCAAATTGAATCTCAAATAGAATCTGCATTTTTACATGAAGTACGATTACCTTCAGGAGGATCAATTATAATTGATACTACTGAAGCATTGACAGCCATTGATATTAATTCTGCTAGATCTACCAAAGGATTAGACATCGAAGACACAGCTTTCAATACAAATTTAGAAGCAACAGATGAAATAGCAAGACAACTACGTTTACGAGATGTTGGAGGATTGATAGTAATTGATTTTATCGATATGATTTCTGTAAAACATCAACGCGAAATTGAAAATACTTTACGTACAACAGTACGTCAAGATAGAGCTCGCATTCAAATAGGCCGTATCTCTAAATTTGGTCTATTAGAACTATCTAGACAACGATTAAGACCATCGTTAGATGAATCAAGTCATCATGTTTGCCCCAGATGTAGTGGAACCGGTAGTATTCGAGATAATAAATCACTTTCTTTATCCATTTTAAGACTAATAGAAGAAGAAGCATTAAAAGAAAATACTTATGAAGTACATGCAATTGTTCCTGTAGCTATTGCTACATATTTATTAAATGAAAAAAGAAAAGCAATTAGTGATATTGAACAACGACAAAAAGGAGTACGAGCAATAATTGTACCATATGAACTGATGAAAACTCCCAATTATGAAGTACGACGTATACGAAAAGGAGAAACAAATAATAAACCCAGTTATTTACTAGCAACCCATCATCACAACGAATCATTTCCATCTATATCAGAAAAAACTTTAACACTACATCATCGTGGTATTGTGCATAAAAAATTGTTTAATAAAACAAAATTTTTATATTTTCAAAATCTTTATACATATAAAACACCGTATATCAATAATTTACCACAACTAAAATTAAAAAAAGTAACCATATGGATACATAAAATTACTAATTTTTGGTTTATTTTTAATACATTCACCACATACTTTTCAATAATAAAAAAACAATTAAAAACTTTAAAAAAGAATAATATTTTTAAAAAAATATATATTATTTTTTTTTTAAAAAACACAAACATTTTACACAGTACTAAATATCCTCATAAATCATTATATCAAAATAATATATATTCTATTCACAAAAAATATATGCATAACAAAAGCAAACACAGATACAATACCTATTATAAAAAAACAATTCATTACTTCAATGATCATAAATCTAATCTATATACACACAAACACATTAATAATAATATATACTTCTCAAAACTCATCAAAAATAATATAAATAATTCTCTTATTAATTCTACTATTGACAACGCAAAAAAAAATAATCATCAATCAAAAAATAAAACACATAAATATAATATTTAAAATAATTATTTAATATTAATAATATATATATTTTCATATATTTTATTGCAATTATTTAACGAACCAATACTTACTGTGTTAATCATTAATTTAATGTCATACTAATCTATATAAAACAAATAAGATATGTTTCTACACTATAAATAATTTATCAATTATTTATATATTTAATATTCATTATATTACTTAATTTTTCGTATTTCATATAAATGATAAATATCAATTGCAAACCATACAAAACAATGCTATATATTTTACATATACATAAATTTTTATAAAATATAATATATAAAATTTGTATTGAGTTATTTTCTAATATTATGAAATAATTATATTTACTAAACTATCATCATAACCATTACCGTATATATTTTTAGTAACTAATATCTTATGCTTTTATGGAAAGATTACCGATTTTTAAATTCTCATTATTGATGCCTCGTTTTTGGATAATATGGTTAGGTATAGCTATACTTTATATAATAGTATTATTACCATATCCTGTAATATACTATTTAGGAATTAATATTGGTCGAGCAATGAAATATATTATGTTATATCGAGTACAGATTATCCGTAAAAACTTAGATTTATGCTTTCCTCATCTTACAGATTCCGAAAAAAAAACATTGCTAAACAAAAATTGTGAATCTATGGGAATGGGAATATTTGAAACTGGAATGGCTTGGTTTTGGCCAGAGTATCGAATTAAACGATGGTTTACAATTAATGGATTTAAACACATTATTCAAGCTAAAAAACAAAAAACAGGAATATTATTACTTGGAATGCATTTCTTAACATTAGAATTAGGAGCTCGTATTCTTGGTATTTTAAATCCGGGAATAGGAGTATATCGCCCAAATAATAACCCGTTATTAGATTGGATACAAACTAAAGGACGCTTAAAATCTAACAAAAAAATGATTAACAGAACAAATATTAAAAGTGTGGTCTCCGCTTTAAAAAACGGAGAAATTATTTGGTATGCTCCTGATCATGATTATGGCTATAAAAATAGCGTATTCGTGCCTTTATTTAATGTACCTAATGCAGCTAGCACTATAGGTACATATATACTTACAAAAATAGCTAAACCTGCAGTTATACCGTTTATACCCCGAAGACTTCCAAAAGCTCTCGGATATGAACTATTAATTTTTCCAAATAAAAATAACAAGATTTCATTGAAAACACGCATCATAACAATACAACATATTAATAAATTAATTGAGCAAATAATTTTATTAGCACCAGAACAATACATGTGGTTACATCGAAGATTTAAAACAAGACCTCCAGGAGAATCTTCATTCTATTCTTAAAGTGTCATATATTACCTTATACTATATATTATATTTAACTCTATTCAATTTACATATCGACTGTCATGATTTTAATCATTAATTACTCGTGATACATCAAATAATGTCATTAATATTTAAAATATTTACATATATTTACTTAATTGTATATATTCAGTATATTTCTGCAATAATTTATGAATTATCTAATCCTAATATTAGATTAATAGGTAAGAATTTTAAGTACTCTATTCCACTAAATAATACACATTCTCTTGAATATTTTGCCGAAAAATTTCATGTTGGATTACGCAATATATTACAAGCTAACCCTGAAATCGATTTATATCTTCCAAACTCAAAGGAAACACTAATAATTCCACAAAAACTTATTTTACCTAATACTCCCCATATAGGAATTATAATAAATAAAGCTGAGATGAGATTATATTATTATCCCGAAAAAAATAATAATATTGTTATTATATTTCCAATATCTATTGGAACAATACATCACGAAACTCCAAATGATTGGATTACTTCAATAAAAAATAAAAAAAAAATCCTATTTGGATACCTACACAAAGTACACGCAACGAATATATACAACGAGGAGAAATATTACCTAAACAAATTCCAGCTGGACCTAACAACCCTTTAGGATCTCGTGCTTTATATTTAGGAAAAAGCTACTTAATACACGACGCTAATACTAATTTTGGCATTGGACTCAGGGTAACACGAGGATGTATCAGATTAAGAACACAAGATATACAATACCTTTATCTTCTTGCCCCTATTGGAACAAGAGTGCAATTCATCAACGAATCGGTAAAATTAACTACTGACTCACAAGGATTACAATATTTAGAAATACACAAACCACTTGATACTAAATCAAGTAATAAAACCAAACATATTTTGGCTCCAAATAATTTAAAAAAACATGTATATACAATGATAAAAGATTTACCAAATATAGATTACACAATAGTAAATCAAGCCATACAAGAATGTTCTGGAATTCCAATAAACATTACTATGACTCACCAATAAATTATTATTCCTATAAAAATACTATCCTATTCAATGTTTATATAATATCAATAATAAAATTAAAATATACCCGGGACGAGACTTGAACTCGTACAGTATAAAACTGAGGGATTTTAAGTCCCTTGTGTCTACCAATTCCACCACCCGGGCATTCCAAATTACTGACATAAGGCGCGTCTCGGATTCGAACCGAGCTATACGGATTTGCAGTCCGCTACATTACCACTTTGTTAACGCGCCCTTCGTACATATTTATTAATTAATACTTATTTAAAAAATTACAAAATTACACCTTACGTAATTATACTATAATTTATAAATAAGTATTTTAAACAATCAACTGCATACAACATGAATATAATTATCATAGAAATTTAAAATTAATAAATCATGATTAGTCACAAAACAATTTTATTACTAATAATATATTATATGAAACTTTATAAAATTATCATAGATAAAAAATAAACATCAACTACCTTTATGAACTAATATTGCATGAAAGTTTATTATTCGATAGTTAATATACTTATTAATTAAGATAAAATACTTATCAAAACATATCATATTATTTAATATACAATTGATTATTCCTATACATACTTAACAAATCATTATACAATGCATTATTTATCGTTAATTTTATTTCAATTTATACTGTAACAGTATAGAAGATACACTATATACATAATAACACATTGACCATAAGGTCAATAACATGGCAGTATATAAAGAAATTACTCCCATTATTACAGTCCATTCATTTAACCTGCACAATAATGCAATTAAAGCTAACATTTGTGCAAAGGTTTTAACCTTACTTAACCATATGACAGAAATATTATTTTTGTTATCAACTCTAGCTATACATTCCCTCAATGATGAAATAAGAATTTCTCGAATAATTATACTAGATATAGGTAAAGTCATCCACCACACATGAAAATGCTCAGATATCAATATCAGAGCCGTAATTATCATGATTTTATCTGCTATTGGATCAAGAAATCCACCAATTCTACTAGTTTGATTCCATCTACGCGCTAAAAAACCATCAAACCAATCCGTAATAGCAGCAATAAAAAATATTAAAGTACACAGCATTGGACTCCAATAAATAGGCCAATAAAACACTGCAACAAAGCACGGCACCATTATTATCCGGAATAAAGTGAGATACATTGGTATATTAAAAACACCATAATACTTAAACATATTACATATAATTAATACTTGATAAATATTTATATTCTTTGATAATATTTTAGAATAATAAAACTATCTAACTTACCATACAATAATTGAAATTTAATCATTATCATAAATAATGATCTCTATATTTTTTATAATTAATATTAAAATACTATATTTAACGCCATATAAATATATTTTTAATTTCCTAAAATCAACACAACCTCATATATATATGATATATTATATTGTAAAATTTTTTTAAAAAAATCACAACATACATAAATTATAAATTTCTACATATACATTTTTATATATGCGTTGTTAATAAATTATGTTATAAACAGTATAAATATATTTAATTATGGGTCGTTAGCTCAATGGTAGAGCAGTTGACTCTTAATCAATTGATTGTAGGTTCGAGTCCTACACGACCCAATGCCGTTATAGGATATAACGGCAAAAATATATACTCCCCATTGTTGTTATACATTTATATATAACAAAATCATACACATTAAATTACTATATCACCAATCTATAATATTGTTCAACTCCATATAATGAACATTAAAAAATCGGAGGAGTAGAGATTCGAACTCTAGAATTTTTTACATTACCGATTTTCAAGACCGGCGCCTTCATCCTCTCGGCCACTCCTCCAAAATTGAGTATATATTATACAATATAATTAATAAAAAATACATATCAATATACACTATATATATTGATACTACTCTATAATCAAGATAATATATATACTATTATTATCAAAATTTACACATAATTTAATATATGGTGTAATAATACATGAACCAAGATAAAACGAATATTATTACTGATTTAAATGGATATTTAATTAATACTCAAGATTGGAATGAAAAAATAGCAATCAAACTTGCTCAATCGGAAGGAATTATACTTAATTCAATACACTGGAAAATAATATATTTTGTTCGTATGTTTTATCAAGAATATAGTATGTTTCCAAAAATTCAAACACTAATTAATATTATCGCAACACAACATAATCAAAAAAAAGGAAATAGTAGATATTTAATTCAATTATTTCCAAAAAAATCAGTTGCACAACAAATTGCAAAAATCGCTGGACTTCCAAAACCTAAAAAATGTCTGTAAATTAGATTACCAGAAAATTATATCAAACAATAACACTATATATATCAATTGAATATTGCTATTATACTAACTACTTTAATGCAATCTAATCCTTACATATTATAATCATTGTGCTTTAAACAAGTTATCTTACCTCTCTTGATTTTTGTTATCACAATCCCACATTTACTATAATATATACAATAATATTAAGGAAAATTTTATGATTGCTAGTAAATTTAAAATTGGACAACAAGTTAGACACAAATTATTAGGATATTTAGGAGTAGTAATAGATATAGATCCAGAATATTCTTTAGAAAAACCTACCTTAGATGAAGTTACTAAAAACGATTCTTTACGAAAATTTCCATGGTATCACGTGGTTATGGAAGATGACGAAGGAAAACCTATTCACACTTATTTAGCAGAAATACAATTAGGATACGAAGATACTGTAATTCATCCAGAACAATCAACTTTAGACGATCTTGCTGAGTCTATTCGATTACAACTTCAAACACCACGATTAAGAAATTAAATTATCAAGCTTATTACAATAGTTTCTTAATAACTAAATAAGATATTTAATTAATTATTATTCATATGTATAACCTCTTTCGATAATTTTATATATTATATGAATAATAATTAATTTAATCAAAATCTATACATTGTAGATATACATAAACACCAAATCAACATCTAATTTTATTATTAATATATTGTTCTATATCAATCTAACATATAATTAAATGCACAGTATTTCTTTCATTGCATGTCTATTATCAAAAAATATATAATAATTTCTACTAAGCCTATTCAAACTGTTTAATTTTATTATATAAAATATCATGTATTTAAAAACTAATACCTATATAATATGAGGTAAGGATTCATATCAAATGTTTAACAAACAAGAATTCTATACAAAAGAAGATTTATTAAATTCAAGTAAAGGAAATTTATTTGGAAAAAAAGGACCGGTTCTTCCAGCTCCTAATATGTTAATGATAGATCGAATAACAAAAATGACAACAAACGGAGGTAATTATAATAAAGGATTTGTATCAGCAGAACTAGATATACGATCAGATATGTGGTTCTTTAGTTGTCATTTTATTAATGATCCTGTTATGCCAGGATGCTTAGGATTAGATGCAATGTGGCAATTAGTAGGATTCTATCTAGGTTGGATTGGAGGAAAAGGTAGAGGTCGAGCATTAGGAGTAAAAGAAGTAAAATTTACCGGACAGATTTTACCAACTGCTAAAACAGTAACTTATCTGATTCATTTTCGTAAAATTATTACCAGAACTTTAATTATGGGAATGGCTGATGGAGAAGTGATGTGTGATAATAAAATAATTTATACTGCAGCGGATTTAAAAGTTGGATTGTTTACAAATATTTCAACCTTTTAAAAATAATTTTTTACTATTTTTATGATTTTAAACAAAATCATTTCACTATACATAATAATAAGTAAATTACACTCTTCATAACAAACATTAGGCGAATTATGAATACTATATCTATAGTAAAAATTTTAAATGAATTTGATCAACTACAAAACACTGAAATTACTTTATATGGTTGGATTCGAACAAGACGACATTCTAAAACTAAAATTACCTTTCTTAATTTATATGATGGATCTTGTTTAGAATCCTTACAAATAGTGGTAAAAAACAACTTACATAATTATGAAACAGATATTCTAAAATTAACTACTGGTTGTTCTATTATAGCTAAAGGCTACATAACTAATTCACTTGGTACAAAACAACGTATAGAACTTATTGCAACATATATTCAAGTATTAGGGTGGATAGATAATCCTAGTACTTATCCAATAACCACTAAAAAACATTCTATGGAATACTTAAGAAATGTTGCGCATTTAAGACCTCGTACACATATTTTTGGAGCTATTTCTCGGATTAGACATGTACTATTTCAATCAATTCACAACCTTATGAATACAAAAGGATTTATTTGGGTACCTACTCCAATAATTACTGCCTCAGATACCGAAGGTAACAGCAAAATGTTTTATGTATCTGAATTATTAAACAATTCAAAAAAGTCACAAAATATATGTAACTCACATCAAAAAATTCCAGAACTTTTTTTTGGAAAAGAAGCATTTTTAACGGTATCAGGCCAACTCAATGTAGAATCATACGCTTGTGCGTTAACCAAAGTTTATACTTTTGGACCAACTTTTCGAGCAGAACATTCTAATACTAATCGACACTTAGCTGAATTTTGGATGTTAGAACCAGAAATGGCTTTCACAGATTTAAATATTATTATTAAAATAGCAGATTCTTTACTAAAAGATATTGTACAAACTATATTAGAACAATGTATTAATGATATAGAATATTGTGCAAGTCATATAAAAGAATATAATCTTATAAAACGATTAGAAAATTTTTTACACAGTAAAATTATTCATATAGAATATACTGATGCAATTAAATTGTTAAGCTCATGTGATAAAACATTTAATAATACTATATACTGGGGAATGGATTTATTTTCAGAACATGAAAAATATTTATCAGAAGAGTATTTTCAATCCCCTATAGTAATTAAAAACCACCCTAAAAATATTAAAGCTTTCTATATGAGATTAAATGATGATAATAAAACTGTATCATCAATGGATATTTTAGTACCCGGAATTGGAGAAATCATCGGAGGTTCACAACGAGAAGAACGTTTATCTATATTAGATAAACGTTTACTAGAAAATAATCTTAAAACAGAATGTTATTGGTGGTATCGAGATTTACGTCGTTATGGAACAGTACCGCATTCAGGATTTGGATTAGGATTCGAAAGATTAATAATATATATTACTGGATTAACCAATATTAGAGATGCTGTTCCTTTTCCTAGAACAATCAACAGCATTAATTTTTAATATTTAATACCCTGAAAATATTAAATTTATTAATTATATAAAAATATAAAAAATTAATAGTTGCATTTATAATAAATTTTGATATAAATAAAGTACTCTATACATCACCATTTAATGGATGCGATAATTATGTTTAAATCAATGATAATGGCTCCACCAGACCCAATTCTTGGATTATCAAAAATTTATCATTCTGACACTAAAAAAAACAAAATTAATCTTGGTATTGGAGTATATATAGAAAAATTTCATGCAGCTCCAATTTTAGAAAGCGTTAAACAAGCTGAAGATTTATTACTCAAAAAAGAAATTAGTAAAAATTATCTTGCTATTGAAGGTTCTAATGACTTTAATAATGCCAATCAAACATTATTATTTGGACCAAATGACTCAATAATATCAAAAAATAGGATTAGAACTGTTCAAGCTCCTGGAGGAACTGGAGCATTGAGAATAGCCGCGGAATGTATTGCAAAATATGATAATACTATAAATAAAAAAAGACGAATATGGATTAGCGAACCTAGCTGGGTAAATCATAAAAATATTTTTTTTGCTGCTGGATTAGAAGTATGTACTTATCCATATTATCAAAAATCTACACACTCCATTGAATTTGATAAACTGATTGATACTTTCAACAATATAGTAAAACCTGGAGATATAGTTTTATTACACGGTTGTTGTCATAATCCAACCGGAATGGATCCTACTATAGAACAATGGAAAATGTTATCTGAATGTGCAGAAAAAAATAGATGGATACCTTTGTTTGATCTGGCATATCAAGGATTTGATAATGGATTACAAGAAGACTTGATAGGATTACATATGTTTTGTAAAAACAATCCAGAATTAATAGTCTGTAATTCTTACTCCAAAAATTTTGGTTTGTATAACGAACGTGTAGGAGCATGTACTATAATTACTGAAAACAATAATCATGCTGATTGTGTGCTAAGCCAACTACGAGCGACCATTAGGGCAATTTATTCTAATCCACCAGCACATGGAGCTGCCATTGTATCTACAATTTTACAAAATAAAACACTACGTTTCATTTGGGAAAAAGAATTAAAAAATATGAGAGATCATATTAAAAATATGCGTAAATTGTTATTTAATACACTGAATAAATATAAAAATAGTAAAGTAATAAATCAAGATTTTAGTTTTATTAATAATCAAAAAGGTATGTTTGCCTATATAGGATTAAACTCTAATCAAGTAATTAAATTACGTGAAGAATTAGGAATTTATTTAGTAGATTCTGGTAGGCTAAACTTAGCAGGTTTATCACACAAAAATATCGATTACATATGTAATGCAATATGTAACTTATACATTTAAAAAGAACCGCCAAATATGCTTTATCTAAAGCATATTTGGCGGTTCTTTTTAAATGTCAAAAAACTTAAACTAAAAAAACATTATTAGATCGTTCATAACCTATAGTAGAAATAGGACCATGACCTGGTAAAAAAACAATATCATCACTCAAAGACAATAATTTAGTTCTAATTGAATGCATTAAAACAGTATAATCACCCCCTGGTAAATCTGATCGCCCAATATGTTTTTTAAATAAAACATCTCCCATAATAATAAATTTTTGCAATTTATTCCACAACACTACATGTCCAGGAGAATGCCCCGGGCAATGCAATACATTAAATTTCTCATAACCTACTTGTATTTGATCGCCATCCTTTAACCAAAAATCAGGCTTAACCGTAATATGTAACATTGGTTTAACATTAAGTATCTGACATTGTAAATACAAATCATTTAACAAAAAACGATCCTGCTCATTTGGACCAAAAATAGGAACTCCATAATACCTTTTAATCTCCATCGCATCTCCTACATGATCTAAATGCCCATGAGTCAACACAATTTTATTTACTACAACTTTTAATAGATCAATTGCTTTGTATATTTTTTCCTTTTCTCCTCCTGGATCTACTACAATAGCATTCTTAGTTTGTTCACACCAAATAATTGAACAATTTTGATTAAAAGAAGTTACCGGTATAATATGATATTGCATCATCTTCTATTCTAACCAATATTAAAATAAATTAATTTAAACAACAATAATATCAAAACTAAACATTATAAATCAGTATTACATTGCTACAAATTATACTGTATCTACATCAGAAACAATATTAAAGCCACCATCAACATAAATTACTTCTCCAGTAATGCCAGAAGATAAATCAGAACATAAAAATGCCGCAACATTACCTATCTCTTCAACAGTAACATTACGACGAATAGGAGACTTATGCTTATGATGAGATAACATCTGTCTAAAATTCAAAATTCCAGAAGATGCTAATGTTCGTACAGGACCAGCAGAAATAGCATTTACACGTATTCCTTCAGGTCCCATAGCGCCAGCCATATACTTAGTATTAGTTTCTAATGAAGCTTTAGCCAATCCCATCACATTATAATTTGGTATAACTCGATTGGATCCCGCATACGTAATAGTCACCAAAGATGATGAATCACTTAACATATTTCTACATGCTTTTGCCATTCCAACAAAACTATAAGAGCTAATTGTATGTGCGATCTCAAATCCAGTTCTAGTAACATTATTTACATAATCACCCTGTAATTGATCACCAGGAGCAAATGCAATAGCATGAATAAAACCATCAAATAGTGGCCATTCCTTTTTTAATTCCATGAACAATTTTACAATAGATTCATCACTAGCAACATCACAAGGTAATACAATATTACTAGATGAAAAAAGACGAGATATATCTTGAACCCTAGATTTCAACCTATCATTATGATAAGTAAATGCTAAATTTGCTCCTTCTCTATGCAATACTTGCGCTATTCCATACGCTATAGAACGATTATTAGCTATCCCTGTAACCAAAATACGTTTATTATTTAATAACAACATACCATTATTTACCCTACCATATCATATCTAATGTGAACTAATAATCCTTCTATAATACTAATTGGACTAATAAATTTATCTACCATTTTCCATTTTTTATATGTTATCATATAAACTTTTATAATGCTACAACATACATCAACAATACACAATGCTGTTCAAATATATATACAAACTTACTAATCACTATTCTATAACAACAAATAATATATATTCTGTAACAATCATCAATAATTTAAATATCAAAGATATTTTGAAATTTCTATATCATTTATCATGAATAATTAAGTAATTATGTAATTTTATCGAATACTGTATAAAATCTTTATGCATTACTTACAATTCATATTTCTTATGCGCAATTAAATAATTATCAATTATATAAAAAATTACAATACACGATACAATGTATTTAACTAATAAATAAAAAATCCATTGTCTTTAAATAAAAACTGTATAACAATTTAAAAAATTTCTATATACATATAAAAATAAGAGATAAAATTTAATATAATTAACATTAATTTAATTAAACAAAATAATAATTATTAAAATTGATATATCTCAGATACAAAGATAAAAATACTTATTTATATTAAAATATAAAATCATCTACATAATTAAATGATTACTACATAAAATATATAAAATCTATTATTACCAAATACAACGCTGATATATTTATTTTCAATATCATTTAATTCTTTTTTATTACAATAAATATCTATAATACTGAATATAATCAATAATAATATTATATAATTTAGGAGATCATAATAATGCAATTAAAACGCGTAGCAGAAGCAAAACTACCAACATTTTGGGGAGACTTTTTAATAATAGGATTTAAAGAAAATCAAACAGAACACAATCATATTGCTTTAACATATGGTGATCTTACAGGATCAAATCCAGTACTAACACGCATACATTCTGAATGTTTAACAGGTGATGCACTATTTAGTTCTAGATGTGATTGTGGTATTCAATTAAGTACAGCATTACGTTATATTACGGAAGAAGGCCAAGGTATATTGATATATCATCGACAAGAAGGACGTAATATTGGTCTACTCAATAAAATTCGTGCTTATTCCTTACAAGATCATGGAGCAGATACTGTAGAAGCAAATCAATGCTTAGGTTTTAATGCAGATGAAAGAGATTTCACAGTATGTGCAGATATTTTAAAATTATTGAACATACAAACTATTCGCCTTTTGACAAATAATCCTCAAAAAATAGAAATATTAAATAAATCCCATATCATAGTTACGGAAAGAGTTCCGCTAATAGTAGGAAGAAATCCTAAAAATTCAAAATATCTAGATACAAAAGCACTAAAATTAGGACATTTATTTTCTTCCTACTACAAATAATATAATAATATCTAATCTATATAAATAGAACTTTATAAACCAGTAACACAAACAATTTGCCTTGTACAATATCCCATATTTATCTATTTCTACTTTAATTTTAAAATTAATACTCTTATATTAAAAGATATCAATATTTTCATTTATGCATTAATTAACTGATTGAATTATAAAACGCCGAATGTATAAAAATTCATCTTATTATTGATTTGAGTAATATCACTTGTAATCAATAATAATTAAACATTTCTTTATTAAAAATAAAATTAATTTATATCGACAATACTTTAATATGAATAAAATACAGATCAACATATCCAGATTAATTATATATTATATAACTTATATATATGATTATAATCAATATTATTAATAAAAATTATAAAAATTCTCACATACTAAAATATATCATTATTCTAATATATATAATCAATAAATCGGAAGGATTTAATTAATATGAATTAAATTTCTAATAAATTTTTAAAAAACTAACAACTATCATTGTAATATTGTATAATTCATACTCTATATATAACTTATACACATCTATAATCACATAGATGGTAATCATTCATGCAAAATATGAAAATTAAATATTATTTATATAACATCATTAAATAACTTATTTAAATTTTAACATATATTTTATATATAAATAACTATATAATACTCTTAAATTCATTCTAATCACAGATACAATTAAACAATTACAATACTCAGGAAATGATGAAATATCAAATCACACATGCAGAAAACTTTAGAATTCCAGTACTATATCATTCCAATCCAACCATAGTTTTTAATCAGTTATGTAGAAATCGTTATTCAACATTATTATTAGAATCCGCAGAAATCCAAAACAAAAGCAATATAGAAAGTATGATGATTATTGATAGTGCATTAAGAATCACAGCTTATAATACAAATGTCATAATTCATACCCTGACTAGAAACGGAATTAATTTACTACCACTATTACAAAAAACACTACCTAGTATTGTTAAAATAAAAAAAATACATGCTGGAATGCAATTAACATTTCCAATGATACAAGATAAAACCGATGAAGATACACGTCTTAAATCAATCTCTATTTTAGATTGTTTACGATCATTACTAAAAATCATAAAAACGCCTAAAGATAATCCTAAATCTATATTCTTAGGAGGATTATTTTCTTATGATTTAATATCATGTTTTGAACCTGTACCAAAATTTACCAATGATATTATATGTCCAGACTATTGCTTTTACTTATCTGAAATATTATTAATTTTTGATCATCAAAAAAAACTTGCAGAATTACATGGCACATTATTTATTCCTGATATTACAGAAAAAAATAGATTACAAAGTAGAATGCATGAATTAAAAAAACAAATTAATCATCAAACCCATAATACTATTCCACATAAACCTATACAGAATATACAATTAAATTGTAATCAAGATGATGAATCTTATAAAAAAACTATCCGTAAAATACAACACGCCATACAAAGAGGAGAAATATTACAAGCCGTACCATCAAGATGTTTTTTCCTACCATGTCCTTCTCCGTTAGCAGCATATCATGAATTAAAAACTAATAATCCTAGTCCTTACATGTTTTTCATGCAAGATGAAATATTCACTTTATTTGGAGCATCTCCAGAAAGCTCATTGAAATATGATGCTAAAACTAGAAAAATTGAAATTCATCCCATAGCCGGCACTAGAGCACGCGCATACTATAATGATGGCTCATTAGATATGGATACAGACAACAAAATAGAATTAGAAATGCGTTTAAATCATAAAGAATTATCAGAACATTTAATGTTAGTAGATTTAGCCAGAAATGATTTAGCTCGAGTTTGTACAGCCGGTAGTCGCTACGTAGCTGACTTATTAAAAGTAGACCGTTATTCTTATGTTATGCATTTAGTCTCTAAAGTGATAGGAAAATTAGATCCTAGTCTTGATGCTTTACATGCTTATCGAGCTTGTATGAACATGGGCACATTAACAGGAGCACCAAAAATTAAGGCTATGCAAATAATCCATAAAGTGGAAAGTAGACGTCGAAATACTTACGGTGGAGCAATTGGATATTTAACAGGATTAGGTAATTTAGATACATGTATCATAATTAGATCAGCTTATGTTATAAATGGAATAGCTACTGTACAAGCAGGAGCTGGCATTGTAATAGATTCTGAACCCCAATCTGAAGCTGACGAAAGTAGAAATAAAGCACGAGCCGTGTTACGCTCCATTGCTATAGCTCATAATTGTAAGGAAATTTTCTAAATACATCATGGTAAATGTAATTTTATTAAATAATCTTGATTCATTTACATACAACTTAGTAGATCAGCTACGTAGTAACAATCACCAAGTATCAGTATACTCTAGTCAACTACCAATATCAGTTATTATGGAAGCATTGATAAATATAAATAATCCTATTTTAATACTATCTCCTGGACCTGGAATCCCTAAGCACTCTGGATGTATGATGTATTTAATAAAGCAATTAAAGGGCCGTATACCAATCATTGGCATATGTTTAGGATATCAAGCAATTATACAATTATATGGTGGCCACATATCACAATCAACAGAAATTTTTCATGGTAGATCTTCTTTAATATATCATGATCAATTAGGTATGTTTACTGATATTCCAAATCCTTTATTAGTCGCTAGATATCATTCACTCATAGGTATTGATATTCCTAATAATTTAAAAATTAATGCTTACTACAATACAAAAACAGCTATGTCAGTACGTAATGATCATGATCGAATTTGTGGATTTCAATTTCATCCTGAATCCATATTAACTGCACATGGAACACAATTAATCAATCAAACAATTAAATGGACACAAATTTAAATAAAATTGATAAAATGACTATAAAAAAAATACTACATATATTATATCAAGGAGACAGTCTGAATAAAACACAAACTGCACAATTAATGCATAGCATTATACATAAACAATTATCTCCCATACAAATCACAGCTGCTCTTATCAGTATGAAAATACAAGGAGAAACTATCGAAGAAATCGTAGGATCAGCACGTACATTATTAACTTATTCTAAACCCTGTTTCAAACCAAATAGCTTGTTTGCAGATATTACAGGCACTGGAGGAGATGGAAAACATACTATTAATATTTCTACAGCAAGCGCTCTTGTAGCTTCAACTTGTAATGTTAAAATTATTAAACACGGTAATTATACCATATCTGGATTAAGTGGATCTATGGATTTTTTAACGTTATATAATATAGATTCAACAAATAAAATTAATCAAAATCTAAAAAATTTTACTGAACTAGGAATATGTTTTTTATGCGCCTCAGAATATTATTCAATATTCAAAGACATACAATATATACGAAAACAATTAAATACTCCTACTTTATTTAATATAATAGGACCGTTAATTAATCCAGCACGACCACCATTTGCTTTAATTGGAGTATACAAAAAAGAATTGCTTTTTCCGGTAGCTCAAGCATTAAAACAATTAAACTATAATCGAGCTATAGTTGTCCATGGTGATGGTATTGATGAAGTTAGTTTACACCATTCCACAACAGTATTAGAATTATATGATGATGGAAGGATTTCTGATTATACAGTAACCCCAGAAGATTTTGGATTGCACACACATCCAATACAGGAATTATATTGTGATTCAAAACAAACAGCATATAATAGTATTATTAATATATTACAAGGTAAAGGAAAACCATCTCATATGGAAACAGTAGCTGCTAATGTGGCTTTGTTATTAAAACTATTCGGACAAAATGATTTACGCCTAAATGCATCCAATGCATTAAATCAAATGTATAACGGAGAACCATACAAAAAATTATTATCCTTATCACGACTCAATAATAATATCATTAGTTAAATTTTATAAATATGTCATATACTATACTTGATCAAATTGTTTTCTATAAAAAAAACTGGATATTAAATAAACAAAAAAAAATATCTATAAATACTTTGAAATCTAATATCCAAATTAGTGAACGTAATTTTTACAAATCTATATATAATAATAAAAATAGACCATTTTTTATATTTGAATACAAACCTGCTTCCCCTTCCAAGGGGATTATTCATCATAATCCTAATCCTATTAACATTGCTCATATTTATAAAAATTATGCTACCATCATTTCTGTAGTAACAGATGAAAAATATTTTCATGGACATTTTAATATTCTTACTCAAATACGTAATGTTGTAACTCAACCTATATTATGCAAGGATTTTTTTATTTCAGAATGGCAAGTCTATTTTGCACGATTTCACAAAGCAGATGCAATCTTATTAATGTTATCCATAATAGATAATAATATGTATCGTAGACTGACTCATATTGCGCATTCCTTGAACATGGGTGTTTTAACAGAAATCACAAATGAACAGGAGTTAAATCGAGCCATATTATTAAATGCTAAAGTAATTGGAATCAATAATCGTAATTTACATGATTTATCTATTGATTTACATCGAACTATTCATTTAAGTAAAAATATTCCAAATTCAATTATCAAAATTAGCGAATCTGGTATTAATAAATATCATACCATTAAACAACTTCAACAATATGTAAACGGATTCTTAATTGGAACAATTTTAATGTCATCCCAACAATTATTATATATGACAATTAATAAATTAATATTAGGAGAAAATAAAATTTGTGGACTTACAAGAATCGAAGATGCTAATATTTCTTACAAATCAGGAGCGATATATGGAGGACTAATTTTTGTTAAAAATTCTCCACGCTATATAAATATGCTAACTGCAACTAATATTACATCTACTGTTCACAATCTATATTATGTTGGTGTATTTTGTAATGAAAAAATTTACAATATCATTAATATAGTAAAAACATTAAATTTATCTGTTGTGCAACTACATGGATCAGAAGATCAATCTTATATTAATCAGCTACGTACATATTTACCAAATACTTGTAAAATATGGAAAAGTATAAATATGAATATCAAACCATCATCTATGATTAATTTATTAAATGTAGATCGTTATTTATTAGATAATAAAATTGGAGGATCTGGAAAAACTTTTAACTGGAATAATATAATTAATATCAACATAAATAAATCAATTTTATCAGGAGGTTTAACAATAAACAATTGTTTAAAAGCATCTAAATTAGGTTGCTCAGGATTAGATTTTAATTCTGGAATAGAAATTCAACCAGGAATTAAAGATCATCAAGCAATCAAAAAAATATTTCAAATATTACGCAATCATTAACATTAATTATTAAGCAGGATAGTTCAATAAAACAATATGACACAACAATTACATTCCTACTTTGGAGAATTTGGAGGTATGTATGTACCTCAAATTTTAATTCCAGCTTTAATTCAATTAGAAAAAGAATTCATAGAAGCTATGAAAGATATAAGTTTTCAAACAACATTTAAAAATCTTTTACACCATTATGCTGGACGTCCTACCCCATTAACCTTATGTCAAAATTTAACATCTGGAACATGTAGTAAATTATATTTAAAACGAGAAGATTTATTACATGGTGGATCCCATAAAACTAATCAAGTATTAGGACAAGCCTTATTAGCAAAACGTATGCATAAAAAAGAAATTATTGCTGAAACAGGAGCTGGTCAACATGGAGTAGCTGTTTCCATTGCTTCATCGCTATTAAAATTAAAATGCCGTATTTATATGGGTTATAAAGATATGAAACGTCAAGAACTCAATGTCTTACGAATGAAATTAATGGGAACTCAAGTCATACCAGTCCATCATGGATCTGCTACTTTAAAAGATGCTTGTAATGAAGCAATACGAGAATGGTCAAGCACCTATAAACATACACATTACATGATAGGAACAGTAGCTGGCCCTCATCCATTTCCTACAATAGTTAAAGAATTTCAACGTATTATAGGATCAGAAACCTATAATCAAATTCAAACACATGAAAAAAAGTTACCAGACGCTGTGATTGCTTGTATAGGTGGAGGATCTAATGCAATTGGCATATTTTCTGGTTTTATAGATATTCCATCGGTACAATTATTAGGAGTAGAAGCAGGAGGATTAGGTTTACACACAGAATATCATGGATCTTCCTTACAATGTGGAGAAACAGGTATTTATTTTGGAATGAAATCTCCTATTTTGCAATCTCAAGAAGGTCAAATTAAAAATTCTTATTCTATTGCTGCTGGATTAGATTTTCCTTCCGTTGGACCAGAGCATGCTTATCTAAAAAAAATTAATCGAGTGAAATATGTATCCATCAATGATGAAGAAGCAATAAATGCTTTTCAAGAATTATCTTTATATGAAGGAATTATTCCTGCTCTGGAATCTGCACATGCGTTAGCACATGCGCTAAAAATCATTCGAAAAACACCAAAAAAAAAACAAATTTTGATAGTTAATTTATCAGGACGAGGAGATAAAGATATAATTACAGTGAATAATGCTTTATTAAATAAAGAGATATGTAAATGAACCGTTATCAAACAATGTTTAAATCTTTAAATCAAAATAAGCTAGGAGCTTTTGTACCTTTTATTACAATAGGAGATCCTGATCCTACTACTTTTATACATATTATAGATACATTAATCCAATCTGGTGCTGATGCTTTAGAACTAGGTATTCCTTTTTCTGATCCAGTATCCGACGGCCCTTCAATACAAAAAAGCATGGAACGTTCTTTTAAATCAGGAGCAAATATATCAAGTTGCTTACAATTAATTAAAAAAATTAGAAATAAATACCCTACCTTACCTATAGGATTATTAATTTACGCGAATTTAATTTTTAAAAATGGAATAAAAAATTTTTATGCTCATTGCTCTACATTAAGTATAGATTCGATACTCATTCCTGATTTACCTATTGAAGAAAGTAGTCTATTTTATAATTCTGCTATGTATTATCAAATAGCGCATATTTTTATTTGTCCAACTAATGCATCTTTAGATCTTATAAAAAAAATTACCGATAAAGGTATTGGATATATTTATCTATTATCTAGATCAGGTATCACTGGTATAAACAATACTGAATTCAATAAAATTAAATTAAACACATTAATTTACAATATTAAACAATGTAACCAAAAATTGCCAATATTACAAGGATTTGGAATATATTCTTCAGAACAAGCACGTAGTTCGTTACTATCAGGAACATCTGGAATTATATCAGGATCCTGTATCGCAAATATTATAGAAGAAAATCATCCTAACATAGATCTATTACTAGAAAAAATACGAAAATTTACACATTTAATGAAAATAGCTATGAAACTGTAAAAAACATGTAATATTATTATTATTAAATAATATCTTCACACGCATTAGTAAAAACGAATTATATAAAATTAACAATGATATTAATGCAATAAATATGTATTAGTTACTTGTATTATATAACAATAATTTGATTAATATTAGTAATAATTAACATCAATCATAATATTATTAACAACAGCATAACAATTTGCATATATCCAAACAAATATGTATTAGATGATATCTAAACAACAATATTTATATTGCGCTCTAACCACAACAATATATCATAACACTTACTGTTAATTTTAATAAATAATAATTCTATACTGATCCTACTACTATCATTTCGCATTATATTTTTTATAACTATAAAATTAAAAACTCATTTAATAATTATTCTAAATATCATTTGATATTAACATTATTTAATTTCTAACCATTATTACCATAAATAAAAACTATATTACATAATAAAAAAATACCAAAATAAAATTGATATTCGTAATATTAATAAATAATATCAACAACTACTCTATAAATAATAAAGTATCTCAATTCTTTTTAAAGTTATTCATTATTTATTAAAACTAATTCCTTATAAACAAATATAATACAATCAAATATTTCAAAAATTATATGAATAATATTCCACTTGTATAATCATCTAAATTACTAACAAGAAATTTTATATAAAAATATATTTTAATAAATATCATTATTATTTAATTTTCCAAAAATTGTATAGTATTTAAAGAAAATTTAAAAATAATAATTAAATCTTTTTTAGCATTATCAACTGCATATATCCAACGACGCATAGCTATTTTAATATTTTTTTCAAAAATTCCTAACGGAATAGAAGATATTATCCGTATTTTCTCAACTTTTCCTATATGATTAATATCATACATTACAACTACTCGACCCTCTATGCTTAATGCTTTAGCTTCTTTAGGATATTCAGGATATACATACTTAATAAGATTAGGTCGTTGATTCCTTATATCAACAGTATTAATAGAATTAGTAGTAATAGGTGAAGAACATTGAAAATCAGTATCATGAACATCATGAATAATATTATTTTGATCAATTAAAATATTTTCAAAATCTATTGCATGTGCAATGTTATTAACATCTTTTATATCTGGATTATTAACAAATATTGGAGTTGATAAAATCTGTTTAGTTTCAACTAAAGGTTGAGTTTTATCAGATGAAAAACGATCATATAATTTCTTATCTTCAACAATACTACTTGTTGTAGGTAATAAAAATGTATTTGTAACATGATCATAAGTATTATACAAAGAAATATGATCTATGCTGTCATCATATATACAATGTATTAATAATATTATCAAAAACACATGTAAAATACAGGATGATACAACAATAAAAAATATAAAAACAGTTGATTTTAAACAAATATTTTTATTACTATTTATCATAAAATTAACATGTTGTAACATTATCTTATAAAAGAGTACAATTAAAATCACGCATCAAGTAAACATATATTACTTAAAAATAATACTTGATAATCATTATTGATATATATAAATTTTAAAATTATTAATTATCAAAAAATTCATTCTATAATTATAACTATTCATATCAACCAATTAAAATCAATTTATATACAACAATGAAAATAAAAAAATAAAAAAATTTATATTTATATATGCAATATATAAATTATTTTAAATAACAAGTATTACATAATAATCAATATTTCAATCATGAATACATCACCCCAATTGAAATGTATATAATGTTATAACTCACATATATAATCAAATTAATAATAATCTATTATTTAAAATGAGGCGTAAAATGACGCTAACGATTTACAGTATACTGAATTATACTTTTATATGTAGTTACTGGATATTAACCATTATAATAATAATTCGAGTGTTAATAAAACGTCGAACTGTATCATCCTTTATGGCGTGGTTATTAACAATCTATATTGTACCATTCATGGGAATTATTCTATACTTATTATGCGGAGAATCTAATCTTGGTAAAAAACGATCACTTAGAAGTAAGATAGCACAATCCACTAGCATTCGTCGTATACAAGAACTCAAAAACCATAAACATATATTCTCAAATAAAAACAGTAAAATTGCTTCTTCTTTATTTAAACTATGTGAACTTCGACAAGGAATAGGAGCATTAAAAGGTAACCAAATACAATTATTCAAAAAAATCGATAATACTCTTGCATCTTTAATAAAAGATATAGATTTAGCCAAACACAATATCGATATGGTATTTTATATTTGGGAACCTGGTGGACTAGTAGATCATATTGTAACTAAATTAATTATCGCTGCTCAACGAGGTGTAAAATGCCGTTTAATACTAGATTCTGTTGGATGTATAAATTTTTTTAATAGTTCATATCCAAAAATACTAAAAAAAGCTGGAATAAACATTGCCGAAGCACTACATATTAATTTATTACGAATATTCTTCAGGCGTATGGATTTAAGACAGCACCGTAAAATGATATTGATTGACAATCATATTGCTTATACTGGTAGTATGAATATGGTCGATCCGAAATTATTTAAACAAAATATTGGAGTTGGTCAATGGATTGATATCATGATTCGTATAGATGGCCCCGCAACCACAGTTATGAGAATAATTTTTGAATTTGATTGGGAAATAGAAACAGGGGAACATATTGTTCCTGTATTATCTAGTTCTCAACATTTAATGCAACAAAAAACTACCTTAATATCAACTGGTCACACCATTCAAATTATTCCTTCGGGGCCAGGTTTTCCAGAAGGAATAATTCATCAAGTACTCATTACATCATTATATAAAGCTCGTAAACAATTAATTATCACAACACCATATTTAGTACCCAGTGATGATTTATTATATGCTATTTGTGCAGCAGCTCAAAGAGGAGTAAAAGTACATATCATTATTCCAAAAAACAACGATTCTGTATTAGTTAATTGGGCAAGTCGAGCTTTTTTTAGTGAATTATTAGACGCTGGAGTATTGATTCATCGATTTCAAAAAGGATTATTACATGTAAAAAGTATACTAATTGATCATCAACTCAGTTTAATAGGTACCGTAAATTTAGATGTTCGTAGTATATGGTTAAATTTTGAAATTACTTTATTAATCGATAGTAAACTTTTTAATAAAGATTTAGAAAAAATACAATTAGACTATATTGCCCATTCAAAACTAATTGATGCACAAAAATGGTCAAAACGACCTTATTGGAAACGCATTATTGAACGTTTATTTTATTTCTTCAGTCCTTTATTATAATAAAATATATAATTAATACACTTACATACGATACTGCATAATTAGTTTAAAAATCAATAAAATCAATATATTATATTGTAACAATTTAATTACTGATCTAATTATATTGATATATTATCGTAATATAAAATTTATTGTAATTATATAACAATTATTTTATATAAAACCATAATACACTTTAATTGTATTTTTTATGAAAATGTTTACGACATACCGAAACATATTGATTATTATCTCCAAACATTATCTGAGAACCTGCTCTTATCACACAACCGTTATTATCTATCCTTAAAACTCTATTAGCTTGTCGACCACAATAACAAATAGTTTTCAATTCAATTAACTTATCTGCCCAAGCTAACAACCATAAACTCCCAGAAAATAATTTAGATTGAAAATCTGTACGTAATCCATAACATAATACTGGAATATTTAATATATCCACTACTTTTGTTAAATCAATTACTTGATTACGATTAAGAAAATGACATTCATCTATCAAAATACAATGTATCTTTTTTTCTTTATTTACTATTGATATTTGTTTAAATAAATTTGTTTTACCGTTAAAAATTCTAGCAGAACTAGTTAACCCAATTCGAGATCGAATATATTTAATATCATTTTTTTGACATACCACCGCAGCGGTATATAATAAAGTTCGCATACCCCTCTCTTGATAATTATAAGAAGATTGCAAAAGAGCAGTAGTTTTACCTGCATTCATTGCAGAATAATAAAAATACAATTTTGACATAAATCATTATCCTTTTAAAAACAATTAATCATTATTCTCCTTAATATAGTATATTTGATGATTATCACTACATACAATAAGTGCATATTTATATATTAATAACTATTATAATTAAAATATAATAATATATTGCCAAATAATTTTACTACATTAAATATAATATGCTAAATATATAATTAATAATAATACTATATATTTAATTATTTTATTAATAGCAGCAATATTGTGACTATTAGGACTATATCAATAAAAAACACTTTAAAATATTTGATAATATACACGTCTTAAAAGCTCAAGCCAAAAATATACTCTTAAAAAATTATAGAAGCAACACTAGAAAAATTAAAAATAGCAATTAACGCATAACGGAAAAGAAAACAATCATACTCAATCGAAAATTAAAAAACGATCCTAAAACATTACAATAACATCGAGCTATATTAATAATAGATAGGTATAGAACTACTAATTTATTATTAAATATACATTGCACTGCTAAATCATTAAAAACAAGCGTATAATGAGACTAACAAAGTCAATATATCAATCAACATAATGAAATTGGAACTTAGACTTAGCCCAAGGACATATTCCTTATATCATAAAATATACCGTTTATAAAAAAGAAAAGAATTTTTATTTAAAAAATATTATATACAACTATAATACTAGCAAATATTATTTTATTTAAACTATATATAATATAGAGATATATATAACATATTAAATGTTAGAAATAATATTATTATTACAATAATTAACTATTTTATATATTTAATAATACAAAAAACATAAAATAAACTTAGAAATAAATACAAATACACTTGTAATATAAATAATTTAATAATCAAATTTAATCATTTTTTAATAAAAACCTAATCAATGATTCATATTATATTCCAACAATAAACATTTAAATAATTTTATTATTTACAATATAAATTAACAAAATTTATTGATTCAAATAGAATGATTAATATATAATTTTTAAATAAAATAATTTATTACTTAAATATTTCCATAAATTTAATATAAAAATTTATCATATCAAAAAAATATGAGATTTGTTTCATTTAATATTAATGGATTAAGAGCTCATATGCATCAGCTTGATGCTCTTATTACACAACTAAAACCTGATGTTATTGGATTACAAGAAACTAAAGTACACGATGATATTTTTCCTGTAAAAATAATTGAACAATATGGATATTACGTACATTTTTATGGACAAAAAAAATATTATGGAGTAGCTTTTTTGTTTAAATATCCTCCGATAACTGTTACTCAAGGTAATGTGTATGATTCTCTTTCGTCTCAAAAAAGGACTATTATTGCTCAAATAGTTACAAAAATAGGAATTTTAACAATAATTAATTGTTATTGTCCACAAGGAGAAAATTATCATTCCAATAAATTTCTATTTAAACGTCAATTTTTTCAAAATTTACAGCACTATATAGAAAATACTTATAACAATCAGTCAATACTATTAATTATGGGGGATTTAAACATTAGCCCCACTGATTTAGATGTAGGTATAAGCGAACAAAACAAAAAACGATGGATTAAATCAGGGAAATGTTCTTTTCTTCCAGAAGAAAGATCGTGGATACATTCTCTAATGAAATGGGGATTAATAGATATTTATCGTAAAAATAATCCATATAATAATAAACGATATTCATGGTTTAGTTACAAATATGACGGATTCCATAAAAATAAAGGGTTACGTATTGATTTAATTTTAGTCACACAACCACTAGAAAATCTTTACATAAATGGTGATATTAGTTACGATATCCGAGGTATGCCAAATTCATCTGATCATGCTCCAATATGGGTTGATTTTGATATTTGACACAATTATAATTGTTACATAAAGCAACACAATACTGGTCAATTAATTTAATGTAATCCAATGATTATATTATGAAATAATATAATCATTGGATTACATTAAATTAATTGAAACTAAAAATCAAATTATGAAAATAATATGGAATGTTTTCTGTAAAATATTCAAATATGGTATTAATATTTTAAATTTAATACGAATAACGATATCAAATATAATTTTATTAATTTTAATAATTATTGGAATTACAACATATATTAATATTCAACATAATAAACAAATCATTCATCCTTCTGCCTTAGTATTGAATATTAAAGGAATAATTGTAGATAAACCAACTACATGTACAAAATTTCAACAAATTAGTAAACATTTTTTAAACATAAACCAATCTGACATACAAGAAAACTCATTGTTTTATATCGTAAATATCTTACGTCAAGCAAAAAATGATCCAAACATCACCGGATTAATTTTATCCCTAAAAAATTTTTCTGGAGGAAATCAATCATCATTAGAATATATTGGAAAAACTCTATTAGAATTTAAAAAATCTGGAAAACTAATTTATGCTATTTCTGACAACTACAATCAATCACAATATTTTCTAGCAAGTTATGCAAATAAAATTTATCTTACACCACAAGGTAGTGTAGATCTTAGAGGAATCTCTACTAGTAAATTATATTATCAATCACTATTAAAAAATCTAAAAATTAATACTCATGTTTTTAGAGTAGGAGCATATAAATCTGCAGTTGAACCATTTATTCGTAATAATATGTCTAGTCAAGTACGTCATGAAGAAAATATATGGATTAATCAACTATGGGATCAATATTTAAATATTATTTCCTGTAATCGTAATATCACTAAACAACAAATCTTCCCAGGAATCAATACTATTTTTAACGAATTATATAATATGAACGGTGATACTGCCAATTACGCATACCACAAAAAATGGATAGATAAAGTAGAATCACGTTTTGATATAGAAAACGAAATGAAAAAAATATTCGGTAAAAACAAAAAAAACAATTCATTTAACGCAATTAGCATGTATGATTATAAACTACAAGAATCTAATAAGCAGCAACACGATAATAACCAAATCGCTATTATTTGCATTCAGGGAACCATCATAGATGGAGTTAACAGTAATAATATTTCTGGATCTGTTGGAGGAGATACTATAGCTTATCAGATTCGTAATGCACGATTTGATCCAAAAATTCAATCCATAATACTACGCATCAATAGCCCCGGTGGTAGTGTTCACGCATCAGAATTAATTAGACAAGAAATAATAGCTACGCGTAATTCTGGTAAACCAGTAATCGTTTCTATGGGAAATATAGCAGCATCGGGTGGTTATTGGATAGCAACTCCTGCAAATTTTATTATTGCAAGCAATAGCACAATTACAGGATCAATAGGAGTATTTGGAATCATTAACACATTAGAAGAATCTCTCGACGCTATTGGAGTACATAATGATGAAGTAAGCACATCTCCTATAGCAAATCTCTCCGTTGCGAAAGCATTGCCTGTTGAATTTAAAAATATCATGCAACTTTATGTTGATACTAGTTACCAGTATTTTATTAAAACTGTAGCTAAATTTCGTTGTAAAACTATTGCAGACTTGGATCAAATTGCTCAAGGACATATCTGGACAGGATCCGATGCAATAAAACATGGATTAATAGATAAAATTGGAGATTTCGACGATGCAATCTCTAAGGCCGTTGAATTAGCTCATTTAACACAATATCAATTGAATTGGTATGAAGACACAGCCAATTGGATAGATGTTTTAATACAACAAATGAATAGAATATTTTATTCCACTACTATCAAAAAAACATATAATCATATTCTATTCTTAAATATTAATGAATTCGCTAAAATTCATTACAACAATAACAGTAATCCTTTTAGTTGTATTTGGAATGATCCCAAACATTGTTATGCCTTATGTACTGATTATGTACAATACAATTAAACTATAAATATTAATGTACATTATATAGATAATTATTGTTATTAAAATTATTCCATAAAAAATATTAATAATTATATTACCTTATCAATTTAATTCCATTGATATAAATATTCTATACTTTGTATGTACGTAACAAAATATTATCTAAACCCAGTATATTACATATAATATATAAACTTTAAACTGTATACTACTACTTATTTAAGATAAAAAATCAAATATATTATTATTAAAATAATTTACATAAATTATATAATATAAAATTTTACAAAATACTAAAAAATTTGATATTATATACAATTACTTATATTTAAAATATGAGTTTTTGCACAAATATAACAATATCAAAATTAAATATAAAAATAAAAATAGGAAATATAGTATATATGATTACTAAAATAGGTATTAATGGATTTGGAAGAATTGGCCGTGTTATTTTTAGGGAAGCACAAGAACGTACAGATATAGAAATTGTTGCTATCAATGATCTATTAAATATTGAACATATTGCTTATTTATTGAAATATGACTCGACCCACGGAAAATTTCAAGGAAATATCAAAACATATAGTGACCACTTAATAATAAATGATAAAACCATTCATTATACTTCCAAAAAAAAACCCATAGATTTAAATTGGAAAAATTTAGGAGTTGATGTTGTTATTGAATCCACAGGAATGTTTTTAACTCAAGAATACGCACAAGGCCATATATTGTCTGGAGCTAAAAAAGTAATACTAACAGCCCCTCCAAAAGACGATAATATTCCCATGTTTGTAATGGGTGTAAATCATGATTCTTATCAAGGTAGTAAAATAATATCAAATGCATCTTGTACTACCAATTGTTTAGCTCCAATAGCTAAAATTATTCACGATCATTTTGGTATTATTGAAGGTTTTATGACCACTATACACGCCGTCACTTCAACTCAAAAAACTGTAGATTCTCCTATACATAAAGATTGGAGAAGTGGTCGTAGCGCATATCAGAATATTATCCCATCGTCTACAGGAGCAGCGCAAGCTTTAGGAAAAGTCATCACAGATTTACATGGAAAATTAACTGGTATGGCATTTCGAGTACCAATTTTAAATGTATCCGTTATTGATTTTACTGTAAGATTGAAAAAATCCGTATCTTATAAAAATATTTGTGATGTTATTAAAGATGCTTCAGAACATACTTTTAAAGACATTATAGGTTATACTGAAGAAAAATTAGTATCGAGTGATTTAAATGGAGAAAAGTTAATTTCTATTTTTGATGCAAAGTCCAGTATGTTATTAAATAATCACTTTGTCAAATTAATATCTTGGTACGACAATGAAACAGGATATTCTAATAAAGTCATAGACTTAAGTAATTATATTATGAAAAATTAATTTATATAATCTGTAAGATATTTAATCTATTGACTAAATAATTTCATACTTCATAAAATTAATTATTATTCAAAATTTTACTTAAAATAAGTATTATCAAAAAATAATATTAAAAGCATTAAAATGCTTTTAATATTATTTTATATTTATCCAAAAATTAAGTTTCATTACAAAATTAAAATTAATATCACATTCATCACATCCTCTTACATAAACGCTATAATTAAACAAAACTATAACCGAACCTATATTTAGTATTCATTACCTGTAAAAAACTATTATGTTACATATATTTTATATTTATTCTAAATCTAGAAAATTTTGGGCAATTTTAATATGTAGTTCTATAAGCTTAATCAGCATAGCATTATTAAATCAATTTTTTTTTCTACTAAAACCTTGTATACTATGCATATATCAACGATGCAGCTTATTTGGTATAACAATTGCCGGATTAATAGCTCTAATTTCTCCTAAAACTACATTACTTAGATTATTTAGTATATTTATATGGCTATACAGTGCAATTAAAGGACTATATTTTTCTAACATACACATGCAAACTACATTGCATCCATCATCATCTCTTACATGCGACTTATTTGTATCATTCCCAAACTGGTTACCATTAAATAAATGGTATCCTATTATATTTGATAGCAAAATAAGCAACTGCTATTCATACCCTCAATACCTTTTGTATCTAGAAATATCTCAATGGATGCTTTTATTTTTTCTTATCTATTTGATCATAGCAATCTTTACTATTATTTCACAGTGTCATAATTTGTTCCAAAAGAAGTAAATTTTCTGTAATTTTAATTTAAATTTAATCTAATAATTCTCTCTAACTCTTTACTTAAATTTTAATTTATATGATATGATACTAAAATAATTTAATTTATCTATACATACAACATTTATTATTCATAATAATATCAAAATTCAAATGTTAGAATCAGTTTCTGTTGATTTACAAGGAAATAATTTTACGTTACTAGTAATACAAACACATACTACATGTACATCACAAATTCAATTAGAATTAACACAAAAAATAAAAAATTCTCCTTCTTTTTTTTCCAATAATACTCCTGTTGTTATCAATGTAGAAAATATTAATCATCATGATGATTGGTTTAATTTATATCAAACCATATCAAATATTGGATTATTCATAATAGGAGTGTGTTGTTGCTACAATAAAAAATTAAAAAACATTATTACTCAAAGCGGATTACCTATTTTAACTAAAGGTAATATAATTAAAAGCCATAAAAATACAATCAAAACTAACTATACAAAACCTACATTTGATGATAAAACTAATGCAATTTCAAAAACTCAAACAATACATACACCAATACGCTCTGGTCAAAGAATTTATGCTCGTAATAGAGATTTAATTATTATTTCTAATGTTAGTTCTGGAGCAGAAGTAATCGCTGATGGTAATATACATATTTACGGATCTGTAAGAGGAAGAGTATTAGCTGGAGCATCTGGATGCGAACAATCTCAAATTTTTTGTACTAAACTATCACCTGAACTTATCTCTATCGGGGGATATTATTGGTTAAATGATCAAATTCCACCGGAATTTCTAGGAAAATCAGCAAGATTTTATTTACAAAATCATACTCTTATTATTCAACACATTTCATGATGCGGAACTTATGTATATGGCTCGTATAATAGTTATTACATCCGGAAAAGGAGGAGTAGGAAAAACAACATCAAGTGCATCTATAGCAACTGGATTAGCACAAAACGCAAAAAAAACTGTTGTTATCGATTTTGATATTGGATTACGCAATTTAGACTTAATTATGGGTTGTGAACGTAGAGTGGTTTACGATTTTATTAATATTATCCAAGGTGAATCTACATTACATCAAACATTAATTAAAGATAAACATACTGATAATTTATATATTTTACCAGCATCTCAAACACGCGATAAAAGCTTTCTTACAAAAATTGGAGTAGAAAAAATATTAGATGATCTTATTAACAAAATGAACTTTGAATTTATAATATGTGATTCTCCTGCAGGAATAGACGATGGAGCTTTAATGGCTTTATATTTTGCTGATGAAGCAATTATCACCACTAATCCAGAAGTATCTTCAGTTCATGATTCAGATCGTATTTTAGGAATCTTAGCATCCAAATCTAAACACTCTGAAAATGCAATACCAACAATGATTAAAGAATATTTATTACTTACTAGATACAATCCCAATCGCGTAACACAAGGAGATATGTTAAGTATAGAAGATGTCGTTGAAGTATTAAGAATTCCTATATTAGGTGTAATACCAGAAGATTCATCGATTTTAAAAGCCTCTAATCAAGGAACTCCAATCATTTTAGATAAAAAATCTTTCGCTGGACAGGCTTATTCAGATACAGTAAATCGTTTACTAGGAAAAGACTGCCCATTTCGATTTATTAAAGAACAAAAAAAAGGATTCTTGAAACGATTGTTCAAGAAATAATTAATAATGGTTTTAACAAATTTTTTTCTGAGAAAAAAAACATCAACTACAGCATCTATTGCTAAAAAAAGATTGCATATTATCGTTACAGAACGAAAAATTGATAATACACCTGAACTAAATTATCTTCCAAAATTTAAAAAAGATCTATTACGAATAATTCATCAATATATTCATGAACCAAAAAAAATTTCAATACAATTACAAGAACAAGATAATAACGCATATATGTTACAGTTAACTATATCATTTCTTACAAAGAATCAAGATTTAATTAACAGCAAAAAACAAGATAATACAACTGTGTAATCTCTCATACTAATAAATTCAATATTCATTTCTACATAAAACACATCAAAAATTCAATAAATAGGATCCACCTGATCAGGATTTAAGATTTTTTTATCATTCCAAGAATGTACTCCTAAAGGCAACATATCTTGAGCCTCAGGTAACATTATTTCCTTACATCGAATAAAAACATTTTTATTAACACAATATTTCAATTGTTGATTATTACTCCATCCTGTGCCAACACACATCCATTGACCTTTTAACTTTTCTACAGTTTTTTTTACTACAATCCCAGTGACAAGACAAGGAGCATTCTTACAAACCCAAAAATTATTACTCAAATCTCGTGAATAACAACCCCAATATAATTTATCCATATAAGCGGCAGCGGTAGATATTACATGCCTTGCAGAAAATACGCGCCAAGCTTTTTGAGCTAATATTTGCAAAGAAGAAACAGATATCAGTGGTAAATCCGATCCTATAGACAAACCTTGAGCGACACTGATTCCAATTCTTACTCCAATAAAACTACCCGGACCTCGATCAAATACTATACAATCAATAGACTTCAATGCAATGCCAACATCAACTAATAACTTATTAATCATAGGCAATATTTTTTCAGCATGACACCGTGGTGCAAAAATATTGCTATTATATATATTTTGGTCTATCATTAAAGCTACAGAACATAGTTCTGTAACCGTATTAAATGCTAAAACTCGCACAGTATAATATACAACGATTTAAATTTAAACTTTATATAATGCAATTATTAATAAAATCTATATTACAATTTATAATAAGTATTATATTACATATAATGATATTAGTAACCACCAATCATATGGTATATTATTATCAAAATTATTTATTCAGGTATTTATATTATGACTGCAAATCTTATAGAATTTCCTTATCATCCTCATTCTTCATTAAAACTTTTTAAATCTCTATCTTCTAATCCATGGTCTATATTATTATATTCCGGTTATGATAATAAACATCCAGATAGTCGTTTTGATATATTAGTAACTAATCCGAGTTTAACACTAACTACATATGATAAAATCACTACCATTTCATACAATAACAAAAATAAAACTAGCAATCAAGATCCTTTTTTATTATTAAAAAAATATACACAAATCTACCAATTAAAAACAGATCACAATTATCCTATCCCATTCCAAGGAGGATTCATAGGTGTGTTTGGATACGATTTAGTAAGAAATATCGAATTAATACCAACCCTCGCCCAAAAAGACATTCATTTACCAGATATGGCAATAGGTTTTTATAAATGGGCTATCATTTCTGACCACAAGACTCTAAAAAATTATTTAGTTACACATAACGATCCTAAACCAATTTTAAATTGGATTCATCAACAATATGCATATAATGATAAACATATGCAATCATTTCAACTATTAAATGCATGGCAAAGTAATATTACAATAAATGAGTACTCAAAAAAATTTAAAATCATTAAAAAACATTTAAAAATGGGTAATTGTTATCAAATATGCCTATCTCAACGTTTTAAAGCTCCATACATAGGGCATGAATGGACAGCTTTTCGTTATTTATTAAATTACAATACAGCTCCTTTTTCTGCATTTATTAGATTACCAAATTATTCAAGTATATTAAGTTTTTCTCCAGAACGTTTCATAAAATTAAAAAATTCAAACATTATTACCCAGCCAATCAAAGGCACATTAGTGAAATTAAAAAATACCAAAGAAGATCAAAAACAAAAACAAAAATTATCGCAATCTAGCAAGGACCAATCAGAAAACCTCATGATAGTTGACTTATTAAGAAATGATATTGGAAAAGTAGCCATTCCAGGTAGTATTCAAGTTACTCGATTATTTGAAATCCAATCATTTTCTCAAGTACATCATATGGTTAGTACAATTATTGGAAAACTTGATAATAAATTTTCAGCTATAGATTTACTAAAAGCATGTTTTCCAGGAGGATCCATTACAGGAGCTCCAAAAATCCAAGCTATGAAATTAATCGAAACACTTGAACCACATCGTAGAAGTGTATGGTCCGGTAGCATAGGATATTTAAGTTGCTGTGGCAATATGGATACTAATATCAGTATTAGAACTTTATTAACTAATAAATACAATCTTTTTTGTACTGTTGGCAGCGGAATTATATTTGAAAGCAAACAAGATCTCGAATATCAGGAAATGCAAGATAAAATCTCTACTCTGTTAACACCATTATCACAATATAACCATAAAAAATCTTAGAAAAAATATATATATTATATATATCCAATATCATTATTAATAAATTAATTCAAAATTTCATAATTAATTAAATGTATTATCTATATTATGTAACTGTTCTACCTCTACTAATTCGATACGATATTCTATCATCTTTTTTATTATAAAACGCCATTCATTAATTATTAATATATCTCCTTCCTTCGGTATTCGATCGCATCTGGATAACAATAAACCTGCTACAGAAGCAACATGATCACATATTTCTGCCAAATTATGCGTACATAACGCCCGCTGTAATGCATGTAAATCTGTACTACCTTTTACTAACCAACTTCTATCACTAATCAATTTAATTTCTGGAGTTTCATCTTCATCAGGGAATTCACCTGCTATCGCTTCTAATATATCTAATGGCGTAATTAAACCTTGAATTACTCCAAATTCATTAGATACTATCACCATACTACCTTTTGCACGCCTTAATTCAGTTAATAAATTTAATACATTTAATGTTTCTGGAACTACAATAGGTAAATTTTCAGAGGCATATGTTTCAACAGGTTTTCCTTGTGCAACAGATACCATTAAATCTTTAGCTCGAACAATACCTATTAATTGATCTAACTCTCCATTACATACAGGAAACATATTATGAGGAGTATTGGTTAATATAGAATACAATTCTCGTATTGATTTTTGAGAATTTAACCATGTAATTTCATTACGTGGTGTCATAATACTACGCAATGAACGAGAAGCTAAAGATAATACTCCAGTAATCATATGACGTTCTTCTTCGGCAAAATGTGTTTTTAATGGAAAAATTAAAGCTTTTTTTGACACAGGATTCCACTTTATTGATGAACCTCCTCCCATTAATTTCATAATTATTTCTGCAGTACGTTCACGCATAGATGTAGTTGATTGATTTTTTATAGAATTACAATAAGCAATTTGATTAAAGAACTCAATCAAAATAGAAAATCCAATAGCAACATATAAATAACCTTTTGGAATATAAAAACCCATTCCTTCCGCCATTAAACTTAATCCAATAATTAGTAAAAAACTTAAACATAACACTACAACAGTTTGGTGACTATTTACAAAATTAATCAATAACTTCGATGCTAATAACATTATAACAACCGCAATTACTACTGAAATAATCATCACTGATAAATAATCAACCGTACCAACTGCCGTAATTACTGCATCAATAGAAAAAATTGCATCTAATACTACAATTTGTATTACCACAACCCAAAAACTCGCATATTCTCGGTTAAGATTACGATTATGCACTTTATACTCTAATTGTCGATGCAATTCAGTAGTTGCTTTAAATAATAAAAAAATACCTCCAAACAATAAAATTAAATCACGAATAGAAAACGAAAAAGAAACTATTTTAAATAATGGTTTTGTTAGTGTAGTAATCCATGAAACTAAAGACAACAATATTATACGCATAATTAAGGCTAAAGTTAATCCAATTATACATACATGCTCACGTTGATTTTTTGGTAATTTATCTACTAAAATAGCTATAAATACTAAATTATCAACACTAAGTATGACCTCCAGTACAACTAAAGTAAATAATCCTGCCCATACTGATATATCTGTTAAAAATTCCATAATAATTTTTATATTATCATACCGTATGACAAATTATTTCGTGACACATCTATATAGAAATAAATATATTGAGAAAAATCAACGTTATAATAAAGTATTAATACACATTGATATGTTATCATCATCTATAATAATATCATGATATTGAAAATAAAAAACACACATTCATATAACATGTATAATCTATAAAATTACAAATAATATTTTTTAAACTAATAATATTAATTTAATACCATACAATATATATTATAATACACAATGACAAATATAAGCATATGTGCAATATTGTATATCATTATCATAGAAAAAATAGTATAATGGTTTTATCTGATATGTAAAACACTTATAAATGACAATATATACCATCAGTATAGTGATATTATAATGAAACTATACAATAATCATATTTAATATTACAAAAAAAGAGGAAAAATATAGTGACTATTGCCGTTATACTAAGCGCTCATGGAACAGTATCTGAACAATTACTATATACTACAGAAATGATTATAGGAAAACAAACAAATGTAGCATATGTTAATCTACTTCCTACAGAAAATACTGATACTTTAGTTAAAAAATATACTACTCAATTATCAAAATTAAACACAGATTCTGGTGTATTGTTTTTAGTAGATACTTGGGGAGGAACACCGTTCAATGCAGCTCAAACAATAATATTAAATCAAAAAAAATATGATATCATTACCGGTGTAAATGTTCCTATGGTAATTGAAATATTTATAGAACGTAATAGTATTAGCACAATAACAGAATTAGCTCATATTGCTCTTAAATCTGGATCTGAAAGTATAAAATCAGTAAATAACCCATTAAACATTTTTGATGATACAATTCATCCAAAAAAATCTAGCCAAAATATATCAATAAATGACAATAATAACACTATGATATTTAACAATAACCCTAATAACCGATCACATATGACTATCTGTGTAGCTCGTATCGACGACAGATTAATTCATGGACAAGTTGTCACTCGTTGGGCTAGAGAATATAAAATTAATAGAATTATCGTAATAAATGACGATATTGCTAAAGATACAATACGAAAAAACTTACTTACTCAAGCCACACCTCCCGGAATTACAGCACATGTAATCAATATCGATAAAGCTATACGAGTATTTAATAACATTAAATATGCTAAAGATACAGTAATAATGTTATTTACTAATCCTACAGATGTGGTTCGTTTAATTGAAGGAGGTATTCCAATTCCATCCATAAATATTGGAGGAATGTCTTTTAGTCCTGGAAAAAAACAAATTAACAATGCTATATCGATCAATGATACTGATATTGCAGCTTTCAGAAAACTAAACCAACTTGGAATTGAATTAGAAATACGTAAAGTACCATCAGATTCTCCTATTAATTTAATGAAATTAATAGAAAATATATAGTAAATTTAAAAAATTAATGAAATTTTGTTAACAAATAACAAATAACAAATATTATAATACCCTAAATTATTAATACTAATAATAATTTGATTTTATTTCTATATAAGGAAACTCTATGGAAATTAATACACTGCAAATTATCTCATTATTTGTTGTATCTTGTATTGTTGGTATGGCTTCAATACTTGATGAATTTCAATGCCATAGACCATTAATAGCATGTACTATGATAGGTTTAATTTTAGGAGATATAAAAACAGGAATTATTATTGGAGGTACTTTAGAAATGATAGCATTAGGATGGATGAATATCGGAGCTGCGGTAGCTCCAGACGCCGCATTAGCATCTATTATTGCTACTATTTTAGTAATTGCCGGAAAACAACCTATAGGAGCAGGAATTGCTTTAGCTATTCCATTAGCAGCGACAGGTCAAGTATTAACGATTATTGTTCGTACTATCACTGTTGCATTTCAACATCTTGCAGACACCGTAGCAGAACGTTGTAATCTAACAGCTTTAAGCTTAATACATATAGCAGCACTTATATTACAAGCTATGAGAGTTGCAATACCCTCAACTATTGTTGGAATTTCTGTTGGAACTGAAATAATACACCAATCATTAAATTCTATTCCTGAAATCATAACCAACGGTTTAAATATTGCTGGAGGTATGATTGTTGTTGTAGGATACGCTATGGTTATAAATATGATGCGTGCGGGATATTTAATGCCATTTTTTTATTTAGGATTTGTCATTACAGCTTTTACAAACTTTAATTTAGTAGCATTAGGAATAATTGGTATAGTCATGGCTATCCTATATATTCAATTATCACCAAAATATCATTTGCCTATCAAACAAGAAAATGATTGCTCCCATTCTAACCTTAGTTCTAATACAAAATTAGATAATGAATTAGATTAATAGGTAATTACAATGATTAATAATTCTCAAAAAAAAGTTTATATGCAACATTCAACTCACTTAATAAAATTAACTAAAAATGATATCCGATCTGTATTTATTAGATCTAATTTATTTCAAGGTTCTTGGAACTTTGAACGTATGCAAGCTCTAGGATTTTGCTTTTCCATAATTCCAGTTATTCGACGTTTATATATAAAAAACAGTAATGAACAAAAAGAAGCAATTAAAAGACATTTAGAATTTTTTAATACACATCCCTACGTTGCCGCTCCTATATTAGGAGTAACTATGGCTATGGAAGAAGAAAAAGCTAATGGAGCTACTACTATTGATAATGCAACAATTAATGGTTTAAAAGTAGGACTTATGGGGCCCTTAGCGGGAGTAGGAGATCCAATATTTTGGGGGACCATACGACCTGTATTATCTGCCCTAGGAGCTGGAATAGCCATGACTGGAAGTATACTGGGCCCATGTTTATTTTTCATTTTATTCAACTGTACTAGATTAACGATCCGATATTATGGAATTCTTTATGGGTACAAAAAGGGGGTTAGTATAGTTAAAGATATGGGAAGTGGATTCTTAAAAAAAATGACAGAAGGAGCTTCTATTTTAGGATTATTCGTAATGGGAGCTTTAGTAAATAAATGGACACATGTAAATATTCCATATGTTTTGTCTCGTGTTATCGATCAAGAAAATAATATTATTACTACGACTGTTCAAAATATTTTAGACCAACTTATCCCTGGTCTTGTACCTTTATTATTAACATTTACATGTATGTGGTTGCTAAATCATAAAATAAATGCACTATGGATCATTACCGGATTTTTCATAATTGGTATATTTGGACATTGGTTTGGATTGTTGAGCTGATTATATAATCAGCTCAACAATCCAAACCAATAAAATTTCCACATTAAATAAAACAGACCAGATTTTCACTCTTACTCATAATCACTGGCCTGGTATAGAAATAATTCTTCTATACTCACTCACGAAAAATAAATATCAAAAATAATTATTTAATTTTTTACACATCCAGCTTTATAAAGATGTTACATTCACTGCCGATGGACCTTTATGCCCATCTTGTACTTCAAACTCTACATTCTGAC
Source organism: Candidatus Blochmanniella floridana (assembly GCA_000043285.1). Taxonomy (GTDB): domain Bacteria; phylum Pseudomonadota; class Gammaproteobacteria; order Enterobacterales; family Enterobacteriaceae; genus Blochmanniella; species Blochmanniella floridana. The sequence continues at coordinate 491,620 of BX248583.1, forward strand.
CTTCAGACAATGTCTTAAATCCATTTCCTTGAATAGCAGAAAAATGAACAAACACATCCTTACTCCCATCTGCGGGTGTGATAAAACCAAACCCCTTAGATTCATTAAACCATTTTACTTGACCTTTAATCTTTGCCATCTTACATATTTCCTTTAAACGTTTTTGTTTCCTGAAATAGCAGCTCTAAATTAATCTTAAAATAAAAACTAATTTATATACAACTATACTCAACTTACTGATTATAATAATAACATAAAAACTTGCTAACTATATATTAACACCACATTTATTATTTAATTATATATCCTGTTTTATTTTAATTTTTTATTTATTTTAATATCATATTATTTTTCATATTTAATATGGAAACCAATATTTTATAATAACAGAAAATTATCTATTATCAATTTTTTTTTATATCCTCATCGCATAAATTCAAATGATTTGAACGCTATCAAACCTAAACTAATATACCGAAATAAATTACTCATAAAAATAAAATACATTCATATAAATAAAACTCATATATATTTTGCATAATTACAACTAAAAACTAACTCGTTTATCTCTAACACCAATATTTATTCTCAACAACAAATATATCAAAATACTTCTTCTGCAAAATATTACTAATAAACAATCCATTATAGTATATCATTTAATCACAAAATATTACTACCATAATATAAATTGCACATAATTCATCATCACTTAATTTTTTTCCAAAATCAAAACACTGTTAACCAATTCATTCATTACATTAACCACAACTATAAATACTTCTATACCCTTTGTTACACAAAACAAATTATAAAAAATTACTATAATTTATACTGTTTATATAAATTATAGATCTAATATATTACTAATATACAATATTTAATTCTCTTTTCTTCTATATATGTATCATAACCATGCATATATAATTATATTATCTCCTACGAATTGTAATACTTCAGTACCTTTGATACATTTAAAAATACAAAACTATGATATATAATAAAATAATCAAATATTCGTATATTTCAACGTACATTTATTCCAATGATGATTTCCTTTACGAATCATTTCTGTAGATTCACTCGGACCCCATGTACCAGCTTTATATAATTTTGGAACACCATCAACTAAAGACCATGCCTCTATAACAGAATCAACCCACCTCCATGAATCCTCTATTTCGTCATAACGTACAAATAATACTTGAATCCCACGCATTACCTCTAATAATAATCGTTCATAAGCATCTAATATGTATTCTCCGGAAAATATTTTCCTCAAATTTAAATTCAAATTAGTAATTTTTAAACGATTCTTATTACCTAATCCCGGTATTTTACTTAGAATCTGCATATCTATTCCTTCATATGGTTGTAATCGAATAATTAATTTATTATTAGGTAAAATTGAATAAGAATCTTTAAATAAATTCAATATTGGTTTTTTAAAATATATAACAACTTCAGAATATTTCATTGCTAATCTTTTTCCAGTACGTAAATAAAAAGGCACTCCAAACCACCTCCAATTATCTATATTCACTTTAATCGATACAAATGTTTCCGTTTTACTATCCTTGTTAGAACCTATTTCCTCTAAATATCCTGGTACTGGTTGACCATTAATAAAACCAGCAGTATATTGACCTCGTACCGCAATTTCATGTATCGTATTAGTATTAATCATACGCAATGAACGTAACACTTTAACTTTTTCGTCCCGAATACAATCAGCACTTAAATCAAAAGGAGGAGACATAGCAATGATAGTAAGAATTTGTAATAAATGACTTTGTACCATATCACGCATTTGCCCCATAGCATCAAAATAACCCCAACGACCTTCAATTCCAACCTCTTCTGAAACAGTAATTTGTACATGATCAATGGTATTGTTATCCCAATTTGAAAAAAATACAGAATTTGCAAAACGTAATACCAACAAATTTAAAATAGCTTCTTTTCCTAAATAATGATCTACCCGATAAATTTGAGTTTCATGAAAATATTTAGATACTTGAGAATTAATAACACGAGCAGAATCAAAGTTCATTCCTAATGGCTTTTCTATCACTATTCTATTTCTTTCTTTATTTAAACCCACTAAACTTAATCCTTTACAAATAGATCCAAATGTATGAGGAGGCATTGCAAAATAATTTATTGTCAATAAATCTAAATTTTTTAATTTATTCAGCACATGTACAAATTGTTCCGTTTGATTAACATCTAAATTACAAAAATCAAATCTTTTAGAAAAACGACACCATATATTTTCATTAATAGATTCTTTCATAAATCTCTCTAAAGAAGAACGCACAATTTTAATATATGTTAATAAATCCCATTCCGCTCTACCTACTCCTAATATAAAAGTTCTAGGATGTATAGAACCGATTTTCTCTAATTGATATAGCGCAGGAATTAATTTCCTACGAGCTAAATCTCCTTTAGCTCCAAAAATAATGAAATTACAAGCTTGAGTGGTAGTTGTTTTTGACCGCATACAAATACCCTATTATGTCAATTACACCTAAGTTTAATACTATTATACATCAACTTATTTATCTATAATAAAATAATTATCTAAACATAATATTCAACAAATATCAATTATATAAATATAACACATATTATTAGATTACTTAAATCACAAAAACTTATTGTCTACATTCTCATCATCAAAATACACAACTTATTTTTGATAATGAAAATTTATATCAATATCATAACAAATATATTTATTATTAATTTAATGATAAATTACATATAAAATACTAAAAACACAATAATTACAACAATATCATTAAATCATTTTTAACCAATAACATTAATATATTTTACACATTATAAAACCAAGATATATTACAAAATACAATTCATTTTTATACTAAAGCAACATTTATTAATTATTCACTCTTGATATGCCCAAAGATATTCTCATACTATTAAATTTTATATATAATAATATCATATTAACACTTGGAGAGTGACTATGCCGCAATTATTAAGAAGAACTAAAATTATCGCTACTCTAGGACCTGCTACTGATCAAAAAAATACTCTTGAAAAAATCATTATTTCAGGAGTTAATATAGTAAGATTAAATTTTTCACATGGAAATTCTTCAGAACATTTTTTCAGAGCAAATAAAGTTCGAAAACTTGCTAATCAACTACATAAATATATAGCTATTTTAGGCGACCTACAAGGCCCCAAAATCAGAATTTCAACCTTTCAAACTAATAACATATATTTACAGTCTGGAGATGATTTTTTAATAGATTCTACGTTAAAAAATAGTCATAATAATCAAAAATATGTAGGAGTAAACTATAAAGAATTACCACAAGATGTTTCTCCAGGAGATTATTTATTATTGGATGACGGAAAAATTCAATTAAAAGTTATAAAAATTCAAAATACCCAAATTTTCACTAAAGTAGTAATTGGAGGATTATTATCTAATAATAAAGGAATCAACAAATTAGGCGGAGGATTATCTGCAAAAGTATTAACAAATAAAGATAAATTAGATATTATCACTGCAGCCAAAATCGGAGTAGATTATCTAGCGATATCCTTTCCTCGCAACAGTATGGATTTAAACTTTGCCCGAAAACTAATTACAGATGCTGGAAGCAATGCAAAAATTATATCTAAAATAGAAAGAGCTGAAGTAGTTAAATCCGATGACACAATAGATGATATTATTAAAGCATCTGATGCAGTTATGATAGCTAGAGGAGATTTAGGAATAGAAATTGGAGAACCACAATTAGTAGGAATACAAAAAAAAATTATACAAAGAGCACATCTCCTAAATAGAGCTGTTATTACAGCAACACAAATGATGGAATCCATGATAATTAATTCGGTTCCTACTCGAGCAGAAATCATGGATGTCGCCAATGCAGTATTGGATGGAACAGATGCGGTTATGTTATCCGCAGAAACTGCAACCGGACAGTATCCATCTGAAACCGTTTCTTCTATGGCTGATGTCTGTTTAGGAGCAGAAAAAACTCTAAATAATACTAATAATCAATTAATATTTATCAATCAACTACAAAAAAAAATTAACAATACCAAAGAAGCTATTGCAGCATCAACAATGCATATAGCTAATTGTTTAAGTAAAATACGTGCAATTATTTCTATAACTGATTGGGAACATATTGTATTATTATTATCTCGATTTAACTCTCAATTACCTATTTTTGCTTTATCCAAACACATTCATATTCTTAACATTGTTACTTTATATAAAGGAGTAATACCTATTTATTTTAATCGAACTGGTAATAATATAATAGATGCAAGACAGGCGAGTAACTTATTGCGAGATCAAGGTTTTCTAACACCTGGAGAACTAGTAATAATAATACAAGATAATATTGTGAATCAATCTAATATTAATAACGTAACTCATATTCTTACAATAGAAGAACAATGTAAATAAATTTTTCTATACTAAAATAGTAATATACCATTTAACAAGGATATAAATTCGTATTTATACGATGAATTAATCTAACCACGAGTAACAATAATAAACTTAATCAAAATATAATTGAGGAATAATCTCATGTATTTGATTTAAATATTTTATACGTTCCTTACCGGATAATTTTTCTATACTTAAGAGATTAGCGGTTAACGGATTAACAGGACGATGGTTAATCCATATCTCAAAATGTAAATGAGGACCTGTAGATCGTCCTGTATTTCCAGAAAATGCAATACTATCACCTCTTTTTATTTTTTGACCAGATTTAACTAATAATTTCTGCAAGTGCATATATCTTGTTATACATTGATGATTATGTTTGATAACTACATAATTTCCAGCAACTTTACTATATTTACTAATAATAACCTCTCCATCTCCTATTGAAAAAACTGGAGTTCCAATAGGTACAGCAAAATCCACCCCAGTATGTTGAGTTACTTGTCCAGTAATAGGGTTTAACCTATTTAAATTAAAATTTGAAGATATACGATATGGTTTTAATATTGGAAAACGAAAAAAATTACTTCCTACTTCTATAGCATCTCTATTATAAAAACGACCATTACTTGCTCTAAAAACATAATAATCTTTACCTGCAGTATGTAAACGTGCCCCAATTAACTTGATTTTTAAATTATCACTATCATTATCTTCAAAAGACACTAATATCGCAAACTTATCTCCCTGACGCAATTTTTTAAAATCCAATTGATATTGCAAGGATTTTATCACATCAGAAATACAATTTTTTTCTATCCCTAAAGATCGAGCACTATTAATAAACGTTCCATTTACTTTACCTACAAACAAAACTGTATAAAATGATCTATTATTGGATCGCTTAAATACTTTAACAATACCTTGAGTAAAAAAGGTTTTCATATTATTATAAATATGAATTTCATGATCAGAAATACACCATATTAAAGATTGTAATTGTTTTTTATTTGATACCACCCAAGATAATAATTGACCAGATTTTAAATTATTTAATATAGGATATTGATTAATTAATTGATATATACAATCAATATCTATGATAATTTTATCATTATAACATTTCAAAATATCAATCAATGCATCATTAGAAGAAGACACAAAATAATCATATATAACAAAAAAACCTACAGATTGAGCAGAATAAAATTGATTTTTAACAAATTTTAAATAATCTACACTTTTATTGTAATATTGATTATTATGAACTGAAACTAACGATTGAGATAATGTAGTATATTCGTTTGAAATACAAATTTTATTAATTTTTTTTTTATTTTTATTTAATACATTAATAACAAAAATGTTCCATATTATCATAATAATAATAATTAAAAAGATGGTAGATAACATCATAAAACATCTTTTATATAAATAATGATATATTAACTTAATTGATCGAAACACAGGTATACATACACTCATAACAAATTTAATCATATTTTCTATTTTTATACATTGTTACCTATTGTCATGTATAATTTTAACAAAAAATATAAAATTTATATTCTCTTTCATTTATGCTATTTTGTAGTATAATGAGTTTATATTATTTTATACATAATCAAATACACATCATCATTAAATTATCATCTTTACAATATTCAGATATAATCTAAAGAAAACAATGACATTATTATAATCAATGCAATTAATCAGGAGCATCAATCATCAAATCCATAGCTCCTGTAGTTTTAGGAAATGCAATAACATCTCGAATATTATTAGATTTAGTTAATAACATAACTAATCGATCTAATCCCAATGCTATACCAGCATGTGGAGGAGCTCCATATTTTAGAGCATTCATCAAACATCCAAATTTCTTTTGTTGATTTTCTCGAGTTATACCTAAAATATCAAACATTGCTTGTTGCAATTTATATGAATGAATTCGCACTGATCCACTTCCTACTTCACATCCATTAATAACAATATCATATGCCTCTGAAACGGCTAACTCTGGATTTCTTTTTAAACATATTAAATCATTATCTTTTGGAGCAGTAAACATATGATGCATTGATACTAATTTTCCTGAAGTATTTTTTTTAAACATAGGAAAATCTACTATCCATAACGGTTTCCAAGAATCTTGTTTAACCAAATTTAAATCATAACCTAATTTTGATCTTAAAGCACTCAACATTCTAGTAGTAGATAAATTCTTATCATTATTAAAACCAAAAAACAAAATATCGTTATTCTCAATCTTAACTTGTGCCATCAGTAACTGTAAAAAATTTTTATTTAACAGATTAATTATAGGCCCGTCAATCGCTGTAATCTCTTTACAATCGTTCATTTGAATTTTCATCCATAAAAATTGCTGAATACCACTTTTTTTAGCATAATCACTATACTTATCAATCTCATTACGCGTTAATTTAAATCCACTCGGAACATTCATAACTATTACTTGGGTATCAATTGTATCTACACATCCTGCATTACATATAAACAATTTATTACCTAAAGACTGAAATATACTTGATACATCTTTCATTTCTATTGGATTTCTTAAATCTGGAGAATCAGATCCAAATCGACTAATCACTTCAGCATATGAAAATTGAGAAAAAACCTCTAATTCTACATTTAAAATTTCTTTCCATAATTTACAAATAAAAAATTCCATAAGTTCTCGTATTTTCTTAGCCGTAATAAAAGATATTTCTACATCAATCTGAGTAAACTCCGGTTGACGATCTGATCTTAAATCTTCATCTCGAAAACATTTAGTAATTTGATAATACCTATCAATTCCCGCAATCATTAATAATTGTTTAAACATTTGAGGAGACTGAGGCAATGCGTAATATTTATTTATATGAAGTCTACTAGGAACAAGATAATCACGTGCCCCTTCTGGAGTAGATTTCGCTAATACAGGAGTATCTATATTTAACAATCCTTCTAATTCCATAAAACGATGTGTCAATGCCATCACTCTAGAACGAGTTTGTATATTATGAAACATAATTGGTCTTCTCAAATCTAAATAACGATATTTTAATCGATTTTCTTCTATATTATCTTGATGAATATCTAATGGTAATGGATTAGAAACATTCAAAACAAGAAAAAATTTTGCTTCTATTTCAATAAAACCAGTAGACATATTCTTATTTATTTGACTAACAGGACGAGATCGAACTATTCCTGTTAATTGAATACAAAATTCTTGTTTTAAATCAGCAGCTCGAACATATGTTTTTTTTTGAGCATCAGAATTAAAATATACTTGAATGCATCCTTCTCGATCTCTCAAATCAACAAAAATTAATTTTCCAAAATTTCGATACTTATTCACCCACCCACATAACGTTACCTCTAAACCAACATGTGATAAATTTAATTGACCGCAATACGCTGTTCGCATATTCATACCCCTGATACTTAATTATATATTGCCATTTATCTTATAAAAATTAAATTATATTCATAATTTACACACAACATACATATTAATTAACATAATAAAATAACATCACTCAAATAATATAACTATATAGATAGATATATAAAAATTCTTTGATCAACAAAAAACTAAATACCATTAAATCATAATATTTAGTAATGACAACAAAAACATACAACTATTCCATTATTTAACATTGATTTTATTTACATCAGCAAAATATATCTCTCAATATAGAATTAATATTAATATTAAACTCACTATCACACATAATAATATCTTTATTAATATCAATAATATTTATAATCTATTACCAACATATGCTATATTATAAATAAATTTAATCATTATATAATATATGTCATGAATAAACTTCCTTAGTTAAAATATATGAATATTCAATATTTATTGTTACAACGTGTTCATGAAGCATTAACCTTAATAAATACTAAATCCTTTTTAAATTTGATACAAGTACAACAATCAAATCATATAAGATTCGGAGATTATCAAATTAATGGCATGATTAATATCTCTAAACACTTACAAATACCTATTAAAGATTTTTCTAATATATTTATTAAAACTATTAACTTAAAAGGTATTGCAAAAATAATTAAATTTGAACCACCAGGATTTATTAATATTTTTTTATCACCAACATGGATAGAAAATAAAATTAATCATATTATTGATTTGCCAAAATTAGGCATCGATTTAATTCCCTCAAAAAACATTGTTATTGATTATTCTAGCCCAAATATTGCTAAAGAAATGCACGTTGGACATTTAAGATCTACAATTATTGGCGATAGTATTGCTCGAATTTTATCTTTTCTAGGCCATAATGTAATTCGATCTAATCATATAGGAGATTGGGGAACACAATTCGGTATGCTTATCGCTTATATAAAGAAGCATAAAATCAATTATCTTTCACTAAATGACAGTCAACAAATCTCTATGCTTGAATACTATTATCAAGAATCTAAAAAAGAATATGATTCTGATCCCAATTTTGCCGAATTATCCCGTAAATATGTCGTAAAATTACAAAAAGGTGATGTTTATTGTCGAAAAATATGGAAATATCTAGTTGATATATCTATATCAAATAATCAAAAAATATATGATCGACTAAATGTTACTCTTAAAAAAAAAGACATCATGGGAGAAAGTATGTATCATGATATGTTACCTTACATTATTACAGATCTAAAAAATAAAAAATTAGCAGTAACCAGTGATCATGCTACTATAGTCTTCTTAAATCAGAACAAAAATAGTAAAAAAAATAATCCATTTGGAGTAATTATACAAAAAAAAGATGGAGGTTATCTGTATAGCACCACTGATATTGCTTGTATAAAATATCGTTGTGAAACATTACATGCTGATAGAATTATTTATTATATCGATTCCAGGCAAAAACAACATCTTATGCAAGCTTGGGAAATTGCTTATCAAGCAGGATATATAACAAAAGCAGTTGTATTTGAACATCACGTATGCGGAATGCTACTTGATAAAAATAAAAAACCATTTAAAACTCGCTCTGGAAATACAATAAAATTAATTACATTATTAAATGAAGCTTTTAACAAAGCTTATAATTTAATCTTAAATAAGAATTTAAATCTAGAATATAAAAAAATAAATCATCTCGCTCACATTATTAGTATTGGAGCAATTAAATATTCTGAATTATCCAAAAATCGAACAACAAATTATATATTTAATTGGGACAAAATACTAAATTTTGACGGCAACACTGCTCCATATATACAATATGCATATACTCGAATATCTTCCATTTTTAAAAAAATTAATCACCGATCAGAATTACAAGAAAAAAAATACCAAATCTTCTTATCTTCCCAAGAAGAAATATTACTAGCAATTTGTTTATTACAATTTCACGAAACTCTAATTACAGTAGCAGATCGAGGAACCCCTCATATATTATGTGGATACTTATACAAATTATCAACATTATTTTCTTTATTTTATGAACATTGCCCTATTCTAAAAACAGAATGCACTTATACAAAATATAGTAGACTCAAACTATCATTTATTACTGCCCAAATCTTAAAAAAAGGCTTAAACTTATTAGGCATTGAAACATCAGAATATATGTAATATTTATATACTTCATTGCACTCAATTTGAATCTTTACTTAAAAAATTAAAATCCTTTAAACGTAATCCCAATAACCATAACATTACAAAATAACTACCTATACTAATAATAAATATACTTATAATTTTTAATAATCTTATAATAAAAACATTATTTTGCAAACAATCACCTACACATACTACAGACTCAGTAAAATACAAAACCACACACATTACTACAATAGACATCATTAATTGACAGAAAAAAAACAACCATTGCGTGGCTAATTGAAATGCATATTTTTTCTTTAATTTCCAAAATAATAATCCTACATTTAACCATGCACCTAAACTAATAGAACATGCAAAAGTTACATGTCTTAATGTATGAATACAAATCAAATTCATGAATTGAGTAAAAATTACTGTAATAATAATTATTTGAATCGGCGTTTTAATATCATATCTAGAATAAAATCCAGCAGTTAAAATTTTCACTAAAATTAAACCTGGTAATCCAACCGAATATGCAATCACAGAATACTGAGTCATTAAGACATCCCATTCTGAAAATTTACCGTATTGAAACAATGTAATGATCAAAGGTTTAGATAATAAACCTAAAATAAAAGCACTAGGTAAACTAAATATACAACATAATTTTATTCCCCAATTTATCAAATTAATATATTCTGTATCATTTCCTCTAGCAATAAATTTTGATAAACATGGCAATAAGATTGTAGTTATTGTCACCCCAAAAATACCAATAGGTAATTCAATAATTCTATCAGCATAATACATCCAAGAAATAGAACCATCTGGTAAAAATGACGCAAAAATAGTATTAATCGTTAAAGACATTTGATTACTAAAAATAGCAATCAACATTAAACCCATAGATCGACACATTCTACGTACCCTATTATCCTTAAAACTTATCGAAGGTAAGACTAATAAACGAATTTTTTTTAAAAAAGGTAAACAATACATACATTGCACTAATCCACCAATAAAAACTGACCATGACAATCCCATAATAGGAGAATATAAATTAAAATAACTCAGAAATAACATAAACCCTATCATACTGATATTTAAAAATATCGGAATAAATGCTGGTACTAAAAAAAAATTCCATGTATTTAAAATTGCTCCCATTAATGATGCCATAGAAATAAATAAAGTATAAGGCAACATAATGCGAAATAATAAAATAGTTAAAGAAAATTTTTCAGAAAAATTATTAAAACCTGGAACAGTAAACGTAATAATCCAAGGAGCTACTAATAATCCAATAAAAATTACAATAATCAAAACCATTATTAATAAACCAAATGTACGAGAAATAAATATACGTATTTCATCATTATTAGCAAAGCATTTATATTCTGATAATATAGGTAAAAAAATTTGATAGCACGCTCCTTCTGCAAAAATACGTCTCAAAAAATTAGATAATTTAAAAGCAATAAAAAAAGAATCAGTAATAGTACTGACTCCAAATACACGTGCTATAATAGTATCTCGAACAAATCCTAAAATACGAGAGCACATCGTTATAGAACTCATACGAAATAATGATTTCAACAAATTCATTATTTTTTAAACTTTTGAAAATATATCATTATCATATCCTTACATTTGTTTATATGATATATATACTATATCATATCTAAAATTATGTATTATATATAAAATTTATCAAACTTTATAAAAAATATAACATCATATTATATGATATATTTATTATAATAAAATTTTGATGTACTATATATATATTTATATATACGATAAACTGATTTATAAAATAATGACTAAAATTATTATACCAATAATTAAAATCAAAAAACTAGTAACTATATTTAAACATTATTATATATATTCAATTATATATCAACTATATTATTCTATTCCGTTAGCATATTACATCAGATTATAATATATATTAATAATACAAAATACCATATAACAATACGATTCACATTATTCTGATAAATATTTGTTATCAAAAACTAAATATATGATGATTTATTTTACTATAAAAAATATATAAAATTCTACTAACATACCTTTTTATATAAATAGTAAAACTAATAATATACCATCAGGCACAATAACTCATGAATTCAATATCTAAAGTCAGAAAATTAGGTAAATACTTTTTAATAATAGACAATATGTTTGTAGTTATTGGTTTCTATGCTGTTTTTCCTCTTATATCAATACATTTTGTTGAACAACTAGGATGGACAGCTTTTTTAGTAGGATTTGCTTTGGGTTTACGCCAATTTATTCAACAAGGATTAGGTATTATTGGAGGAGCATTTGCCGATAAATTAGGAGCTAAACCTATGATTGTTTCTGGATTATTTATGAGAACTATAGGCTTTATTATTATGAGTTTAGCGCACACACCTACACTGCTATGTGCAGCATGCATATTATCAGCATTAGGAGGTACATTATTTGATCCCCCTAGAACGGCATTAGTTATTAAATTAATTCGACCATGGAAATTAGGCCGATTTTATTCTATTTTAATGTTGGAAGATAGTATATGTGCTATCATAGGCATCACATTAGGTTCATGGTTATTACAACAATATAATTTTCAATTAGTATGTCTTACTGGAGCTATATTATTCTTTATAGCTGGTATGTTTAATGCTTGGAGATTACCAGCATATAAAATTTCTAGTTCTCATTTATCATTATTAGATGGAATCAAACAAGTATTACATAACCAAAAATTTATTATTTATACTTTAACTTTATCTGGATATTACATTTTATCAGCACAAGTAATGCTAATGTTACCGATTCGTATGCATGAAATATCTGGACAATTATCATATATAAAATATATTTATATTACAGAAGCAATTTTATCTTTATTACTCATTATTCCTATAACATATTGGATGGAAAAATATTTCAAGTTAGAAACACGCTTAATGTTAGGACTAGTAATCATGATAATTAGTTTATCACCTATTGGTTCAGTCAATAACCTATATGAGCTATTAATTTTAATCAGCTTATTTTATATTGGATCTATTGTTGCTGAACCAGCACGAGAAACATTAAGCGCCTTATTAACTAATTACAAAGCACGTAGTAGTTATATAGGATTTAATAAACTCAGCTTAGCTTTAGGAGGAACTTTAGGTTATAGCGGAGGTGGTTGGTTATATGATCTTGGTAAAGAATTAAACTTTTATCAATTACCCTGGATTGCTCTAAGTATAATAGGTACTATCACAGTATTAATTTTATATTATCAATTTCGATATTGTTCTATACAACCTTCATTATATACCGATTAACATTATCATAAAAAATAAAAAGATCCTCTAATACACATATTTACTAAACACTATATTTCATCAGATATTAAATTTGCTTAATCATTATACTTAATTTAAAATAATCAAACACATAATTATTCAATCTAAATATTATTAATCATAAAAATCATTATCACAAAATCAATCATATAGGTGAGGTGTCCGAGAGGCTCAAGGAGCATGCCTGGAAAGCATGTATACATATAATATGTATCAAGGGTTCGAATCCCTTCCTCACCGAATCAAATAAAGTCTATCTACTAAAAATTTATACTCTACTTAACAACCTACACTAAAAAATCAAATCATCATGATTTCTTTATATTTTTTTGTAAAATAAAATGAATTATTTAACTTTATTTAATGTTATATTATATATAATATAATTATAAACATAACCTCATACATTAAACTCATTCATAATATGATATATATAAAATATATATATAATATATATCCTTAATATCAAAATCATCCCGATACTCAAACACGCATAATATAATTGATATACTATACTAATATACAACACCAATCATATTATATATTTAAAACATAATTAAACTGATTCTACTATTCAAAAAAACTGATAACAATCTAATTCTAAATGAATCTAGGAGAGAAAGGGATTCGAACCCTTGAAAAAATTACATTCTTTAACGATTTTCGAAACCGTCCCGTTCATCCACTCCGGCATCTCTCCACATCTACAACCATGTACCAATATATTAATTTATTATGATTTTTACATATATAAAACATTCATTAAAAATCATTTAACAAAATAAAATATAAAATATCACGACATTAATTATAATAATGATAGTAATTTCTTGTAATTATATACATGATCATATATAATGTCCTCATTTTGAGGTTCCTCTGTAGTTCAGTTGGTAGAACGGCGGACTGTTAATCCGTATGTCACTGGTTCAAATCCAGTCAGGGGAGCCAATTATTATTATTAAATAATAATAAATTCAATAAATATACATAACCATAATATATAAATGATACTTTTTATTTATTTGATAATACCATTGCATCTACGATGCAAATCATGTACGTTAATTGATCCAACTATAATACCTAATTTATTTACTACTGGAGCAGCAGTAATATTCAATTTATGTAACATTTTTAACGCCACATCAACTTTCCAATCCCGATCTATAACACAACCAGGACAAGTCATAGCTAAATTAACAGAATCTGTCAAAGATTTTCCTTGCACTATCCATCTTCTTAAATCTCCATCTGTAAATACTCCAATAACATGATCATTAATATCACATACTGCTGTTAATCCTAATCCAGTACGACTTAATTCAAACATAGCATCCATTACTGTGCCGGTACAAAAAACCTTTGAAATATGCTCTCCAACACGCATTATATGATGTACGCAATTTAATAATTTCGATCCCAATCTACCTCCCGGATGAGATCGAGCAAATTGCTCCGTACTAAAACCTTTATATCTCATTAGAGAAATAGTTAATGCATCTCCCATCATTAACGCATTCACTGAACTGGAAGTAGGAACTAATTCCATAGGACATGCTTCTCGTTTTCTTTTAATATTCAATACGCACTCCGCTCCAACAGCTAAAGGAGATTGTAAATCTCCAGTTAAAGCAATTACTGGAATTCCACTATCAGATAATAACGGCATTAAAGTCATTATTTCATAAGCATATCCAGAATACGAAATAAATATAACTACATCCTGTTCACCTATCATTCCTAAATCACCATGTAAAGCTTCTGCCGGATGTACAAAAAACGCCGAAGTCCCCGTGCTTGCTAAAGAGGCTGCAATTTTTTTTCCAATATGTCCGGATTTTCCCATACCAGAAACTATAACCTTTCCTTTACACTCTAACAAAATACGACATGCCAACACTATACTATCATCCAATCTTTCTAACATATGTTGAGCTTCATCGATTTCAATTGCTAAAGTTTCTTTGGCATATTGTAATAATAATTTATCATTAATCATTACTTATTATTCATTATCATAACAAAAACCATACTTCTTTACATTAAAGTGCAAATTTCATTCAATATCGACAATTTTAATATAAACTACTTTACAAAAACACTTTAACCCATTAATATGACGAATTTTTTATATATTATAAAACTGTAAGTAACAATATTTATTTACATAATACTTCTTTAATACAAAAAAATAATTATTACTAATTAAATAATAACCGTTCAGGACTACTTTTAATCTATTTATTAATTAATAAACTCCTAAAAACTTAAATCAATAACACACACATCTTATATGCAAACACATATAATATATAATAATAAACGATTACTTATCAAATCATACTACTATCCTTATTTTCAAACTTGTCTTAATATTATAATCAATCTAAAATAACTACTATAATAATATAATTAATTATTATCAGATTGTTTAAATTGCTTCAATTTTTTAGATAATTCACGACGTTCTTTTGATAATTCTGCATTTTTTATTATATAATCATCAACTCGGTCTTCATAGTCATTACACATATTAGTTATAATAACCTGCACTCCTTCTATAGAATTTTCCGATTTAATATAATCAATTAAATTTCTTAACAGTAACACGCGCTTTTGATTATCACGAATTTTTTTTTCATTATCTGATATTTCACGTTGTAATTTATTTCTTCGTCTAAATATACGCACAAACTCTAAAACACTATAAAATGATTTATCTATATCACTATTATTCACAATTTATCCTATTATAAACGCAATTCTATTATCAATTTTACTATTAACAAACAAATTTAAAAACCAGTATAATACATTATCATTATTATAAAATATTAAAAATAATTTTTACGCTACTACTACTTTATTAAAATATTTCAATATAACATTTTTATATAAACTTAAACAAAACAAAATAAATATGCTAGTATAATATATCTAATTAAAAATAACTAAATTACAATAATTTTAAGAATAAAAAATATTATATTTCCAATCAACTACATCAATAAAATAATTATATATGCTATCAAATATAAAAAAACCCACATTTCTTATATACGATTATGAAACTTTCGGATTAAATCCAGCTTTAGATCGTCCAGCTCAATTTGCAAGTATTCGAGTAAATAATTCATTATGCCCTGTAGAAAAAAAAGAAGTTTTTTTTTGTCAAATACCAAATGATTATCTTCCTAATCCAGAATCTGTACTTATAACTGGAATTACTCCATATGATACCTTATCTAATGGTTTACTAGAACCACAATTCGCATATCAAATTTCACAAAAATTCAATGTACCCAATACATGTATACTAGGATATAATAATATTTCTTTCGATGATGAATTTAGTCGAAATATTTTTTACCGTAATTTTTATGATCCTTATAAATGGTCATATCATCATGGAAATTCTAGATGGGATTTACTTCCTGTATTACGAGCGTTTTACTCACTATATCCTACAGGAATTCAATGGCCAATAAATTCAAAAAAAAAAGTTAGTTTCCGGTTGACAGATTTAACTCTTGCGAATTCTATACAACATCTAAATGCACATGACGCTACTTCTGATATTTTTGCTACTTTAGAAATAATGAAATTAATAAAATATACTCAACCACAATTATTTCAATTTTTATATAATCATAGAACTAAAAATCAACTACAAAAAATCATTAACCTAAATTCAATGAAACCTTTAATTCATATCTCTAATAAAATCAATAACAAATACAATAATTTTATACATTTTTTACTGCCCATCACGTTACATCCTAATAATCATAATGTTCTTATAACCTATAATTTATTAAATAAATTAGACATATTATGGAATTTAAATATAAACACTTTATATCAAAATATAAAAGATAATCAACAATGTATCTATAATCTTTTAAAACAAATTCCATTACAATTAATCCGATTAAACTCATGTCCTATTTTTATTCCCATCACTGTACTACAAGAAAATAATAACATTTTTAAATATACTTCAGAATTACTTTCTGACTATCAAAACCATTTAAAAAACTTACATGAAATTAAACAAAAAATAAACTATACACATCTACAACAAAAAATAAAATCTTTTTATGTTATTATAGAATCATATTTAAATAAAATAAAAAACAAACTATCTACTCATGTAGATAATCAATTATATAATGGATTTTTTCAGTACTCTGACTGTCGCATAATAAAACAAATTCGAAATATCACTGACGTACAAAAATTATCTACAATACACATTAATAGTAATAGTAATGATAATCGTTTAAAGTCATTATTATTTTTTTATCGATCCCGCAACTTCCCACACACTTTAAATTCAGAAGAAAAAAAAATATGGACTACATATAAAAAAAATATGTTATTAAACCAAGATAAATATAAAAATTATCTTCATCACATAAACTATTTATTATTTAATCAAAATAATATTAAAAAAATTAATCTTTTATCTTCATTAAAAAAATACTATACATACTTTTACAATATCATTATTAATGATAATATATAACCTCTATTATTTTTACATTAACAAACGTTATTCAATATGTTTTAATTTTTCTCAAAATAATCCTTAAATTTAATTGCATGTATAAATTATATACATAATATATAAAGTAACTAAATGATATTTAACCCTATACAAACTAAACTAGATTCGATAAAATGCTTAAATGGTAAATTTTGATTACAAATGTGCACCATATATTAAGTTGTAGTAATAATTTTTTCCGGTAATAATAATATCAAAATACTCCTACTATAACATTACTAAAATATCTCATTGTAATGACATAGTTTACATAAGGTATAATATCATGTTGGACAAATCACGCTTACGAATCGCAATGCAAAAATCAGGAAGGTTAAGCAAAGAATCCCAAAAACTACTTGAACAGTGTGGAATTAAAATCAATCTACAACAACAACAATTACTAGCATTTGCAGAAAATATGACCATTGATATTATGAGAGTACGAGATGATGATATTCCAGGTTTAATTATGGATGGCGTAGTAGATTTAGGAATTATCGGAGAAAATGTATTAGAAGAAGCATTATTAACTAGACAATCCCAGGGAGATAATCCTTGTTATGTTACATTACGCCGATTAGATTTTGGAGATTGTCGATTATCCATGGCTTTACCAATGGATAAACCATGGAATGGACCAAAATGTCTTCAAGGAAAACGTATCGCTACCTCTTATCCACATTTGCTTAAGCAATATTTAGATAAATTAGGTATTAACTTTAAATCATGTTTATTAAATGGTTCTGTAGAAGTAGCACCAAGAGCCGGATTAGCTGATGCAATCTGTGATCTTGTTTCAACTGGAGCCACTCTAGAAGCGAACGGATTACGTGAAGTAGAAGTAATTTATCGATCTAAAGCGTGCCTTATTCAACGATCAGGAAATTTATCCAAAACTAAACAATCTTTAATAGATAAATTAATGATTCGAATACAAGGAGTTATTCAAGCTAGAGAATCTAAATATATTATGTTACATGCCCCTGCTGAACGATTAGAAGAAATTATTAATTTACTTCCTGGAGCAGAAAGCCCAACAGTATTACCATTAGCAGGTAATCAACACCGAGTAGCTATATATATGGTAAGTAACGAAGCATTATTTTGGGAAACTATGGAAAATTTAAAAAATCTTGGAGCTAGTTCTATTTTAGTTCTTCCGATAGAAAAAATGATGGAATAATATTATGATTTCTACTCAATATCTTATACCTACTTATTGGCATCGTTGTTCAATATCTGAACAATTAACTCTACTTACACGTCCAATAAATAAGCATAATAATAGCATACATTTAGATGTTAAATACATATTGGATCACGTTTCTAAATTAGGAGATAATGCCTTAATAAAATTTAATCTCCAATTTGATTACGTTAATACAATCTCTTTAAAAATTTCACCTAACAAAATTATAAATTCAGGAAATTCTCTATCTAAACCAATAAAAAAAGCAATACACTCTGCAATTGACAATATTACTAGATTTCACACAGCACAATATTTTCCAAAAGTAGATTTAGAAATTATACCCGGAGTCAGATGTAAACAAATTATTCGACCTCTGCATACCATCGGATTATATGTACCAGGTGGATCTACTCCATTACCCTCTACAGTAATGATGTTAGGTATCCCTGCAAAAATAGCTCAATGTAAAAGAATCATATTATGCTCCCCTCCTCCTATTCCTAATATAATATTATATACCGCACAACTTTGTGGCATCGAAGAAATTTATCAAGTAGGAGGTGCTCAAGCTATTGCTGCTATGGGATTCGGTACAGAATCTATTCCAAGAGTTGATAAAATTTTTGGACCAGGTAATATTTGGGTTACAGAAGCTAAAAGACAAATTCATTATATAACTAATAAAGTGGCTATTGATATGTTAGCTGGTCCTTCTGAAATATTAATTATTGCAGATAAAACTGCTAATCCAATTTTTATTGCAGCTGACCTTTTATCGCAAGCAGAACACGGACCAGATTCGCATATCATACTTATAACTCCTGATATGAACCTTGCACAACAAACACGACAAGAACTATACAAACAAATACAAAATCTTGATCGCATTGATATAATACATCAATCATTAACACATGCTCGTATAATCATTACTGATAATATCATGGAATGTTTTCAAATCAGCAATGATTATGCTCCAGAACATTTACTTATACAAACTCAAAACCCTGAAAATTATTTAAAATATATCACCAATGCGGGATCAATATTTTTAGGACATTGGTCTCCAGAATCAGCTGGAGATTATGCAAGTGGAACTAACCATGTATTACCTACATATGGCCATGCAACTACCACTTCCGCTTTAGGAGTTGCAGATTTTCAAAAACGAATTTTAGTACAAGAATTAACTCAACATGGATTATTACAATTATCTTCAACAATTCAAACACTAACTAAAATAGAAAAATTAAAAGCACACGAATATTCTGTAATACATCGCATAAATTATATTAAAGGAACTACATGAATTTTAACTATTTAATTAAAAATAATATATTAAATCTTAAACCATATCAATCTGCTAGAAGATTAAAACATTCAGGAAAAATATGGCTTAACGCTAATGAATATCCAATAGCTCCTTATTATAAAGGTCAATACAAAAATATCAATCGTTATCCTGAATGCCAACCCCCAGAACTAATAAATAATTATGCTGCTTATTCTGGAGTACAATCCGATCATATTTTAGTATCTAGAGGAGCAGACGAAAGTATCGAACTATTAATGAAAGTTTTTTGTCGTCCTAATAAAGATTTTATTATATTTTGCCCTCCAACATATGGAATGTACAAAACAAACGCAGAGATTTTAGAAATTTATTATCGTATGATTCCAACTAAAAAAAATTGGCAACTTGATTTATCTTCAATTCAATCACAATTAAACAACGTTAAATTAATATATATATGTAATCCAAATAATCCTACTGGCAATATTATCTATTTACATAGTTTAAAAAAATTACTAAAAATTATTCAAAACAAAGCGCTACTAGTATGTGATGAAGCATATATTGATTTTTGTCGACATGCCAGTTTAATTCAATTATTAACCGAATATCCAAACTTAATTATTTTAAGAACTTTATCTAAAGCGTTTGCATTAGCAGGATTACGTTGTGGATTTACTTTAGCCAATCCAAAAATTATCAATTTATTAACAAAAGTTATTACTCCTTATCCTATACCTACTCCGGTTATTGATATCGCCACTCAGGCTCTGACTCCCCAAAATATACAATATACACAAACCAGAATAAAAAAAATTCATAATAATCGTAATATGTTAATAAAAGCATTAAAACAATGCTCTTGTGTTCAACAAATATTTCCTAGTTATACTAACTATATATTAGTTAAATTTTATCCTCAATATCAAGTATTTAAAACCTTATTAAATCAAGGTATAGTACTCAGAGATCAAAGTTATCAACCAGGATTAATGCATTGTTTACGCATCACTATTGGGTCGTATAATGAATGTCAACTTGTAATTTCTACTTTAAAAAAATTAAAACACTCTACATTCTAATAAATATAAGTTAAGGAATGATTATGAATGACAAAATTTTATTTATAGATCGAGACGGTACTTTAATTCACGAACCAAAAGATAATTTTCAGATTGATTCATTAGATAAATTACTATTAGAACCATATGTTATTCCCACTCTCATAGCTCTAAAAAATATTAAATTTAAATTTATTATAGTAACAAATCAAAATGGATTAGGTACTGACTTATTTCCTAAAACCAAATTTAATAAACCTCATCAGTTTATGATCCAAATATTTAAATCACAAGGAATAAAATTTGATCAAATACTAATTTGCCCACACTTACCTGAAGATCAATGTAATTGTCGTAAACCAAAAACTGGTTTAATATCCTGTTGGTTAAAAAATAAATCATTAGATATGCCGAATAGCTATGTCATAGGAGATCGAGATACTGACATACAATTCGCTCACAATATAGGCATTCAAGGAATAAAATATCATCAAATACATTTTAATTGGAAAAAAATTCACAAATATTTAATGCAAAATAGTCATAGAGTAGCGCACATCCAACGTATAACCAATGAAACTAATGTAGATGTAAAAATATGGCTTAATCAATGCGATCAAAATAAAATCAATACTGGTATTCATTTCTTTGATCATATGTTAGAACAAATAGCTATTCATGCAAAAATTCGTATGCATATCATCACAAAAGGTGATTTACATATTGATGATCATCATACAATTGAAGATACCGCATTATCTTTAGGAGAAGCATTAAATCAAGCGTTAGGAGACAAACGAGGAATTGGTCGTTTTGGATTTACTCTACCCATGGACGAAAGCATTGCGCAATGTATATTAGATTTATCTGGTCGTACATATTTTGATTATCAAGCAGAGTATTCTCTTCAAAAAATAGGAAATTTTAGTACTCATATGATAGAACACTTTTTTAGATCATTATCTTCAAAAATGCACTGTACGTTACATCTCAAAGTAATAGGCAATAACGATCACCACAAAGCAGAAAGTTTATTTAAATCTTTTGGAAAATCATTAAATCAAGCTATTTATATACAACACAATCAAATCCCTAGCTCTAAAGGTATTTTACTATGAAAATAATTATTATTAATACCAATTGTTCTAATTTATCATCTGTAAAAATTATGTTAAATAAATTAGGATGTAACACAATAATTACTGATGATCCTGATCTCATCATTCAATCAGATAAAATACTTTTACCTGGAGTAGGAACTGCTAATACTGCTATGAAACAATTGAAAAAAAAAAATCTCATTCAATTAATAAAAAAATGTACCCAACCCACCCTAGGTATTTGCTTAGGTATGCAATTATTTGGATCATTTAGCAATGAAAACACTCATACAAATACTTTAAATATTATTAATGTTCCAGTAAAACATATGTATTCTCCTACCCTCCCTATTCCTCATATGGGATGGAATAATATTACTATTTTAAAAAAACATGATTTATTAAATGGCATAAACAACAACCATTATTTCTATTTTGCACATAGCTACTGCATGGAATTAAACTATACCACCATTGCTTATACTAATTATGGACAACCATTTAGCTCAGTAATAGTATATAAAAATTTTTTTGGAGTACAATTCCACCCAGAAAAATCAAGTTTTTCTGGAGAACAATTAATTAAAAATTTCCTGGAGATATAATAACATATGATCATCCCTGCATTAGACATTATTAATGGAGATGCTGTCAGATTATACCAAGGTAAATATCAGTCTCAATCTCATTACGGTAATCCATATTCGATTTTATCAACATATGTACAACAAGGAGCAACCATGATCCATCTAGTTGATTTAGATGGAGCTCGAAATCCTAAAAATAGACAACTTTCATTGATTAAAGAATTAACTCATACCGCAATTACTTCACATTTAAAAATACAAATAGGAGGAGGTATACGACACGCCACAGATATAAAAACATTATTAAAATTCGGAGTAAATCGCGTAATACTAGGATCCATAGCAATTACGCATCCAAAAAAAGTAAAACAATGGTTTACATATTTTAATCCAAGTTCTTTAGTTTTAGCTTTAGATATATATATTGATTCTAAAAATAATCGAAAAGTTGTTATTCATGGATGGCAGAAAGAAACTAATATACAATTAGAAGAAGTAATAGAAAATTACAATTCTGTAGGATTAAAACATGTACTTTGTACAGATATCTCAAAAGATGGCACTTTATTAGGAAGTAATATAAATTTGTATCAATCAATATGTTATAAATGGCCAAAAATATCTTTTCAAGCATCTGGAGGTGTTGCAAAACTTACAGAAATATTGCAATTACGATCTTCTGGAGTTAATAGTATTATTATTGGACGATCTTTTTTAGAAAAAAAATTTACTCTTACAGAGGCTATATCATGTTGGCAAAACGCATCATCCCGTGTTTAGATGTTATCAATAATCAAGTTATTAAAGGTATACAATTTCAAAATCATCAAATAATAGGAGATATTGTATCTTTAGCTCAATATTATTCACAAGAAGGAGCAGATGAATTAGTCTTTTATGATATTATGGCATCTCCTAATAACCAAACAGTTAGTAAAAAATGGGTTGCTAAAATTGCTGAAGTTATTAATATTCCATTTTGTGTTGCTGGTGGAATTAGTACATTGTATCAAGCTAAAGAAATTCTTAAATTTGGAGCAGATAAAATTTCCATTAATTCTCCAGCTTTATTAAATCCATCATTAATTCAAAAATTAGCAGATCACTTAGGTACACAATGTGTTGTTGTAGGTATTGATGCGTGGTATAACGCTCAACTTGGTACTTATCAAATAAAATGCTTTAGCGGAAATTCTTCTCGTATGCAATCTACAACATGGGAATTATTAGATTGGGTTATACAAATACAACAGTATGGAGCAGGAGAAATTGTATTAAATATGATGAATCAAGATGGTATGCAAAATGGTTATGATTTAAAACAACTATCAAAGATTCGAAAACATTGTACAATACCTTTAATAGCTTCTGGAGGAGCAGGTACCGCTCAACATTTTTTGGATGTTTTCCAATATGCCGATGTAGATGGCGCATTAGCAGCTTCTGTTTTTCACAAAAAAATCATTAAAATTAATGAACTAAAAAATTTTTTAATTAAACAAGGAGTTGAAATTAGATTATGTTAACAACTGAAAAATATCAAGGATTAAATTGGTCCAAAAACCATGGACTTATTCCTGCTATTATACAACATTCAATCTCAGGAGAAGTGTTAATGTTAGGATATATGAATCAAGAATCAATGGCTATCACTGAAAAAACTGGTTATGTTACTTTTTTTTCAAGAAGTAAAAATAGACTATGGATAAAAGGAGAAAGTTCTGGAAATGTATTAAAATTAATTAACTGGTATCCCGACTGTGACTTCGATTCATTATTAATTCTAGTGTTACCTCAAGGATTTACTTGCCATAAAAATACCAATAGCTGTTTTCATCCCGCACTCACTGATTTTAGTTTTCTATTTCAATTAGAAAATATCATATCTATTAAAAAAAATCATACATCATCACATGGTAATCAACAATCGTCCTATACATCTGATTTATATACTAGTGGTATCGAACGTATAGCACAAAAGGTTGGAGAAGAAGGATTAGAAACAGCCTTGGCAGCTGTATCACGCAATTCAAAATCATTAATTGATGAGGCATCAGATTTAATCTATCACCTATTAGTACTATTACAACACGAATCATTAAATTTTCATGACGTGATTCAAGAATTACGTGTAAGAAGCAAACTGAAAAAAAAGCATTAATCACTGTATATAAATAATACAACAAATAATTGAAATCTATTAATTCAATTATTATTAAATAATATTATGTTTCACTCTAAAATTAATTCTACAAATGTGCTATTTTTATTAGCACATTTGTAGATATAATTTATTTAGATAACCATCTTGTATGAAATACTCCTGATTTATCAATACGCTTGTAAGTATGAGATCCAAAACAATCTCTTTGCGCTTGAATCAGATTAGCAGGTAACATTAAACTGCGAAATCCATCATAATATGATATAGCAGCAGATAATGCAGGCATAGGAATACCATGATCAATACCAATTGTTACTATATCTCTTAAATCCTGTTGATAATTATTTATAATATTCACACAATATGAATCCAATAACAAATTTTCTATTTTAGGAGTTTTTGAATAGATATTAATAATTTCTTGTAAAAAATTAGACCGAATAATACAACCAGCACGAAAAATCTTAGCAATTTTTTGATAATTCAAATTCCAATGATATGTCATTGAACTGATTTTAAGTTGATAAAAACCCTGAGCATACAAAATAATTTTGCTTAAATACAAAGCCTTACGCGCTTTTTCTACGAAAATATCAATATTTTCTAAATCAAAATTTACTTTACCTTCAAAAACATTAGAAAATACTTTTGATGCTTGAATACGTTGATTTTTTAATGTTGATAAATAACGTGCAAATACTGACTCAGTAATCATAGTTGAAGGTACTCCCAAATCTAAAGCATCCTTACTAGACCATAATCCAGTACCTTTATTATCAGCAACATCTAATATATAATCTAAAACACAATACTGATTATTATCACTTTTCATTAAAATATGACTTGTTATTTCAATTAAATAACTGCTCAATTCTCCCATATTCCAATCACTAAAAATTTTTCCTAACTGTTTAGCAGTTAAATGTAATACCATTTTTAAGAAAAAATATATTTCAGAGATTATTTGCATATCTCCATATTCCATACCATTGTGCATCATCTTCACATAATGTCCAGATCCATTAGGACCAATATATTCCATACAAATCTCATTATCATTAAATCTAGCAGCAATTTTTTTTAATAATGACTCAACTATCTTAAAAGCATCTTGAGAACCACCAGGCATTAATGATGGGCCTTTTAACGCTCCTTCTTCCCCTCCTGATATACCAAGTCCAATAAAATTTATTTTTTTTTCTGATAAATATAAGTCACGTCGTACTGTATCTTGATAAAAAGAATTACCTCCATCAATTAAAATATCTCCTATTTCTAAATAATTAGACAAAACTTGAATAATATGATCAACATGAACCCCTGCAGTAATCATTAAAAATATAACACGAGGTTTTTTTAAAGAAAAAATAAATTGTTCAATTGAAAAATATGGAATTAAATTTTTTGTAGGATTATTTTTAATGATTATATTAGTTTTATCTGGAGATCTATTATAAATAGAAACTCTATATCCCTTATTTTCAATATTTAACGCTAAATTTTGACCCATTATACCCATACCAATTACACCAACTTCTTGTTGTTTAAACATATAATTATCCTTTATGCATATAACCATATTAATTTTTATAATTCATTAATGTATATAATATATTTTTATATATATTAAACTACTAACCCATCCTACGTATAGTATACATATTAAAATCAATTATTATGCATATATCATATATAACCTTATTTTATGCATTATGATTGTTATAAAGATATATAATAATATCTATTAACATCCATATCACTAATATTTGTATATTATAAACAATATAATAAAAATATATATACAATAGTTTCTAAAAAAAATGATAAAATAAGAAATATATATTTATTTAACGTATACTGTTATATATAACATGCTTATATATACGATAATAAATTTTATTATTAATTATGCCAAATAAAAAAATTTTAGTTACTTGTGCATTACCATATGCCAATGGTCCTTTACATATAGGACATATGCTAGAACACATACAAGCAGATATTTGGGTACGTTATCAACGTATGAAAAATAATGAAGTATATTTCATTTGCGCCGATGATGCTCATGGAACAGCTATTATGTTAAAATCAAAACAACTAAATATAAATCCAGAAATAATGATTGCAAAAATACAACAAGAACATTATCAAGATTGTTGCGATTTTAATATTAGTTACAATAATTATCATTCTACACATAGCGAAGAAAATTATGAACTATTAAATAGTATTTATACTAAATTAAAAAAATCGGGATTTATTAAATCAAGATTCATTTCTCAATTATATGATGCTCAAAACAACATATTTTTACCCGATCGTTTCATAATAGGAACTTGTCCAAAATGTAGAGCACACAATCAGAATGGAGACAACTGTGACCAATGCGGAGCAATTTATACTCCTCTAGATCTAATAAATCCTAAATCAGCCATTTCTGGAAAATCTCCAATAATAAAAAAATCTAAACATTTATTTTTTGATCTACCACAGTTTACTAAATCTTTATATACATGGATACATTCAGGGGTCTTACAAGAAGAAACTCTTCACAAAGTTAAAGAATGGTTTAAATTAGGTTTAAAAGAATGGGATATCTCTAGAAATGAGCCATATTTTGGTTTTAAAATTCCAAATACTTCATCAAAATATTTTTATGTATGGATGGATGCTCCAATAGGATATATGGGAACTTTTAAAAATCTGTGCAAAAAAAACAAAAATATACTTTTCGAAGATTTTTGGAGTATAAACTCCAAAGTAGAATTATATCATTTTATAGGAAAAGATATTACTTATTTTCATAGTTTGTTTTGGCCAGCAATCTTAGAAAGTTGCCAATATAGAAAACCTACAGGAATATTCGTTCATGGTCATGTTACTTTAAACGGATCCAAAATATCTAAATCTAAAAATAATTTTATTAATGTTCGAACATATTTATCACATTTAAATTCAGACTACTTAAGATATTATTACGCCACAAAATTATCATCTAAAATTAATGACATCGATTTAAATTTTAATGATTTCATGCTTAAAGTTAATGCAGATATTATTAATAAAATATTAAACCTTGCATCCAGAAATTCAAATTTTATAACTCAATATAATTATGGATATTTATCTAATTCATTAGAAAATTCAAATTTATATGATTTTTTTATTGATGCTCAATATTTAATTGGAAAATTATTTCAACAACGTGAATTTAGTGAAGCAATGCGTAAAATTATGCAATTAGCAGATAAAGCAAATCAATATATTGACAAACAGGCTCCTTGGCATATTGTTAAACAACATGGTATTCATAATAAAAATATAGCGCTATGTATTTTTTCTATGGGAATTCAATTATTTAGAGTATTAGTAATTTATTTAAAACCTGTTTTACCTATATTATCCCAATATAGCGAAAAATTCCTCAATACTCGATTATCTTGGAATAATATCAATATACCGTTAACTAATCATAAAATCAATAAATTCGATATTATATTCCATCGTATAAATACTAATCAAATCTCATCTATAATAAATAAATAAATATTAAACATATCCTCTAATTAGATATAAACTCATTTTTATTTCTATTTAATAATATTAAACAATATCTAATTTTATAATACAATAATTATAATTTTTATTTAATCAATTTAACGATATATTCTATCATATAATGACACATACCACATTATAACTAACTATTACAATATGTGATAGTATGTAAAAATTCCTTTCGAATACTCTTATTAGATTTAAATAACCCTCCTAATGCAGTAGTATTTGTAGTACTAGTCATATCATGTATACCTCTCGCTTTAACACAATAATGTACTGCATTAATAAAAATTGCCACATTATTAGTATTTAATAATGTTTGTAAAGCTAAAAAAATTTGCTGAGTTAGTCGTTCCTGTAACTGAGGTCTTTTAGAAAAAAATTCTACTATCTTATTAATTTTAGACAATCCAATAACACTTTTTCTAGGAATATATGACACTGTAGCTTTTCCATTAAATATGATAAAATGATGCTCACATACACTAGTAATATTTATATTACGTACTGTAATCATTTCACTAATCTGCATTGTATTTGCAATAATTGTAATTTTTGGAAAATTTAAATAATCCAATCCAGAAAAAATTTCTTCTACATACATTTTTGCTACACGTTTTGGAGTATTCAATAAACTATCATGATTTAAATTTAATTTTAATAAATGCATAATAGATATCATATGACTTTCAATACAATTCATGCGAATTTTATCATCTATATTCAAATCAATTATAGGATTTTCTAATCCTTGCAATAACAAAGCATTACGTACCAACAATGCTTCCTGCGTTAATGTAGACATATATTATTCTCAACTTACACAAATACTTTTATACAAGAAATACTATCATAATTATCATTACTTACTAGTATTACAGCATTTATTCAAAATAATCAATTAAACTACTAAATTATCAATATATATATAATACTTATTATTAACATACAATTAAATTTATTTATAATAAAAATATATTTGTATATGGTAATAAATAAATTAGATATACATAGAATCTATGTTTAAATATATGTTATAATGTAATGATATTAAAGAAATATTATTCTGGTATATGAGTGTATGTTGATCATTAAAGCTATACTACGTACAGAAATAAAGAAATCTATAACGCGTAAAATACGTAAAAATGGAGGGTGTCCAGCTGTTATATACAATAAAAATAAAAGTCCTAATATTAATGTTCAACTCAGTAATAAGGATCTTAGCCATCCTGAAAACGTACATTACTTTTTAAAAAATAATAAAGTTCAGATATTAATAAATAATGAATTCACTATAACAGCAAAAATACAAGATGTACAATACCATCCTTATAAATCCAACATAATTCATATTGATTTTATACATATAACAACACAATCACGCTCTTAGCACTAAAAACACAAAATCAAAAATTCTATGTATTAATTATACTTATAATATCGATCTAAAGCCAACATAATTAATCTAGTTAATAATGTTGAAATATTTATTCCAGTTGCTTGCCACAATTTTAAATACATACTATCAGAAGTAAATCCAGGTAAAGTATTCACCTCATTAATAATAATACGATCTTTTCCAAATAAAAATATATCTACACGAGCCATACCAAAACAATTTAAAATTTGAAATACACGAATAGCAATACTCCTAATTTTACTACTTACTGATTTTTCAAGCACAGCAGGAATCACAATCTCTGAATTATGATCAACATACTTATCACAATATGTATAAAAATCATCATTTTTCTTTATTATTTCTCCACATACACTAGTTATAGGATTTTCATTATTACCTAATACCGCGCACTCTAATTCTCTTCCCGCTATACATGATTCTATGATAATTTTATGACTATAAAAAAAAGCAATATCTAAAGCTGAATGAAAACTATAATCATCATTAACTTTAGCAACACCTATAGAAGAACCCTGATTCACAGGTTTCACAAAAAAAGGTAAACCAAACATATCTGCAAAATTTAAAAATTTTAATTTTTTCTTCTCATGAGCCAAAAATGTTCTAAATGGGGTAATTGATAATCCTGAATCACGTAATAAACGTTTTGTAATATCTTTATCCATACAAATTGCTGATCCCAATACATCTGATCCAACATATGGTAAATTCATAAGACGTAATAAACCCTGTAAAGACCCATCTTCTCCTAGTGCCCCATGAATGATCGGAAAAATAACATCTAAACTTAATATATTATTAATATATTCGAAACATCGATTACCAGATGAAAACATCAAAATAGGCATACATTTATGTAAATTCTCTTTATTTACAAAAAAATCAATATGCATATCATCATTTTCAACAATATACCAATCTCCCTGTTTACTTATCCATAAAACTACCACTTCAAAAAAGCGTTTATTTATATACTTCATAATATAAATTGCTGATTTCAATGATACTTCATGTTCCAAAGAACATCCTCCACAAACCAAACCAACACGTAATTTACTTTTCATAGATATTATTTTTCATTCTATATTACTGTAACTATATTATTACCCTATAAAAAAAGAAAATCGAATTATAAAATAATTCGATTTTCTTTTTTTTGTATAACATTAATACTATTATTAAAATAAATAAGATACACCTAACGCAATCATATTATCAGTATTAATCTGAGCAACTGTAGTAAAATCAGTTTTATGCAATAAGTTTATCCGATAATCAACAGTGGCAGATAACTGTTTACTTAATAAATAACTGCTGCTGATTGTAACACATTTTTTCAAATAATTACCGTACCCATTTTCTACATCACTAGCTTTAGAATGTAAATATGAAACTAAGGAAGAGAAACCACAATCGAATTTATATTGAGCTACTATTGCCACATTCCTTGCTTTATTAACAAAACCAAAAATAATTTCTGAATTCAAAACATCGTCAAAATTACCAAATGGCATTAAATTATATGATTCTCCATAAACAGCAGCCAAATAAGCTCCATATGCATCATACTTTACCCCCATAGAATACGCCTCAGCAAGATCTGAAGTATAAGCTCCATCTAAACTTTTCTGATCAACAGTACGAACACAATTAATGTAAGCTGCAGATGCTGATAAACCACTATTTCCTAATGCATACGAAGCAGAAACTCCATATCCTGATCCATTTTCTGTCTTCACAGTACGTCCAGTATCTGAACTACCATCATTTTTACCTTGATACTGTACAGCAAAATTAAATCCATCTAACAACCCAAAAAAATTAATATTACGATAAGTAACAACATTTGATGCCCGATTAGTCAAAAAATTATCTGGAATCGACATATCTCCTCCAAATTCCGGCATCAAATCCACCCACGAATCTACATCATATAAAACACCATAATTTCTTCCATAATCAATACTACCAAAATCCCCTAACTTTATTCCTATGTAACCTAATATAGGATAAGCTATATTTTTTAAATTAACTCCACTTTCAGTATTTTTTAAATTAAATTCCTGTTCCCATACACCAAATCCAACAATTTTATCTGTAATATATGTTTTACCAATAAGACCATATTTCATTGACATATGATTATCACTATTGGTTTTATTTTCAACAAAAATCTGTCCTTCCGTAATATTTCCATATATTCTTAATGTATTATTATTATTTTCTTTATAAAACTCAGCAGCACCCGCAGTGCTTATCGCTATAATAACCATAGTTACAACCAGGCTAGTAAAATACCGTAATTTCATATCAACACCTCACCATAGAGTACTCAAGAACATTATGAATAGTTTAATGTTTTAACAAAAAATTAAATTAATTTTTGTTTAATTACCTATATTAAAATATAGACCACTCTTCACTATCGTACTAAATAAGCCTAATTTTTTCAAGAGCACTAATTATATTAAATAATAACACCCTGAAAAAACATACAAATAACTCTCTACATAAATTTACATCATGTAAAAATCATACAAACTAAATAACCAATTCCCTCAATACTATCACTGATAGTCTATCATATTAACAATATTATTTTCATTAAAAATTAAATTATTCTATATACAAAATAATAAATACTCAATATATTACTCATAACTTAACCATACATATACCGATATAATTAACATATTTATACTTATACAATAAAATCTATAAAAAATTTCAATTAATATATTTTCATCCAGTGATATTCATATTGTTAAAATCTTTAGAATAACGCTTTTTTTCAATTTCTACCGATTCAACTACTCGTTGTAACCCAACTACATGTTCATCACATGCAGTACGAATCAGCATCACACCTTGAGTATTACGTTTAATAATATTAACTTCAGACACACGTATACGAACTAACCTACCAGAATCAGTAACTATCATTATTTGATCACCTTGATCAACTTGTACAGCTCCAACCACATTACCATTACGTTCTGTAACTTTAATAGAAATAACCCCTTGTATAGCACGCGATTTTAACGGATATTCTGATTGATTAGTACGTTTTCCAAATCCATTTTCAGTGACAGTTAAAATAGAACTTTGATCTTTAGGTATAATTAAGGATACTACTCGATCTCCTTGTAATAAATGAACTCCTCGCACTCCTGATGCTGAACGACCCATACTACGTACCTGAGTTTCCTGGAATCTTACTACTTTTCCATAAGCAGTAAACAACATAACTTCATTATCCCCATTAGTTATATCTGCCCCAATTAATTCATCACCATTATTCAAATTAAGCGCTATAATACCTACATTCCTCGGACGACTAAATTCCATCAATGCAGTTTTTTTTACGAAACCACTACTAGTTGCCATAAATACCTGATGTCCTGTTGTATAATTTTGCACAGGTAAAATAACAGTAATACGTTCATTTGTATCTAACGGTAATAAATTAATAATTGGTCTTCCACGTGAACCTTTATTTGCTTTAGGTAATCGATATACCTTCATCCAATATATTCGTCCATAATTAGAAAATAATAAGACAGTATCATGAGTATTAGCTATTAACAATTGTGTTATGAAATCTTCTTCTTTAATACGAGTAGTTAACTTTCCCTTCCCGCCTCTTTTTTGCGCTTCATAATCAGTTAACGGCTGATATTTCACATAACCCTGATACGATAAAGTTACTACAACATCTCTTTGATTAATTAAATTCTCTAAATCAATATTAGAAACAATATTCTCACTAATTTCAGTACGACGAGGATCATTATACTCCTCTTTAATAGAAACTAATTCTTGACGTATTAACCCCATCAAAGATGACGGATTCTGTAAAACACAAATTAAATTTTCCATTTTTTTTAACACATTCTCATATTCTATTACTAATTTTTCATATTCTAAATGAGTTAATTTATGTAAACGTAACTCCAAAATAGCTTGTGCTTGATTTTTAGTGAAATAATATCCACTATCTTTTTTAATATTACTCGCATCTAACCATCCAGAATGTAGTAAATCAACAGATATTTTTTTTCTCATATTAATTATATTATTTGATTCCCACAGTTTAGATGTTAACTCAGCATTAGCTTGTGTAATACTTTCAGTTTGTTGGATCAATGCAATTACAATGTCAATATTTGATAGAGCTACTATTAATCCTTCTAATACGTGTACTCGATTACTAGCTTTTTTTAATTCAAACATGATACGCCGTGTAATAATTGATCGACGATGACACACAAAAGCAGATAAAATATCTTTTAAAGACATAGTCTTAGGCTGACCATTATGTAAAGCAACCATATTAATCCCAAACGATATTTGCAAAGAAGTTAAAGAATACAAATTATTTAATACTATCTCACTAATGGCATCATGTTTAATATCGATAACAATCCTCATACCATCTTTATCAGATTCATCTCGCAAATTATATATTCCTTCAATTCGTTTTGTTTTAACTAATTCTGCAATTTTTTCTAATAATCTAGATTTATTAATCTGATAAGGAATTTCATATATTACTATGGACTCCCGACCTGTCTTAATATCAGTTTCTATTTCCGATCTAGCTCGAATATAAATTTTCCCACGACCAGTTTCATATGCTTCTTTCAAACCTCTATAATCATTAATAATAGCAGCAGAAGGAAAATCTGGGCCAGGAATATACTTCATTAAACTATCGATGGTAATATCTTCATTATCTATAAAAGCAAGACAACCATTAATTACCTCAGTAAGATTATGTGGAGGAATATTTGTAGCCATACCCACAGCAATCCCAGACGAACCATTAATTAAAAGATTTGGAATTCTAGTAGGCAATATTTCAGGTATTTGTTCTGTACCATCATAATTAAGTTCATAATCTACTGTTTCTTTTTCTAAATCAAATAACAACTCATTCGCAATTTTCGACATACGTACTTCCGTATAACGCATTGCCGCTGCTGGATCACCATCTACCGATCCAAAATTTCCTTGACCATCAATTAATGCATAACGCATTAAAAAAGGTTGAGCCATACGCACAATAGCTTCATATACTGCAACATCTCCATGAGGATGATATTTTCCTATAACATCACCTACTATTCTGGCAGATTTTTTATAACTTCTATTCCAACAATTTCCTAATACTTGCATAGCAAATAATATACGTCGATGTACAGGTTTCAATCCATCACGGACATCCGGCAACGCTCTACCTACAATCACTGACATAGCATAATCTAAATAAGAACGTTTTAATTCCTCTTCTATATAAATTGGGGTGATTTCTTTAGCAAGATCATTCATACGCTTATATCCTTGATATTATATTACTAAATCATTTTAAAAAATTAAACACATCATTATATAATCATTCAATACTCAAATAATATATCAAGAATAGTAATTCCTATTAATAATAGATAAAAAATTCTATAAATAACAAACTATATCAATATATATTAGATAATAATAAAT
The DNA here is from genome assembly GCA_000043285.1 of Candidatus Blochmanniella floridana. Classification (GTDB taxonomy): domain Bacteria; phylum Pseudomonadota; class Gammaproteobacteria; order Enterobacterales; family Enterobacteriaceae; genus Blochmanniella; species Blochmanniella floridana. Next base: position 527,464 of record BX248583.1, read on the forward strand.
AAAATTATAAATACGTATATCAAAAGGATTTAATCATGATACATACAGTAAATAAAATTTTTAAAAAACACTCAAAAAACATTAATAAAAAAGAAATTAATTTTTTTAATACATTCGCCACTCAATGGTGGAACAATACTGGAGTATTTAAATCATTACATCATATTAATGAAATAAGAGCTAATTATATTATTAAAAACAGTCATAATTTATTTAAAAAAAAAGTATTAGATATTGGATGTGGGGGAGGATTACTATCAGAAAAATTAGCTCAAGCAGGAGCAAAAGTCGTCGGTTTAGATATAAGTCCTAATTCATTAATAATAGCTAAAGCACATGCACTATCAAAAAATTTAACTATTAATTATATATTAGAAACTGCAGAAGAACACGCACTAAAATACATTAAATATTACGATCTAATCGCTTGTATGGAACTATTAGAACACGTACCAGATCCATTATCTATAATCCATGCTTGTTCTTCCATGGTTAAAGTAGGAGGGTCAGTTTTTTTTTCCACATTAAATCGTACCATGAAAGCATGGTTATTGGTTATAATCGGAGCAGAATACTTAATACATCTGCTACCAATAGGTACTCATACATTTAACAAATTTATCACGCCATCTGAACTATTAAATTGGATTGATACAACCAAATTAGAAGCTAATAATATTACTGGGATATATTACAATCCATTCAATTACTACTGTACACTCACACAAGATATCAGTGTAAACTATATATTGTATACTCAATGTATGTCATAACCAACAGAGTTAAACTTTATTTGAAAACATATTTAAATTTATGCTACATTTTTCACTATAATATATAATATACTTACTAACATACAATTATCATAATATTAACCAATAATTAACTTTATGACTTACTCACACAAATAAATAACCTATAACTACTAAATATAATAATCATTATTGTGTAAATTTTCAAAAAATTAAACTTACAATTTTAACCACAACAAATTAATTTTTAAATAAATTATCAATAATAATATTATTATATAATTACATAATCATTATGCATTCAAAACTGTTACACTATTGTAATAACATTAAATTTATTAATATAAACTACACTGATACTATATATAACGATACAATCATCAAATAATAAGGAAAATATATACTAACATGAACCAAATTTTATTTGTTACCAAACGTAATGGCCATCAAGAACCTATTAATCTTGATAAAATTCATCGAGTAATTAATTGGGCAGCTAAAGGATTGGAAAAAATTTCAGTTTCACAAGTTGAATTACGTTCCCACATACAATTCTATAATGGAATTAAAACATCTGATATTCAAGAAACCATCATTAAAGCCGCAGCAGACTTAATATCTCAAGAAGAACCAGATTACCAATACTTAGCTGCACGGCTAACTGTATTTCATTTACGTAAAAAAGCATATGGACAATTTGAACCCCCAAAACTATATAATCATGTACTACACTTAGTAAAAATAGGTAAATATGACAAAAATTTAGTAAACGATTATAATCATAAAGAATTTGAAGAAATGGATACATTTATTGATCACTGGCGAGACATGAATTTTTCATATGCTGCAATAAAACAATTAGAAGGAAAATATTTAGTTCAAAATCGAGTAACCGGAAAAATTTATGAAAGTGCTCAATTTCTATATATATTGATAGCAGCCTGTTTATTTGCTAAATATCCTGAACATATCAGAATGAAGTATATTAAAAATTTTTATAACGCCATATCAACATTTAAAATTTCTTTGGCAACACCTATCATGGCTGGAGTACGCACTCCAACACGCCAATTTAGTTCCTGCGTATTAATTGAATGTGACGATAACCTAGATTCTATCAACGCTACATCCAGTGCCATTGTAAAATATGTTGCCCAACGGGCAGGGATAGGCATTAATGCTGGTCGAATTAGAGCTGTAGGTAGTCCAATACGTAATGGAGAAGCATTTCATACTGGATGTATTCCTTTCTATAAACACTTTCAAACAGCAGTAAAATCATGCTCCCAAGGTGGTGTACGAGGAGGAGCGGCTACTTTATTTTATCCCATTTGGCATTTAGAAATTGAAAATTTATTAGTTCTCAAAAATAATCGAGGTATAGATTCAAATAGAATACGACATTTAGATTATGGAGTACAAATTAATAAATTAATGTACCAACGACTTATAACAGGAAAATATATTACATTATTTAGTCCATCCGATGTACCAGATTTATATGAAAATTTTTTTTCTGATCAAAATAAATTTGAATATCTATATCATAAATATGAACAAAATCATAACATTCGTCATCGTAAAATTAAATCAATAGAATTATTTTCTTTAATGATGCAAGAACGAGCTTCCACTGGTAGAATTTACATTCAAAATGCAGATCATTGTAATTCGCATAGTCCATTTAATAGTGCTCTTGCTCCAATTCGTCAATCTAATTTATGTTTAGAAATCACACTACCCACAAAACCATTAAATAATATTAATGATATCAATGGAGAAATTGCATTATGTACACTATCCGCTCTTAATCTTGGGAATATTAATAACTTACAAGATCTATCCGAACTAGCTGATTTAATAATACGAGCTCTGGATGCTCTATTAGATTACCAAAAGTACCCCATACATGCTGCTCAACATAGTGCTATAAATCGAAGATCTTTAGGAATAGGAGTAATTAATTATGCCTATTACTTAGCAAAAAACAAAGTACGCTATTCTGATGGAAGTGCTAACACATTAACTCATCGTACTTTTGAAGCTATCCAATATCACTTATTAAAAGCCTCAAATAATTTAGCCAAAGAAAAAGGAGCTTGCATATGGTTTAAAGATACTACATATTCTCAAGGGATATTACCTATTGACACATATAAAAAGGATCTAGATGATATAATCAACGAACCACTACATTACGATTGGGAACATTTAAGAAAATCAATCAAACAATACGGATTACGAAATTCTACTGTATCGGCATTAATGCCGTCTGAAACTTCATCACAAATCGCTAATGCCACAAACGGTATTGAACCTCCTAGAGGATACTTAAGTATTAAAGCATCAAAAAATGGTATTTTACGTCAAGTAATACCCGACTTTAAGCAATTAGCATCAAATTATGAATTATTATGGCAAATACCGAATAATCAAGGTTACTTAAAACTAGTAGGAATAATGCAAAAATTCATTGATCAATCTATTTCAACTAATCTAAATTATGATCCAAACCGTTTTCCAGGTTCCAAGGTTCCTATTAAACAACTAATAGCAGATTTACTATATGCATACAAATTAGGTATTAAAACTTTATATTATCATAATACTCGAGATGGTTCATCAGAAACACAAGAAACATTACAATATAATCAATTACATATTTCTTGCGCAAGTGATGCTTGCATAATTTAATTATATTATTCTAAACAGGATAAAAAATATGGCTTATACTACTTTTTCTCAAAATAAAAATAACCAACTTCTTGAACCTATGTTTTTTGGTCAACCAGTAAATATAGCTAGATTTGATCAACAAAAACATATTATTTTTGAAAAATTAATTGAAAAACAATTATCTTTTTTTTGGAGACCAGAAGAAATAGATATTTCTAAAGATCGGATCGATTATCAATCCCTTCCCAACCACGAAAAACATATTTTTATTAGTAACTTAAAATATCAAACACTGCTCGATTCTATTCAAGGAAGAAGTCCTAATATAGCTTTATTACCTTTAATTTCTATTCCTGAATTAGAAACATGGGTAGAAACTTGGTCATTTTTTGAAACCATACATTCTAGATCGTACACTCATATTATTCGAAATATTGTGAATCATCCATCCGTAATATTTGATGATATTGTGACTAATAAAGAAATTTTAAAACGCGCAAAAGATATTTCCATGTATTATGATGATTTGATTAAATTAACTAATTATTACTACACTTTAGGTATAGGTAAACATCGTGTTAATAACACAACTATTACAGTAAATTTACACGAGCTCAAAAAAAAATTATATTTATGCTTAATAAGCGTCAACGTACTAGAAGCTATCCGTTTTTATGTAAGTTTTGCTTGTTCATTTGCATTTGCAGAACGAGAATTAATGGAAGGTAATGCTAAAATCATACGATTTATAGCACGAGACGAATCCTTACACCTTAATGCAACTCAACACATTCTTAATTTAATGCGATCTGGATCCGATGACCCAGAAATGGTTGATATTAGCTTAATTTGCCAAGAAGAAAGTTATAATTTATTTTTAATGGCAGCAGAACAAGAAAAAACATGGGCTCACTATTTATTTAAAGACGGATCTATGATTGGATTAAATAAAGAAATATTATGTCAATATATTGAATATATAACTAATATACGTATGCAAGCTATCGGGTTAAAAACCCCTTTTAATACGAAAACTAACTCAATACCTTGGATTAATGCATGGTTATCATCAGATAATGTTCAAGTTGCTCCTCAAGAAGTAGAATCCAGCTCTTATTTAGTTGGTCAAATAGATACCCAAATACAAGATAATGAATTTAATAATTTTCAATTGTAAAATCTTTATTGATACAAAAAAACCTTATCATATAAAGTATCTTCATGATAAAAAAATACCTCGATCTTTATTAGAAACATTAGAAATACACAATATACCAATTAATTATCAATGTAGATCAGGTTATTGTGGAAGTTGTCGAGCCAATTTACAATTCGGTATAGTCCAATACTATATACAACCATTAGCATCCTTTTTTTCTTCTACAGAAATTTTAACATGTTGTTGTTATCCTATTACACATATTACTCTAAAAATATGAATTAACACTGCAACCTGTTATATTAACTATATAATATTCATTACATATAATATAAATATACAAAATAAAATCATTCAAAAATTAATTTTATACCATAATCTACAAAATTTATTATATAACAAATTGTTGAATTAAATTAACAATAAATTGAGGATATACTCCAAAAAATAAAATAATAATAGCAACAATTATTACCATAAATCCTTCTGGTTTTATCATCCATTTCTTAAGGATATCATAATTAATATTCGTATTATTTACAAAATTAGAATTAAACAAATTTGTTATAATTTTAAGATAATAAAACATACTAATAATACTACTGATTATCATCATAACAGTCAAAAACCATAACTGATTACTTATTCCTATAAATAATAAATAAAACTTACCAATAAAACCGAATGTCATAGGAATACCTGCTAATGATAATATCGCAATTACAAATATTACCGATAACATCGGTTCTCTCCAAAACAAACCATGATATAAATATATTGTATCCGCATCATTTTTTTCTTTTTGAATATATGCTGTCGAAACAATATTAACTATTCCCCAAACTCCCACATTAGCAAATAAATAACTCACAAGATATACACTAATACTTTCTTGAATTATTGCACAATTATTCATACGTAATGCAATTAATGCAATTAATAAATAACCTGCATTCGTTATCGAAGAATAAGCTAACATTCGTTTAATACTAATTTGAGGAATAGCCATTAAACTACCAAACAACATTGAACAACATGCAGAAACTGATAAGAATATATGCAATAATTCATTATATTGATCTGGTAATATCAATAAAAATCGCATTAAAACAGCAGTTACAGCAATTTTACTTCCTGTTGCTAAATACATAGACACTGCCGTTGGAGTACCTTGATATATATCAGAAATCCATAAATGAAACGGCACACAAGACAATTTAAAACCCATCCCAATCATCATCATAGATAAACCTATTACTATTAACGTCATAGATGGTTGAGATAACATATGATTAACATTATTATATGTCGATAATATCTCTTTAATATCAATAAACGACAAAGAACCCGTTTTGCAATATATAAATACTATTCCAAACAAAAGAAAAGATGACGATACCCCTGATAAAATAATATACTTAATACTTAATTCTATAGATTTTTTAGAAAAAACAGGATAACTTATTAATCCACATATAGAAATTGAAATTAATTCTATTCCTAAAAATAATACAATTAAATGATTTGTAATTACTAATAGTATTCCCCCTATACTAGCAATTAATAACAGTAAATAAAACTCATCACTCCGATATACTGGATAATACACCAACCATACATATCCTAATATACTACTGGCTATCCCTACAAACATAATTAATATTACATATAATACAGAAAAATTATCAATACAAATTAACTGAAAAAAATTTTGCCCCGATTTATTCATACTCCACATCATATGTAATAACGATGAAACTGATGCTATAATCATTCCAATTATCGTTAATACAGCATGTTTAAATTGATTGCGACTGTATATTATCGATAACATAATACCAACAATAGTTATTCCTATTACTATTATAGGCAATAATGCAATTAACTGCTCTCGAAAAATTATCATTATAAACTTAGACCTGATTATTCATATTTTACATATTACACATCATAATTTACAACTATTTATCAATGATCATACTTATTGTAATCTACAATATATATTCCGTATAGTTTCACGTGAAGTGTCAAAAATAAACTGAGGAAAACAACCAACTATTAACACACATAACAACAATACTATAATAATAAATTTCTCAAGAAATGTCATATCTAATAATATTTCACAACTAATCTGTGATTTACCATAATATATACGTTGCATTAAAACTAAAGAATAAATTGACGCAAATAATATTCCAAAAGAAGCTATTATTGTAATAATCGGCACCGTATGAAAAGATCCTAACAAAATGGTTACCTCTCCTATAAAATTTCCAGTACCAGGTATACTCAACATAGACACTATAAAACATAAAAAAAAAGCAGGCATTAAATTCATTCGACCCCACAAACCTCCCATAACAGTGATATTTCGAGTATACAATCTTTTATATAATTGACCACATAATATACACATTCCAGATAATGTTAAACTACATGAAATCATCTGTACTAAAACTCCTTGATAAGATAATTGATCATTGCTATAAATTGCAATTAATGCAAATCCCATATGTGATATATTTGAGTATGCAATTAAACGTTTAAAATCTGTTTGAGCAAAAGCCATCCAAGCTCCATAGAAAATATTCAATATCCCTAAAAACATCGCAATCGGTACAAATTCCTTAGACGCATTAGGACATAAAGGCAAAACAAATCTAAAAAATCCATAAATTGATATTTTTACTAAAAAACCTATTAAATCTACTGAACCAGTAATAGGTGAATAAGCATATGCTTCTAAAGACCAAGTATGAAAAGGTACAATAGGCATTTTTATTGCAAAAGCACAAAAAAAACCTAACATTAAAAAATATTCTATATTTTTTGGTAATGTAACATGCAATAAATTCTCATAATCAAATGACCAAATCCCATAAAGACGATAATTAAAATAAACAAGAATTATAATTGAAATTAACATACATAATCCACTTAACTGCGCATACAAACAAAACTTAGTAGCAGCGATAATACGCAGTTTCTTATTTAATTCTTCATATCCCCATATAGATATTAAAAAATAAATTGGAATTAACACAATTTCCCAGAAAAAAAAGAATAAAAACATATCTACCGCTAAAATCACTCCAATCACACTTCCTAAAATCCACAATAAATTACAATAAAATAAACCCTTATGATGATCAGTAACACTATTCTCCCAAGAACTTAATACCGCCATTACTCCTAAAATTCCAGTCAACATTAACATCAGAACAGACAATCCATCTAATGCTAAATGAAAATTAATCCCAAATCTTGGAATCCAAGTACACATATACTCTAAATCCCACACAGAAGATTTATTAAGTTTTAACAAATTATCTAATACTAAATTATTACAATATCCCATCCTCCATAACCATAAAAAAAAACCCACAACAAAAACCATACTTGACCCAAATAATGCAATCCATCTAGGCATACATACATTAATACGATCACTTTGCCAAGATATTATACCTACAAAAAAAGGAACTAATATCAACGTTGGTAATAACATAATATTTATTATCCCTTAAAATATATAATCCAAAATCTATATGCTTATAGACTCATAAAACAAATAAGTAATATCATAACCGAACTGATACCAATTGATGCTATATACCAATTCAATTTTCCATTTGATATACATATTAAACATCGACTTAACCAATTCAAAAATAATATAAATATATTTATTCCTGACTCAACTATATCGTTATAACTAAATAATTTCTTTGCCACAAATAAATATGGTTTTATAAAAATAATTTTATAAAACCAATCTAATCCCCATCCGTAGTAATTTAATAATATTAAATACCTATTCATTAACTCAATAGGACGCCTCGCAATTATCATATGTCTAATTTTACTGCCAGAACTAAACCACAATAAATATGCTAACCATATTCCGCATAATACTAAAATTTCAGAAGTTATAATTACATATACTTTATTATAACTAAATTCGTGATAATTATTACCACTCATACTGTTCAACAAACATAACTGTAACTTAGATCCTATACACGTAGATAATAACAACAAAATAACTAACGGCAGATATTGGCAAATTTTATAACTCATCTTTGGTTGTATGAATACATTTCCATGAAAAATTATAAAAATCATACGAAACATATAAACAGCAGTCAAAAAAACTCCTATAAAACTGAAACATAAAAACCAATAATTATTATGATCAAACATACTCATCAAAATTAACTCTTTTGAATAAAAACCAGAAGTAATTATAGGGAATCCAGATAAGGATGCCCCTCCTATTAAAAAACAAATATAAATAAAAGGCATAGATTTATACAAACTACCCATTTTAAAAATATTTTGTTCATTATTACAAGCCCGTACCAAAGATCCAGCAGCTAAAAATAGTAAAGCTTTAAAACAAGCATGAGTCATTAAATGATACATTGCTCCATCCCAATTTTTTTCTCCCAATGCTAAAAACATATATCCTATTTGACTAATAGTAGAATACGCTAAGATTTTTTTTATATTGCTTTGGAACAATGCAGAACTTGCAAATATTACCGCAGTAACAATTCCTATCATACTAATTATATATAAAATAAATGGGGTCACTAAAAAAAAACTGTGCATACGGTTAATTAAATATACTCCAGAAGTTACCATAGTAGCAGCATGAATTAAAGCTGAAACTGGAGTAGGACCAACCATAGCGCTAATTAACCATGACTGTAATGGAAATTGAGCTGATTTCGCTATACAACCTACCAACAGAGCAATAGAAATCCACATAGACATGTCGTTTTTTAACAAGTTCTGGGAATCTAATTTCAATAATGCACTTATACTTAACGTACAATATTGATTGTAAATCATAAATAAAGCACATATTAAAAATATATCTCCAAATCGAGTCATAATAAATGATTTAAACGCTTTCATTACACTATTATAATCAGTATAATAAAAACCAATTAACAAATAACTACATAAACCTACTCCCTCCCACCCAAAATATACTAGCAATAAATTATCTGACAAAACCAATAAAATCATATTAAATATAAATAAATTAGTATATGCAAAAAAACGAGCATATCCTTCATAACCACTCATATACCAAATAGCATATATATGAATGATAAAACCAATTCCAGTAATCACTGATAACATCACTAAAGATAAACCATCCAATCTCAATACTATATCAACACTTAATTTATTGTCTATTTTGAACCAAGATCCTAATTCTTGAGTTAATATAAAAGAATCGTAACTACAAGTATGATGACAAAATCCACACACAAAATAAAAAGTAATTAAAGTGGACATTCCTATTCCAACTAATCCTATTGACGCAGAAATAGTTTCTATCCATTTTCCTTGAGATACTGATAATAAACAAAAACTTAATAACGGGAAAAACATAGTTAAAATTAATATATTCATTCAACTATCTCATTAATAGAATCAACGTTTAATGTATGACAATAACGATGCAATCTTAATAACAGCGCTAAGGCAATTGCAGATTCAGAAGCCGCCAAAGTCACAACCAACATATACATAATTTGACCATCCTCTTGACCTAAATAAGCACCAACTACCACAAAAGCTAAAGCAGCAGAATGAATCATAATTTCTAATCCCAACAATATAAAAAGAAAATTACGCCTCACTATCATTCCTAGCAATCCTAATGCAAATAAAATTATTGTAATACCTAATCCATGAGATAAAGGAATCATTAATCATTTCTCTTATTATTTAATGGAATAACAAAATTAACATAATCCTTATCTTCTTGAGCTATATGAATTACAGCAATTAATGCGCTTAATAACAAAAAAGATGCTACTTCTACTATTAACATATAAGGACCAAATAAAGTAATACCAATTTGTTTAATATCTATTACACAATTAATTCCATCAATAAAACAATTTGTTATCTGTAAAATAGAAAACAATACAATTATTAATAAAGCACTTATTAATAATGAAGCTCCAACACAAATTCTCAAAGACAAAAATGTATATTCCTTATTACACACATTCAAAATAATATTTTTCATATCAAACATCATTATAGAAAACATAAACAACACCATAATTGCCCCAGCATAAATAATAATTTCTATAGATCCAGCAAAAGAAGCATTTAAAGAAAATAAATTACACGATGTACATAACAATGAAAAAATCAAATACAATAATGCATATATAGGATTATTACTAATAATAACTAATATAGTTGCAATAATTGCTATAATACCAGAAACGTAAAACAAAACTACCATATTAAACTGTTCCTTATTGAACTATAATGCTAAGGTAATATAGTTTTCACACTTATAGGTTTTTCTTCAAAACTAGATTCTTTTTTATACTTATTTGAATATTTTACTCCAGAAATTTGATAAAAATCGTAGTTTTTATACTTACCCGGTCCTGATATTAATAAATCAGATTTCTCATATACTAAATCAGATCGTTTATAATCACTCATTTCAAAATCAGAAATAAGTTGAATAGCTGCAGTTGGACAAGCTTCCTCACACATACCACAAAAAATACATCGAGAAAAATTAATCCTGAAAAATTCTGGATACCATCGTCCCTCAGAATTTTCCGATTTTTTTAAAGAAATACAACCTACTGGACAAGAAACAGCACATAAATTACACGCTACACAACGTTCATGGCCTGCAGAATCCCTAGTCAACACAATACGGCCTCGATATCTAGAAGATAATTTACAAGCAACATCAGGATACATATATGTTTCTCGTTTACTAAATGCTTGCATACCAACCATATATACACTACGAAATATAGAAATAATATTTATAAAAAATTCTTTTAATTTCATCATAATAATACTAACCTATAACTAATAATTTATATTAAAATATAACCAGCAGTAACTAATAAATTTAACAAAGCAATAGGCAATAAAAATTTCCAACCTACTAACATTACATAATCATATCTAGGACGAGGCAAAGAAGCTCGTATCAACACAAAAAATAATACAATCATAAATGTTTTTATAATAAACCATACTACTGGAGGAAACCAAGGTCCATACCAACCTCCAAAAAATAATGTCACCATAAATGATGATATGGAAATAACACTAATATATTCAGAAATAAAAAATAAACTAAATTTCATGCCAGAATATTCAATATGATAACCTGCAACCAATTCTTGCTCTGATTCTGGTTGATCAAATGGATGTCTATGACATAAAGCCATCCCTGATATAAAAAAAACAACGAACCCTAAAAATTGAGGTACTATATTCCATAAATATTTTTGATCTTGCACTATATTTAATAAATCAAATGATCCTGATTTTGCAACAATTCCCATTAAAGATAATCCTAAAAAAACTTCATAACTTAATGTTTGTGCTATAGATCTCACTGCTCCAATTAAAGCATATTTATTATTACTTGACCAACCTGCCAGTAATACTGAATATACTGTCAATGCAGATATCATAAGAAAAAATAACACCCCCACATTACAATGTAATATCACACTACTAGGAGTAAAAGGAATAACAGGTATAATCATTAAAGATATTATAAAAGCAATAGCTGGAGCTAATACAAATATATAACGATCAGAAAAAGGAGGAATCCAATCTTCCTTAAACATAATTTTGATTAAATCAGCTAATAACTGTAATGATCCATTCCAACCTACTCGATTAGGTCCGTACCGATTTTGGAAAAGTGCTAATAATCTACGCTCAACAAAACTCATATATGCTCCGCACATAACTACCATCAACAAAACGAAAAACGAATGCATAAAAATGCTTAAACATTCTAAAAATTTTTCAAAACTAATATTCACGGAGCCTCCATCATTTCTATATTACTCACATACATTCCAGAAAAAAATACAGGAATACCTGGAAACCCCATGGGTAATCCAATATGTTTTTTAGGAAGATCCATACTAAATTTAACTGGCAAACACAACACTTGATCCATGCACGTAAATTTAATATACATATTTTCTTGTATATTTATATATTTAGCATCTAATATATTAAGCATCGCATAAGGATTTAACATACAATTTTTAATACATTCAACGTTTTGAGAGGTCTCTTCACTACCAAATAAATGCCAATAAGGAGCCACTATCCATTTATTTGTATATTTAGAAATATTCAAAGAATTAGATGCAAATTTTAACCAATTTATACTTTTATAAAGATTATCATCAATACATTTATTCTCTTGTCCCGTATCAAATAACAAAACTCCTGGATCAGATGGATACAAATTACCACCTATTTGATCCTGAAATTTATTCCAAGCTTGTGGAGAATTCCAACCTGGAGCCCAAACAAATGGTATTTGATTATACGAACATTTTTTACTATAATTACCACTATTACCTTCCATAGAAAAAGTAAACATCGTATTATCATTTATTGGAGTACTAGTTTCATGAACATTCACATTAGCATTTATAGAAGTTCGACCGCTATATCTATGAGTAGATTGAGCTAATTTTTGACCATGTACTCTAAAATTTGACTTTGGAGAAGCATATTTAATTTTTTTTAATTCTGGAAAACAACATGCAATAGAATCAATTATATAATCAATATTTACTGCTTTAACTCTAGTACAATTAACATAAGTATCATGTATCAAATATAACCATTTCCAACTTTCTAAAATATCCGAATTTTTATCATAATTTTGAGGATTATATAATTTAAAAAATCTTTGAGCCCTTCCTTCATAATTAATAACAGTACCATCACTTTCAGCAAAACTAGAAACAGGAAAAATCAAATCTGCTTTATCTTGAATTATATTATATTGATGATCTAATACTATTAAATAATTTATATTACTCAACATTTTATTAATTTTTGCCACACTAGCATGACGATATAAATCATTTTCTAATATTATGACAGTATTAAATACTGCATTACCATTATTTGTATCACTTAACGTATTAAATACATCATCTACACTTTTAGATGTCATCATAGATAAACCAATGCTATTGACATCATGATCAACTAACACAAGTCCAACATCACTTTTCTTTCTTTTTAAGGCATAAGCAATATTCACAGCAGCTATAATCAATTCCTTACTTCCTGAATTACTACCAGATACAATTAATGGCTTCCTAGCACACATTAACTTTTCTACTACTAAATCTAATTTAGTAATATCTAATCCATTCAAATTAAAATCTTTAACAAAAGAAACTTGATTATCCACAGCATATGCTATAGAAAACCCAAATCGAGCTTGATTTTGCACTGAATCATAATACGTATACATCGCAATATCATCTAATTTTGTTTTATCAATTCCAGTAATAAATAAAGGATACTTAGCATCTTGAGCAAAATTAGTAACAGCTAAAGATTGCCACTTATAAATTCCTACATATTTTGCCATATGATCAGACTTACTCCTAACAGCTTGACGAATGGCTAATGCAATACGAGCGCTAGTTTGTGTTACATCTTCACCTAATATTAATATTGCATCATAATTCTCTATATCACATACTGATGGAATATATATACCGCTATTACGTAATATCTCGAAAATTAACGATAATCGTTCTTGTTCAAAAAAACTCATTCCAGAATAAAAATTATCTGCACCTACTAAATTTCTCAGAGCAAAATTACTTTCAATACTAGCTCTTGTAGATCCAATCCCAATAATTTTATTACTACTTTTTAATATATTGACACAATCTTGTACTGCATCAACTGCGTTTATTTCAATATAACCACAATTATTTTGTTTTTTTAATAATTTTTGAGGTCGATTTTTGATATGAATATAATTACAACCAAATCTTCCTCGATCACACAAAAAATAACCATTAACTTTGCTATTATAACGATTTTCAACTCTACATAATTTTCCGTAACGTTCACCCAAAATAATATTACATCCAACACTGCACTGATGACAAATACTAGGCGCAAAAGTTATATCCCATTTACGAGCATAATTTTTAGATTGAGTTTTATCGGTAAAAACCCCAGTAGGACAAATTTCTACTAAATTACCAGAAAACTCACTCTGTAATATACCATCTTGAACTCTCCCAAAATAAATATTATCATGTACCCCAAACACACCCAAATCATTTCCACCAGCATAATCCTTATAATAACGTACACATCGATAACAAGTAATACATCTATTCATTTCATGAGTAATAAATGGACCTAAATACTGATTATAATGAGTCCGTTTAGTAAATCTATAACGCCGATATGTATGCTCAACCATTACAGCCATATCTTGCAAATGACAATTACCCCCTTCTTCACACACAGGACAATCATGTGGATGATTAACCATTAAAAGTTCTAATATATTCTTTCTAAACTCCTGTAATTCCTTATCAAATAAAGAAATATACATATCTTTTATTACAGGAGTCATACAAGACATAACTAATCTACCAAAATTAATATGCTTAGAATCAGGAACACAATGTAAATTATCATACAACTTCACTGCACATTGCCTGCAAGAACCAATACTACCCAAAGCTGGATGCCAACAAAAATATGGAACATTAAATCCTAATGAAAGACACACTTCCAACACATTTTTAGTATCCTCCACCATATACTTTTTTTCTTCTATATAAATAGGAATCATCATTTCTTTAAGCAACTTACTTAATTAATTTAACAAATAACAACATACTATCACACATAAAACTTATCAACATACCTACTATATGATATAAAACAATCATGAATCAAATCCTGATTTAAATAATTTGAATGCATTTAATATTGTTATCACGCGTATGCAAATTATTTAAATTAACACCCAATTCAAATTCATCGCGAAAATATTTTAAAGCACTTTTTAAAGGCTCCATAGCTCCAGGAGCATGCGCACAAAAAGTTTTGCCTGGACCCAATAAATTACATAAATGCTCTAACATTATTAAATCTTCAGGATATCCACTATTTTTTTCCAATGCAATAAGCAATTTTACTACCCATGGCAACCCATCTCGACATGGCGTACACCAACCACAAGATTCTCGAGAAAAAAACTCCTCTAAATTACGCACTAATCCAACCATATTAACAGTATTATCTACTGCTACTGCTATTCCTGTTCCAAATCTACTACCAACAGATTTAATATTATCAAAATCCATAGGTGTATCTAAATGATTTTCAATTAAAAAATCCGTACTAGCTCCACCCGGTTGCCACGCTTTTAAATAAAAACCATTACACATACCATACGCATAATCTTCTAAAATTTCTCTAGCAGTTATTCCAAATGGCAATTCCCAAATTCCAGGATTTTTTACTTTACCAGAAAATCCCATTAACTTCGTACCAGAATCATTACTATATTTAACGGAAATATTTTTGTACCAACTTACTCCATGTTCTATAATTCCAGGAATATTACATAAAGTTTCTACATTATTAACACATGTAGGTTTACCCCATAAACCTGACTGAGCTGGAAAAGGAGGTTTAGCTCTAGGAATGGCCCGATTACCTTCTAAAGAACTAAGCAAAGCTGTTTCTTCTCCACAAATATATCTTCCTGCTCCTGTATGTATAAATAACTCTAAATTAAATTCAGTATTTAAAATATTTTTTCCCAATAATCCTGCCGATCTAATTTCATTAATAGCAATTCTTAAATACTCTGCTGCAGTCATATACTCATAACGCAAAAAAATATAAGCAACTGATACGCCCAAAGCATATCCCGCAATTAATATACCCTCTAACAACAAATGAGGTAATCTTTCCATTAAAAAACGATCCTTATATGTTCCTGGTTCCATCTCATCAGCATTACATACCAAATAACGTACTAACCCTGATTTATTTTGTGTCATCATAGACCATTTTAATCCAGTTAAAAATCCACCTCCTCCTCGACCTCTCAATCCAGATTTATTAATTAACTCAATAATATTAGATTGAGATAAATTAACAATAGCTTTACGAAAAGCCATATACCCATTTTTAGATTGATACTCAGAAAACCACACTGGTTTTCTATCTGCACGAATTCTCCACGTTAATGGTTGTCTTTCTGGGCTATAACAATATTTTTCCAATATCATAACTAATACGACCTCAATATTTGCATTATATCTGATGGAACAATACATGAATATATTTTCTTATCTATCATAAGAACCGGAGATTTATCACATAAACCCATACAACAAGTAGGTAACAAAGTAAACTTATTATCTTGTGTAGTGTTTCCTATCTTAATGCCCAAACTAGACTCTAAAGTTTGTTGAATTTGTTCACATCCATTAATATAACATACATTACTATCACAATAACGTACAATATATTTTCCTACCGGTTGCCTAAAAATTTGATTATAGAATGTCGCTATACCTTCTACATCAGATTCAGAGATATGTAATACTTGTGACACTAATTTAATTGCATCATCTGATACCCATCCCTGCCTTTTCTGGATAATTTTTAATGCTTCTATTGAAGCAGCTCGATCATTTTCATAATGTGTACATTCTAGTCGAATAATATCTAATTCTTCTTTATTAAATTTCATAATACAATATTCTAATTTTATAACTACTCTATAATATATTCTTTGTTATTATTAAAATTAATTAAACCATACTCTATTCATATACAATATTTAACGATCTACATCCGACATGACAAAATCTATACTGCCTAAATATGCAATCAAATCAGGTATTAAACTACCTCTAATAACAGATGGAATTTGCTGCAAATGAGGAAAACTTGGAGTACGAATACGCGTACGATAACTCATAGTATTACCATCACTAATTAGATAGTAACTATTAATACCTTTTGTAGCTTCAACCATTTGTAATGACTCATTAGGAGGTATAACTGGACCCCAAGACACCTGAAGAAAATGAGTAATTAAAGTTTCAATATGTTTTAAAGCATATTTTTTCATAGGAGGAGTAGTTAACGGATGATCAGATTTAACAGGACCTGTAGGCATATTTTTTAAACATTGGTTTAAAATACGTATACTTTGATACATTTCTTCTATTTTTAAAACTAATCTATTATAACAATCACTTAATCCGTTACCAATAGGAATATCAAAATCAAAATTTTCATAACCAGAATATGGACGAGATTTTCTCAAATCAAATTCAATACCAGTCGCACGCAATCCTGATCCAGTTACCCCCCAACTTAACGCTTCTTTAGCTCCATACGATCCAATACCACAAGTACGTTTTTTAAAAATACTATTTTTCAAAGCTATATCAATATAAAATGCAATACGTTTTGGTAACCAATCTAAACACTGTTTCAATAAATCACTCCAATTTAAAGGTAAATCATCAGCAACTCCACCTATTCTAAACCAAGCTGGATGCATACGAGCTCCAGTAATAGATTCAATAACATCATATATTTTCTGTCTATCAGTAAACGCCAAAAATACCGGAGTCATTACTCCTACATCTTGTAAATAAGTACTGACATATAATAAATGACTATTAATTCTAAATAACTCAGACAACATGATACGAATAATTTTTGCTCTATCAGGCACAACAATACCAGCAAGTTTTTCAACAGCCAAAACATAGGGCATTTCATTAATACACCCCCCTAAATATTCAACTCGATCTGTATATGGAATATAACTATGCCATGACTGCCGTTCTCCCATTTTTTCAGCACCCCGATGATGGTATCCAATATCTGGAACACAATCTATAATTTCTTCTCCACTTAACTGTAAAATAATACGAAATACTCCATGCACAGACGGATGATTTGGTCCTAAATTAAGAAACATAAAATCTTCATGTTTATTATTTCTATGCATACCCCATTCTTCTGGTTTGAATAATAAATCATCCATCGCTAAATCTTCTTTTTTCCGTGTTAAAGTAAAAGCAGGATAAAATTCCGTAGCACGTGCTGGATACTCTTTACGTAATGGAAAACCCTTCCAACATTTTGGCATTATAATTCGAGTTAAATTAGGATGATAATCAAAATGTATTCCAAACATTTCCCATGTTTCCCGCTCATACCAATTTGCATTCATAAAAACAGAAGTAATTGTTGTAACATTCATAGCATTTTCTAATAAAGGAACCTTTAAAATCACATCATAATTACGTGACATCGACATAATATGATAAAAAACTGTGAAATCAGCCTCTGGCAATTCTTTTCTATACATCCGCAATCTTTCATCAATTCCATGTAAATCATATAACATAACATGTGGTGCTAATATTTGTTTTAAAAATTCCATTATTGGTATAATTCTTTCTTTAGGAATCCAAATAATTAAAGAATCAATATAAGCCGATTGCAATATCAAATCATGTGACCCAAATTTGGTAATTAAACTATCCCAAATCTTATGCTTTTCTATAACACAAGAATCAATATGAATATACTTATTATCATTCATCATAACTTTTTATACTCTAACTTATATCATCTTATATCAATAAATAACCTAATCAACAGTAACACAACACAAATAAACATTATTTTCTATATAATCAATTGCACTACTTGTAAATTTATAATATTCTAACAACTAATCTGTATCAGAGAATTCAACTGCAGATATACGATCTTTACGTTTTAATTCTCGTTCTGACTTCATATTCATTTTATACACCCCTTGATCATCTATAACCCAAGACAACGGTCTTCTCTCTTTATTAATAGATTTTTTTAATAACAACAAAGCTTGAATATATGCTTCAGGTCTAGGAGGACATCCAGGTATGTAAATATCTACAGGAAGAAATTTATCTACCCCTTGTACTACAGAATAAATATCATACATTCCTCCTGAATTAGCGCAAGATCCCATAGAAATTACCCATTTTGGTTCTAACATTTGATCATACAACCGTTGAATGATGGGAACCATTTTTAAAAATGGAGTCCCTGCTATAACCATAAAATCTGATTGTCTAGGTGACGATCGTAATACTTCTGACCCAAACCTAGCAACATCATGTACAGCAGTAAAAGCAGTAGTCATTTCAACGTAACAACAAGATAATCCAAAATTATAAGGCCACAAAGAATTACTTCTGCCCCAATTAACTGCTTTATGTAATAAATTTTTCAACTTTCCAAAATACACATTCTTTTCAATTTGCTTGTCCAACGGATCAGCAACTGGTTTCTGATCTTGCTCTGGATATACAGAATCATCATCTTGATTAGTTCTAGCTAACGTTAAAGTATATTTCATAATTATTATTTATCATTTTTAAAAAATTTCGATCTACCAATATACAAACTATCTACACGACTATATTCATTTAATCGATTTTTCCAATTAAATACCCCTACATACGTTGCATATATTAAACTAATTAATAAAATAAACACAAATATACATACCTCAATAAATCCTATCCAACCAGTTTCTTGAATAGATACCGACCAAATATATAAATATATCCCTTCTACATCAAAAATAACAAAAATCATTGCAATCAAATAAAATTTAACCGAAAACCTTGCTCTAGCATCACCTACAGATTTAATTCCTGATTCAAATGGAACATTCTTAAACCTCGAATAAGAACGACCACCTAAAAAATAACCACATAACAACATAAATACACACAAAAACACTGATCCTACTATATAACTTAATACCCCACAACACTCAGTTTCTTGCATTTATATCCTTACTACTATACATTGATTTATTAATATACAAACTCTTTTCTCTACATAATCTTCATAACAACATCATACCATAATAATATACAATTCATTATCAAACTAAATTATAAAAGACCAAATACCAAATTCCATCATTACTGTTAATCAATCTTATTATCTAATCATCAATACATACCTATATATAAACCCGTAATATATAATTCAATTTAATTAAATATTAACAATAATAATCATATATGAAAATATAAATCTATTTTGATCACTCACTTTTATTATTCATAACATATCTTATTCCATGAATTTATGTACATTACAACATAAAAACTGCAATATTTTATTCAGTACTATACAACCACTATTACCTTATTCAATATAACTATATATAATCACAATCATCAACATTGTAACTATACATATTAATTTTATCCTTATTAATTTTTAGATATTAATCTAATAATAGGGCTTACTGCATAAAATGAACCAAACACTAATACACAGTCGTTTTTATGAGAATCCGCAATAGCCTGTTTCCAAGCACTTATTACATCTTCAAAATATTTCACATTAAAATCATCAAAATAACTGCACAACTGCTCCATACTGAAAGATAATGATGTATTTAATTTAGCGCAATACCAAATATTAACCAATTTACTTAAACAAAATATAGTTTTTTTTATATCTTTATTTTTTAACATACCTATTACTACTCGTACAATACCTTTAGTTGAAACCATTGCAGATAATTTCGATATTATATAAAAAGCAGCATGAGGATTATGTCCGACGTCTAATACAACAAGTGGTTCGTAATTAATCACCTGAAACCGACCCAACACAGTCACATGTTTTAATCCGTAACATATTGACTTTTTGGAAACTAAAAAAGGCAACCAATGTAATACACTTATAACAGTAGCTGCATTCTCTAATGGAATTACAGAAAAAGGTAAATTAATTATATTTTTATAAACATTATAACTAAACCAAACCCATTCATTTTTATAACAACAAACATTCCAATCTCGCCCTCGAGCAAATAATACTGATTTTTGATACTTTATTATTTTATCTATAACACATGGTCGATTTATACTTCCAAATATCACTGGTTTTTTTGCACGAAAAATACCAGCTTTTTCTATAGCAATATCATTATGCGTTGTACCTAAAATATCAGTATGATCCATTTCTATATTGGTAATAACAGAAACATCTGGATCCACAACATTTGTAGCATCTAAACGGCCTCCTAATCCAACCTCAAGTATAACTACATCTAATTGAAATTTCTTAAATATATATAATGCTGATAAAGTAATAAACTCAAAATAAGTTAATTTAACACCACTACGAACTTGTTCAATAGCAATCATTGCTTGAATATGGACATCATCTGAAAGTACTTGACCACATACTCGAATCCGTTCATTATAAAATAACAAATGTGGAGAAGTGTATAATCCCACCTTAATATCACTATGCAATAATATTGATTCTAACAAAAAACATGTAGTACCTTTTCCATTCGTACCACCAACTAACACAGTATATATTTCAAATGGTATTAATTTTAATGCAAAAGCAACGCTTCGTATTCTTTCTAAATTTAAATCAATTACAACAGGATTTAAATTCTGAATATAATCTAACCAATCTACTAATGTACACTTACGCATAAATAATCATAAATATCTTTTATATTAAATACATACACATAAAAATCAATATATTCAAATTATCATATAACATATCAATAAAAATCAAACGTATTATTTTTCGGAAAATGATTGCTGAGTAAGTTTCGATAATAAATTCGCTATTTTCAATCTCATATCCGGTCTACGTACTATCAAATCAATTACTCCTTTTTCTAATAAAAATTCACTGCGTTGAAACCCTAACGGCAATTTTTCTCGTACTGTTTGCTCAATCACTCTAGGACCAGCAAATCCTATAAGTGCTTTTGGTTCAGCAATATTAATGTCACCTAACATACCTAAACTAGCCGATACTCCTCCCATCGTAGGATTAGTTAATACAGAAATATAAGGTAAACATCGATCATATAAAACAGCTAAAGCTGCACTAGTTTTTGCCATTTGCATTAATGATACAAAAGCCTCTTGCATACGAGCTCCGCCACTGGAAGAAAAACAAACAAATGGGCATTTAAGTTTTAAAGATTGATTTACAGCCTGTACAAAACGCGATCCCACTGCCGATGACATCGATCCACCAATAAAATCAAATTCAAAAGCAGCTACAACAACCTGCATAGAATATATAGTACCTTGCATAACGATTAATGCTTCTTTTTCTTGCGTCTTTTTTTGAGCGTCAATTAAACGATCCTTATATTTCTTCCGATCTTTAAATTTAAAAATATCTTTTGGTAATAATTCCTGACCCAATTCACAAACACTACCTTGATCTAAAAACGCTAACAACCTCGATCTAGCAGAAATTTTCATATGAAAATCACACTTAGGACATACTTGTAAATTACGTTCTAACTCTTTAGTGTATAATAATTGAACACAACCACTACACTTCGTCCATATTCCTTCTGGAACATGCATTTTTTTTGTAGTTAAAACAATATTTTTATTTATAATACGCTCTATCCAATTCATTTATTAACTCTATTACTTAACGCACTCTTCCAAAAAACTAAAAATATATTTAACAATATTTAAAATTCAACATTAAATATATTTATATAATTCTCATCAACTACATAACTACTTACTATTATTTTTGAAATAAATAATACCTTGGGTATTTTATTTCAACTAAATACAAACCACTAGCAGGTGCTGTAATTCTATTTAATGATCCTCTATAATTTTTTAATAATTCTAAAATCCATGTCACTGGTTTATTTCCGCATCCTACCTCTACCAAACTACCTACAATATTACGAACCATCCGATATAAAAAAGCATTGGCTCGAATATCGATTACCACATAATGTCCTTGACGTATAACACGCAAGTGATATATATTCCTATTAGTAGAACATGACTGAGATCCCGATGATCTAAATACCGAAAAATCATTTTCTCCCAATAAATATTGAGCTGCTTTAGACATCTTATTCACGTCTAAAAACCTTGAATAACTCCATACTCTCTTACAAAACACAGCTGATCTTATTCTATTATTATAAATAAAATAACAATATCGACGAGAAATAGCACTAAACCGAGCATGAAAACTATTGTCTACCTCACTAACCCAACGCACACAAATATCGTTTGGTAAATGGCAATTCACCCCTAAAGTCCAAGCAGACCTTGAACACTTTAACTGAGTTTCAAAATGTACAATTTGTTCTAATGCATGTACTCCAGAATCAGTTCTACCCCCACAAAATACCAATATTGATTCTGATGAAACTTTACTTAAAGCATATTCTAGACAACTTTGTATACTTGATACACATTTTTGCTTTTGCCAACCACAATACATCGATCCATCATATTCTACTCCTAAAACCAACTTTTGCATTACATTAAAACACCAATTTATAATCTATTAAAATATACGATAACACCACACCATATATTATTCCGTATAACACTTTATTATAATACACTTGATCATTATATATACTACAAATATCATATATTACATATCCAAACCGTGCTTTCGATATATACGCATTTATAATGTACTAAAACCGAATTTAAACAAAATATCATTATTATAACCATTTTTTGAATCTACCAATAAAGATGACCACTCTCTACGAAAACAATAATACTCACGTAATTTATCAAAACCTCTTAATCTTAATACATTATTTTTTAATGCAATATGATCATAATATACATTATATACTAACTGAATCAACCGATTTATTATACACTCATCTAACCTACTTACTGCAATATACCGAATATCTGATAATCCCAAACTGATCCAATTAACCTTATTTTTCACATTAAAATAATCACAATAATCATCATATATTTTTTTAATGCTCCGTATTCTACTTTCAAAACTATAACCAGCAATATGCGCTGTTCCTATATCTACATATGATAACAAAGGTAAAGATAATTTTGGCTCTGATTCCCATACATCTAATATAACATTGATCTTTTTTCCACATCGTAATATTGCCAATAAATCATCATTATTAACTACTGCACCTCTAGAAGTGTTAATTAATATACTGTTAGATGGCAACGCATCCAATATATCTTTATTTATCATATGCCATGTAGGGTAAGCCCCTGTATAAGTTAAAGGAACATGTAATGTCAAAATATCTGATTTTGAAACTAGTATATCCAATGACTTCCATGACATCCTGTCAGTATCACATTTTGATTTATAAGGATCATACAATAATGTATGTACTCCCAAACTATTCAATCTTTGATATAACAAATTACCTATGTTCCCTACTCCAATAATTCCAACTGTTTTATCACGCAAAAAAAAACAATCACGTTGTGCTAACCAAAACAATGTTGCACAAACGTATTCCACAACTGATACCGCATTACTTCCTGGAGTAGAAACACATCTAATATTATTATTTTTTAAATAATTCTGATCAATATGATCCACACCAGAAGTAACTGTACCAATAAACTTTATAGAACTATCATACAACAACATATGATTCACTTTAGTAATCGACCGTATTATCAATACATCTACATCTTTTAGCATGTTAGCAGAAATAGATCTACCATCGCACACTTGTACATAATTATCTGACCCAAATAATTTATAAACATACGGTATAGCTTGATCTGCTAATATCCTCAAATTATTCTCCTTAGTTAAATTATTACTATCTAAATATATTTTACATCATATATTATATTCATAACCAATTCATTAAAAATACTAGTACTTTATAAAGTATCATTAATCTAATAATTTATTAATCATTCATTCTCAATAAATACAAAACACCATTTTATTTCATCAAAAACATCTCAACTCTATTTCATAATCTAAGACATTAAAAACACATTCTATATTTTTCACAACATTTAACTACTTTAAAAATAATTAATATATTAAATATTACTCAACAATAACTAACTTCCAGAATACTTTTGCATAACTAACGTAGCATTCGTTCCTCCAAATCCAAAACTATTAGTCATAACTACTGTTAATTTTTGATGAATAGTTTTTCTGATAACCTTCATATTTTCTAAATATGGATCTAATTGATCAATATTAATACTAGGAGCTATAAAATTATGTTTTAACATCAATAAAGTAAAAATTATTTCATGCACTCCTGCTGCTCCTAAAGCATGACCAGTCATAGATTTAGTAGAAGAAAAATACGGATGTTGATTTCCAAAAACCTTATATAAAGCCTGCAACTCTTTTATATCACCTATTTGTGTTGATGTACCATGCATATTCAAATAATCTACAGAGTCATCAACATTTCTTAAAGCTATTTGCATACACCTTATTGCTCCTTCTCCAGAAGGAGCAACCATATCAAATCCATCAGAAGTAGCACCATACCCTACAATTTCTCCATAGATATGCGCATTGCGATCCAAAGCGTGCGTTAACTCTTCTACAACTACTATTCCTCCTCCTCCAGCAATAACAAATCCATCTCTATTAAGATCATATGGACGTGATGCTTTTTCTGGAATATCATTATATTTAGTGGATAACGCCCCCATTGCATCAAATTCACATGCCATTTCCCAACATAACTCTTCTCCTCCTCCAGCAAAAACAATCACTTGTTTCCCTGATTGAATTAATTCAAATGCATGTCCAACACAATGAGTAGATGTAGAACAAGCAGAACTAATAGAATAACTCATACCTTTAATTTTAAAAAAAGTTGCTAAACAAGCTGATATCCCTGAAGCCATAGATTTTGTAACCATATATGGACCTACTCCTCTTAATCCACGTGTTCTCATTCCATTAGATCCCAATACTTGATTACGAGGAGAACCTCCTCCTGACCCAACAATCAATCCTGTATAATCATTAATTATCATATCTTTGGATAACCCAGAATCCTGTACAGCCTGATCCATCGATAAATAAGCATATATAGCAGCATCACTCATAAATCGAGCAATTTTTCGATCAATTAAACCATCTATATTTAACTTAATATTACCCCAAACACAACTTCGCATACCTGATTCTTGTAACTCTTTAGAAAAAGTTATTCCAGATCGACCATTTTTCAAAGAAACTAATACTTCATCTTGATTATTACCAATGCTTGATATAATTCCTAAGCCAGTAACAACAACTCGTTTCATCTTAATACACCTCATATAATAACTACAACCGTTCAATAACAGTCAACAATTTACTTTATAATATATTTCATCAAAATTTTTACTTATATAAAAGAAGGAAGCATGACAACACCAACACAGTGCTTAATTATTCTAATAGTGACTTACATACAATGATTAGAGCAGAGTTTAACATTAAAATTCTAAATTAAATAATCACCTACTTACTATTTCACTGATTATAGAATTTATTATTTACATGTTAATAATATTAAATAATTATAAACCCACTGTCAAACCTAAAATTCCTTAATATTCCAAGAATTTTCTAAAATTCTCATACAATTATTATATAATACAATGATTCTACACCTAAATATAATTTATAACTGTTCATCTATAACAATACAGTTCCAATTTCATTATTTAATAATTCATATAAATAAAACTATACATATACAATATTTATATATAAAATGTCCTAACATATATGTATGTAATATTACTATTAATTAGACTTCATTAACAATAAAATAATATAATAATATTGAATTAAAACTTACGATATATCAATATGATATATTAAAATTATATACACAATAAACCTCATAATTAATTATAGAGTGAATCATTACATAAATTCATACCGATGCCAAAAACAAAAATGTGCACTATTTTAGATTTATTGCGATGGGGCAGTAGTCGATTTAATGCCGCACAACTTACCTATGGTCATGGTACCGATAATTTTTGGGATGAAGCATTACATTTAATTTTACCTAGTTTATATTTACCTTTAAATATACCTACAAAAATATATCATGCTAAACTAAGCATGAAAGAACGCTCTCTAATCATGAAATTAATTAATCTTCGGATTCAAAAACATATACCAGTCCCATACCTCACAAACAAAGCATGGTTTTGTGGATTAGAATTTTACGTAGATAATCGAGTATTTATTCCTAGATCTCCTATCGGAGAATTGATTTTATCAAACTTTCACAATTTGCTATCTACCCCCCCTAAATATGTATTAGACTTATGTACCGGTAGCGGATGCATAGCTATTGCTATTGCAACAATATATCCAAAATCTAAAATAGATGCATCAGATATATCAATTCATGCATTAAAAGTAGCTGAACACAATATTCAGCTACATAATTTAGCACATCAAATTCTACCTATTCATTCAGATTTATTTAATAATATACCTTTAATAAAATATGATCTTATTATTACTAATCCCCCATACGTCAGTAATATTGTTATGCGTAAATTACCAAAAGAATTTCTACACGAACCTACATTAGCTTTATCTGCAAATTCCAATGGATTAGAAATAATCCATCGCATTCTCATAAACATTACTAATTATTTAAATACAAATGGAATATTAATATGTGAAACAGGAATATCAAAAAACTCCGTTATTCAATACTACCCAAATACTCCATTCCATTGGTTTAATTTCAATCATAAAGATGGAGGAGTATTTGCTTTAACTTACAAACAATTATTATCTTTTAGAAATAAAAACTATATCATTAAGGAATAAATAATGGCCGGTAATAGTATTGGGCAATATTTTAAGGTTACAACTTTCGGAGAATCACACGGACCTGCAATAGGTGGAATTATCGATGGAGTACCTCCAGGCCTATCTTTGAACGCACAAGATATACAATTTGATTTAAATCGAAGACGGCCAGGAACATCTCGTTATACTAGCCCTCGATCAGAACCAGATATCGTAGAAATTCTATCTGGAGTTTTCAATGAAAAAACCACGGGTACCAGTATAGGTTTAATTATTAAAAACATTGATCAACGTTCCCAAGATTATGAAGAAATTAAAAATTTATATAGGCCCGGTCATGCTGATTATACTTACGAGAAAAAATATGGATTACGAGATTATCGAGGAGGAGGCAGATCTTCTGCTCGAGAAACTGCAATCCGAGTAGCAGCAGGAGCTATTGCTAAAAAATATCTTTATAAAATAAATAAAATTAATATTCGAGCCTATTTAAAACAAATAGGACACATCCATTGTGATTTTAAGGATTGGATCTATGTCAACAATAATCCTTTTTTTTGTCCAAATCCTGAACAAATAACAGAATTGGATTTATTTATACGTAATTTAAAAAAATTAGGAAATTCTGTTGGTGCAAAAGTAACAATCATTGCAGAAAATTTACCTATAGGATTAGGTGAACCTGTATTTGATCGACTCGATGCCGATCTAGCTCATGCCCTAATGAGTATTAATGCAGTAAAAGGCATAGAAATTGGAGATGGATTTTCAGCAATTACCAAACTCGGCAGCGAATATCGAGATGAAATTACTTCACAAGGATTTCAAAGTAATCACTCTGGGGGCATACTAGGAGGAATTAGCACCGGACAACCTATAATTATGCACATTGCTATTAAACCAACCTCCAGTATAAAAATACCTGGAAAAACTGTTACCAATCATAATCAAGAAACACAAATTATAACCACTGGAAGACATGATCCATGTATAGGTATTAGAATTATTCCCATAGCAGAAGCGATGGTAGCTATTATTCTAATGGATCATATATTAAGATTCCGAGCTCAATGTGGTGATAGAAAAATAATATAATTATATCCTTATTAATATAATCACTACATATATTATAAAAATTATAAATACTAATCTTTATTACAATCGATTATTACATTATTATGATATAATTTAGCCATAACTCTTCATTACCTAATATCATTTACTATATATAATTAATTCAACTATATATACTGATATTACAATATTTTATATGAATCATATTCATTTGTCTTCGTAGTTAAACGGATATAACAAGCCTCTCCTAAAGGCTAATTACAGGTTCGATCCCTGTCGAAGACAACTTAATTTTATTATTCCAATATCAACACTATCTTCAATTTCATATATCGAACCAAAACATACAATTAATTTTATTAATACAACAACATTTTCAAAATCATATAAACTCCATTAATTAACTATATAATTTAATCATCACTACTACTAATCTATATTTGACTTGTCACCTTTTTATCAATACTAAAAACAATTAGACTATAACCTGCATTATAAAATACATTATTCCGAAAAAATACCTATCAATAAATATATATTTAATGCTATCACAATCATCGTAATTATCCATCCTAAAAAATTCATCCAAAAAGAATTAACTAACTCATGCATCAAATTCACATTACCAGTAAAAAGCAATAATGGAACCAATGCTAACGCAATACCAAAACTAAGTAATACTTGGCTCATAATTAAAATATGAGTCGGATCAATTTTTAAAGCAATAATTATAAAAGATGGAAACATAGTAACAATACGACGTAATACAATTGGAATATAAAATCTAACAAAACCTTGCATCACCACTTGACCAGCTAAAGTACCTACTACCGTTGAAGATAATCCAGCAGCAGTTAAACTTAATCCAAAAATTACAGCAGCGGTATGACTTAATAAAGGAGATAATGTTAAATAAGCTTCATCCAAACTAGCAACACCAGTATGTCCTCTAAAATGAAATACAGATGCTGCAGTAGCCATCATAGACAAATTTACAAACCCCGCTATAGTCATAGCAATAGCAACATCTAATTTAGTAGAAGAATACCGTTCAGATTTAGTTGCTATTACACTAGAATCCTGAGTTAATGAAGAATGTAAATAAATAACATGAGGCATAATAGTTGCTCCCAATACTCCTGCTGATAAAAATACAGCTTCCTTATTAGGCAATATCGGACACAACATACTCATGCCTAACTCAATTAATTGAGGTTTAGAATAAAATAATTCAATAACATATGCAATTGCAACAAATAACAATAAACCACCAACAACTAATTCTAAAGGTTTTCTTCCATAATTTTGTAAAGTTAAAATTAAAAATGTAGCTACTCCAGTCAATAACGCTCCATTCAATAAAGATATTCCTAATAATATTTGAAATCCAATAGCAGCTCCAATAAATTCTGCCAAATCTGTCGCCATAGCAATAATTTCCGCCTGCACCCAATATATCCATACTAATGATTTAGGAAACTGATCACGAATATGCTCTGCTAAATTTTTACCAGTAGCAATTCCTAATTTTGCAGATAATAATTGAATCAACATAGCCATTATATTAGCCCATACCACCACCCATAATAATTGATATCCAAAAGTAGCTCCAGCTTGTATATTAGTTGCAAAATTCCCTGGATCAATATATCCAATTGCTGCTATAAAAGCAGGCCCAAGTAACGCAAACTTAACTTTCCGATTAGTACAATTCCCAATTACATCAGACTGCTTCTCTAACATACAAAACCCTCTCAAAATAACATTTCACCTAAAATTATACTATATTTTATAAAAATAATTACATTCTCAATTGTAATGTATATACTCAACTCTCATCGATATTACTTATTTTACCTTATATCATATTTATTACATAACAAGATTATTAAAAATAATACTAAGAAATATTTGTTTCAACAAAACTAACCCTATATAATAATTTATATTATTATAATTTAAATTATATTATATATATATAATTATTTTTATATTGTTATATGATATGGAATAACATGGATAATATATACCACAATATAATATCTCGAATCATGCATTTCAGTATAGGACTTAGTTTAATAATAATTTTATCATTACTGATTAGTAAGAATATTAAAAATATTCAAATACGTTATATTATTCAAGTATTAATCATAGAAATTATTATAGGATATTTCATTTTACACTCAACAATAGGATTAGAATCCATACAAAAAATATGTTATTTATTTGATACATTATTGTTTTTTGCATCAAAAGGCACAAACTTTGTATTTGGAGATATAAATACACACAAAACAACATCAATTTTTTTTCTGAACGTATTGTGCCCAATTATTTTTATTTCTTCAATCATCGGAATTTTACAATATTCTCATATCTTAATACATATCATTAATACAATTGGTATCCTTTTATCTAAAATTAGTGGCATGGGAAAATTAGAATCTTTTAATATCATTAGTTCATTAATTTTAGGACAATCTGAAAATTTTATAATTTATAAAGATATTATTGCGCATATTTCTGAACCAAGAATATACACCATGGCGGCAACAGCTATGTCTACAGTATCTTTATCAATGATTAGCGTATATATGACTATGTTAAATCCCAAATATGTCATAGCTGCTTTACTATTAAATATGTTTAGTACTATAATTATATTATCTTTAATTAATCCCTATACTATAAATCCAGAACAAGATTTATATATTCCTTATTTTATAACTAAAAATAATAATTTTTTTACAATTATAGGAGAATATATTTTAATAGGATTTAACATTGCTACCACCGTTGCAGCAATGTTAATAGGATTCATAGCTCTGATCACTGCTACAAACACAATATTTAAAATAATATTTGGTATATCCTTACAACATATATTAAGTTATATTTTTTTACCATTTACCTGGACTATAGGAATACCTATAGCTGAAATATTACCAGTTAGCAAAATAATGGCAACTAAACTAATTACCAACGAATTTGTTGCTATGATAGATTTACAAAAAATCCTCCACACTCTATCCACAAGATCTATAGGTATTTTATCAATCTTTTTAGTATCATTTTCTAATTTTACATCTATAGGAATTATTATAGGAACAATTACCAAATTAAATACAACTCAAGGCAAAATAATAGCACACTACGGGCTAAGATTAATATACAGTTCAACTTTAGTTAATTTATTATCTGCTACAATTGCTAGTTTAATATTATAATACAAACACTTAATTATTAAATCCAGTATTAAAAATTATAAATATATCTAATATCAAAGAAAATTCGAATGTTTATTATCAACTTTTTATTAAAATATACTTATAAATATACAAACAATATATAAACTCATTATTGTAACAAACCTATACGAATATCCAAACCACACACTTTCTTGTATACCATAAATTATTATACCCACTGAGATATAAACTAATCATATCTTTTATCATTTATTATTATAATTAAAATTAATTACTACCTAGCTTTCAATATAAAATTGAACTGCACTCAATATATTAATATATTTATTTTATCAGCATTCATATTAAATTATACACATACACTATATTTATTAATTTATACACTTCTTACATTAAAAAAATTGTTACTAATCATGTGATAATGAATTTATATAATCTATCGCTCGATCAATACGATCTAAAACTTGACATTTTCCAATAATATATACAACAATACTCATACTTGGAGATTTATCACTACCAATTAATGCCACACGCAGTGCCATACCAACCATATTCATGTTCATATTTAATTCATGAACAGTCTCTTTTATAGTAGTTTGTACAGTTTTTATCGTCCAATTACTTATATTATTTAACTTCTTTCTAAAAAATTTCAAAGGATTTATCATAGTAGGTATCAAATATTTCTTAGCTATTTTTTTTTCAAAAATATTAAAATCTTTACATAAATAACGATAATTAAATATCATTTCTTTCAATGTATGAGACCGTTTTGAAAATAAATTTACTAAATCAATTAATTTTACACTATCTATATCACTAATATTTTGTATCTGTATATATTCAGATAAATATTTTATAATATGATTGACCGGTAAATGGTTAATGTAATAATGATTAAACCACATTAATTTATTAATATCAAAAACACTAGCAGATTTATGAATCTCGCTAAAATCAAAATATTTTTTCATTTGATCCATACTAAAAATCTCTTGATTTCCATATGACCATCCCAGTCTAACTAAACAATTTAATATAGCTTCCGGCAAAAAACCATCGTTACGATACTGCATAATTCCTGATTTCCCGTGACGTTTTGATAACTTTTTACGATTTTGATCTAAAATCATAGGAACATGTATATATTGAGGAATTTCAGCACGCAATGCTTTTAAAATATTAATCTGACGAGGAGTATTATTAATATGCTCCTCTCCTCTTACAACATGTGTAATATTCATATCCATATCATCTACTACTACACAAAAATTATACGTAGGAACCCCATTCGATCTTTGAATTATTATATCATCCAATTCACAATTATCGAACGTAATCATACCTCGAACTTGATCATAAAACGATACCTTTCCAACATCAGGATTACAAAAACGCACAACATAAGATCCCTTATCACTATCTATAATACGATTGGTATTTAACATTGCATTATTTTTAAACATACATATCGTACGACAACGTCCATCATATTTCGGCTTCTCTCCAGATTTCATTTGATTTAATCGCAGTAAACTCAATCGCTCTTCAGAACAAAAACACCTATAAGCTATATTATTTTGCAACATATCATATATTATACTATTATATCTATTCAACCTTTTAGTTTGAAAATAAGGACCTTCATCCCAATCTAACCGAAGCCATTTCATAATAGAAATAATATTTTTTATAACTTCATCATTATCTAAATGCACTGTATTAGTATCTTCAATACGAAGTACAAATTTTCCACCTTGCTTCCGAGCAAATAACCATGCATACAATGCAGTTCTAATATTACCAATATGTAAATATCCAGTGGGGCTGGGGGCAAATCTAGTTTTAATATTCATTAACACATATCCAAATTCATCTTATTTATACTATTTAATATAATAACATAATCCCAATATATTTAATTTCCAAAAAAAATTCTATTTTTATAAAAAACCATTGACTCTACGCTACGAATTTATATAATCTCAATTCAACAAATATATATAGGTGATTAGCTCAATAGGTAGAGTATCTCTCTTACAAGGAGAAGGTCGGCGGTTCAAATCCGCCATCACCTATATCATGTTAAAAGTCCGTCATGTTGATTTTTATAACAAATCTGGGTCGTTAGCTCAGTTGGTAGAGCAGTTGACTTTTAATCAATTGGTCGCAGGTTCAAGTCCTGCACGACCCATACTTATACAAACACATCTTTGGAATGTCAATACAAATTCATCAAATCTAAAATATCTCTTATATTCAATATATATTTTAATTATTTTGAAATAAAAAAATGATCATTTAAATATCAAATTAGATCTTATTAAACCTTGAATATTATTGTAGTTATCAGATTGATGCAAAAAGGAATATATATTCATAGCCGCAATTTTCCCTATAAACTTTAACTGTAAAAAAGATTGCAAATCAGCATTCATTAAATTTTCAATAGTCCTATACATATAAGCCAATTTATTTGATACTGATTCTCCAACCCCAGGAATACCTAACGCATATATAAATGCAGATAATGTAATTTCTTTTGCAATCAAAATAGATTGTAACAACCTCTCCGCAGATTTTTCTCCATATCTATCTAAACACAATAATTTCTCCTTACTTAAAGAAAAAAAATCAACTGGAGTACATATCAACCCTTTATCAACTAATTGATTAATAACCCTTGATCCCATTCCTTGAATATTCATCGCCTTTCGTGAAGCAAAATGCTTTAAGGCAGATTTACGTTGAGCTAAACACGTTAATTTCGCAAGACAACGCAACACAGAAGATTTATTATCCTCCACCTTTAATATAGAACCACACGATGGGCAAAATTCTGGAATTTTTATAAATTTCGCATTATCAACACGATTTTCTAAAATTATTTTTAAAATTTTAGGAATAACATCGCCAGATCGTTGTACAATTACTGTATCACCAATCATTAAATTTAATCTCTTCACCTCATTAACATTATGCATGTTTACCTTTTTAATGATAACATTACCAATAACAACAGGATTAATATAAGCTATTGGCGTGATTAAACCTGTTCGACCAACTTTAAACACTACATCATTCAATTTAGTCAATTTTAACTCTGCAGGAAACTTATATGCAACAGCCCAATTTGGAGCTCGAAATCCACACCCTAATTGATCCTGATAAATACAATTATCTATTTTAATAACTATTCCATCAATTTGATATTCTAATTCAGATCTGATTTTCCTTACATAATTATAATATTCTAAAACTGGATCAATTCCAGAAACAATCTGAATATAATTATTAATAGATAAACCCCATCTATTACATAATTTCAATCGACCCCAATGACTATTTGGTAACTGTTTTAACCCTGCATAATAACTAATTCCATAACAACAAAATACTAAAGAACGTAACTCCGTAACATGTGGATCCAATTGACGTAAAGAACCAGAAGCAGCATTTCTCGCATTAGAAAATACTTTCTTTCCAGAACTTAACATTTCTTGATTAAGTTTTGAAAAAGATAACTTTGATATAAATATTTCACCACGTATCTCTAATAAATCAGGTAAAATCTCATTATTATTTTTTTTTAAATTCTTAGGTATCGAATCAATAGCATTAACATTTTTAGTTACATTTTCTCCAATTTTACCATCACCTCTTGTAGCAGCATGAACTAATTTACCTTGCTTATATAAAATACTTAAAGCTACTCCATCTATTTTCAATTCACAGCAATATACAATAAGGTTCTGATTAATATTATAATGATTACTTAATTTATATTTTATTCTCTTATCAAACAACAACAATTGCGATTTATCCCTAATCGAATTCAAGGATAACATTGGTTTTTGGTGACGTATCCGATTCAAACTATTATCACAAACATTACTTATAGATTGAGTAGAAGAACTTTTTGTAATCAAATAAGGATATTTAAATTCTAATTGACGCAATTCTTCTAATAAAATATCATATTCTTCATCAGAAACTTTAGACTCACTTTTTACATAATATAAATATTCCAAATAATTTAATCTTTCTCTCAAGATTTGTACCCTATTTTTTATTAATTTCATAATTTTTAATATTCATTAAAAAACCATAACACATAAATTTATGTTATAGAATAACATTCATTACTTTAAAACATATAATAATCCATAAAACATCAAAAATTTTTTAAATATACTTCTATTTATTTAAATTCCATGCTACAAAGAACATTATATTAGTATTAGTATTAGAAAATTATTATATTGTTATGAATTATCATAATCTATAATAATTAATCGTATTAAATTCTCATGAGTATGTATTAATTAAAATTAATACTTAATATCACAAACATTATATATATTTGGAGTATATAAATTATGAATAAAATTTATCAAGATAATTCTTATACTATTGGTCATACTCCATTAGTACGACTTAATAAAATTGGTAATCAATTTATTATGGCCAAAATTGAATCAAGAAATCCCAGTTTTAGCGTTAAATGTCGCATTGGATCTAACATGATATGGGACGCAGAAAAAAAAAATATATTAAACCCAAATATCACTATTATAGAAGCAACTAGCGGAAATACTGGTATAGCTTTAGCATATGTAACTGCAGCACGAAACTACAAATTACTCTTAACTATGCCTGAAACTATGAGTATTGAACGACAAAAACTAATACGAGCTTTAGGTGCAGATATAATCTTAACAGAAGGACATCTTGGTATGAAAGGAGCGATCAATCGCGCAACCGAAATTGCAAACGATAACCCAAGCAAATATTTATTACTACAACAATTTAGTAATCCAGCAAATCCTAATATTCACGAACGCACCACAGGACCAGAAATTTGGTATGATACTCATGGAAATATAGATATATTTGTTGCTGGAGTTGGAACTGGAGGTACCATCACAGGAGTAGGAAGATTTTTTAAACAAATACAAAACAAAAAAATCACTATAGTAGCGGTTGAACCAAAAGATTCTCCAGTCATTACTCAAACCTTGTCTGGACAAAGTATAAAACCAGCCCCACATAAAATCCAAGGAATTGGAGCAGGATTCATCCCCAAAAATTTAGATTTAAATTTAATTGATCAAGTAGTAACTGTCGAAACAGATGCAGCAATTTCTTATGCTAAATTCTTAATGCAAAAAGAAGGAATTTTAGCAGGTATTTCCTCAGGAGCTGCTTTAGCAGCAGCAGTACAATTACAACAACAGGAAAAACATACTAATAAAAATATAGTTATAATACTTCCGTCATCTGGAGAAAGATATTTAAGCACCATACTATTTTCGGATTCATGATATACACATTTATCTATAAAATATATGTTAATATAATTTAATGAATTAATCTTAACCTTTCATGTTTACTTTTATATAAAAACATTGTGCGTTTTATTTACTACAAAACCATTAAAAAAAGATTGAATTAATTACATTATATAATAAAATATTTATTTTTATTACACATTAAAATATTACAATTAAATACTAAATATTTTAATTAATATGCTAAATTTAAATACAAATTATTTTAATCAAAGACTTGTTGATAAATAAAATATTATTAAAATTAATACTCTACTGATCTCATACTAACTGTAAAACATTATACAACATCTATTTATATATGTAATAATGGAGACAAATATGTTTCAAAAAGAAATAACAATTACTGCTCTTAACGGATTGCATACTCGTCCTGCTACTCAATTCGTAAAAGAAGCAAAAAACTTTATATCTGAAATTGTAATTACATCCAATGGAAAACAAGCAAATGCAAAAAGTTTATTTAAACTACAAACTTTAGGATTAAGTCAAGGATCTGTAATTACTATTTCTGCTCAAGGATCAGATGAAAAAAAAGCAGTACAATATTTAATCAAATTTATCACTAATCTAAACCATCTTTCGCATGAATAATATACAATATGGACTTAATATAGGCAAAATTATGATCTCAGGCATTTCAGTATCACCTGGTATTGCTTTAGGAAAAGCATTATTACTAAAAGAAAAAAAAATAGTCATTAATACTAAAAAAATTACTATCAAATCCATTGATAAAGAAATTAAAAAATTTCTTTCTGGACGATCTAAAACTGTTGAACAATTAAAAGAAATTAAAAAAAAAGTAAGAAAAAAATTAGATTCTAAACAAGAAAGTATTTTTGAAGGTCATATTATATTATTAGAAGATGAAGAACTAGAACAAGATATTATCACTCTCATTAAAGATGAATTATTCACTGCCGATGCTGCAGTATATTCCGTTATTGAAAACCAAGCTAACGCTTTAGAAAAATTAAAAGACGAATATTTAAAGGAACGATCCATTGATGTTCGTGATATTGGCAATCGTTTATTAAAAAATATTCTAAATATACCTATTATCAATCTCAATGATATTACTGAAGAAGTTATTATTATAACAGTTGACTTAAGTCCATCAGAAACTGCTCAACTTAATCCAAAAAAAATATTAGGATTTATTACTGATTTAGGAGGAAAAACTTCTCATACCTCCATCATGGCACGTTCTTTAGAGCTACCTGCTATTGTAGGAACAAATACAATTACAACAACTGTTATGGATGGAGATTTTATAATTCTCGATTCCTTAAACAACAAAATCTATATTAATCCTGATCTAAATATTATTCATACTTTAAAATTATTAAAAAAAAAATATCTCTCTGAAAAAAAACAATTAACTAAACTCAAAAATCTTCCATCTATTACTCTAGATAACCATAAAGTTCATATATGTGCTAATATCAGTACAGTACATGATATCGTTAAAGCTCAAGAAAATGGAGCAGAAGGCATAGGATTATACAGAACTGAATTTTTATTTATGAATC
Source organism: Candidatus Blochmanniella floridana (assembly GCA_000043285.1). Lineage (GTDB taxonomy): Bacteria > Pseudomonadota > Gammaproteobacteria > Enterobacterales > Enterobacteriaceae > Blochmanniella > Blochmanniella floridana. The sequence goes on from BX248583.1 coordinate 566,749, forward strand.
GTAATGCATTACCTACAGAAGAAGAACAATTCCAAGCTTACAAAAACGCTGCAGAATCTATGTACAATCAATCTATCATTATACGTATTATGGATATAGGAGGAGATAAAAATTTACCCTATATGAATCTGCCACATGAAGATAATCCATTTCTTGGATGGAGAGCTATTCGTATTCTGATGGATCGCAAAGACATGTTACATACTCAACTGAGAGCAATTCTCAGAGCATCTTTTTTTGGTAAATTACGAATAATGTATCCTATGATCATTTCAGTAGAAGAAATACAACAACTAAACACAGAATTAAACTTCTTAAAAACTCAACTACATAACTCAGGAGAAAAGTTTGACGAAAACATTAAAGTAGGAGTTATGATTGAAACTCCTTCTGCAGCAATTATTGCTCATCATTTAATTAAAGAAGTAGATTTTTTCAGCATCGGAACTAATGATTTAACTCAATACACTCTTGCTGTTGACCGTGGAAATAAATTAATTTCTCATTTATATAATCCTATGTCTCCATCCATTTTAATTTTAATAAAAAAAATCATTGAATCATCACACATTGCAGGAAAATGGACTGCTATGTGCGGTGAAATGGCAGGAGATGAACGTGCCGTTCCTTTATTATTAGGAATGGGATTAGATGAATTTAGCATGAGCGCTATATCTATTCCAAAAGTTAAAAAAATTATTCGTAATACTTATTATCACGATGCCCAACTATTAGCTCAAAAAGCATTAAAATGCTCTACCACAGAAGAGTTAATGAAATTACTATCAAGTCACCTACCAATTCAAGAAACTTAATCATTTAAACTAATTACATTAAAAATATATACCATTCCTCTGCTCAGTATATACCTCATAATCCTACAACATTATACAATCTTATACAAATACTTACCCTGATCTATCCTATAACTCCAACTATCACGAATATAATTTAGCATTACGACCACTTAAATAACAATACATACCAAATTCTGGAATACCAAAACTATCTTTTACTCCCAAAATAATAGTTAACAAATCATGATGCCAACCTAATGGTTCTACGCTTAATTGCCAATAATAACCATGAAAACTAACATTAATTATCTTCACTGGTAATGGAGAAAAAATACTAAATTCTTTTCTTATCTCCATCTCCCAAGGTCTAAAAAAAAGTTCAACCTCTCCTTGCACTTTTGGAATATATGATAAATTCCAATAATACGGTCCAATAAATAATTCTGTACCACATATCATTCCAATTACACAATTAATTTCACTTAAAAATTCAAAAACAAAACGAGTCGAAGGAACACACCAAATATCTTCAGGAGTACCTATCTGTTCAATCACACCATGATTCATAATTACTATACGATTAGCTATCTCCATAGCTTCTTCTTGATCATGAGTTACAAATACACCAGTAAACTTAAATTCTTGATGTAAATTTCGGATCCAACGACGCAGTTCTTTACGTACCTGTGTATCTAAAGCACCAAATGGTTCATCCAATAACAATATTTTCGGCTCAATCGCTAAAGCTCGAGCTAATGCAACTCGTTGCTTTTGCCCACCAGACAATTGAGAAGGATACCTATTCGCTAAATGATCTAATTGTACTATACTAAGTAACTGCATAGCTTTTTTATCAATAATATACCTGCTAGGCCGCTTATGTCGTGGCAACATACGTATTCCAAACGAAACATTATCCAATACCGTCATATGACGAAATAACGCATAATTTTGAAACACAAAACCTACTCGACGATCACGAGCACTCACTCCTCCTACATCTTGACCTTTTAAACGAAGATAACCACTGCTATGACTTTCAAGTCCAGCAATAATTCGTAACAACGTTGTTTTACCAGATCCGGATGGTCCCAACAACGCTATCATTTCTCCAGATTTAATATTAATCGAAATATTAGTTAAAATTTTCCTATGATTAAAAACTTTAGAAATCTTATCAATTTCAATATTCACATTTCTACCTTTCACTATTAATGAGTATATCAACTATAATAACTTACACGATATTTAAAATAATTCTTTATACATAGTATAATAATTGATGCTAATGCTAATAATGATGCAGCTATAAATGCTCCTACAGTATTATAATCCTGATATAATAACTCTATATATAAAGGCACAGTATACGTTTCTCCTCGAACTAAACCTGACACTATAGATGATGCTCCAAATTCCCCAATAGCTCGAGCATTAGTTATTGTTATTCCATACAATAACGCCCATCTAATATTAGGAAAAGTAACATGACGAAACATCATCCATCCAGATGCTCCTAATAAAATAGCTGCTTCATCTTCCTGATCACCTTGATTAATCATAACAGGAATAACTTCATTTGCAATAAATGGACAAGTTACAAAAATTGTTACCAATAATATACCTAGCCAATTAAACATTATTTGTATATCATATATATCTAACCAATTCCCAATTATACTATTACTGGAATAACACAATAAATATAATAACCCAACTATTACTGGAGATACAGCAATAGGAATATTTAGCATAATAATTAATAATTGTCGACCATAAAATCTAAATCGAGTAACTAACCAAGACATTAATATGCCAAAAATCATATTAATAGGAACTGCTGTACATGTCACGAAAACTGTTAAAAATATAGAATGAATCATATCAATATCTAATAAATTCAACATCACTATTTGTAACCCTTCTGATAGAGCAATTACAAAAATCATCACCAAAGGAATAAACAAAAGTAATATCGCAATCAACATACTACAACTAATTAACAACCATTTCCCCCATCTCATATTCTTTACAATATCACTCCCAATTTTATAATTAAAATAATTCACGAAATCTATCATCTTATAAATAACCTTGAAATTTTTTATGTAATCGCAATTGTAATATAGTAACAATACATAATAATAATAAAGAAAATATTAATATTACAGAAGAAATAGCACTAGCCGCAGGATAATCAAATTCTTGAATCCTTACAAAAATAATTAATGATACCACCTCATTCTTCCAAGCAATATTACCAGCAATAAAGATAATTGCTCCAAATTCCCCTAAACTACGCACAAAAGATAACATTACACCAAATATCCATGCTGGAGCTAATTCAGGAAAAATAACATTATAAAAAATTTGCCAATAACTTGCCCCTAATGTTTTTGCTGATTCTTCATATTCTTGAGAAATTTCTTCTAACACAGGCTGCACTGACCTAATCACAAATGGTATACTTGTAAAAGTCATTGCAATAGCAACTCCTATCCATGTATACGATACTGTAATTCCCATACCAGCCAACCACTTACCATACCAACCACATTCTGAAAATAAAGTTGATAAAGTCAATCCTGCAACAGCAGTAGGTAATGCAAAAGGCAAATCTATTATAGCATCCAATAATTTCTGACCAGGAAATCGATATTTAACTAACACCCAAGATACCATCATTCCAAATATTGCATTAAATATAGCAGCTATTCCAGCTGATAAAAAAGTTACTTTATATGCCACTAATAATGACGGCTCTGTAATAATACTCCAATACTGCATCCAACTTATCTGAGATAATTGTACTATCAACGCACTCAAAGGCAGTAATAATACCAAAGAAATAAATAACACACTACCACCTAAGGTCACCCCAAATCCTGGCAACCTTTGATGATTATTAATCAATAACATTATTTTAGTATTGTCCTATAGATGATAATAAATAATCTAGTTCTCCACCACGCTGAAAATGAATCTTCATGATATTACTCCAACTTTCCTTATATTGTTCTTCTACTTTAAATAATTGAATGTCAGAAAATATATTGAAATTCGTATCTATAACACCAGCTGTATCTATAACACGATAACCAAATTTATTTATAATTTTTTTTGCTTCATCAGTATAAAGATATTGTAAATAAGCTTGAGCTACATTTTTAGTACCATTTTTAATGACATTCTTATCTATCCAAGTAACTGGAAATTCTACTAAAATATTTGGATTAGGTATAATAATTTCATATTTATTTGAACCAAATTGATTTTGTATTAGCTTTGATTCTGATTCAAAATTAATTAATACATCTCCATGATTACGATCTACAAAAGTAGCGGTAGAAGCACGACCTCCGGTATCAAATACAACCACATTTTTTAAAAATTTTCGCATTTGATTACGAGTATGTTTTATATTTTTACAGTTATCTTGAAAAAAAGCATTCCAAGCCGCTAAATACGTATATCGACCATTACCAGATGTTTTAGGATTAGGAAAAATTATTTTTACACCTTCTTTAGTAAGATCATTCCAATTATAAATTTCTTTTGGATTACCTTTCTTGACTAAAAAAGACATTGTTGAAAAAAAAGGAGAACTACGATTAGGTAATCGATCTTGCCAATTTTTAGGTATCAATTTTCCACGTTCATATAATATTTGTACATCTATAACTTGATTATAAGTTACTACATCCGCTCGTAATCCTTGTAATACAGCCATAGCTTGTCTAGTAGATCCTGCATGAGATTGTTTAATAATTAATGTATCGTCAGGATGTATGTTTTTCCAATATTCAATAAAATTAAAATTAATTTCTGAAAATAATTCTCTAGATACATCATAGGAACTATTCAACAAAACAGTACTATATACTACTGCAGATTGCTCAAAACAATATAAAAAAATTATTATTTTTAATATTCGATAAATAATACATGTTATAGTCATATAAAATTCCATATATTATAAAATTATTTATCAACAAAAAATACTGCTATTCATTTTGAAATAATATGTAATAGATTACACTTGTAATTTATTACGTACTTACAATACCAATGCCTAATTCAATTAAATAAAATAATTCTTATTCATTGAACTCAGTATTAAATACTATATGTACTTATAGTACATTCAAAAAAATATACCATAAAGTATATATTCCTTCATAACAGTATTCAAAAAACTACCCTAATTCATCACAACAAAAATACTTTAATACATATAATTATACTAATATAAACTCAATTATAATATATAAAATGTATTATATACACTTTTCTCTTTATTAAATATAAAAGTATGTTTAATACACTACCATACCATTTGTAATAACACCAAAGAATTTACTACAAATTCATATACCAACTATTAAAGCAATTGATTTATAATTATTCTATTATTGAATGTGATAATTTAATTATTTTATTATATAATATTTCCTACTAATTAACTAATACTACAAAATTAGATTAATATATGTAAAATCCTCAATCAACTATTTAAAATTATACTCATGATAAATAAAAATCTGATCATCTACTTAATATATATAAGATAATAATAATTTTCATAGCTAACTAAACACAGTATATACATAAAATGGAGTTAATTAATGAATCAACTGGACAATTTAAAAAAATTTTCAAAAATTTCAGCAGATACAGGAGATGTTGACTTGATACGAACTTATCAAATACAACATGCTACTACTAATCCATCTTTAATTTTAAAATCTCCACTATTCACCACTTATCTTAAATTATTTAATGATGCTATAGATTATGCCCAAAAAATAGGTGGCAATCAAAATACTAAAATAACTAATGCTAGTGATAGGTTAATAGTAAATATTGGCTCTGAAATTCTTGCAAATATTTCAGGATATATTTCCACTGAAATAGATGCTCAATTATCCTTTAATACTGATTTAACAATCAAAAAAGCACATAAATTAATCACAATGTATCAAAAAAAAAATATTGATACATCTCGAGTATTAATAAAAATTGCTGCTACTTGGGAAGGCATTCAAGCTGCAGAAGAACTAGAAAAATCTGGGATTAAATGCAATTTAACTCTTGTATTTTCTTTTGCTCAAGCACGTGCATGCGCTGAAAGAAATATATACTTAATCTCACCATTTATAGGTCGTATTTACGATTGGTATAATCAACGTAACCTAATCAAAACATCTTATATAAATGATGATCCTGGGATACAATCCATAAAAAAAATTTATCATTATTATAAAACATATGGCTATAATACTATTATCATGGGAGCTAGTTTTCGTCGACTCGAACAAATCTTAGCTTTATCCGGATGTGATTATTTAACTATATCTCCACATTTCTTAAAACAATTATACCAAAATACCAATTCTGTTACACGCCAATTATTTCCTCCTAAAACCATAATTTCACACCACATTCCTGTTCTTGATCAATCAGAATTTTTTCAAGAACATAATAAAAATCAAATGGCAGTTGAAAAATTAAATGAAGGTATTCAACAATTTTCTATAGATCAACAAAAATTACATAAACTTTTATTAAATAATTTAAATGTTCAATTACAAAAATAATTAAGGAATACTTATGTTACATGAACAAATGTTAGCTAATGCTATACGCATTTTAAGTATAGACTGTATACAACATGCTAATTCTGGACATCCAGGAGCTCCTATGGGAATGGCAGATATTGCTGAAGTTTTATGGAGAGAGTACATGAATCATAACCCCAAAAATCCAAACTGGATAAACCGAGATAGATTCATTTTATCTAACGGCCACGCTTCCATGTTACTATATAGTATTTTACATCTTACTGGATATAAAATATCCATAGAAGATTTAAAAAATTTTAGGCAACTACATTCTAAAACACCTGGCCATCCAGAATATAAACACACTGATGGAGTGGAAGTAACTACAGGTCCATTAGGACAAGGCTTAGCTAATGCTGTAGGATTTGCCATCGCCGAACGAACTTTAGCAAATCAATTTAACCGCCCGTTATTCAACATAATTGATCATTATACTTATGTTTTCGTTGGAGATGGTTGTATGATGGAAGGAATATCACACGAATCTTGTTCATTAGCAGGAACAATGAAATTAAATAAATTGATTGTTTTATATGATAAAAACGGAATTTCCATAGACGGATCTGTTGAAGAATGGTTTTCTGATAACACTGCAGCAAGATTTGAATCTTATGGGTGGCATGTCATACCTGATGTAGATGGTCATAACAGAAAATCTATTAACATCGCAATCAACCAAGCAAAATCTATATTAAATAAACCGTCTTTAATAATTTTTAAAACTATTATAGCCTTTGGCTCTCCTAATAAAAGTGGCCAATCTTGTACTCATGGATCTCCTTTGGGAACATCAGAAATTTTAGCTACCCGCAATAAGTTATGTTGGAATGAACAAACACCATTCCTTATTCCACAAAAAATATATAAATTATGGGATGCCACAATAATAGGACAACAAAAAGAGAATATATGGAACCAAATGTTTCTTCAATATCAAAAAACTTATCCTGATTTAGCTCAAGAACTTACAAGACGTGTACAATGCAAATTACCTATTTACTGGAACACAAAAATCCAAAAACTTATCAAACAATTAAGTACCAATCCTCAAAATATTGCCACTCGCCAATCTTCACAAATTGTTATCGAATATATTTCTAAATATTTACCTGAACTATTAGGAGGATCAGCAGATTTAACTTCTAGCAATTTGACAACTTATTCACAGTCTTCTTCTATTATACAAAATCCTTCTGGCAATTATATTCACTATGGTGTACGAGAATTCGGAATGACTGCTATAGCCAATGGTATATCTGTACATGGAGGTTTTTTACCATATACAGCAACTTTTTTAACATTCAGTGACTATTCAAAAAATGCCATTCGTATGGCAGCTTTAATGAATAATCGACATATTATGATTTATACTCATGATTCAATCGGATTAGGAGAAGATGGACCTACTCATCAACCTATCGAACAATTATCCAGTTTACGTATGATACCAAATCTACAGATTTGGAGACCTTGCGATCAAATAGAAACAGTAATTGCTTGGAAAACAGCTATCGAAAATACAGGACCAACTGTTTTAATATTAACTAGACAAACACTAAAACAACAAAAAAACACAATCATAAATATGACAAATATCTCTAAAGGAGGATATATATTACAAGATTGTTACAACACTCCTGAATTAATAATCATTGCTACTGGATCAGAAATAGAACTTGCGGTAAATATATATCATCAATTAACTAATGAAGGATATAAAATACGTATCGTTTCTATGCCTTGCACTAATATATTTGACCAACAAAATGCAACCTATCGCGAACAAGTACTACCACAAACAGTAACTAAACGATTAGCTATCGAAGCTGGTCACAGCGATTTATGGTATAAATATGTTGGATTACATGGCAAGGTTATTGGTATAAACACTTTTGGCAAATCTGCTCCAGCACATGATCTATTTAATTTTTTCGGTTTTACGAAAAATCATATTTTACAAGAAATCAATATATTATTACAATAATATATTAATGCAATAATCAATATAATTAATTTAAAAATAATTAACTAATCCATTAAAATAATTTCATAAACAATATCAATACATGATTAATGATTTGATAACATTAACTCAACAATTAATACGTCAACCATCTATTACTCCAAATGATTGTAATTGCCAAAAAATTATTACTGATTACTTAAAATCATTGCAATTCAACATAGAACCTATGAATTCTAGTAATACGTCTAATATTTGGGCTTACCGTTATGGATATGATCAAAAAAAATATACAACATTATTATTTGCGGGACATACAGATGTAGTACCTCCTGGTGATATTCACAATTGGCAATATCCGCCTTTTTCTGGGACCGTACATAATAACATAATATATGGTCGAGGATCATCTGATATGAAAGGAGCATTAGCTGCTATGTTAGTAGCCACCAAATCTTTTATTCAAAAATATCCAAAACATAAAAATAGAATAGCATTTATAATTACCTCTGACGAAGAAGGATCTGGAATTCATGGCACAAAAAAAATCATAAAATCCCTAATTCATAGACATGAACACATTAATTATTGCATAATTGGGGAACCATCTAGTAACAATAAAATAGGTGATGTAATTAAAAATGGTAGAAGAGGATCTTGTACAGGTAAATTAGTAATACATGGATCACAAGGACATGTAGCATATCCACAATTTCTAAAAAATCCAATACATTTAGCGATTCCAATATTATCGAAATTACTTAATACTATGTGGGATCAACACAAAAGTACACTCTTTCCTGATACTTCTATTCAAATTACTCATCTTCATACTATACCTATAAATTATTCTACAAATAATATTACACCAGAACAATTAATATTAAACTTTAATTTTCGTTTTAATGACCAATCTACTATGCACAGTATTCACAATAACATAAATAAAATATTATCTAATTATCACGTAACCTATCATTTACATTGGGAATCAAAATCAGAACCATATTTTAGCGCTCCAGGAAAATTGGTTAATATTATTATTGATATCATTAAAAAATATTACAACATCACTCCTCAATTAAACACAACTGGAGGTACTTCTGATGGTCGCTTTATAATACAAACAGGAGCAGAAATTATAGAATTAGGAGCACTCAACAATACTATTCATAAAGTTAATGAATGTATTGATTTAGTAGATTTAAAATCATTAAGTCATATTTATTTTAAAATTATGGAAAAAATATTGTTATAGTATTATCACATTATCTATAAATCAATCTAAAAATATAGTATAATGAATAAAATAATTATTTTTAAATTATTAATCTGAATATATATAAAATATGTTATGTATAAACTTAAAAATATCTAAGTACATTGCATATTGTTCTATACACAAATAATTACTCTGAATCAACATTAATTAAACACGATTCACCAAATTCATTTTTAAATATTCTTGGAGGACATATATTTAAATTAATATCATTTTGTTTAAAATTATTATTAATACTCACAATAGAATCAATAGATGGAATAATATAATCAGTATATGAAATAGGTAAATAAATATATGAGTGTTTTAAAGTCTTCAGAGTGTATAAATAAGAATTAGTAACATAATTTAAATATTTTAAATTATCACTTCTATTTACTGAACAATAATGTGTTTGATTACGTAATACGTAATTAGTACATGATGTTGATAATAAAACATAAAATAATCCTAATATAAATACCCGTAATATATACGAATCATACATATTTTTCTATCTCCATTTCAATTCCTATAATGCGTTAAATCATACAAATATATAATACATTATCACTCACTCCATTACTGAATTATAATAAATCAGCATCCTCTAATGCTTTTCTAATCAACACACTATGCTCCTTAGATATAGAAGTCATAGGTAATCGAAGGGTATCATATGATATTAACCCTAATTCTTTACATGCCCATTTTACGGGAATAGGATTAGAATCAAAAAATAAAGATTGATGTACTGGAATTAAACGATTATTAATATCATATGCACTTTTAAAATCATTTTTTTGTACAAAACTACACAGAGTTGACATATCTTTTGGAGCCACATTCGCGGTTACAGAAATGACTCCATGACCTCCAAGTCTCATAAAATCCACAGCACTTATATCATCCCCACTCAATAAAATAAAATCCTCATTCACTAGCCGTTTTAACTGATTAACCCTATTTAAATTCCCAGTAGCCTCTTTAATTCCAACTATATTTTTTATTGTTGATAAACGACCTACAGTAATAGGTAATAAATCACAACCTGTACGTATAGGGACATTATATAATATTTGAGGTAAATTTGTACTTTCCGCAATAGCTCTAAAATGCTGAAACAAACCTTCTTGACTTGGTCTATTATAATAAGGAGTTACACTTAAACATGCTGATACAGCGCTATCATTAAACTGATTAGTTAATAAGATTGCTTCTGATGTTGAATTCGATCCAGTTCCAGCAATTACTGGCAATCTTCCATCACTAAATTCTATAGTCCACATCACTACATCAACATGTTCAGAATGAGTAAGTCCAGACATTTCTCCCGTAGTCCCGACGGAAACAATAGCTGATGTACCATTATCGACATGATAATCTACCAATTTTTTTAAACCCATTCGATCTATAGAACCTTTTGAATCCATAGGTGTAATCAATGCTACTATACTACCCGTAAACATGAATTATTATCTCCACATTACAAATCTACAATCAAATTAATACCTTTTACTATAATACATTAATAATACAATAAACATTCATATTAAACTAATCAAAACTATTGATAAAATAATACACAATTTAAAAGACGCTTCCATAATATAGTAGTAATTTATATCAATAAAAATCAACTTGCACTGAAATATTAATTACATTTATAATAATAAAAATGATTATTTTTATATTATTTCATAATATAAAACATGAACTATTAATATTAGGCCTATTTTAAATTAATTAAATATTGTTTTCATTATATTTTTTGTTAAATAAGTTATTTATTTTTAAGCAATCATATTGACTATTAAAAATACTACAAATAATTTATTAATTTAAGTTTAATTTATTGAAATATATACATAAATCATTAACTAAATTAATGACATTTAAAATAGACAAATTCACTATAAATTGCTAGTTATTTATATTAGGATATTACTATGACATTACTAAAACCTGGCGATAAAATACCATCTTTTAATTTACCTGATCAAGACGGAGTTCACACTCATTCTTCTATTTTTTTGGGAAAAAAAATATTAATTTATTTTTATCCAAAAGCTATGACTCCAGGATGCACCGCTCAAGCTTGTACATTACGAGATAACATGAATATTTTTAAAAAATTAAAAATTACAATAATCGGAATCAGCTCAGATAAACCAGAAAAATTATTAGCTTTTTCTGAAAAAGAAATGTTAAATTTTTCTCTATTATCAGATTTAAATCATCAAATTTCTAATCAATTTGGAGTGTGGGGAGAAAAAAAATTCATGGGAAAAACATATCAAGGAATCCATCGAGTTAGTTTTTTAATAAATACAGAAAATATTATAATTCAAGTATTTAAAAACTTTAAACCTAATGACCACTGTCGAATGATACTAAATTATCTTAACAAAACATCTATAATAATATAACTCTTATTTTTTATATATTATATAAAAATATATAAACATAAAACCCAATTCATTCACAACTAATTTATTTTGTTCCAAAAATTTTATCTCCAGCATCACCTAACCCTGGAATAATATAGCCATATTTATTTAATTTTTGATCAATAGAAGCTAAATATAATTCAACATCTGGATGTTTTTTTTCTAAAGCAGCAATACCTTCCGGAGCAGCTACTAAAGATAAAATCTTTATATTATGACACCCTGCTTTTTTTAATAAATCAACAGTAGCAATTACTGTTCCACCAGTAGCTAACATTGGATCTAACACCATAGCCATGCGTTCATTTATTCTAGATACTAATTTATGAAAATAAGGTATCGGCTCTAAAGTAATTTCATCTCTATATACTCCTATCATACTAATACGTGCACTAGGTACATGTTCTAACACACCATCCATCATACCTAAACCAGCTCTTAAAATAGGAACAACCGTTATCTTTTTTCCTTTAATACGAGCAATTTTAACTAATCCATTCCAACCTTTAATGATTACAGTTTCTATTTCTAAATCATCAGTAGCCACATAAGTTAATAAACTACTTAACTCGGAAGATAATTCTCTAAAACGCTTAGTACTAATATCATTGATGCGCATTAAACCTAATTTATGTTGCACCAAAGGATGTCTAATTTCAATTATTTTCATACTATCTTATCCCTGATAAACGCATCGTATAATAAATTTTACAATTTAATATATATTCCAATCATATTTTATTATGATATACTCAATAATCAAAAAAATAATACTAGTTCTCCATTTTTATTACGTATTAATACTAAATTATATAATAGTTTTAAACTTTCATTAAATATATAAAATGCAATCGTTTTTCATTTTCAAATATAATTTCAATTATTATACGCTCAGTATCCTAAAATAATAGATAAATAATATTAAATTATTGGTATTACTCTGAAATACATAATAGCGTTACATATAATATCAATTACCATACATAATAACATCATTTTAATATAACATTATTAAATAAATGAATTACAGCATTAAATTACCAACTTTACTATATTACTAAAATACATTTTAATTATTTGATAATAAACAGTATCATTTTTTTTATAAAAAAACTATATTTCATTATACCTATTCCGATCTATAGTTACGTTGTATATATAATGAAAAAAACAAAATCAAAAACTAGAATCACAACAGGAGTATTATTAATTAGTTTCATTGTATTATTAATTAGACTAATTTTATCTTTTATACAAGCTTGGGACCACTGCAAAAAAAACACAACTCATTTTAACGCTATTCAAATATTAATTGAAAAAACCAAAATCATATTTTTTAAGTAAAAACATAAACACATTCTTTTTATTAAATAATAACTATACAAAAACACCTATTTAGGTCCATATAAACATAAAATACAAATATTAAAAGATTATATATACCCAATACGTTGCAACTTAGATTTCATCACATTTTATTATTTATTAATTTTTTCTCACGTAAAAAATTAATAACACTTTCTATACCATAACCTGTTTTCAAATTAGTAAAAGTCCAAGGCCGATTATTACGCATAGTATGCGTATCAAACTTCATTACATCCAAAGATGCTCCAACATATTGAGCTAAATCAATCTTATTGATGATTAAAAAATCAGATTTAGTAATACCCGGACCACCCTTACGAGGTATTTTATCTCCTGCTGCAACATCAATAACATACAAATTCCAGTCTGATAACTCTGGACTAAAAGTAGCACTTAAATTATCTCCTCCACTTTCAATAAAAATAATATCTAAATTATTAAATTTATCTATTAATTCCTCAATAGCCAATAAATTCATAGAAACATCCTCACGAATAGCAGTATGAGGACATCCACCTGTCTCTACCCCAATAATTCGATCCGATTCTAAAGCATGTGCATTAATCAATATTTGTTGATCTTCTTTAGTATAAATATCATTAGTAACTACTGCCAACTGATAATCAGTTTTCATCTTTTTACACAAAACCTCAATCAACGCAGTCTTCCCTGATCCTACAGGCCCTCCAATTCCTACTTTCATAGGGTGTTTCGCTTTATCATTACTCATAATCATACTTTTTATTATAACACTCAAACAAATAACATCATCGTTTATCTTTACATTCTACTATATATTTTATAAAAATCAATTAAATAAAATTAAGAACTAAACAACCTCGAATACTGATCTTCATGACAAGCAGATGCTATTGATTGTAATAAAAAATTACCACCTACTTCATGATCTTTGACAAGATCAGCTTTATCCCAGGCATTTGGTAAAAATTCTACTAAATATCTCAATAACTTCTGAGCAGTTCTTTGTCCAAAAGGAAGTAATTTCAAACCAACCATTATAGAAGATTCTAATGCATTATAAGCATAACCTAACGCTAAATTTTTTATCGGAATATTCCATTCATAACCCAACCAAGCCATGGATGCTAATCCACTACATTTAAATGCTACAGCCCAACTATCACTAATAGGATCATACCATTGTGAAATTAACTTCTCCATTGCTTTTCCACGTCGCTGTTCTTCTAGTCTTAATTCATAAGTATCTCGATATGATAAAATTTGTAATGCACACTTTTTAAAATTTTTGGAATCATTTATTTTAGTATAATAGTAACAACGCTTTAACATAGGCCAATCTATATAAATTAACTGCTCATGAATCCATTGTTTTTGCCAATTTAAAAAATCTTCTAACGATTTAACCCAACCATATTCTATAGCTGATTCCAATCCTTTAGAATAACTAAAACCTCCTGTAGGTAAATTACCACTTACTATCTGTATTAAAGATAATAAAGATCTACATTCTCGATGAATATTCATAATTTACAATTATACACTATCTTATTTAATACAAAAATACTTAATAAATAATAATTATTCAAAATAAATTTAAATATACTCTCAAATAACTATTACAATATTTTAAAATAAATATAATATTATATTATCATATATACTCCTATATCTAATTATATTACAATAATACTATTATATTACTACCCAATCAACAAAATCATTTAAAATTTATAAAAACTCTCTATACTAATAATAATCTATTATTATCACGAACAATATTCAGATATTATATATATTTTACTCAATCATATAATATATTATTTTAAAATAAAAAATAACGTTGAGACATAGGTACTACAGAAACAGGTTCACATACTAATAATTCTCCATTTGCTCTAACTTCATAAGTTTGAGGATCTACCTCCATAACAGGTTTCAAGTTATTATTAATCATATGATCTTTTTTAATATTCCTACACCTTTTAGATATACCAATTAAACTATTTAATCTTAAATTCTCTACTACTCCTACATCATAAGAACTTTGAGATATAAAAGTCATACGTGTAGCACATTTAGCTAAATCATATGATCCAAACATTAATCGATAATACACCGGCTGCGGAGTAGGAATAGAAGCATTAGGATCTCCCATAACTGAAGAAACAATCATACCACCTTTAACAATCAATTCTGGTTTTACACCAAAAAAAACAGGAGACCATAACACTAAATCTGCTAATTTACCTATTTCAACAGAACCAACTTCATGAGCAATACCATGAGTTATAGCAGGATTAATTGTATATTTAGCAATATATCTTTTAATACGTGTATTATCATTATATTGATCATCTCCCAATAATGAACCACGTTGCAACTTCATTTTATGAGCCGTTTGCCACGTTCTTAAAATTGTCTCTCCAATTCTACCCATAGCCTGAGAATCGGAAGAAATCATAGATAAAGCTCCCAAATCATGCAAAATATCTTCCGCTGCAATAGTTTCTCTACGTATTCTAGATTCTGCAAAAGCTATATCTTCAGGAAGATTACAATTCAAATTATGACATACCATCATCATATCCAAATGCTCATCTACCGTATTAATAGTATACGGTAGAGTTGGATTTGTAGATGAAGGTAAAACATTATTCAATTCACATATTCGTATAATATCAGGAGAATGTCCACCTCCTGCTCCTTCAACATGATATGCATGTATTGTTCTATTTTTAATAGCAGATATAGTAGTCTCAAGAAATCCAGATTCATTTAAAGTATCTGTATGAATAGATACTTGTACATCAAAATTATCTGCTACATTTAAGCAACAATCAATAGTAGCTGGAGTTGCTCCCCAATCTTCATGTACTTTTAATCCAATAGCCCCAGCGTGTATTTGTTCTATTAAAGATTCAGGTAACGCTGAACTACCTTTACCAGTAAACCCAATATTAATCGGTAAAGCATCAGCTGCCTGTAACATACGCGATATAAACCAAACACCTGGGGTACAAGTCGTCGCATTACTACCAGTTGTAGGACCAGTACCTCCTCCAATTAATGTAGTCATTCCAGAAGATAATGCTTCTTCTATTTGTTGAGGACAAATAAAATGTACATGTACGTCAATTCCGCCAGCAGTAACAATTTTACCTTCTGCTGATATCACTTCAGTTCCAGGACCGATATATATAGTCACTCCTGGTTGTATATCTGGATTCCCTGATTTTCCGATACCAACAATACGACCATTATTTATACCAATATCAGCTTTAATAACACCCCAATAATCAATAATAATAGCATTAGTTAAAACTAAATCAACACACTCTTTATTATTCATCTGACCTTGACCCATACCATCCCTAATAACCTTACCTCCTCCAAATTTTACCTCTTCTCCATATATAGTAAAATCTTTTTCTATTTTTACCCATAAATCAGTATCTGCCAACCTTACAGAATCTCCGACAGTAGGTCCATACATCTCAGCGTATATTTTCTTATTCAACATATTCATAATTATTTACTTAATTTTCCCATAATTTTTTTACAAAAACCAACAATCTTTAATTCTCCAGAATATCGAACCAACTCTACTTCTCTAGTTTGTCCCGGTTCAAATCTTATTGATGTGCCAGATGGTACGTTTAACCGAAAACCAAGGGCAAAATTACGATTAAAGAATAACGCATTATTAACTTCATAAAAATGAAAATGAGACCCAACTTGAATTGGTCTATCACCATTATTAATAACCATTACAATAACTTTTTCTCGATTTACATTTAATTCTATTATACCATCTGCAATATGTAATTCACCAGGAATCATAATTCCACTGACCCTTAAAATATTTAATACAATGATCAAATAATAGGATCATGTATAGTTACTAATTTAGTACCATCAAGAAAAGTAGCTTCTATTTGAACATTACTTATCATTTCTGATACCCCAGGTATCACATCATCCTTACTTAATACATTCCTACCTATTTCCATTAATTCTGCAACATTTTTTCCATCACGAGCTCCCTCTAAAACCACAAAACTAATTAAAGCTATTGCTTCTGGATAATTTAATTTCAATCCTCGTTTTTTCCGTCTTTCCGCTAACAATGCAGCCGTAAACAATAGCAATTTATCTATTTCTCTAGGTAATAATTTCATAATTAATATATAACCATTATGTAAACCAAACACGAGGCATTACTGCCTCTTGCCCTATAATAATAGGTCGTATTACACTCCAAATATGATACAATAATTCTTTTATTCTTTGATTATTATTACTCAATAACCTTACTACAAGTAACTCATCTATCAAAGTTACACCCCCTATTTGAATATCCACAGTAGATGTAATCAAACTACGAACTACTTTTAATGTTTCTTTATTTGATGGAGCTGCAAAAAGAGAAGCACTTATTTTAAAACCATGTAATTTATCTATATAATTTTGAGAATCTATTTTTAAACGATCTCGTAATCCAGAACAATACGGCAAACAAATACGTAAAAAAATATCTATTACATCTGGACTACCGTAATTATCTAACCAACCATCACTACCAAAACACAAAATTTCACCTATAATAATTCGAGCTCCCGGTTCCAAGTGAAAAATAGTATTTATTTTTACTTTCGTATTAGGAAAAAAAATACTACTTTGAGGTAACCATTCTAAAGAAGTATTATCTTTTAACTTAAAAATATGCTCTTGTAATATATATTTACCATTAGTACGATAAAACTTAGTAGAACCTGGCGTAGTCAACAATACCTTACTACCAGATTCTAAACACACCGATATATGTATCTGATCACCTCCTACTAATCCTCCAGAAGGTTGTAATAAATACACATGAGGAATGTTACTTTTATCATTTTCTGGATAAAAAATCTTTTGAACTAAAATTGGCCCTATATGACTGATTTTTTTTAAAACACTACACCCCTCTTGTAAAACAAAATTTAATTCTAATCTACTTATCCAATCATCACTCGATTTAGATAAAAAATCACCTTGATCAAATCCATTAAACATAATCTATCTTATAAAATTTTACACACCTTCATTGTACTTGCACTAATCAAACTCATTCTACTAAACAAACATATTAGTATATACTTTCTATCCTGAAATTCACTACATATTAATTACATACAAAATCCATCAACTAATACCTAAATCAATAAAAAAATATATCATTTACTCCCATTCAATTGTAGCTGGAGGTTTACAAGAAATATCATAAACCACTCTTGACACTTCCTCAACCTCATTAACAATACGATTAGATACTTTATTTAAAAAAGTATATGGAAGCCGAACCCATTGTGCCGTCATAAAATCTTCAGTTTCTATCGCTCGTAACACAATAACCCATTTATATTTACGTTGATCTCCTTGTACCCCTACTGATTGAACTGGCAAAAACACTGCAAATGCTTGATCAACAGTATTATACAAATCTGATTTATTCAACTCTTCCATAAAAATATAATCAACTCTTCGTAATATATTACAATATTCTTCCCGTACTTCTCCTAATATTCTAATAGCCATTCCAGGACCTGGACATGGATATTGATTGACTACATTTAACGGTAATCCTAAATACAACCCAATATTACGAACTTCATCCTTAAATAAATCTTTTATAGGCTCTAACAACTGAATATTAACAGAACTTGGAAATCCTCCAACATTATGATGCGATTTAATTATATTAGCAGAAGCACATGACATTCCAGATTCAATAACATCTGAATATATAGTACCTTGAGCCAACCATTTAATATTTTTTAACTGACTAATTTGCGCTTGAAATATTTCTACAAATATTTTCCCTATTATTTTTCTTTTTTCTTCTGGATCAATAACACCAGTTAAAGCACTTAAAAAACGCTTCTCTTCTGATAAATGAATAATATTTAAATCTTGATATTTTTTACAAAAATTACTAATTCGATTAATTTCATTACAACATAATAATCCATTATTTACAAATACACAAACAAACTGTTCATGATTAATTGCATATTTTAATAACAAAGCCGTCACCAAAGAATCAATTCCTCCAGAAAAAGCAAGAACTACTCTATCTTGACCTACTACCTTTTTAATAGTTTTAATAATATTTTTAACAATATATACAGGTTTCCATGTAACCTCACATCTGCAAATATCTACAGCAAACCTTTTTAAAATATCTTTTCCTTTTTTAGTATGCGTAACCTCTGGATGAAACTGTATACCATACCAACGACATTTTTCATTGATTATAATAGCAATTTGCTGATTTTCAGTAATCCCAATAACAGTAAAGCCTTGTGGCATAGTTTCCACTATATCTTTATGACTCATCCATACCTCTAATACACAATGACCTTGATCATTGATATAATCATAAAGATTACCAATTAATGTATTTTTTTGAGATAGTATTTCAACCTGAGCATAACCAAATTCTCCTTTATTAGATACAGATCGGATATTCCCTCCGCATTGACTAACCAAAATTTGCATTCCATAACAAATTCCTAATATTGGAACACCAATTTTGAAAACGACTTTTGATATACTTGACGAGTGTTTATTCGTTACACTATCTGGACCTCCAGAAAAAATAATCCCATTAGGATTTAAACTAACCAATAGATCTTGACTAATATTCCAATCGCATACTTTAGCATATATTCCTAATTCTCGAATTCGTCTTAATAATAATTGCGTATACTGAGATCCAAAATCTATAATCAAAATACACTGTCTAGTACATTGTTTCATATATCTATACTATCCTTATACTCATAATTAAAACAATTATACCGTATTGATCGACTTACATTATTTATTTTAACTGATAATTTGGAGATTCTTTTGTAATCGTAACATCATGTACATGACTTTCCTGCATTCCTGAATAACTTACTCGTACAAATTTTGTTTTTATGCGTAAATCATCAATCGTTAAACATCCCGTTAGCCCCATACATGATCTTAATCCTCCCATCAATTGATGTATAATTGATTTTACTTTTCCTTTATAAATTACTCTACCTTCAATTCCCTCTGGTACTAATTTACTATTAATATTTTCATTCTGTTGAAAATACCGATCTGATGAACCTTGATTCATTGCACCCAAAGAACCCATACCACGATAACTTTTAAAAGATCGACCTTGATAAAATTCAATATCTCCCGGCGATTCCTCTGTTCCAGCTAATAAAGAACCAATCATCACACAATGAGCTCCTGCAGCTATTGCTTTCGCTATATCTCCAGAAAATCTAATCCCCCCATCAGCAATAACCGGAATATTAGTATATTTTAACGCTTTTGATACATCAGATATCGCAGTAATTTGCGGAATACCTACTCCAGTTACAACACGAGTTGTACATATGGAACCCGGCCCAATTCCAACTTTTACTGCACTAACTCCAGCTTCTATTAAAGCTAAAGCTCCCTCTTCGGTGACAACATTACCTCCTATAATAGGCAAATCAGGATATAATTTACGAACATATGAAACACAACGTAATACACTTTCTGAATGCCCATGAGAAGAATCAATTAATAATATATCTACTCCAGCATTGACTAAAGCATTAGCACGATATTTATAATCTGCACTTACTCCTATTGCCGCTCCAACACGTAACCTACCATAATTATCTTTACATGCATTTGGTTTACGTTCTGCTTTTTCAAAATCTTTTGCTGTAATCATGCCTTTTAGATGAAATAAAGAATCTACTAACAATATTTTTTCCACTCTTTTATCATGCATCTTAGCTAAAACTGTTTCTCTACTTTCTCTTTCATACACTGTCACTAAACTATCCTTTGGAGTCATAACATCAGAAACAGGAATAGATAAATCATTTACAAATCTAACATCGCGACTCGTCACAATACCTACAAGTTCATTTGAATTAATAACAACAGGATAACCAGCAAAACCATTACGACAAGTTCGTTCTTTTACCTCTAATACAGTAGTATCAGGATTTACACATTGAGGATTTGTAACTACTCCACTCTCATAACGTTTAACTCTAATAACTTCATTAATCTGATTTTTTAAAGACATATTTTTATGAACAAACCCTATTCCTCCCTCTTGCGCCAAAGCAATAGCTAAACTAGCTTCAGTTACCGTATCCATTGCTGCAGATATAATTGGAATATTTAATATAATAGAATCAGTCAAATTACTTTTTAAAATAGCTTCCACAGGCAACACTGCAGATCTAGCTGGGACAATAGATACATCATCAAAAGTCAACGCCTCTTTTATATTTACACTTAACATTACTCAATCTTATAATCTTTTGTAAAAATACTATTCAAAATAATTACATTATATATATATCAAATAATTACAAATCACTATTACAATCATTAGATACTATAATGATAATCATATATTCTCATAACATGAATTACAATATTTTATTTCAGTATTATTATTATTAAACATAATAATATTTTCATTTAACTAAAAATACAATATTTCAACATTAATTATTTAATATTACATATAATTTTTTAAATATAATTTATTGATTTTTATTATTTAATATTGTATTGTCATCAACGGACAATAGGAATAAGGAATGTACAACTACTTATAATAGTAAAATTGTTTCTATATTGTTATAAATAATACATATAATATCTTATAGTAAAACATTAATTCATTATAAATGAAGAATAGTATATTTAAAAATAAATATAACTCAACACAATATAATCTAAACTCATCTGTTGATATTGTATTGGTTGGTGCTGGAATTATGAGTGTAACCTTAGGTTCTTTTTTAACTATTCTCGAACCAAGTTGGATAATACATATATACGAACGACTGAATAAACCAGCTCAAGAGAGTTCCAATTCCTGGAACAATGCAGGTACAGGACATGCAGCATTTTGTGAACTTAATTATACCAAATACAACAAAATAAATGATTCCATTGATATTACAAAAGCCCTATCTATAAATACTGCATTTGAATTATCCCTACAATTCTGGGCCTTCTTAACAAAAAACGGAATTATCAATAATCCAAAATCTTTTATTAATAATATTCCTCATATCAGCTTTGTATGGGGACAAAAAAATATTAATTTTCTAAAAAAACGTTTTCAAACTCTCCAAACTCATAATCTTTTTCACGGTATGATTTACTCCGAAGATCCTCATCAAATAAAATCATGGATACCTCTTGTTATGACAGGACGTAATAATAATCAAAAAGTAGCTGCTACTTATATGCCAATGGGCACTGATATTAACTTTGAAGAAATTACAACGCAATTACTTGCACAATTAAAAAAAAATCCTAATTTCAACATCTATTTAGAACACGATGTAACACATATAGAACGACATAATAATAAATATTGGAAAATATCTGTACAAGATATACAACACAAAAAAACAATACATACATATACTAAGTATGTATTTATAGGAGCAGGAGGAAAATCTCTTAATTTATTACAAACTGCTAATATTCAATCAGTTTCTGGATACGCTGGATTCCCAGTAGGAGGTCAATTTTTAGTTACATATAACCCTGAAATAGTTTCACAACATCAAGCAAAAGTCTATGGAAAAGCTAATGTAAGCATGCCACCAATGTCAGTACCTCATATAGATACTCGTATCTTAAATAACAAAAAAGTTTTGTTATTTGGACCATTTGCTACCTTTAGCAGTAAATTTTTAAAATATGGATCTTGGTTAGATTTATTTCATTCTTTAAACAAGCACAATTTAAAACCAATTATACAAGCAGGCATAGATAATTTTCCATTAATCAAATATTTATTTAATCAACTTATTATGTCAAATCATGATCGTATTAACGCTCTTAAAGAATATTATCCTGAAGTTAATTCAAAAGATTGGTTTCTCATTCAAGCAGGTCAAAGAGTGCAAATAATCAAAAAAAACAATAAAAACAGAGGCATACTACAATTTGGAACAGAAATAGTTAGCTCTGCTGATGGATCATTATCAGCATTACTTGGAGCTTCACCAGGAGCATCCATATCGGTATCAATAACAATAAAACTACTTAATATTATGTTCCAAAATAAATATTATAATGATTTATGGAAAACTAAACTTATTGAAATAGTTCCATCATATAT
Organism: Candidatus Blochmanniella floridana; assembly: GCA_000043285.1. Lineage (GTDB taxonomy): Bacteria > Pseudomonadota > Gammaproteobacteria > Enterobacterales > Enterobacteriaceae > Blochmanniella > Blochmanniella floridana. The sequence goes on from BX248583.1 coordinate 590,374, forward strand.
TAACCCCACTCTTAATAATTATCATTCTGATTTTATGAAACAAATAAGAAAAAATACTAGAAACATCTTAAAACTTATTTATATAGAAAAAGAAAATCGTAGCCTAATTTTTAAAAAATAAACTACAAATAAAAATTCGATTCAATATATTTTATATGAATTTTTTTATAAAATATTGAATCATACATGTTTATTTCTTTTATCACTAAAAGGATTAACAGTATTCTTAAAATGCATCTGAAATATTACTCCCTCAATGTTTAATGCGCGATAAAAATAATTTCTTAAATATTTTCGATACGCATTCGATAAGCTACTGACTCTTGTTCCATGAATAATAAAAACAACTGGATTATAACTCCCAACATGCACAAATTTTAATTTTGGAGCAAATTTAGTACCACGAATAAATGGAGGTGGATATTTTATAATCGCTTCATGCATAACTCGAGTCAATTGTGCTGTATTAATTTTTTGTTTAGAAAAATCATGTATTTTCTTTATTGACTGAAATAAATTCTTAATACCACTTCCATATAAAGCAGAAATATAATGTATTTTAACAAAATTCAGAAAACTTATTTTCTTATTCAATTCCTCTTTCATAAGTGTTTTATCAAAACCAGTTTTAGATGAAAAAATATCATATTTATTCACCGCAATTATCAATGATTTACTACTTTTTGTAATAAAATTTAATAATGATAAATCCTGATTGACAATCCCCTCTTGAATATCCAATATAAATAACGTCACATGTGCATATTTAAGTATTTGTAACGTTTTTAATTTAGAAATTTGCTCTGCTACACTAGAAACATGCTTTTTTTTTCGAATCCCTGCAGTATCAACAAACATATATTTATCATTATTATAAGTTATTGGAATATACACACTATCTCGAGTTGTTCCTGGTATATCAGAAACAATCATACGTTCTTCTTTTAAAAGATAATTTACAAAAGTAGATTTGCCAGAATTTGGACGACCTATAATAACTACGATAATAGGTTCATTATTTTGATTTAATAATAAATTTTTTTCACTATTTTTTTGATAATCATCAAAACCTATATATGTATTAAAAAAACATTTTTTAACACCATCAAATGAATTTTTTAAAGATTGTAAATAAATTTTATCTAATAATGTACTAATACCATATCCATGGACAGCTGAGATAATAACTACATTTTTAATCCCATATAAATAATAATCCCATATTTTATAATTATTATAAGAAATAGCATTATCAATTTTATTTATAACAACAAATATACCTTTTTTTAATTTACGTAAATAAGTGATAATATTCCAGTCCTCTGATGATCCTTGTTTCTTACCATCTACCACAAACAAAATAATACAAGATTCCTGAATTGCAATATTTGTCTGATCATTAATACAATCCTGTATTAATGTATCAGAAAATATATTAAATCCTCCAGTATCAATTAAAATAAATTTAAAATTTTTATATTTAATATAACCATATTTTCTATCTCTAGTTAAACCAGGATAACTTGACACCAACGCATCACGTGTACATGTTAATCTATTAAATAAAGTAGATTTACCTACATTTTCTTGACCTACTAAAACTATAACTGGAAATATCACATCATTCATTACTATCAAATATTTAACTATTACATTACACTTAATACATATTACAATTTTTATATACTCTCATGATATTAAACTAACCCATGCTATAATATAGCTTTACACGATTACATATTATATATCTTTCTTAACTTTAAAATAATCTCATCATATTTTAAAATTTCTTGTTTTTTTGATTGTAATTCTTTCAGAATAATCGTTTGTTCAAAAAAATTCTTATCATCAACTACTATAACAAATCTAGAATTATTTTTTTCAGCACGATCTATTTGTTGTTTAAAATTTCCTCCTCCACAATCTACCATTAAACGTAAAAATGGTAATTTTTCCCTAATATGTTCTGACAATTTTATAGAATATTCTTGATAATATGTTCCTAACCTAATCAAATAAACATCTATATAAACATTTCTAGTATTGATAATACTACTCTTAATCAATTTCATCAATAATACTACTCGCTCTAGACCTATTGCAAATCCTACCGCTGGGATCGAACCACCTCCTAATTGTTTTATTAAATCATCATACCGACCTCCCGCACAAATAGTTTTTTTTACACCTAATTTATCAGTTACCCATTCAAAAACCGTACGATTATAATAATCCAAACCACGCACTAAATATGGATTAACAATGTATGTAACGTTAGCTATATCTAAGAGTCGACATAAATTTAAAAAATGATTCTTTGAACAATCATCTAAATAATCACTTAACACAGGAGCATGCGCTAATAATTCTTTAATTTTAACATTTTTTGTATCTAAAATTCGCATAGGATTAGAATACAAACGACGTTTAGAACTATCATCTAAATTATGTTTATTTTTTTCCAAAAAACTTATCAACTTTTTTCTATATATCATTCTAGATGATAATAAACCAATGGAATTTAATTCCAGAGTTAAGTAATTACTAATACCTAATTCTTTCCAACAACGATTAGTAATTAAAATTAACTCAACATCTATATCTGGCCCAACACAACCAAAAGCTTCTGCACTAAATTGATGAAACTGTCGATAACGCCCTTTTTGCGGTCGTTCTCGACGAAACATTGGCCCCATATACCATAATCTTGGTTCTTGATGATAAAATAAAGAATTCTCAATCCCCGCTCTAACGCAACCAGAAGTACCTTCTGGCCTTAACGTTAAATCATTTCCATGTTGATCAATAAAAGTATACATTTCCTTTTCTACTACATCTGTTACCTCCCCAATAGAGCGTTTAAATAAATCTGTACATTCAATAATAGGAAATCTAATTTCATTATATCCATAACCATTTAATATAGTTTTTAAAACATCTTCTATATATTGCCACTGGATTACATCCTTCGGTAAACAATCATGCATACCCCGAACAGACTGAATATGTATACTGCTATTTCTATATTTAATCATTACATCAACAATATTATATATAACTCATTAATCACATATATTTAATCAAAAAACATAACTCCTACTATTATGAACATCATTTATTTTTCTACTAAAACTAAATTCAGCTAATACGATGCTCCAATTCCTTAACAATTAAGGTAATATCACACCGTTCTTTTTTATCTTATACTATCATTTTCATATATACTACGTTTATTTCGAGTTTCTAAAATTCCAATTATTACAGATGATTCCTCTCCCAAGCCATTGACCACACATTCAATAATAGACATATCCATATGCATCTCAGTACTACATAACTTTCTCTCCCAATTATTAACCACTTCAATAACATTAAATTCTTATCTTGCAAATCCTAAACAAACTATAAAATTAACACCTCTTTTTAAAATTCCTAAAACTCCTCAAAATATCAAATTCCCTTTCAGATTCTTCTACAAAATCTGAACCTAATGAAATTCGTACATCATCACTAATATTCTCTGTTAGTAAAAAACTTAAAATATGCAAATTTGATATTATCATCACGTAATGATTTGGATTTAGTATCTCCACCACATAACAATTAATCAATACCTGATTTTAATAAAACAATAAACATACAACGTAGTAATCACACCAAAAAATGTAACATTTACTTTAAATTTACTAAAATTTAATTTTTCTAAAATAGAAATATGATTCATAGTAGATTCTAATAAAATATATTCTATTTTTCTTTATATTTTTTCTTTACATCTCGTTTCAAAAAAAACTAGAATTTACCCCAATTCGAATAGGAACATTCTTATCACGATCGTAATCTATTACATACTCAATACAATTACTATTTCCAATATTTCCAAGATTAATACATAAATAATCCGCTTCATCTCGTATTGCTTTCAAATCAATACGATAATAAAAATGAATATCAGCTACTAATAGTATATTCTTAATTTTGTTTAATCTTTTTTAAATGATTCCACTACAATACTATTGTTCGGTATTGATACTCAAACATATTTACCCCATATTTCTCAAGATTATTAATTTTATTAACTGTTCCTTCAATATCACACAGTACAATGTATTAACTATACATTGTACTAAAAAATCAGACCCCAATCTCCCTATTAAAACTTATTCTAACATAAATAAAAGGAACTATATCATGTACATAATATCAATAAAATTATTTATACTATCTTTAGTATCTCTTTTATACAACATCATATAAATATATTTTCCATTTCATTTTTAAATACCAATATCATATTTATTTATTATTTAATATTAATAATCATTTTAATACTATTTTTACCCAACGCAAGATCATCATTTTTATATTTACCATATATTTCTCACGCACATATTTAATAATACTAATACATATTAAAATATATTAATTATTACATATAATAAATTATCCACATAAATAATAGTATATAATCTATAATAAATCATTATACCAATTAATGATAATTAAAACACACAAAAACCCTGCATTGTCGATCACTCACAATTCATAGATATACTACATCTCATAATCTTATTTATCATAATACAATAACTTAATTTACAACTCTATAAAATTTATTTATTTCATTTATCAATACCAAATATATATTTAATTAAATATTCAAAAACAAAATACAAATTACTATCACTCTCTATACAAGCTAATATACATCTTTAAAAATCTACCCATACATACACAACTGAAAAACTAATATAATTACATTAAATATATTTAATTATTACTTGTTTTAAATCATCTTTTACATCGCACTATAATTATTCACTACATATTAACTCGCAATATCTCAACAATACTATAATATCTACTAATATCCAAAAAAACTCAATGATCAAAATCAAACAATTACTTAATTTTTTAAAAAAAAATCAATCAAAGTTATTTAATATTTTTCATTACACAAATAACATACATAAATTCTTTGCATAAGTGCATATATATCACTTCAATGTCATAATATAATTCGTCATAATAATAGCGGATATTTTATCCTAATACATTATTATAAATACTTCGATTATTAATTTAAAATTAACTAACAATTCAGTTAAATTTTAGATCAATTACAATATTCATTAACCCTCCATAAAATATGGACTATAAAATAGTACCTACTTACAACAACATTATACAAAATAGATTTCTATTATTAGAAATACAAACTATCTTAATATAATACAATTACCTGGTTTATAAACCAATCCCATCCTTCTAATCACAAAAATATTTCTCATCAACAATAATACAAGCACAAATTTTACTAAAATTTATTTCATTTATATACCGAACTTACATCACATTCATTATTGCAATACACTTATCTCAATCTTTATAACAAATCTACACATTTAATGCTAACTTGCAAAAAATTTATTAATTTATTCAAAATGAATAATAATCAAATTGGATCACGTACATATAATTCTTTAAAATATACAATATTATGAAAAACCATTTATTTATTTTTAAAATCAAAAATATAAACAATACAATACTTATGATAAGCTATCATATATCAAATATTTATTTACTAACACTATACTATTAAAAATTATATATAAAACAACATGAAAATCATCAATATTTACTCAAATCATACCGATATATAATTTTATATATCAAAAAAATAAGCAATCTCATACTTAGCAGAACTTTCTGAATCTGATCCATGAATAACATTTTTAGTACAACTTTCTCCATAATCAAATCTAATTGTTCCAGCTAATGCCTTCATTGGATCAGTATTCCCCATAATTTCTCGATTACGCCGTATAGCATAATTACCTTCTAAAATTTGTACAAAAATCGGACCAGAAATCATAAATTCCATTAAATCTTTAAAAAAAAATTTATTTTTATGCTCATTATAAAATTCTAAAACCTGATCAGTAGTTAATTGCAACATCTTAGCAGATACTATCAATAAACCTGAAGATTCAAATCTACTAATTATAGCACCAATTATACCTTTAGAAACAGCATCTGGTTTTATAATTGATAATGTACGTTCTTTTTGTATCATATTCGTTCCTGTCATCATATATACACAATTAATTTTTAATTACATCATTCATACAATATTATGTATAAAAATAAATACATAAATTATATATATAATTACGGCATTCATAAAACTTAATATACATAATCATCCCTTAATCCATAATATTACTAGATCTAATATAATGCAAAAAATAATCATATCAATATTTATAAAACAACGCTTAAACTACTTACATGATATTATCAATAATATACCAAAAACTATAAAATCATAATATATTATGTTACAAAATTACCAACACATCACAATCTATTTTATTTAATAAATACTTATAATAAATGTATCATTTCATTTAATTTCATTACTGTCATAACAACTTGATGAATTGCATAATCTATTTCTTCTTCTGTAGTAAATCGACCTAAAGAAAATCTCAACGAATTATATACCAATGCATTATGTAATCCTATAGATTGCAAAACATGAGATACCTGAACCATATTAGAAGTACAAGCAGATCCAGAAGATAAAGCAAAATCTTTTAAAGCTATCATTAAAGTTTCCCCATCAATATTACGAAAACTAACATTCAACAATGTCCCAATACTACTGTTTAAATTTCCATTCACTACAATTCCCTCAATCTGTTGTAACCCCATCCACAAACGATCTCTCATTTTTTTTAAATAACTCATTTCTGTTTTCATTTCTTTTTTAGCTATTCGACAAGCCTCAGCCATTCCAACAATCTGATGTACTGGCAAAGTACCAGACCTAATACCATACTCATGACCTCCTCCATGTATCTGAGTCATAATATTAATATTCAGTAAATTTCCATCATCTACATTATTATATTTACGAATATATAATACCCCTATACCTTTTGGACCATACAACTTATGGGCACTAAATGACATTAAATCTACAGGTAATACAGATAAATCAATATCTAATTTACCTACACTTTGAGTAGCATCCACATGAAATATTATATTGTTATCTCGACATAATTTACCAAATTCCATAATATCTTGAATAATACCTATTTCATTATTTACGTGCATAATAGATAATAAGATTGTATCATCACGCAATGCACAAGAAATTTGATTTAAATCTATTAAACCATCACTTCGAGGAGTTATTCTTGTAATTTCAAATCCCTGATTTTCAAGATATTGACAAGTATCCAAAACTGCAACATGTTCAGTCATACTGGTAATAATATGTTTACCCTTTTTATAATTAGCTTGAGCTATTCCTTTAATAGCCAAATTAATTGACTCAGTAGCTCCAGAAGTAAAAATAATTTCATCTAATTTAGATCCTATTAATTCTGCAATATATTTTCTAGATAAATCTATCGCCTCTTCCGCTTTCCAACCATAATAATGTGATCGAGAAGCTGGGTTACCAAATACCCCATCTAAAGTAAAATATTGCATCATTTTTTCTACAACTCTAGGATCTACCGGAGTAGTAGCTGCATAATCAAAATATATTGGTAACTTCATATCAAATGAGCTCCACAAATAAAACTATTCTTCACAAATTAAACATTAAACTACACAACATACTTATCATTATATACATGATATTTCAAATATCCAATTCATATAAAAAACATACAATATTTATAAAAACTCTACATAATTAAACAATAAAAATAAATTTTTCAACATTTAATATATATCAATATTTTGATAATATACACCATAAATAATTTAAATTCTTACATATCATATATATTCATATATACACAACTATAATTAATATATTTAATATCCATTAAATATTTGATAATAACATTATCAATTCAATAAAATATCTTATATAATACTATTTCTATTATAGATAGTTACACATAATAATCATTAAATATTTGCATATCAAAATATTACACAAAATTTCTAGAAATATATTTAATCAAAATATACTCACTAAGATTATTTCCGTATTATTTTATATTATACAAACACAAAACTTATAATTAATTTGTATATGGGTAAAAAATTATGCATCCAATGTTAAATGTGGCTATTATAGCTATAAGAAAAGGCGGAAATTTTCTTATTAAACAATATGAATTTTTAGGTAGAAATTATACAGAATTATCATCTGACCATATAAAAACACTACTATCTAAAATTCGTGCAGAATCAAATCAAATTATTACTACAATTATCAAAAAATTTTATCCATTACATATAATTATCGATATTAAAAATTACTCTAATACCTCTACTCTGCAAAATAACAACATATATTGGATAATTGAATCTATAGATAATGACATCAACTTCATCAAACAATTTCCATTTTTTGTTTTATCTATTACCATTAAACACCATACCAACATAAAAATCGGAGTAATTTATGACCCTATTCATAATGAATTATTTAGCGCATGTCGAGGTAAAGGAGCGCAATTCAACGGATACCGCATAAGACCTCATCACCACAAAAACATTTTACAAACTTTTAACAAAATTATTTTATCTATAGTCAATATGAACATAAATCATACTTTTGATATTAATATTTCTAACACTCTAAATAATTTCCATAAAAAATATAATATTACTATAGATTTAAGATGTACAGGATCATTAATGTTAGACTTAGTTTATGCTGCTATAAACCGAATAGATGGATGTTACATCATGTATTATCATAACACTATCAAACTAGCTAGTAGCTTTTTAATTATCCAAGAATCAGGAGGATTAATCACTTATCTAGATAAAAACAAAAAAGATAATGATCAAAATTCTAAACATATAATAGTAGGTAATCCCAAAATAATTAAATTTATTTTACCTTTAATTAAAAAATTTTAAGATAAACTTAATAATTTTATCAATACTACTTCATTCTACTTAAATAAATATGAATCAATTAAACTATCCACATGATAATTTCACATACCATACAAATCTTCACTTTAATTAATATACTGGATGTCGATAACATATATCCAAAACATTTTTTTTTGCATTCAATATAATCTTTTCATTAGAAATATCATTTAAAATATTACAAATCCATCGCGCTACTTCTTGAACATCATTATCATTAAATCCGCGACGAGTCACAGCAGCTGTTCCAATACGTATTCCTGATGTAATAAACGGACTATGGCTATCATTTGGTATACAATTTTTATTAACAATAATATTTGCACGCTCTAAAACTAAACTTGCATCTTTCCCTGTAATATAATGATTGGTTAAATCTAATATAAATAAATGATTATACGGAATTCCTGAAACCACTGTAAAACCATTATTTAAAAACTCTTTTGCCATTTTTTGAGAATTAATAATAACTTGTTTTTGATATCTTTTAAAATCTACATGCATGGCTTCTTTAAAAGCTACTGCTTTAGCCGCAATGACATGCATAAGAGGACCACCCTGAGAACCAGGAAAAACTGAAGCATCTAATTTTCTATAAAATTCTATATCATTATCTCCATTAGATAAAATTATTCCACCTCTAGGACCTGCTAACGTTTTATGAGTAGTAGCAGTTACTACATGTGCATAAGGAATCGGATTAGGATATACTCCAGCTGCTACTAAACCTGCAATATGCGCCATATCAACAAAAAAGTAAGCTCCAACAGAATCAGCTATACGACGCATTCTAGCCCAATCCACAATACCGGAATATGCAGAAAATCCTCCTATAATCATCTTGGGCCTATATCTTTCAGTTAAAAAACACAATTGTTCATAATCAATACATCCAAACTTATCCACTCCATAAAATATAGTTTTATACAATTTACCCGAAAAATTCACTTTTGATCCATGAGTCAAATGTCCTCCATGATACAAATGCATCCCCAAAATCGTATCTCCAGGATCCAATAAAGCATTGAAAACAGAAAAATTTGCCTGAGATCCAGAATGCGGTTGTACATTTACATATTCAGCAGTAAACAATACCTTTGCTCTATCTATAGCTAATTGTTCAATTAAATCAACATATTTACAACCCCCATAATAACGCTTACCAGGATAACCCTCAGCATATTTATTGGTAAGCTGAGAACCTTGAGCTTTCATAGCTTGTATACTAATATAATTTTCTGAAGCAACTAAATCAATATGTCGTTCTTGACGATTAATTTCTTTCTTAACTATATCCCACAATTCAATATCGTAATCCATAATATCATATACCATTATTATTTTATCAATAACACTACCTTTTAACTCAAACAAACATTACCAACTGATCTCTATAAATCTTTTATCATTACAATATTTTTTTTCTACAAAATCTTCTCCTAATTTTGAAAAAACTGCTTATTTGATCAGAACAAATTTTTTCTAATACTCCACTTTTTATAACAAAACGATGATTACAATCATTCCTGATATATTTATTCCATATACTAAAATATTCAGTCTTTTTATTATGCGCCCCATACACTAATTTATAAACACGAGCATGAATCATAGCCCCAATACACATCATACACGGTTCTAAAGTTACATATAAAGTAGTATTTAATAACCGATAATTTCCTAATACTTCAGCTCCTATACGTAACGCTACAATTTCTGCATGAGCGCTAGGATCATTATTCTTTATCGAAGCATTATAACCACAACCTATGAGTCTTTCATTATACACTAACACTGCCCCCACTGATACATCTCCATTCAAATCAGCAATATTAGCCAACATTACTGCATAACACATCCATATTATCTCTATATCAACAGGATACATTAGTTTATTTATTATTTTTCATTTATACCATAAAAACATATAATCATAATAAAATTGTAAATCACATTTATTATAACAAATTTATATTTTTCATTAATTAATATTAATTACAGCATTTACAACAAAAATACATTCGTTCTTATTTAACATTCAAAAATAACTATAGAACAAGCATATAAACCAGTATCAGAGACAGAAACATGAGTTCGCACTAAATCTAATTTTTTTGCTAATACAGCAGCTTGAGAAAAAAAACGCAACATAGGCCTTCCTAAATCATCATTAAAAATTTCAAACTGACTAAATGTTATACCTTGACTCATACCAGTTCCAAAAGCTTTCAGTACTGCTTCTTTTGCAGCAAAACGCTTCGATAGAAAACGAACAGGATATTCTTTACTATAATACAATTTTAACTCTGATTTTCTAAGAATCCGTTTAGCTAATTTATCTCCACTACGTATAACTATTTTTTTTATCCTATTGATTTCTACAATATCTATACCAATACCATAAATCACTGATCATCCTTTTTTCTAAATTCTTTCAATAATTCCTTCATATCTTTAATTGCTTTAGGTAAACCACAAAACACAGCACGACTCACAATAGCATGACCGATATTTAATTCTCGTATTTGACTTAACATTGCAATAAATTTTACATTATCATAATTCAGACCGTGCCCTGCATTTATCATCAAACCATAACTTAATGCATGCTTTATACTTTTCTCTATACGTCGATACTCCAATATTCTATCCTCTTTATTTTTAGATTCAGCATATTTTCCGGTATTTAACTCAATACACCGAACTCCTATTTTATAAGATGCATCTATTTGTTCTATATCAGGATCTATAAATAATGATACTCGAATACCAGCATCACTTAATTTTAATACTATATTTTGCATCTTATCTATTTGATAAATAAGATCTAATCCACCTTCTGTAGTAAGCTCTCTACGCCTTTCCGGTACCAAACAACAATAATGTGGTTTTAATTGACATGCAATCATAACCATTTCATCTGTTGCCGCCATTTCTAAATTCATAGTAGTTTGTACAATTTCTCGCAGCAATTTCACATCTCTATCAGTAATATGTCTACGATCCTCTCTTAAATGCACAGTAATACCATCTATACCAGACTGTTCAGCAATATATGCAGCATATACTGGATCTGGGTATTGTGTACCTCGGGCATTTCTTACAGTCGCTATATGATCGATATTTAAAGCCAACAATAAATTAGACATAATATAATGTATTCACCTCATTTATAATAAGTATCAACTTTATAATAACTAATTCATTTGTATTCTAATATTATATAATATTAGAATACAAATAACATATATTATCAATAAAACTACTAGAATATTTATTTTTATTATTTTATTAACCATAATTACTTTTATACATTGACATGTATATACCTACAAATAATTTGCAATACACATAACTCACACTTATTCTAATTCCTAATCATTATTTATTTCTATCAAAAACTTTAACGCGTTCTCTGCAGCATCTTGTTCCGCTTTACGTCTACTAGATCCTCGACCCATTACTGAATACTTTAAACTACTTACTTGACAATTCATAATAAAAATTTGATCATGAGCTTGACCTTGCACCTGATTAATACAATATATAGGCAAAGGTAAATGATGGTGTTGCAAATACTCTTGTAAACGAGTTTTAGGATCTTTTTGTTTATCCTCTAAATCTATTTTATTTAATCGAAACTGATACCAAAAAGCAATTAACATTTCAATAGTTTTTATATTACTGTCTAAAAATATCCCTCCTATTATTGCTTCAACAGTATCAGCTAAAATAGATTCTCGATTATATCCCTTATTTTTTAACTCTCCTTGACCTAATTTTAAACAATTTCCTAATTTAAACTCTTTGGCTAACTCTACTAAAGTTCGAGAACATACTAAACTTGAACGTATTCTACTCATATCTCCTTCGTCCATATGATTATACCTATGATATAAAATATTAGTAATACTATAATTTAATATAGAATCACCTAAAAATTCCAATCGTTCATTATGCTTATTGCTAAAACTTCTATGCGTTAAAGCTCTTAACAATAAATCTACTGTATGAAAAAAATATCCCAATTTCTTTTGCAGCAAATTAATTTCTATACACTTTATACATTGCAAATGTATATATACCTCATCTACTATTTTTCATAAAATCTATACCGTCGCATACATCATATTAATAAATATATTAATATATAAAATATATACATTAATTAATATATTTTACAATCAATAAACTATATTATTACACATTATTTTAACATACCAATTCTATCTAATTTAATACCAGTAGGCCACTGACCCTCTTCTTTTTTCAAACTCATCCAAATCATCGTTGCTTTACCAACAATATTACGTTGAGGAACACAACCCCAATAACGACTATCTGAACTATTATCTCTATTATCTCCCATCACAAAATATTCATTTTTAGGTACCAACCATTCAAAAACCAAATATTTTGAATGAAGATGATCATTATACATTTTAAGAAACCTATTATCCCCAGGCGATATCATAGTTAAAATATCATGTTTTATTCCATCTAATGATTCTGTAGTTTTAATTAATCTAATACCATCAGGATAATCCGTATCAGTATAATTATCTTCTATCTTAAAAAATTTCGTATTAATCATTCCATCGTTAGATTTTTTAAAAATTTGAATAAAATCACTCAACATAATATTACTATAAACAATAGGTAACTGCTGTTTATATATACCATCCTCACTGATTGGATATACCTCTAAATGCTTACTAATGATATTATAAATCACCTTATCTCCAGGTTCTCCAATCACTCTTTTAATATAATTTAATTTAACATTTTTAGGATATTTAAATACTATTAAATCTCCTCGCTTTGGACTATCAAAATTTATTAACATATTATGATTCACAGGATCTTTAATACCATATATAAATTTATTTACTAAAATTAAATCTCCTACTAATAAAGTAGGCATCATAGAACCTGAAGGTATTTGAAATGGTTCAAATAAAAATGATCGTATTATAAAAATTAACAATAATATTGGAAACATAGAAGAAATAAATTCATAACAATTAACACATAATAACATCAAACCACTAACAATGTTAGTTGAACTCTTATAATACTCTTGTATTTTTTTCAAAAATACAATATTACCGCGATTATAAAAAATCATATATAATTGTTTCAGACACCAAAAAATACCTGATATTCCAGTAACAATCATTAAAATTAAAGAAAATGTATTAATCATACTAATATTAACCTTTACAATAACAATTAAATGTGGGTATACATTAACTATCTCTATTCAAAATAGACATAAAAACACTATTAGGTAAATTAACCTTACCTACTTGTTTCATTCGCTTTTTTCCTATTTTCTGGTTATGCAATAATTTTTTCTTTCTAGTAACATCTCCCCCATAACATTTATGCGTAACATTTTTTCTTAATTGTTTTATAACGTCCCGACATATTACTCGCTTTCCTATCACTGCTTGAATAACAATATCAAATTGTTGTCTTAAAATTAAAGATTTTAACTTATTTACTAATATACGTCCTTGAAATTCAGCTGTTATTCGATGTACAATAACAGCTAACGCATTCACACGCTGTCCGTTAATTAATATTTCTATACACACCATATCCGATGCTTGGAATCTATTAAACGTATATTCTAACGAAGCATATCCATTTGAAATAGATTTCATACGATCAAAAAAATCTAAAATTATTTCAGACATAGGTAACTCATACGTTAACATCACTTGATCTGCTTTATACACTAAGGAAACCTGAACACCTCTTTTCTCCACACACAAAACAATAATTTCTCCAAGATACTTCTTTGGCATTAAAAAATTACACAATACAATAGGTTCTCGTATTTCTTTAATACCAGTTATAGATAATAATTTTAATGGATTATCTACATATATAATTTGATCATCAACAACCAATACTTCATACATCACCCCTGGAGTAGTAATAATTAAATCTATTGCATATTCACGCTTTAATCTTTCTTGTATAATTTCCATATGTAGTAAACCCAAAAAACCACAACGAAAACCCAATCCTAAATATTCAGAATACTCCGACTCATAATGTAAGGACGAATCATTTAAACTTAACTTATATAACGCATCAGCAAAAACTTTCTGACTAGTTGAACCTGCAGGAAATAACCCTGCATACACATAAGGTTGAATCTTTTTAAAATTAGGTAACGATTTTTGAGCAGGATTAATTAATAACGTTAAAGTATCTCCTACTGGTGCTCCCATAACACGATGATTCTTAGAAGTATATACCAACCAACCTACCTCTCCGCAATTCAACGACATTCGTTGTACTTGTTTCGGAGTAAATATTCCTAATTGATTTACAATATATATTTGACCTGTATTCATAGACTGAATAGTATCACCTTTATGTAAAATACCATTTTTAACACATATTAACGATATTACTCCTAAATAATTATTAAACCATGAATCAATGATTAACGCCTGTAACGGTGCATCACAATTCCCCTGAGGAACAGGTATATCAATAATTATACGTTCCAATATATCTAAAACTCCTAACCCTGTTTTTGCAGAACATAAAATTATATCATTGGAATTAATACCAATAATTTCCTCAATCTCTTTAGAAACACGATTAATATCTGCGGTTAATAAATCTATTTTATTTAAAGCTATAATGACTTTTAAATCCCTCTCCATAGCAATACGATAATTAGCTACAGTCTGTGCTTCAATACCTTGAGCAGCGTCTACTACTAATACAGCACCTTCACATGCTGCTAAAGCACGAGATACTTCATACGAAAAATCTACATGCCCAGGAGTGTCTATTAAATTCAATTGATAAAATTGCTCATTACTACGAGATCTATAATTTAATGTAACACTTTGTGATTTGATAGTAATACCCCTTTCTCGTTCTAATTCCATAGAATCTAAAACTTGAGACATCATTTCACGATCACATAAGCCACCACAAATTTGTATAAATCTATCAGATAACGTCGACTTACCATGATTAACATGAGCAATAATCGAAAAATTACGTATATATTTCATCTTTTTTTCAAATATCTATTCACACAAAACATCAATTATAATATAGTTATATAATTCATAATATATAATAACAACAAATCAAAACGATTGTTCATTCACTATTTTATCTATTATATAGATAAAGCATAAATTCAGTTTCATTTCTATCAAAAATGCATAATATGATATCTTTGTTAAATTTATAATAAATACGTTATACTAACGCAATAATAATACAATCTATTAAATCATGCTATAATAAAAATTATTATAATGCCCAAATTAACCTGGCAATTATTATTATCTCAAGAAAAAAACTTGCCTTATTTCAAAAATATATTCACCATTTTAAATCAACAAAAAAAATCAGGAAAAATTATTTATCCAAAACAAAATGATATTTTCAATGTTTTCCGTTTTACCGCATTTGAATCTATAAAAGTTGTAATAATAGGGCAAGATCCTTATCATGGATATAATCAAGCTCACGGTTTAGCTTTTTCTGTTCCTCATGGAATACCTTTACCTCCTTCTCTAAAAAATATTTATAAAGAATTAGAAACAGATATTCCTGGTTTTATCAAACCACAACACGGTTGTTTATCTTCTTGGAGTAAAGAAGGAGTATTTTTATTAAATAGTATTTTAACTGTTGAACAAGGAAAAAGCAGATCCCATGCTCATATTGGATGGGAATTATTTACTGACAAAGTAATACATACACTCAATACATATCGACAAAATCTTGTATTTCTACTCTGGGGAAAACATGCCCAACAAAAAAGCCATATTATTAATAATCAAAAACATCATATCTTAATTACATCACATCCTTCACCAATTTCAGCCAAATATGGATTTTTAGGATGCAAACATTTCTCTAAAACCAATACTTTTCTCGCAAACCAAAATCAACATATTATTAATTGGCAACTATAAAACTACATAATCATATATCTTATAAAAATATCCAAAAATTATATAAATAATTATATTATAATACCTAATTCATTTAATTTTTACACTCAACACAATAAAAATGAATATATTAACTCAAAATAATTGACAACATAAATATATTTCATTACAAAATACAAAAATACGTTACATGATTTATATTAATATGTCATGTAACGTATTTTTGTATAATTTTTATTTAATAAACTAATATCAACTTTTAGATTTAGCTACTATTACCATCGCTGGTCGAACTAATCTTCCATTTAAAGAATACCCTTTTTGAACAATAGTTAATACCTGATTTGATTCATATTTTTCCGATTCCATAGTTGATATAGCTTGATGTATTTCAGGATTAAATGGGATATGAATTTCATGTATTGATTTCACCCCAAATTTATATACAGTATCTAAAAAAGATTTTAAAGTTAAATCAATTCCCTCTATTATTGCAGATAATGTAGTATTAGAACGATCGATAATACCCAATGTACGCTCTAAATTATCAATTACTGGTAATAATTCTGACACAAACCGATCTAAAGCAAATTTATGTGCTTTCTCTATTTCCTGTATATTACGCCTTTGAATATTTTCTATTTCAGCTTTTAAACGTAAAATAGTATTACGTTCATGCTCCTTAATTTGAGCTAATTGAATTTGCAATTGAATAATCTGATCATCTTTAGGATCAATGATACTATCTATTTTACAAGCAGATTCTGATAACTCATCCTTTTTTATCGTATTTGCAGAAGACGCATTAATATCTTGATTATGTTTATTATTATCTATCATGAATTTTCTCCGTTTTCTAATTATATGTTTTATAATTCAGTTATTATAAGGACGAATAATCGGTATTCAAGACACATTTATAATGAATAAAAGTTATAATTAATACAGAAAATATTCATACAACATGACTTCTTCTATTTTTCGCACAATTGGTATTATAGGGCATTCTTCTTATCCTAAAGCAATTAATACATATGATGTATTATACCGTTGGTTATATAATAAAGGTATTAAAGTAATGATAGAACAACACGCTTCTCATCTATTACGAACCCATAAAGCAATCATAGGTAATTTGCACGATATAGGAGATTATGCCGACTTAGCAATAGTTATAGGAGGTGATGGAAATATGTTACGAGCTGCAAATGTTTTATCTCAATATGATATTAAAATTATAGGTATCAATCTAGGAAATCTAGGATTTCTTACCGATTTAAACCCTCATTCCGCTCTAATAGAATTATCAAAAATCTTATCAGGACACTTTATTAACGAAAAACGTTTTTTATTAGATATCAAAATACAACACTATAATAATGTAACTATATTAGGAACCGCCATCAATGAAGTTATTTTATATACTAATACAATCAAAAACATGATTAAATTTGAATTATATATTAATAATAACTTTACTTTTTCTTCACGATCTGATGGATTAATCATAGCTACACCAACTGGATCTACTGCTTATGCTCTTTCTGCTGGAGGGCCTATTTTAAGTCCCTCAGTAGAGGGTATAGTATTAGTACCAATATGTCCTCATACTGTATCATCCCGTCCAATTATTATTGATAACAAAAGTACTATTTCTTTAAAGTTTCCCAAAATTACACCAAAATTAACAATAAGATGTGATAACCAAAATCCAATTTA
Organism: Candidatus Blochmanniella floridana; assembly: GCA_000043285.1. GTDB lineage: Bacteria > Pseudomonadota > Gammaproteobacteria > Enterobacterales > Enterobacteriaceae > Blochmanniella > Blochmanniella floridana. Next base: position 608,961 of record BX248583.1, read on the forward strand.
CATTGATAAAGAAAAAGAAATTTTTATTCAACGTAGTAATCATATCCTAGATTTAATTCATCCCAATAATTATAATTACTTTAAAAACTTACGTATCAAACTCGGTTGGCAAAAAAATTCAATATAAAATATAATACAAAAATATATCTGCATTATTTTCATAATACAATAAAATATTCAATTAATTATATAAAATTATATACTCATAAGAAATGACAAAAATATTCAACACTCTTAGTATCGTTATATTAATAATATTTAATATAAACTGTAGCATAATGTTACCTAAAAAAATATATAATTTTCATCCTACATTTACAGAACAAGGTACATATCTTACTCAAAAAGATATTCAAAAAATCAAAATCGGTATGACAAAATCTGAAATACTTTCATGCATTGAATCCCCTCCTACATTAAAAAATATATTTGGATCAAATACATGGTATTACGTATACCATAAATGTTATAGTTCAAAACTATTAGATTACCGAACTATCATATTACAATTTGATTCTCATGATAAGTTAATCACTCTAAAGATATTAAATAATATTTGATTACCTTAAATAAAAAGTATCCATATAATGAATATGTATATTCATACTTAAAAAATTTCTTGTTATTACTATATGAAATAAACTTTATACCATAGATCCATATATTTTATTAGCTCTAGAAATAAATATTTTTATTATATTCTTATATCTATGTTGAAAAGGAACATTAACAATCTTCTCCACATACATAGATTGAAAATCATAATAAGATACATATTCAATTTGACACTGAATCCTACTAATTGGACTAAATCTCCAACATCCATAAAAAATTTTAAACGGACTATTCATTAAAAAAATTATAATACTTTTATTTTTAACAAAAAAATTATGAGTAATTAAAGAACGGGTTAATCCATCAATGATCTTAAAATCAATCTCAGCAACTAATTCATCACTCTCTTTCTTAAGAATATGTATTTTATTAAATCCAGGAATAAATTCAGTATAAGAACAAACATCATTTACTATATTGAACATCTGTTCCACACTATACGGAGCAACTGCAAAACATTTAATATGAAACATACTTATGTTTATCTATATTATTATGATAATATATGTTATTTATTAGAATAATATATATATTTTTGCGCATAAATATTATATTACAATAATAATTAATAGCTAAATACTTAAAATAAATATACTAATACAGTGAATCAATTTAAACTAATGAACATTATACAGAATAAACGGGTACATCACAAATATTTCATTGAAAAAGAAATTGAAACTGGATTAGTTCTCTTAGGATGGGAGGTTAAATCTATTAGATCTCGAAAAATAACCATTGAAAATAGTTATGTATCCTTACGCGATCAAGAAGCGTATATGTGTAATGCAAACTTTCAAATACAAACAAACATGAATGTATCCACTCCTGATCCTACTCGCATGCGTAAATTATTACTAAAAAAACAAGAATTATCGTTTTTAACCGAAATAATGCATAAAAAAAGTTATACTATAATAATTTTAAATCTATTTTGGAAAAATTCTTGGATAAAGGCTAACATCGGTATAGCCAAAGGCAAAAAAAAATATGATAAACGACATATCGTTAATACACATCAGTGGAAACTTGAACAAAAACATATTATTAAGTGCGTTAACAAATAAAAAATTTGTATAAATATACATTTTATGTTATAAAATGTCATTGGTAACAGTGGGGCTGATTTAGGTTTCGACTGAATGTCTTTGTGTTTGCAGTGCATGTCGAGGGGAGATAGGCCTCGTAAAAAAATCTCAAAAAATAATTGCAAAAAATAAATATAATGAACCTGTTGCATTAGCAGCTTAATTGGGTTAATAACCTAAAGGTTCCCTCTTAATTTTTTTGTTACTCTTAACAAGAAAATCATTATCTCATAAGAGGTCTATAAATAAGAGCGCTCATTATAAAGTGCCTAACTCTATAATGATAAGAATAAAAATTAGAGCTAATTGATTAATTGACATGATCTTAAGTCATTTTTCAATAAAATATTAAAGATCTAAACATGTAGTATCTGGAAAATATAAGAATTCTGGACGCGGGTTCGAATCCCGCCAGCTCCATTTAATAAAAATCTATCTTCGATAAAAGGTATATTAAATACTAAAAATTAGATCAAATTTAATTTATCATTTTAAAAATTCAGATTAATAATCTAAATTCTATTGATCACTCTCATTTACCAATAAATTATTGCAACTATAATTGTTTGACTTTCAAGAACAAAATTATATGGATTATCTATATTTATTTATCGCTATTATTTCAGAAGTTATTGCTACTACTTTTTTAAAAGTTTCTGACGGTTTTAATAAACTATATCCTATTATTATAGTTATACTAGGATATACTCTTTCATTTATACTATTATCTTTAGTTTTACGTACCATTCCGATGGGTATTGCTTATTCTTGTTGGGCAGGTTTGGGTATAATTTTCATTACTATCGCAGGATATTTATTTTATGATCAAAAAATGGATATTTATTCTATCACAGGTATAATCTTGATAATCATTGGAGTTATATTAATTAATATATTTTCTAAAACAATAAAAAACTAATATTTAAATACTATTTATAGTATAATTCGTCCATTTCAATGTATTTAATTATTATATTACTTTTCAATTTATATAAACTAACAGGTATTATCGTGCTTTACAATATCAAAAAAACATATAATAACCATTTTCTCTATAATAAACATAATACATTTCTAACAGAACTTCCAAAAATTACTCAAAAATCTTCAGATTTTAAAATCTTAAACAGCCCAAAAGAATTTAACTATGTTTTATTAAATACTATTTCACAAGCTCATAAACATATTTGCCTAGTCACATTATATTTAGAGAATGATCCAGGAGGAAAAAAAATACTTGACACGATATTAGAAGTAAAAAAAAATCGACCTACAATAAAAATTAATATTATCGTAGATTGGTATCGAGCCCAACGAACTAGATTCGGAGAATCAATAAAATATACTAATATACATTGGTATAATAATATCATTCAAAACAACCCTAATATCGAATTATCTATATTTGGATTACCAATTCATTTTAGTGAAATATTAGGAGTTTTACATTTAAAAGGATTCATTATCGATGATACTATACTATATAGTGGAGCTAACTTAAATAACGAATATCTACATATAAACGATAAATACCGATATGATAGATATTACTTTATTAAAAATGCACAACTATCTGCAATCATGTTAAATTACATCGAAAAAAATTTAATTAACTCAAAAGTAATACATAACTTAGATTATAAAAAATCTTTTCTCAAAAAAAACAACAAAAATAATATTAGATTATTTCGAAAATTTCTAAAAAGAACCACATACACTTATCAAAATAATGCAAATTTTAATGAATGCTCAATTATTCCATTAGTTGGTTTAGGTAAAAATAGTATTCTTAACAAAACTATTTATCATTTAATATCATCCGTAAAACAAAACATGATACTATGCACACCTTATTTCAACATACCTTATTCATTAAATCGTGTTTTATATTCTTTATTACAACAAGGAAAAACTGTAGAAATCATTGTTGGAGATAAAACAGCTAACGATTTTTACACACCATATCAAGAATATAAATCATTTAAATTAATCAATGTTTTACCTTATTTATATGAAATAAACTTACGTTTATTTATACAAAAATTACAAAACTATATTGATAATAAACAATTAATTGTACGTATATGGAAAAAAGATCACCATGGCTATCATATTAAAGGTATTTGGATAGATGATGAATGGAACTTACTTACAGGAAGCAATTTAAATCCTAGATCCTTAAAATTAGATTTAGAAAATGCATTATTAATTCATGATCCATGTCATGAATTAATACACCAAAAATATCAAGAATTAACTCAAATCAGGGTATTTACAAAAATTATCACTCATTATACATCCTTACAAAATATATCTGAATACCCAGTTAAAATTAAACGACTTATTTTAAGAATAAGAAAAATTAAATTTGATAAATTAATAAACCAACTCCTATAAGAGTTGGTTTATTAATTTATCAAATTTAATTTTTCTACTTATAAGATACAAAAATCTCAGGTATTGCGAAGTTAAGTTCTCACGGGTCATTAGTATCGGTTAGCTAAACATCTCACAATGCTTACACACCCGACCTATCAACGTCATAGTCTTTAACGGCCCTTTAGGAGGATTGTAATTAATAATCCTCAGGGAAGACTCATCTTGAGGCAAGTTTCCCGCTTAGATGCTTTCAGCGGTTATCTTTTCCGTACATAGCTACCGGGCAATGCCATTGGCATGACAACCCGAACACCATAGGTACGTCCACTCCGGTCCTCTCGTACTAGGAGCAGCCCCTCTCAATCTTCCAACGCCCACGGCAGATAGGGACCGAACTGTCTCACGACGTTCTAAACCCAGCTCGCGTACCACTTTAAATGGCGAACAGCCATACCCTTGGGACCTGCTGCAGCCCCAGGATGTGATGAGCCGACATCGAGGTGCCAAACACCGCCGTCGATACGAACTCTTGGGCGGTATTAGCCTGTTATCCCCGGAGTACCTTTTATCCGTTGAGCGATGGCCTTTCCATACAGGACCACCGGATCACTAAGACCTGCTTTCGCATCTGCTCGAATCGTCACTCTCGCAGTTAAGCTAGCTTATGCCTTTGCACTAACCTTACGATTTCCAACCGTAATTAGCTAACCTTTGTGCTCCTCCGTTACTCTTTAGGAGGAGACCGCCCCAGTCAAACTACCCACCAGACACTGTCCTTAATCCGGATAACGGACTAAAGTTAGAATATTAAACATCAAAGGGTGGTATTTCAAGGACGGCTCCATAAAAACTAGCGTCTTTATTTCATAGCCTCCCACCTATCCTACACATTAAAATCCAACATTCAGTATCAAGCTATAGTAAAGGTTCACGGGGTCTTTCCGTCTTGCCGCGGGTACGCCGCATCTTCACGGCGAATTCAATTTCACTGAGTCTCGGGTGGAGACAGTCTGACCATCATTACGCCATTCGTGCAGGTCGGAACTTACCCGACAAGGAATTTCGCTACCTTAGGACCGTTATAGTTACGGCCGCCGTTTACCGAGGCTTCGATCAAAAGCTTCTCTTTTTGCAAAGATAACCATCTCAATTAACCTTCCGGCACCGGGCAGGCGTCACACTGTATACTTCCACTTTCGTGTTTGCACAGTGCTGTGTTTTTAATAAACAGTTGCAGCCAGCTGGTATCTTCGACTAACTTCAGCTCCAGAAGTACTCCCTTCACTTACATGTTAGCGTGCCTTCTCCCAAAGTTACGGCACTATTTTGCCTAGTTCCTTCACCCGAGTTCTCTCAAGCGCCTTAGTATTCTCTACCTAACTACCTGTGTCGGTTTACGGTACGATTGGATATAATCTGAAGCTTAGAGGTTTTTCTTGGAAGCATAGCATCAATTCCTTCGCTACCGTAGCAGCTCGTCATCACATCTTAATGTAAAGAAGATCGGATTTTCCTATATCTTCTCATCTACTTGCTTAAACCGAGACTACCGATCCTCGGCGAACCTAGCTTTCTCCGTTACCCCATCGCAATTACATCCAGTACAGGAATATTAACCTGTTTCCCATTAGCTACGCCGTTTGGCCTCACCTTAGGGGTCGACTTACCCTGCCCCGATTAACGTTGGACAGGAAACCTTAGTTTTTCGGCGAGCAGGTTTTTCACCTGCTTTATCGTTACTTATGTCAGCATTCGCACTTCTGATACCTCCAATATATCTCACAATATATCTTCTCAGGCTTACAGAACGCTCCTCTACCCAACAAAACACTTCACCCATTTTATTTCAACTTATTTATATTTTTATATAAATATAAATTTTAATTTAATTAAAATAAAAATAGTAAATGTTCTATTGTCGCAGCTTCGGTGTATGATTTAGCCCCGTTACATCTTCCGCGCAAGCCGACTCGACCAGTGAGCTATTACGCTTTCTTTAAATGATGGCTGCTTCTAAGCCAACATCCTGGCTGTTTATGCCTTCTCACATCGTTTCCCACTTAATCATAACTTAGGGACCTTAGCTAGCGATCTGGGTTGTTTCCCTTTCCACAACGAATGTTAGCACCCGCTGTGTGTCTCCAGTAATAACATTCTTTGGTATTCGTAGTTTGCATCGAGTTGGTAGCTCGGTTTGAACCCCTAATCGAAACAGTGCTCTACCCCCAAAGATGAATTTACAAGGCGCTACCTAAATAGCTTTCGAGGAGAACCAGCTATCTCCCGGTTTGATTGGTCTTTCACCCCTAACCACAAATCATCCGCTAATTTTTCAACATTAGTCGGTTCGGTCCTCCAATTAGTATTACCCAATCTTCAACCTGTTCATGGTTAGATCACCGGGTTTCGGGTCTATATCCTGCAACTTAACGCCAGTTAAGACTCGGTTTCCCTACGGCTCCCTTAATCAGTTAACCTTGCTACAGAATATAAGTCGCTGACCCATTATACAAAAGGTACGCAGTCACGAATATTTATACATTTATACAACTAATCACACTGTATTCGCTCCTACTGCTTGTACGTATACGGTTTCAGGTTCTATTTCACTCCCCTAACCGGGGTTCTTTTCGCCTTTCCCTCACGGTACTAGTTCACTATCGGTCAGTCAAGAGTATTTAGCCTTAGAGGATGGTCCCCCTATGTTCAGACAAGATATCACGTGTCCCGTCCTACTCTTCGAGCTTACAAACTAATATATTTTCAGATACGGGGCTATCACCCTATATTGCTAATTTTTCCAAATTATTCTCTTAATATACTAATTATAATATTTTGCTACTGGGCTTATCCCGGTTCGCTCGCCACTACTACGAGAATCTCAATTGATTTCTTTTCCTCAGAGTACTAAGATGTTTCAGTTCCTCTGGTTTGCTTCATTTAGCTATAAATTCACTAAATAATAATGCACAATTTAAATTGCACTAGGTTTCCCCATTCGGACATCACCGGTTAATAACGCTTCAAATCAGCTCACCGATACTTTTCGCAGATTAGCACGTCCTTCATCGCCTTTGACTGCCAAGGCATCCACCGTATACGCTTACATCACTTAACTTCGCAATCCTCAGATCTCTATATAATATATAAACACAAATTTATTCATAAAAAAAATCGCCTTAATATTATTATTAAATAATATTAAACACATCAATACCAAGCACTTTACTTGATATTAAACCATCACCTATATTGTTAAAGAACAACACAAACTTTATTATCTTTTACCCTACATGTCCCCTAGGGGTTTCGAACCCCTGTTGCCGCCGTGAAAGGGCAGTGTCCTAACCTCTAGACGAAGGGGACCCTACTTATCATTCCTAGATCTAATGAACTCAATAAAAACTAAAATAAACCAATACCATAAATTCAATCAAAAACAAAGCAATTCATGTGGATACTTTACTTACATATTTTATAAAAGTAAGGAGGTGATCCAACCGCAGGTTCCCCTACGGTTACCTTGTTACGACTTCACCCCAGTCATGAATCACAAAGTGGTAAGCGCCCTCCTTTTTCAAGGTTAAACTACTCACTTCTTTTGCAACCCACTCCCATGGTGTGACGGGCGGTGTGTACAAGGCCCGGGAACGTATTCACCGTGACATTCTGATTCACGATTACTAGCGATTCCGACTTCATGGAGTCGAGTTGCAGACTCCAATCCGGACTAAGACGTACTTTATGAGATTTGCTAACTTTCGCAAGGTCGCTTCTCTTTGTATACGCCATTGTAGCACGTTTGTAGCCCTACTCATAAGGGCCATGATGACTTGACGTCATCCTCACCTTCCTCCGGTTTATCACCGGCAGTCTCCTTTGAGTTCCCGACTTAACTCGTTGGCAACAAAGGATAAGGGTTGCGCTCGTTGCGGGACTTAACCCAACATTTCACAACACGAGCTGACGACAGCCATGCAGCACCTGTCTCAAAGTTCCCGAAGGCACCTGCATATCTCTACACAGTTCTTTGGATGTCAAGAGTAGGTAAGGTTCTTCGTGTTGCATCGAATTAAACCACATGCTCCACCGCTTGTGCGGGCCCCCGTCAATTCATTTGAGTTTTAACCTTGCGGTCGTACTCCCCAGGCGGTCGATTTAACGCGTTAGCTCCGAAAGCCACAACTCAATGGTCACAACCTTCAAATCGACATCGTTTACGGCATGGACTACCAGGGTATCTAATCCTGTTTGCTCCCCATGCTTTCGTACCTGAGCGTCAGTTTTCGTCCAGGAGGCCGCCTTCGCCACCGGTATTCCTCCAGATCTCTACGCATTTCACCGCTACACCTGGAATTCTACCTCCCTCTACGAAACTCTAGCTTATCAGTTTCAAATGCAGTTCCTAAGTTAAGCTCAGGGATTTCACATCTGACTTAATAAACCGCCTACGAACTCTTTACGCCCAGTAATTCCGATTAACGCTTGCACCCTCCGTATTACCGCGGCTGCTGGCACGGAGTTAGCCGGTGCTTCTTATATGGGTAACGTCAATTAAAATTGATATTAGCAACCTTAAATTCTTCCCCATTGAAAGTGCTTTACAACCCGAAGGCCTTCTTCACACACACGGTATAGCTGCATCAGGGTTTCCCCCATTGTGCAATATTCCCCACTGCTGCCTCCCGTAGGAGTCTGGACCGTATCTCAGTTCCAGTGTGGCTGATCGTCCTCTCAGACCAGCTAAGGATCGTTGCCTAGGTAAGCCGTTACCTTACCTACTAGCTAATCCTATCTGGGTTCATCCAATGGCATAAGGCCTACATATAATAAATAAAACATTATATACAAGTCCCCTACTTTAATCTCATCGATTTCATGCGGTATTAGCTATCGTTTCCAATAGTTATCCCCCTCCCTTGGGCAGATCCCCAGACTTTACTCACCCGTTTGCCGCTTGCCAGACAAAACAAAACCTAAAAGGTATTATTTCCTGTTTGCCGCTCGACTTGCATGTGTTAAGCTTACCGTCAGCGTTCAATCTGAGCCATGATCAAACTCTTCAATTTTAATTCCCTATAAGATCCTATCTATACCATGTATACCTTCTACATTAAAATATAAATATACCTTATTCACTACATAATTCCATACCTACTAATTATGCTTTCAATTTCCACATAAATCGCTCAATCACTCTTCTCTTATAAATATATAAGATCTATTTATTCTAAATACCTCATAATCCTAAAATACAAAACCACATTTATAGTATTAACATACAACCACTCTCCATGTCAATAGTATTTATATAATTTCCATAAATTTATTTATACATAACTACCAATCTATTTCACTTTATTATAAAATATTAATCTATATTGTTATCAATTATAACACACTGTGAGAACACGCAATTATGTCATCATCATTATCTATTCGTCAAGCACTAATTAGTGTATTTGATAAATCTAATCTATTACATTTTTCAAAATCACTCTCTCATCTTGGCATAAAATTACTATCAACTGAAGGAACAGCGTTAATATTAACTAACGCTGGATTAACAGTAAACAAAATCTCTGACTATACTAATTTTCCAGAAATTATGAATGGACAAGTTAAAACTTTACATCATAAAATATGCGCTGGAATTTTAAGCAGAAAAAATTTAGATGAATCTATAATACACAAATACGGAATTCAACCTATTGATATGGTTATAGTTAATTTTTATCCCTTTCATTTAATTCTACAAAACAAACAACACGATTCCGAAAAAATATTAGAATATATTGATATTGGAGGACCTAATATGGTCAGAGCTGCCGCAAAGAATTACAAAAACACCGTAATCATTGTTGATAACAATGATTACGATAATATTTTAAACGAAATAAACACACTTCATGGATCTATTAGTTTAAATACTCGATTAAATTTAGCCGCAAAAGCATTCAAATATATCAAACAATATGACACCATGATCTCAGATTATTTTCAACATCAACTAAAATTACAGCCTAATAAACCTCATCATACTATCCAAAAAAGAATACAACCATTTAATCATTCCCAATTACCTGAACATATACAATGCGTAAATTTAACTTTTAAAAAAAAACAAACAATGCGTTATGGAGAAAATCCACACCAATACTCTGTATTATATACAGAAACAAACGCTCCTACAGAAAATGGATCTGTAGCTACCTCTCAACAATTACAAGGAAAAACATTATCTTATAACAATATTATTGATATGGATACTGCCTTAGAATGTGTAAAAATGTTTGATCAACCCACTTGTGTAATTGTAAAACATTCAAATCCTTGTGGAGTAGCAACAGCAGATAATATTTTCACTGCATATAATAAAGCTTATCAAGCTGATCCTACATCTGCATTCGGAGGTATTATCGCTTTCAATTACCCGATAAATAACAAAAAATTAGCACAATCTATAATTAACCAAAATTTTGTAGAAGCAATAATTGCTCCGTATGTTCATCAAGATTGCCTTAATATTTTATCTCAAAAAAAAAATATACGTGTATTACAATCCGGTATGTGGAATAAAAATACTCTGAAATCAATTTCAAATATAGACTTTAAACGCATTCCAGAAGGTTTATTGATTCAAGAACATGATACACACACAATTGATCATACAAAATCCTTTCAAGTAGTTACCAATAAACAACCTACTATACAAGAAACACAAGATGCATTATTCTGCTGGAAAATAGTAAAATTTGTTAAATCTAACGCCATTGTTTGCGGAAAAGATCAACAAACCACTGGTATTGGAACAGGACAAACGAATAGAATTCTTGCTGTAAAAATTGCCACTTCTTTAAGATTACAAAATACCGTACACATTTCAGGATCATCAATGGCATCTGACGCTTTTTTTCCTTTTCCAGATAGCATAAAAGAAGCTGCTTCCATGGGTATTAGTTGCATAATACAACCAGGCGGTTCTATTCAAGACCCAGAAATAATCAAAATAGCTAATCAACACAAGATTTCTATGATTTTCACCAAAATCAGACATTTTCGTCATTAATATAATAATTTTACCATATTTTATACAAACCATTACTTTTTTTCAAAAACAAACCAACCTTTAAGGTTTATCAAATCAAAAAACAATAATCTTAACCTATATGTAAAGATATATTAATCAAGTTGCATTTAATAACTCAGTTAAATTAGCTGATGCTTCATCTGCTGTCACTGGAATAGTTTCAATAAGATTTTCTTTTAATTTACTATCACTATAACTCTCAGAATAACGTTTTAAAATACGTTTTTGATGATATGCATAACCAGTTCCAGCTGGAATTAAGCGACCAACAATTACATTTTCCTTTAAACCTCTTAAATCATCTTTTTTACCAGCTACAGAGGACTCTGTTAAAACCCTAGTCGTTTCTTGAAAAGATGCTGCAGAAATAAACGACTCTGTAGCTAATGATGCTTTAGTAATACCCAGTAAATTACGTACAAAACTAACCTTTACTTTACCTTCTCTTTCTAATGTTTGATTAACAATTTTAATACGCGCATACTCTACTTGTTCCCCAGCTAAAAAATCAGAATCACCTGATCGAATAACTATAGCCTTACGCAACATTTGTCGAATTATTACTTCTATATGTTTATCATTAATTTTTACTCCTTGTAAACGATATACCTCCTGTACTTCATTAACAATATAATTAGTAACAGCATGTACTCCTCTTAATCGCAAAATATCATGAGGAGACTCTGGTCCATCAGAAATAACATCTCCTCGTTCTACATATTCACCCTCAAAAACATTAAGATGACGCCATTTAGGAATCATCTCTTCATATATATTTTCTCCTCCATTCTCATCTGTAGAACAAATCATTAAACGACGCTTCCCTTTTGTTTCTTTACCAAAAGAAATAACTCCACTAATTTCTGCTAAAATAGCAGCTTCCTTCGGACGACGAGCTTCAAAAAGATCCGCAACACGTGGTAATCCTCCTGTAATATCTTTTGTTCCGCTAGTTTCATGAGGTAATCTAGCTAATACATCCCCAGAAATAATCCTAGATCCATCAACAAGTTGAATCACACTTTTACCAGGTAAAAAATACTGAGCTGAAATATCAGTTCCGGGTATAAAAATATCATAACCATTAACATCTATTATTTTTAGAGTTGGTCGCAAATCCTTAGCACTACTTACCCGTTCTGATGTATCTAATACAACAATAGAAGTCAATCCAGTCAAATCATCAGTTTGATGAATAACACTTTGACCATCTACCATATCAATAAACTTCACAAAACCACTTACCTCTGCAATAACCGGCATAGTATGTGGATCCCAATAAGCTACTATTTCTCCGCTTACCGCTAATTCTCCATCCTTTTTCATTACTATAGAACCATAAGGAATCTTATAACTTTCTTTAGCTCGATCAAATTGATCAACAATTTTTAATTCAGCATGACGAGAAGTAATTACCAATTTACCTTGACCATTGATTACAGCTTTAACATTTTTCAATCGAACAATACCTTGATTTTTTATTTGAATACTAGACTCAGATGCAACTCTAGAAGCAGCCCCACCTATATGAAAAGTCCGCATAGTCAATTGAGTACCAGGCTCTCCTATCGATTGAGCAGCGATCACTCCAATAGCCTCTCCTTTATTTACTAATTTTCCTCGAGCCAAATCCCTCCCATAACACTTAGCACACACACCAAAATCAGTATCACATGTTACAACCGATCGTACCTTAACAACATCAATTAAATATTCATCTAAAATATCACAATAAAATTCATCCAACAAAATATTACGTTTAATCAAGACTTCACTGTTACTAACATCACTATCATTACTAGATTTTAAAATATCTTCTGCTAACACTCGACCTAAAACACGCTCTCTTAACGATTCTTTTACATCTCCACCTTCAATAATTGCACTCATAACAATACCAGCAAAAGTGTTACAATCATCTTGAGTAATTACTAAATCTTGAGCAACATCCACCAAACGACGAGTTAAATAACCAGAATTTGCAGTTTTTAACGCAGTATCCGCTAATCCTTTTCGAGCTCCATGTGTAGAAATAAAATATTGCAATACATTTAATCCTTCACGAAAATTCGCAGTAATAGGAGTTTCAATAATAGATCCATCTGGTTTAGCCATCAAACCCCGCATACCTGCAAGTTGACGAATTTGAGCTGCTGACCCCCGAGCTCCAGAATCTGCCATCATAAAAATATTATTAAATGATGCCTGTGTCTCTAATAAACCATGACTATTTATCACTGTTTCAGTAGCTAAATTATCCATCATTGCCTTTGAAACTCGTTCATTAGCTGACGCCCAAATATCAATCACCTTATTATAACGCTCACCTGCAGTAACTAATCCAGTCTGAAACTGCTCTTGAATCTCTGCTACTTCAGATTCTGCCGCATCAATAATATCAACTTTTTTTGTGGGAATGATCATATCATCAATACCTACAGATGCTCCAGACCTAGCAGCATATGTAAAACCAGTATACATAATTTGATCAGCAAACATTACAGTAGACTGTAATCCTAACACACGATAACAATGATTCAGCATCATAGAAATAGATTTTTTTCCTAATACTTTATTGACTAAATCAAAAGATAACCCTTTAGGAACAATCATCCAAAAAATAGCACGACCTATCGTGCTATTTACAAAATTTATTTTATCTACCCATCTTCCATGATTATCTAACTTGTATTCAGTAATACGAACTTTAACTCTAGCATGTAATTCTGCTATACCCAAACGATATAATCGCTCTGCCTCTTTTGGGTTAGATAATACCATTCCTTCTCCTTTAGAATTAATTCGATCTCTAGTCATATAATATAATCCTAACACCACATCCTGAGATGGAACAATAATTGGTTCTCCATTAGCTGGAGACAAAATATTATTAGTCGACATCATCAAAGCTCGCGCTTCTAATTGAGCTTCTAGAGTTAATGGCACATGAACAGCCATTTGATCACCATCAAAATCAGCATTATATGCTGCACACACCAACGGATGTAATTGAATAGCTTTTCCTTCTATTAAAATAGGCTCAAATGCCTGAATACCTAATCTATGTAATGTCGGAGCTCTATTTAACATAACAGGATGTTCTTTAATTACATCCTCAAGAATATCCCACACCACTGATTCCTCTCGATCAACCATTTTTTTTGCAGCTTTAATAGTACTAGCTAATCCCTTTAATTCTAACTGACCATAAATAAACGGTTTAAATAATTCCAAAGCCATTTTTTTTGGTAAACCACATTGATGCAATTTTAAATAAGGACCAACAGTAATAACTGATCTACCAGAATAATCGACACGTTTTCCTAATAAGTTTTGACGAAATCTACCCTGTTTTCCTTTAATCATATCTGCCAAAGATTTTAAAGGACGTTTATTAGCTCCAGTTATTGCTCGTCCTCTCCGTCCATTATCTAATAAAGCATCTACAGCTTCCTGTAACATTCTTTTTTCATTACGCACTATTATCTCAGGAGCAGATAAATCCAGCAACCGTTTTAATCTATTATTACGATTAATAACTCGACGATACAAATCATTCAAATCAGAAGTAGCAAAACGACCTCCATCCAATGGAACCAACGGCCTTAAATCTGGTGGTAAAACTGGTAAAACATTCAAAATCATCCATTCCGGTTTATTATTAGACAATATAAAAGACTCAATTAATTTTATACGTTTTGACACTTTCTTACGTTTAGTTTCAGAATGGCTATCTTCTAAAAAAGCTCGTAAACATTCACATTCATTTTTCAAATCCATATTTTTTAACAAAATCTGAATAGCTTCAGCTCCCATTTTTGCTTCAAATTCATCGCCAAATTCTTCTAAAGCATCTAAATACTCCTCTTCAGTTAAAATTTGACGACATTCAAGGCTAGTCATACCTCCTTCTACTACTACATACGATTCAAAATATAATACCCGTTCAATATCACGTAATGGCATATCTAACAACAACCCAATACGAGAAGGTAAGGATTTTAAAAACCAAATATGCGCAGTAGGAGAAGCTAATTCTATATGTCCCATACGTTCTCTACGCACTTTGCTTTGAGTAACTTCTACTCCACACTTTTCACACACCACTCCTCGATGCTTTAAACGTTTATATTTACCACATAAACATTCATAATCCTTAATGGGCCCAAAAATACGAGAACAAAACAAACCATCCCGTTCTGGCTTAAAAGTTCGATAATTAATAGTTTCTGGCTTCTTTACTTCCCCAAAAGACCACGACCTAATCATATCCGGTGAAGCAAGCTGAATTTTAATTGTATTAAATTCCTCTATTTTCCCATTACTATGTGTCTTAAAAAACTTAAATAAATCTTTCACACCAAACCCTTATTCAAAATAATAATACAAAAAATACATCACTGAAAATCCAGTCTTATTTAAGATAAATCAATATATTCAAAAATAATCACAATAATACTACTGATTATATACTCAATCATCTAACTCAATATTAATTGCTAAAGAACGAATTTCCTTTAATAAGACATTAAAAGACTCAGGCATTCCAGGCTCCATCATATGATTACCATCGATAATATTCTTATACATTTTTGTTCGACCATTAACATCATCTGATTTTACAGTCAACATTTCCTGCAAAGTATATGATGCACCATATGCTTCTAAGGCCCACACCTCCATTTCTCCAAAACGTTGACCTCCAAACTGTGCCTTACCTCCTAATGGTTGCTGTGTTACCAAACTATAAGACCCTGTTGAACGTGCATGCATTTTATCATCTACTAAATGATTTAATTTCAACATATACATATAACCTACAGTAACTTTTCTTTCAAATACCTCTCCTGTACATCCATCAAACAAAGTAATTTGACCAGAAGTAGGCAATCCTGATAATTGTAACAACTCTTTTATTTCCTGTTCTGTAGCTCCATCAAAAACCGGGGTAGCAATCGGCATTCCTGATTTCAAATTTTTAGCTAATCTCAATACTTCTAAATCTGAAAATGTATTAAGATCAATATTTTGTCTAACCCCTACTCCTAATTTATAAGCTTTTTGGATAAATTTTCTTAACTTATTAATTTCTTGATGTTGTTGTAACATCAAATTAATCTGATCTCCAATACCTTTCGCTGCCATACCAAGATGAGTTTCTAAAATTTGACCAATATTCATACGAGAAGGCACACCCAAAGGATTTAATACTATATCAACAGGCACTCCATATTCATCATATGGCATATCTTCCACTGGATTGATTTTTGAAATCACTCCTTTATTACCATGACGACCCGCCATTTTATCCCCAGGTTGTATTTGACGTTTAACAGCCAAATATACTTTGACAACTTTTAATATACCAGGAGCTAATTCATCCCCTTGAGTGATCTTCTGATATTGAATAGAAATTTTTTCTTCAAATATACGCTTTAAATCTAAATATTGATGAGATAACTGTAATAATTGATTCTGTTTAGTGATATCTTTCAACTTTAAATTCAACCAAGCACAACGATTCATGTCTAATAAACTTTCTTTTTTAACACCACTAGATATCAACAAAGCATAAACTCGATCAAATAAAGCTGATTCAAATATTTTTAATTCTTCCCCTAAATCTTTTTTTATTTGATTTAATTTTGTTAATTCAATATTTAAAGCACGTTTATCTTTTTTTATCCCATCCCGAGTAAATATTTGTACATCAATTACAGTTCCGCAAATTCCATTAGGCACGCGAAGCGATGAATCTTTCACATCAGATGCTTTCTCTCCAAAAATAGCTCGTAATAGCTTTTCCTCTGGCGTTAACTGAGTTTCTCCTTTAGGCGTGATTTTTCCGACCAAAATATCTCCTCCTACTACCTCTGCTCCAATATATACTACTCCAACCTCATCTAACTTAGATAACGCTGTCTCTCCAATATTTGGAATATCCGATGTAATTTCTTCAGGACCCAATTTAGTATCTCGAGAAATACAAGATAACTCTTGAATATGTATACTAGTAAATCTATCTTCTTGTACTACTCGTTCTGAAACTAACATTGAATCTTCAAAATTATATCCATTCCAAGGCATAAAAGCTATTCTCATATTTTGACCTAACGCTAATTCCCCTAAATCAGTAGAAGGCCCATCTGCTATAACATCACCTTTTTTAATTAATTCACCTAATTCAACGCAAGGTCTCTGATTAATACAAGTATTTTGATTCGATCTAACATATTTTTTCAAATTATAAATATCAATACCAGCTTCTTCAACACTTATTTCATTGACATTAACATGTATTACGATACGCGATGCATCTACATACTTAACCATACCTCCTCGTTTTGCTACTACAGTAACTCCGGAATCAACTGCTACCGAACGTTCCATACCAGTACCCACTAAAGGTTTTTCACTACGTATCACAGGTACTGCTTGTCTCTGCATATTCGCCCCCATCAAAGCACGATTTGCATCATCATGTTCAAGAAAAGGAATTAATGAAGCAGCAACTGAAACTATTTGTTGAGTAGAAACATCCATATAATCGATCTGATCTTTTCTAAACAATCCAGATTCCCCTTTATTTCTACACGTTATTAAATCATCAATAAATTGACCGTCTTTATTTAAATTAGTATTTGCTTGAGCTATGATAAAATCACCCTCTTCAATAGCTGATAAATAATGAATATCATTACTAACCTTTCCATCACAAACCCTACGATAAGGAGTTTCTAAAAACCCATACTTATTCGTACGAGCATATACAGATAACGAATTAATTAATCCTATATTTGGACCCTCTGGAGTCTCAATAGGACAAACTCTTCCGTAATGAGTAGGATGTACATCACGAACCTCAAATCCTGCTCGTTCCCGAGTTAATCCTCCCGGCCCCAATGCTGAAATACGACGTTTATGAGTAATTTCTGATAACGGATTGTTTTGATCCATAAATTGTGACAATTGACTAGAATTAAAAAATTCCCTTACAGCCGCAGAAATAGGTTTAGCATTAATTAAATCCTGTGGTGTTAATACATCTAAATCTCCTAAGGACAAACGTTCCTTGACCGCTCTTTCTACTCTAACTAATCCAATTCGAAACTGATTCTCTGCCATCTCTCCTACAGATCGAATACGTCTATTCCCTAAATGATCAATATCATCAACATCCCCTTTCCCATTTCTAATATCAATCAATTTTTTTATTACATCGATAATATCATTCTTTGTTAACACTCCACTCCCAGAAATATCGTCACGTTGCAATGAACGATTAAACTTCATTCTTCCTACATCAGATAAATCATAACGCTCTTCTAAAAAAAATAAACTTTCAAATAAATACTCAGCAGCTTCTTTAGTGGGAGGCTCTCCTGGACGCATAACACGATAAATCTCCACTAATGCATCAAATCTAGTTACAGTAGAATCAATACGTAAAGTTTCAGAAATATAATTTCCATAATCTAAATCATTACTAAACAAAGTTTCAATAATATTAAAACCTGATTTCACCAAATTATGTAATATATCCATAGAAATTTCTGTATTAGCAGCAACAATCAGTTCCCCATTTTTTATATCTAAATAATCCTTAATAATCACTTTACCCATTAAATAATTTAATGGAACTTCAACTTTTATAATATTATCAGCCTTTAATTTATTAATATGTTTACTTGTAATACGACGACCTCTTTCTACGTATATAATATCATTTGCTTTTATATCAAAAGATACCGTTTCACCCCGCAATCTTTCAGGAACTAAATTCATAAAAAGTAAATCATCTTTAAATTCATAAACTACCGTATTAAAAAAAGTATTTAAAATCTGATCATTAGTATAATCTAATGCTCTTAATAACACTGTTACAGGTAACTTTCGACGACGATCAATTCTAACAAATAAATTATCTTTCAAATCAAACTCAAAATCTAACCAAGATCCTCTATATGGAATAATACGGGCAGTATATAATATCTTTCCAGATGAATGTGTTTTCCCTTTATCACTATCAAAAAATACACCCGGACTTCTATGCAATTGAGATACAACAACTCGTTCAATTCCATTAATAATAAAAGTTCCATTATCAGTCATTAATGGAATCTCTCCCATATACACTTCTTGTTGCTGAGTTCTTTTTATTGTGTTATACGCAGATCCATCCCTTTCATAAATTACTAAACATAACTGCACTCTTAACGGAGCAGCAAACGTCATTCCACGAATCTGACATTCTTTTACATCAAATACTGGTTCTCCTAATTTATAATCAAGATATCGTAACTCTGCATTTCCATTATAACTTTTGATAGGAAAAACTGACCTAAACGCTGATTCTAAACCATTCTGACCCTCTGGATCTTTTTTAACAAATTTCTGAAAAGAACCTAATTGAATAGAAAGAAGATATGGAATATCTAAAACTTGAGGTCGTTTCCCAAAATCTTTCCGGATACGTTTTTTTTCAGTATAAGAAAACACCATACATTGCCTCAATAATTAAAGATCAACTATTATTACAAAATAATCAAAATTTAAAATAAATACTAATTACTCTATCAAATACCAATACAGCATCATTATCAGCTAACGATTAATTTAAGATCCCCCTAACTTAACAATAAAATTCTATACCACATATACATCTATCTAATAATATATCAAGAAATATCCTGTGACTCTATCTCCTTTTATTTAATTTCCACAGATGCTCCTACTGATTCTAGAGTTTTCTTCAAATTATCTGCATCATCTTTACTAACTGATTCCTTTAATGTAACTGGTGCCGATTCCACAAGATCCTTAGCTTCCTTTAAACCTAATCCAGTAATACTCCGTACTGCTTTAATAACAGGAATTTTATTACCTCCAATAGAACTTAAAATAACTGTAAACTCGGTTTGTTCCACCTGAGTTGATTCTGATTCTGTTACCACATTTTCAACCGAAGAAATATGTGAACTAGCAGCAGATACTCCAAACTTCTTTTCTATCATAGAAATCAATTGCATTATATCCATTACAGACATTTCTGAAATAGCATCCAAAACTTCTTCTTTTTTAAGGGACATAAAATTTCCTAAATAAACAACACAAAATTAAAATAAAAACTAAATTGTAAATAAACACTGTTATTTACTAATATTGATTTATATTCATATGAAATTATTCTTCAATTATCTGATTAGATAGTATTTTCAATACATTAATTAATTTTCCCACACTCATTACCTTTAAAATCAATATCAATTGCAATAATGATTCATTATAATTAGGCAATCTAGACAACATATCTATTTGATCTTTATCTATAAAATTACCTTCACAAACTGCACCTGCTATTTTAAAATATTCATTATTTTTAGAAAAATTTACTAATACTCGGGCAGCATCACTAGGATTGTTAATAGAAAAAGCTATAATGTTCTGTCCAATACAAAAATTTGATAAACACTCATATAATGAATTTTTCAACGCTCTACGTAATAACGTATTTGGAATAACTTTAATATATACTCCACAATCTCGAGATTCTTTTCGCAATTGATTCATCGAATTTGACGTTATATTACTCAAAGAAGCAATTACCGCAGATGAAGAAATCTTAAAAACCTCCTGGATCTTACAAACGATCTGCTCTTTTTTTTTAATACTTAAAACCATTGATTCATACCTATATACCAATTAAAGTTTATCACCAGTAATACCATAACAAAATAATTTTGTTCTTCTCGCCATTACTAAAAAACAAGTATCTACATATACTTAACAATATATTCTAATTATCAGAACAATCCTTATATTACAACAATAAAACCAAAATCATTATTACATAATATAAATCAAATATACAACATTTATTACATCAGTATACTGCAAATACAAAATATATTCCCCATAGTCGATATATATTCCCGATACCATCAAAAAAATAAAAATAATAAAAAAATTACCAAATTAAACAATCCATTCATTACTACTTAATGTATAAGTACATTGAGGCTACTCTTATCTATTAATATAGATCTACCCATAGTAGTAGAAATATATATTTTTTTTATATATATACCCTTAAATTGCGTTGGTTTTACTTGATATATAGAAAAAACTAATGCTTCCAAATTCTCTTGTAAACATGAAATATTAAAATTTATTTTCCCAATAACGGCATGAATAATACCATTCTTATCATTTTTATATCGTACTTGACCTAATTTAAAATTTCTAATTGTATCAGTCAAATTCTGAGTTACAGTACTCATTTTAGGGTTAGGCATTAAACCTTTAGGACCTAAAATAGGTCCTAATTGGCTAACTATATTCATCACATCAGGAGATGCAATAAATACATCAAATCCAGTACACCCTTTTGTTTTTATCAATTGACATAAATCCTCTAATCCCGCAAAATCAGCTCCAGCTCGCCTAGCTAATACTACATTAGATTCACCTTGAGTAAAAACAGCAATCCTAATTTTTTTACCAAGACCATGAGGCATTACAACACTATTTCGTACATTTTGATCAGACCTACGAGGATTAATTCCTAAATTAACAGCAACATCTACATTTTCTACAAACTTAACTCTTGCAGTTTCTTGCAATATTCTCAAACCATCTGCAATATTATACTGCACAGACTTATCTATACAGTTTAATATTTTTTTTCTTTTACTCAATCTATTCATAAATTATCCTCTACTTCTAATCCTATAGAACGAGCAGTTCCCATAATAGATTTCGATGCCGATTCCAAATTTAAACTCGTCATATCAATTAATTTTATTTTTGCAATCTCATAAATTTGACTAATCAATACTTTTCCTACACTTACACATTTTGGTTTTTCAGATCCTGACTTAATTCCAGCTGCCTTTTTTAACAAAAATACAGCTGTAGGTGTTTTAATTACAAACGAAAAAGAACGATCAACATATACTGTAATAACCACAGGTAAAATCAACCCCATTTCAAAATCCGCAGTCCTAGTATTAAAATCCTTACAAAACTTCATAATATTAATTCCTTGCTGTCCTAAAGCAGGACCAATAGGAGGACTAGGAGTAGCCGATCTAGCCTCAATTTGTAATTTAATACATGATTGAACTTTTTTTTTAACAATCATACAAATATCCCAAAATTGTCTAAAACTAATAGATAACAAAATATCAATTACATGATAATACAATATTGATATTAAATATCAACTCCAATACAAAAAATTAACTAAAACTAGGACTTTTCAACTTGAGCAAAATCTAAATCTACAGGAGTAGATCGTCCAAATATAGATACTGATACCTTAAGTCGATTTTTTTCATAATCTACTTCCTCTACTACAGCATTAAAATCAGAAAACGGCCCATCACTAACTCGAATCAACTCTCCTGGCTCAAAAAGAGTTTTTGGTCTTGGTTTATCACCTATTTGCTTTAATTTACATATAATAGCATCAACTTCTTTATCTCCGATAGGAGCAGGCTTATCACAAGTTCCCCCTACAAAACCTAATACCTTCGGTACATTTTTCACTAAATGCCAACTAGAACTATTCATAACCATTTGTACTAACACATAACCCGGAAAAAATTTACGCTCACTTTTTCGACGTTGTCCAGAACGCATTTCCACTACTTCCTCTGTAGGCACCATTATATCCCCAAACATAGAACTCATATCTTTTATTTTAATATGTTCTTTCAAAGCACGAGCAACCTGATTTTCAAATCCAGAAAAAGCTTGAACAACGTACCAACGCTTCCTTAAAATATCTAACATATTATAACCTCAATCCAAATGCTATTACATGCACTAAAACAGCATCCAACCCCCAAACTAACAAAGACATTAATACTGTCACTGCAACTATAACCAACGTTGTATTTAAACTTTCCTGATATGTTGGCCACACTACCTTTTGCAATTCAATACATGACTCTTTTCCAAACACAATAATCCATTTTCCTATTTTAGTAGTAAATACAATATAAACTGTCACAATTATAATAACAAAAATCAACATCATTCTCACATATATATCATAACCGCGAAACACCTCATTACCGATAATAGACAATATTAGTAATATAACTACCCCTACCCATTTTACAATTTCTAATAATCTATTTTTTTTATTTTCATCCTTCATCTTCATATCATAATCACAACAACTACATCATAATTTCAATAATTGCATATCGCACATGTCTAATCGTAAAAATAATAACTCTTTAAAAAAAAATCCCAATACTTTCCTATACAATAAAAATAAATATATACCTATTATATTATTACAAACCCACAATACCTTAAGAAATAACTCTAGATACTACACCAGCACCAACAGTACGACCACCCTCTCTAATTGCAAAACGTAATCCATCATCCATTGCTATAGGAGAAATCAAATGCACAACCATTTTTATATTATCTCCTGGCATCACCATTTCTACTTCTTTGGGTAACTCAATAG
Organism: Candidatus Blochmanniella floridana; assembly: GCA_000043285.1. Classification (GTDB taxonomy): domain Bacteria; phylum Pseudomonadota; class Gammaproteobacteria; order Enterobacterales; family Enterobacteriaceae; genus Blochmanniella; species Blochmanniella floridana. Next base: position 632,623 of record BX248583.1, read on the forward strand.
TACCAGTAACATCAGTCGTGCGAAAATAAAATTGCGGCCGATATCCTTTAAAAAATGGAGTATGTCGACCTCCTTCATCTTTATTTAAAATATACACCTCTGATTCAAAATTTGAATGAGGCTTAATACATCCAGGTTTAGATAAAACCTGACCTCTCTCTACCTCATCTCTCTTAGTCCCTCTTAATAATACCCCTACATTTTCACCAGCCCGCCCTTCATCTAACAATTTTCTAAACATTTCAATCCCAGTGCACGTAGTTTTCACTGTGTCTTTTATTCCAACTATCTCTACTTCCTCTCCAACCTTAATAATTCCACTTTCAACTCGACCTGTTACTACCGTTCCTCTTCCAGAAATAGAAAACACATCCTCTATAGGTAATAAAAATGGTTTATCTATAGAACGTTTAGGTTCCGGAATATAATTATCTAATATACTAGATAATTCTAATACTTTACTAGACCATTTTTCATCACCTTCTAACGCCTTCAAAGCTGATCCTTGAATAATAGGAGCACTATCCCCTGGAAAATCATATTGAGATAACAATTCTCTAACTTCCATCTCAACTAACTCCAATAACTCCAAATCGTCAACCATATCACATTTGTTTAAAAATACAACAATATGAGGCACTCCCACTTGACGCGCTAATAATATATGCTCTCGAGTTTGAGGCATAGGCCCGTCAGTAGCAGCAACAACTAAAATAGCCCCATCCATCTGCGCAGCTCCAGTAATCATATTCTTTACATAATCAGCATGACCTGGACAATCAACATGTGCGTAATGTCTAAATTCAGTATCATACTCAACATGAGAAGTATTAATGGTAATACCTCGGGCCTTTTCTTCTGGAGCATTATCAATTTGATCAAAAGCTCGAGCACATCCACCATATTTCTTAGATAACACCGTTGTTATAGCAGCAGTTAACGTAGTTTTACCATGATCTACATGACCAATAGTACCGACATTAATATGAGTCCTAATGCGCTGAAATTTTTCTTTAGACACTTCTAACTCCTTAATTTTTTATTCATACCAAACTTTAATACAATATTGATTACAGAATATATTTAAATACGTAACATATATTCTATCATTTAAATATTACTATTTCACTCTACGAGACTCTATAATTGATTGTGCAATATTATTAGGTACCTCATTATATTTTAAAAACTCCATAGAATGTGAAGCCCGCCCTTGTGTTTGTGAACGCAACGCAGTTGCATAACCAAACATTTCAGACAGCGGAACCTTCGCATGTATTATTCTTCCTATATTCATAGAATTTTCTAAATTACTAATTATACCTCGACGCCGATTTAAATCCGCAATTACATCTCCCATATACTCTTCTGGAGTCTCAATTTCTACTTTCATTATAGGCTCTAACAACACTGGATTTGCTCTCATAAAACCTTCTTTAAACGCTATAGATCCTGCTATCTTAAACGCTATTTCAGAAGAATCAACTTCATGATAAGACCCATCGAAAATAGTTACAGAAACTCCTACAATTGGATATCCAGCTAAAACACCATTACTTATTTGTTCTTGAATTCCTTTATCTACAGCAGGTATATATTCTTTAGGAATCACACCCCCAACAATTTTATTAAAAAATTTATAACTATCACTGCTACTCTCATTATTAATATTCATAGGTTCTAAAAGCAACCATACATGGCCAAACTGACCTCTTCCTCCAGATTGACGAATAAACTTACCTTCTTGTTTTATCACTGATCGAATAGTCTCTCGATACGCAACTTGAGGTTTTCCTACATTCGCTTCTATACTAAATTCCCTTCTCATACGTTCTACTAAAATTTCTAAATGTAATTCTCCCATCCCTGCAATAATAGTTTGTCCAGAATCTTGATCTATCCAAACACGAAAAGAAGGGTCTTCCTGAGACAAACGACTTAACGCCAATCCCATCTTTTCCTGATCTAATTTAGTTTTTGCTTCAACCATAACAGAAATTACTGGATCTGGAAATTCCATACTTTCTAAAATAATTGGATGATTACAATCACATAACGTATCCCCTGTAGATACATCCTTTAAACCAATAGCTGCAGCAATATCCCCTGCGTAAACCGACTTAATTTCTTCTCTTTTATTAGCATGCATTTGAACAATTCTTCCAAATCGTTCACGTTTTTCCTTGACAGAATTAAAAATACTATCTCCAGAATTAACTACACCTGAATACACCCTAAAAAATGTCAAATTCCCAACAAAAGGGTCAGTAGCAACTTTAAATGCTAATGCTGAAAAAGGCTCACTATCTTTAACATAACGTTCCTCTAAAGCACACCCATCCTTTTTTAATATTCCCTTAACAGATACAAGATCAGTAGGAGACGGTAAATATTCTACTACTGCATCTAACATCGATTGTACCCCTTTATTCTTAAAAGCCGAACCACAAGTCACTAACAAGATTTCATTTTTTAAAACTCTTTTCCTCAAAGCTTGTTTTATATCATATTCTGTTAATTGAGTACTATTAGATAAATATTTATCTAATAATTCTTCGGATTCTTCAACAGCAGATTCTACCAAATGATTACGCCAAAAATTAGACAATTCAATTAAATCATTAGGTATATCTTCATAAAAAAAAGTAACTCCTTGATCAGAATCATTCCAATTAATTGCCTTCATTTTTATTAAATCTACTACCCCAGTAAATTTATTTTCAGATCCTATAGCTAATTGTATAGGAACAGGATTAGCAAATAACTTAGTTTTTAATTCTTCTACAACATGTAAATAATTTGCACCCATACGATCCATTTTATTAACAAATGCAATACGTGGTACTTTATATTTATTAGCCTGACGCCATACCGTTTCCGATTGAGGTTGTACTCCCCCTACACCACAATATACCATAACTACTCCATCTAACACTCGCATCGAACGTTCTACTTCAATAGTAAAATCTACATGACCAGGAGTATCAATAATATTTATACGATGAACAGGAAATTGTTTAGCCATACCTGACCAAAAACATGTAGTAGCCGCCGAAGTAATCGTTATACCACGTTCTTGCTCTTGTTCCATCCAATCCATAGTAGCAGATCCAGTATGAACTTCTCCAATCTTATGATTTACTCCAGTATAAAATAAAATACGCTCAGTCGTAGTAGTTTTTCCAGCATCTATATGAGCACTTATACCAATATTACGATAATACGCAATTGGGGTTATTCTAATAACCATTTATATCCTCAATTTATCTCAATAAATAATATATACTTCTTTTATTATAAAAAAATCATTCAAAAATATACACTTATACTATACCAAATTTATGTTTATAAAAAAAATTACCACCTATAATGAGCAAATGCTTTATTAGATTCTGCTAATCGATGCACTTCCTCTCGTTTTTTAACTGCATTTCCCTTTCCTTCCGAAGCATCAAAAAGTTCATTTGCTAAACGCATCTCCATAGATTTATCATTCCGTTTTCGAGCTGATTCAATTATCCATCTCATGGCCAAAGTATTTCTACGAACTAACCTAACTTCAACTGGAACCTGATATGTAGATCCACCAACCCTCCTCGATTTTACTTCCACCACAGGCCGAACATTATCCAAAGCCTCTTCAAACAATTCCATACAACTATCCTTGCTAGATCGATCTAATACCATATCTAATGCAGAATAAATAATTGATTCCGCTACAGATTTCTTCCCATTAAACATCAATATATTAATAAATTTAGATAAAAGATCTGACTTAAATCTTGGATCTGCAAGAATAACTCGTTTCACAGTAACACGACGACGAGACATAAACCATAATTCCTTATTAACTTAACATACTTTATATTAAAATACTGCATTCAAAAAATCGAAATAAATTGAATCTAACATATTATGTACTATACCGTACACATAATACACTTATACATTCTACTACAATGAATCCAATAGTATGAATCAAGACTTTAATTTTTTTGTGCCATATTTAGATCGACCATTTTTACGATCTTTTACTCCCGAACAATCCAAAGCTCCTCGAACAACATGATACCGAACACCAGGTAAATCCTTTACTCTTCCTCCTCTAATTAAAATAGAAGCATGTTCTTGAAGATTATGTCCTTCACCTCCAATATAACACGTAACTTCCAATCCATTGGTTAAACGTACTCGACATACTTTTCTAAGAGCAGAATTCGGTTTTTTCGGAGTAGTAGTATATACCCGAATGCATACACCTCTCTTTTGAGGACAAGACTCCAAAGCTGGAACGCTACTCTTTACTACCCGTATAGAACGAGCATTTCCAACTAATTGATTAATCGTAACCATCTTAAATAAGCTAACCTCTAATTTTTTATTATTCAACAACCATACAATTATTTTAATCAATTCCATTATTAAACATCAAATATCCTCAATTAAAAACCATATAGTTTTATATCAAACATACCCTAAATACCACACACTTAACATTCAATAAATTACATAAAACCCACACTATACAGTAACATATAATCAAAATCATTTGAATTTAATCACATATTCATTGCTTATCATTATTAAATACAATGATACGTTAATTCAATTTTGTAAAACACTAATATCAATTATACTCATATAAACTAACAAATAACACCAGTTAAAGCAATAGAAACAATAGATATAAACAAAACAAACTTAATAAACAACGACCGCATTCATTTTTCCTATTAATAATTTAGTAAAAATTCTTGATAAAATTATAATACAATTTTAATAATACACATGCTTTCTTATACATCTTTTATATATATTATATACATTCATAAACATTATATTATTCAAAATTAACTAAATATAATATAACCAATACGTTCATTTAACCATCAAATAATAAACATTACTATCCAGACTAATATCCATAAAATCATATATTATATATAATATATAAATTTATTCTAATATTAAGTAAAATTAAATGAAATATTAAAAATATTTCTACATCTGATTTTACATAAGACCATATATCTAATTAATAAATATTAATTATACTAAACTACTTTAACCACTTTAAAAACACAAAAAACTTATATTACAAATTCATTTAATAATCCATAAAATTTTGTAAAATCTGATAACCATATTCAGTCAATATACTTTCAGGATGAAATTGTACTCCTTCTATTAATAAATTACGATGACGAATACCCATAATTTCTCGTTTTCCATCAACATATGTACTCCAAGCAGTCACTTCTAAACATATAGGAATTGTATTAATATCAACTACCCAGGAGTGATATCGAATTACACGAAAAGATTGTACTAATCCAGTAAACACTCCACAATCATTATGATAAATTATAGACGACTTACCATGCATTACTATCTGAGCATATGTTAATTTAGCACCAAAAAATTGAGCAATAACCTGATGTCCTAAACATACCCCAAAAATCGGAATTCGATTACCAAAATAATTAACTGCTTTAAACGAAATACCTGAATTGCTTGTAGTACCAGGTCCAGGAGAAATTACTAATCTATCAGGAGATAGATGATCAAAATCCATCAAATCAATAGAATCATGTCTTTTAACATCTACAATTCCGCCCATTTTTCTAAAATATTGATACAAATTCCAAGTAAAAGAATCATAATTATCTATGATTAAAACCTTATTCATCAATAAAAATCATCAACTCTATTCATTTATATTAAATTTTATATAAACTTATATACAAAACACATTTCTAATAATTAATCATTACAATCAAAATATCAGTATTTATACATTAACACATACATTATCATTTTTAATTCTATTGTATAAATATCGATTTCATTAACTTTCTTTATAAAAACCCATTAATTCATTAACTTTTTTAAAAGTAATTTGAGCTTGCATACGTGCCTTTTGAGAACCTACGTTCAATATATGATTTAATTTACCTTCATTCGAACGTTCACTAATATACCGACATTGTAAATCTTTTAACATACATGATAATTCCTGAATCACAACATCTTTTAACTGAGCGTATGTTTTCGACTGAAACGATTCTTCTAAATTCAATATAGATTGACCACTTATCCCAGAAAGAATAGCTAATAAGTTAGAAATACCTGGTTTTTTTATAGGATCAAAACAAATCGCTGCAGGAGAATCAGAGTCAGTAACTGCACCCTGAATTTTTTTTGATATACAATCAACATTATCTAATAAAGTAATATAACTATTAGGATCTGGATCAGATTTAGACATTTTCCTTGTAGGATTCAATAAAGACATAATACGTGATCCATACATCGATATTAATACATTCGGTATCTTAAATACTGTTCCAAATATATTATTAAATCTCCTTGCAATATCTCGCACCAACTCTACATGCTGTCTTTGATCTTCTCCAACTGGAACAAAATCAGTCTGATATAATAAAATATCAGAAGCCATTAATATTGGATAATTAAACAATCCAACATTAATATTATTTTTATATCGACTTGATTTCTCTTTAAATTGAACCATACGATTCAACTCACCGTAATACGTGTAACAATTTAATATCCAATTAAGTTGACTATGTTCTGGAACATGTGATTGAATAAATATAGTACTAATATCCGGATTAATTCCACATGCCAAATACAATGCTAAAGTATCTAATGATCTAGTATGCAAAGAACATAAATTATTTCTAACTGTAATAGAATGTAAATCAACTATACAATATATACATTGATAATGCTTTTGCATTTCCACCCAATGACGTATAGATCCAATATAATTACCTATAGTAAGTTTACCTGTAGGTTGTGCTCCGCTAAATACAATTGATTTATTCATTTAATATATTATTGATCCGGCTAAATATTTTCATACTTCATTGTATATTTTGTGATACTATTATTCATTACACTAAAATAAACATTAATCCCATAAGACTCAAACCTTAAAAATCACTATACCTATATAATATATCAATATTACACTGGTTCTCAAATTATATTCAAAAAATATCATACATTTTTATAATTTATGTTAATAATTTCAATTAATATCTGAAATATTTACTCCAAACATGTATTTTTAATATAATAACATTGATCGAAAATTATAAATAACATCATGATAATTTGAAGCATTGAAAATTGCTGATCCTATAATAAATACATTTGCTCCAGACTCACAAATCTTACAAAAATTACTCATATTAATACCCCCATCTACTGCTAAATTGATATCATATGGATTATTATCAATTAATTTACGCGTTTGAGTTATTTTCCTTAAGATTTCTGGTAAAAATATTTGACCTCCGAACCCAGGATTAACAGACATCAATATAATGACATCAATTTTATGCATAACATATTCCAAACAACTAAGATCAGTACTAGGATTTAACACTAATCCTGTTTTACATCCATGTTCTTTAATTAATTGTAAAAAACGATCAACATGATCAGTTGATTCTGGATGAAAACTAATACCAGTTGCCCCCGCCTCAAGAAAATCCAATATTAATCTATCATTTATTGGTTTAATCATCAAATGCACATTAATAGGAATATCAATACCGTAATTACGTAATGATTTTAACACCATAGGACCAATACTTAAATTAGGAACATAATGATTATCCATAACATCAAAATGTAATACATCTGCTCCAGCAGATATAACATTAGATACATCTTCTCCTAATTTTGAAAAATCAGCAGCTAATATAGAAGGTTCAATTAAATATTCTTTCATATCTCTTTTCACTATAAATACCATTTCAATCTAATTACCATAACCCAATATCGAATAAAGACATATATAAATTACACATATTCATTCAATATTTACTATCTTAAATATAAAAAACTAACCATTAAAAATTTTTAGATTATTAAAATTTACAACGTTCAAACTTAAAATTTAATAAAAAATAACTATTCTCTATCCATACAAACAACATCACTCATATATCTCTATTTATACAATTAATTCATAAACCCTTAAAATTTTATAATTAACCACTACGATTTCACATAACACTTTCATATATACGAACGTATTCAAATATCAATATTTTCAATAGCATTTAAAATAACATCAGTATTGACATTTACAAAAACTTGTGTTTTTCCTATAGACTTAGGTAAAACTAAATTAATTCTTCCCAATCTAGATTTTTTATCACGTATCATATATTTAATATAATCCTGAGGTTTCATTTCTTCAGGACCACAAATAGGCAAATTAGCACGTTTTAATAACAATTTAATACGAATAGCATCATGAAAACTAATCAATCCTCCTATATGCAAAGCAGTACTCACTGCCATCATTAATCCTGCTGCTATAGCTTCCCCATGAGACCATTGACTATATCCTAAATAGGACTCTATCGCATGTCCATAAGTATGACCAAGATTCAACACGCTTCTTATTCCTTGATCAAATTCATCCATAATAACTATAGATCTTTTCAACTCACAACAACGATATACACAATACATTAAAGACTGAGGATTCAACATTAACAAATAATCTAAATTATTTTCTAACCAATTAAAGAAAGCTGAGTCAAGAGCAACAGCATATTTAATTATTTCCGATAAACCAGATCTAAATTCTTTTTCAGATAATGTACATAAACAATCTAAATCAACCATCACCGATATAGGCTGATGAAAAGAACCAATCATGTTCTTTCCAAAAACATGATTTACACCGGTTTTACCTCCAATAGATGCATCCACTTGAGCTAACAATGTTGTTGGAACTTGAATAAAACGTATTCCACGTTGATATACAGATGCTGCAAATCCCGTTAAATCTCCAATTACACCTCCCCCAAGAGCAACTAAAATAGTATCTCGATCATAATTTTTAGATAACAGCTGAGTTAATATTTTATTTAACATACTTAAAGATTTATTTTGTTCACCATCAGGTAAAATACATTGATCAGTTACAATCTCACATGCATTAAATGAATTATACAATCTATTTAAATAAATAGGAGCTACACGATCATTAGTAATAATAACAACTAAATCACCATTTTTTATAGTCCAATAAGACATAAAATCCTTATTTAAAAGACCATACCCTATAATAATAGGGTAACTTCCTGTTTTCACATTAACAATAATTCTTTTTATCATAATTCATTAATACAAACTCTCATAAAGTATACTAATTTACATACTTAATCTTTATATATAGCACCATTCTTTTTTAAAAGTACAAGAATCTTATTTACTACACATTTTACACTGTACTCATCAGTTGATACTGTAATATCAGAAATTTCCTCGTACAATGGATTCCGTTCTTTTGCTAAATCCTCTAACAACTCTCTTAAATTCTGATAATTAAATAATGTAGATGATTTTAATAAAGGTCTTCTTTTATCACGTTTAGTACGCACTAATTGTTTATCAATAGTCGTTTTTAAATAAATTACTAATCCTCGTTTAGCAAGATGATCTCTAGCAATATGAGATTTAATAGAACCTCCTCCAGTAGCCAGTACAATGCTTTTTTTTTGAGTCAACTCATCAATAATTTTTTCCTCCCGATTACGAAATCCAACTTCACCTTCTACATCAAATACCCAACTAATATTTACTCCGGTACACGTTTCAATTTCTCGATCTGAATCAAAGAATTCTAAATTCAACCGTTGCGCCAACTGACGACCTATAGTGCTTTTACCAGCACCCATAGGACCAATTAAAAAAATTTTTCTATTATCTGTTAACATAAGTAACTCTATATAGAAAGTATATATACAACTATATTCATAATAACTAGGAATACTTATTTAAAAAAAACAAACAAATATCAATCCACCGAAAATTAATGATAAAATACTAATAATTTCTTTTCAACATTCACCAAACAAAGTAATACTAATAAACCAAAAATTACTTCAATCTCACAATAATACTGTATTCTTCATCTATACCATATTTCATGTCCTAACAATATTGTAATACAAAATATTAATTGATTACAACTTAGAACTTATTTGATATTATAATGTCAATACAATTAAAATCAGTTAAATAGACCTCATTGTACAGTATAATATTGATCTATCATATAGAATATGCACATCAACAAACTACATTAATATAGCATTATTATAATTAATTATTATAAAATAAAAAAATGAATACATCCAACAATATAATATTTAAAATCAACATATTATATCAAACTACTATTTTCAGTTTTACGTATTTCATAAATATATAAAATAACCACAATCAAAATACTAACACTTTACAAAATTACTTACAAGTAACATCACATATATACAACTGCGTAAATACATACGCTGTATAAATTAAAACTATACATTATACAATACAATTATATTATGTTTATAACATAACATATTTATACTCTTCAAAAATTTAATAATTACACTGAACTATAATTATACATATAGCTAATTATTCAATAATTTTATTACTAAATCATACAATAATATCATGGATATTGATTATTCCTATAATCATTACTTTAATCTATTTATTTTAAACTAAAAATATAATCGAACTTTATTACAATTATTCATTAAATAACACATAAAAATTCTTTTAATATAAATACTACAATTCTTACTGTTTCATCATGTCCACTAATACCTATACTTTGCATATGTAATAAAATACACTCATAATCAAATAACATTACTTAAAAAGGTAATTTCTATATAAACATATACAACTCAATATTTATAATAATATAAATATATAGTCTTTAATATACTCAAAATAAATTATATAATAAATATTATTTATACACATGAGATGATAAAAACATGCTACACATTACTGATACTGCTCAAAAATACTTAATTAAACTTTTGTCTTATCAAAAAAAAAGCACACAAATACGTTTTTCTGTAAAAAATCCAGGAACTCCTCATGCACAATGTAATATTAGTTATTACCTTCCGAAAACTCATCATAATTCGAAAGATATAGAAATTAAATTTAGTCAATTTTCTATTTATTTAGAAAAACACTTAATACCATTTATCCAAAAAACAACAATCGATATTGTCTCTAACGATTTAGGAATACAATTAAGCATCAAATCTCCTAACTTATATCATTCAAAAAATGATAATCATGTAAATAACACACAAAATAACATAAATTATAAATCACCTACATTAGAAAACCAAATAAAACACATATTAACACACCAAATCAATCCTCAATTAGCAATGCATGGAGGAAGTGTCTCTTTAGTAAAAATTACCTCAGATTCAATAGCAATACTAAAATTCCATGGCGGATGTAATGGATGTGCCATGGCTTTTTATACTATAAAAGAAGGTATCGAAAAAACTTTAAAAAAACTTTGCCCAGAACTAAATGGAGTAATTGATTCAACTCAACATCAACCAGGAACACACTCTTTTTTTAAATAAAATTTAATAATTATAGATCATAACATGCTTCATGATACATCAATAAAAAATATTATATAAAAACACTAATACAAATATTCATACACTTAACTATACTTAATCTAATTAATAACAAATCTACCTATTATCTACTCACTTATATAATAAATCTTTCTAATATTATAACTATAATAATTTCATTAACATCCTACGTATAGGTTCTGCCGCTCCCCAAAGCAATTGATCCCCAACAGTAAAAACTGTAACAAACTTATTTCCTATATTCATTTTTCTTAAACGCCCTACTGCAATACGAAGAGTACCAGATACCGATAAAGGAGTTAATTTATCTAACGACTGGTCACATTGATTTGGAACAACATCAACCCATTCATTATGAGATTGTATTAAATTTTCTATCTCTATTAAAGGTAGATTTTTTTTTAACTTAATAAACAATGCTTGACTATGACAACGTAATGAACATACACGCACACATACACTATCTATAGGAATAATTCTAGTAGTATTAAGAATTTTATTAGTCTCCAATTGACCTTTCCATTCTTCTTGAGTTTGCCCTTCATACACTATATCTTCTTCTCCGATCCATGGTAATATATTCCCAATTAATGGTTTTTTAAAACAATCTACTAACATAGCATTAGTCTTACTAAATTTTGAGATTATAGCTTCAATATCTAAAACAGTCACACTAAAATCATTTAATGAATCTGAAATTATATTGTATACCTGACCCATTTGTATTAATAATTCCCTTATAGCTCGAGCTCCATATCCAGAAGCCGCTTGATAAGTAGATACAGAAGCCCATTCTACTAAATCATTAACAAATAATCCTCCCAAAGCCATTAACATTAAACTTACCGTACAATTACCCCCAACAAATGTTTTAACACCATTATTTATTCCTTGATCTATCACTGTCTGGTTCACAGGATCTAATATTATTACAGCATTCTGATTCATCCTTAAACAAGATGCGCTATCAATCCAATATCCAGACCAACCATTTTTTCTTAACTGAGGATATATAACATTCGTATATTCACTTCCCTGACAAGTAACTATAATATCTAATGAACTTAACAACTCCATATCCCAAGCACTTTGTAAAACCAAATCTTGCTTATTCTTAATAAAATAAGGCGCAACTTTACCTATCTGAGAAGTAGACAAAAAAATAGAGTAAAAAAAACTAAAATCATGTTCCTGTTTCATACGATTCATTAACACAGAACCTACCATACCTCTCCAACCCACAAAACCAATTCTTTTCATTATTACCAATCTCTTAATTACATTAAGTGTTTATATTAAAAGTAGATTGTATATATACACATGATATGAAATACTAAATTTTACATAAATATAAAAATACATGATATTTCACATATTATGCATAAAAAATACATCACTATATAATCCAATTATCCAATAATTTATTATATACCAAAAACAAATACATAATACAATATGAATAACTTCTAGGAAATAAAAATGAACGAAATGATATCCGCTACCATTCTATTATTTTTAATAATGGATCCTATCGGAAATTTACCAATCTTTATGTCAATATTAAAGAACCTGAATCCTAACAGACGTCAAATTATTATCATTAGAGAAATGATAATTGCTTTATTATTAATGTTAAGCTTTTTATTCATTGGAGAACATATTTTACAATTTCTTAATTTACAAACAGAAACAGTATCTATCTCTGGGGGCATTGTCTTATTTTTAATTGCTATAAAAATGATTTTTCCTAATCAAGAAGGAAATACCTCTGGATTCGCAAATGAAGAAGAACCTTTCTTAGTACCACTTGCTATCCCATTAGTAGCAGGACCATCAATTTTAGCAACATTACTATTATTACACCACCAATATCCTAATGATACCAATTTATTAATTGTTGCATTAATAATTGCTTGGGGTTTCTCTGTATTAATTCTTATGCTATCAAACTTATTCTCTCGTTTATTAGGTAATAAAGGCATTAATGCATTAGAACGATTAATGGGTCTGTTATTAATAATGATTTCTACTCAAATGTTGCTTGATGGTATACGTAACTACTTACATACATAATTTTATATTATCAATAACATTGCATTTTATATAAACAAACACAACCCGGATCATAATCACAATATCTGAATATTCCTGATTCGGGTGTATCTTATGCAAATATCCTAATCCTTACTTAATACTTTTAAACATAAATTATAATCACTAGAGTAATTAATTAATAAAAATTTATAGAACTATATATAATACAATCACACTAGTATTTTTAATACACAACACCCCAACAACTATAATTAAATACAATTATATTGTATAAATAACCCATATTATACGAAATATAACAATATTCCTTACTCATATATAATCAATAAAATTTAAAATCACACCATAATTTTATAACATATTATATTTAATGAAAGTACATATATTTTAAATAATACGGGACAGCTTCATTTTTGTTACTTCCAATCACTTCCAAACAAGGCAAAGCATCTTTTAAACGTTGCTGAGCATTAAACATTATACATCCTTTCCCTGTCATTGCCAACATTTCCTGATCATTCATTCCATCACCAAATGATATACAATCTCTAAGTTGATAACCTAATAAATTAGCTACTAATTCCAATGCATACCCCTTTGATACTCCACCTGATATAACTTCCAGACATGTTGGTAACGAAAAACTCACATTCACTCGCGATCCCCAACGAGCATTTATTTTCTTTTCTAACCAAAACAATTTTTGATAACTATTACTAGAAAAATATATTTTACTAACCGCATCCACAGGTACAGTATCTATAGTATATATTTTATAATCTGAATGAAAACTTTGAAAAAAAAAATCATGATAATATTGAAATCGACCAATTAACCATTCATTTTGTTGAAAAAGATTAGTAACAATATGTGGATCTCTTTGTACTATACTTAATAAATCATATATAATTTCTAAATCTAAATTATAAGAAGCAATTAATCTATCATTAGCATCGTATATTCTTGCTCCATTTGAAGTAATCATATAATCATAAATATTTAAATTATTACGTATTTTTATAACATTAATACGATGCCTTCCTGTAGCAAAAATAAAATGTACTTTCATCGTAGTTAATAATCTCAAAATTTTTTTTGTAAACGATGTTAATTGATTATCTGGAGTAAGCAAAGTTCCATCCAAATCCGATGCAACAATGTAAAACATTAATACCTCCTCTATTTATTAATACAATATTTATAATATTTTTATGATTATAAAAACATAATTATTATTTTTTATTTATTTCATTAAACCATAATATATTTCAAAATTCATATAACCTGATCTTATTCATAAAAATAACCATTAATTAAACATAAAATCTTCAGAACATTTATATAAAACTATATTTAATATAATTAAACTCAATACAATCCTTTCAAAGTAACTATTAACATTCCAAACATATTTATAACCATTTTTTATATTTAAAATATAAATAAGGAGCAAGACCAGTTAAAATCATTAAAAAAATAGCACTAGGATATCCAAAAGACCATTTTAATTCTGGCATAAATTCAAAATTCATTCCATAACTAGAAGCTATTAAAGTAGGAGGTAAAAAAACAATAGAAAATATCTTTATAATACGATTTTGTTCTATATTAATTAAGCCCATTACTGACTGCGTTAAAAAACTAACTTTTTGAAATATACATTCATTATACGGCAATAATAAAGTTATACCCCGTAAAATACCATTAGCATGTCTTTTTTGGGTTACAGGTAATTTTACTTTACGTACTAAAAATTGTAACGCCCTTTCCGTATCTAATAGATTAATATGTATCTTCCAACTCATACTCTCTAACTTAGCTAAATCTTCAAGAATACTGTCATACCCATCAATTTGTTGTTCATCCATAATCACAAAACTTAACCTCTCCAAAGTTTCATAAATATGTTCAATTCTATCTGTTAAATCATCAATTTTTACTTCAAATAAACTTAATAATAATTCATATGCATTTCCATCATTCAATACATGATTATTTAAAGATTCTTGATATATACAAAATACTGAAAATCCTGATTCACGTAATGTATATAAACAATTATTACAAATAATAAAAGATACAATAGAATTATCTATTTGATTATCTTCATTATAAGAAAAAAAGAAAGAACGAATATATACTCCCTGCTTGCTATTACAAAAACGCTTATTTTTTAAAATATCCTTTATTTCAAAAAAATTAATTTTAAATTGCTCTGATATACTTTGTATATCATGACTCTCATTATCATCAGATTGTATTATATCTATCCAAATAACATCATTTATAGATGATATAACATCTTGACTATCCATACGAAACAAACAATTATTTTTTAATTGAAATATGTTAAACATATCTATACCACTATTTCTTAATGATTATTACATAATAAAATTTGAATTAAAATAATCAAAAATCAGAATAGATTCCCATGGAAAGATTGATGATACACAATTTATATTAAAAAACCAAAAACATAATCAAATTAATAAACTTAATGCTCTAATAAATAATTTAAATAACCCTACATATCTCATATATTGTCTATGAAATATATAACGATATAATCACCGTAAAAATTATATACAATAAAATATTAATAATCACAATACATATACATATCAGTATACTTACACATCTTGTAACAATAATATTTATTTAAAAATCATGCCTTTAAAATATAAAACTTATATTAATCAAATTATATTCATAATAGTTATTAAATAAAATTTAATAACTTAATTATAGTAAATATGTTAATGACATTAAATCTGAAATTTCTAAATTCGGACACAATTGTGGATTCATCAATATATTATTATTTTTCATATCCAAACTATATTCCTTTATCCAGCAAGACTGCATTCCTGATCGCATTGCTCCTTGAACATCAGTATATAAATCATCTCCTATATGTAAAATATACCGACAAGGTATTTCAAAATATTTTGATGCTAAATCATACATATCTGTATAAGGTTTAGCTCTTCCATGAATTCCAGCCCTCAAAATATCACTAAAATACCTTTTAAAATTATACAATACAGAATCAGCATTACCATTAGTAATAGCAATTAAAGGCCATTTAGAACTTAAAGCCGATAATGCCATATCTGTTTTTAAAGATACATTAATTTGATTACGCCAAAATAAAACAAATTCCATTGCATTATCAGCTCCTAATGTTGCTTCATGTTCAGACAATCCTGATTGTAAAAATATTCTCTCCAAAGATTTCCATCGCCAACTATTAACATTATGGTAAATATCTGGATCAATTAATCTAATTTTTTCCCGAATAATATGATAATCTTCTTTTTTAAAGTTACGTAAAACAGGATGATATTTTCGTAAAAACAACCGTAACTCTTTTTCAACTTTATCAATAACTGGATAATTATTATATAAAGTATTATCTAAATCTAGTGTTATAGCATAAAAAGGTTTAAACTTTCGATGAAAATAAATCACATTATACACACCTTATATAATTTTATAAATTAATACAACCATCATATATATATGTTGCTGATCCAATCATATATAACGGGTAACCTAAACCTTTCCAAGATATAAATAAATCACCACCCGGTAAATTTACTTGTACTGATATGTTCTTTTTTAATAAACCTTGCTGAATTCCAATTGCAACAGCCGCGCAAGCAGCACTACCGCAAGCTTTAGTTTCTCCTGACCCACGTTCATATACTCTTAATTTAATATTATTCTGGCTTATAATCTGCATAAAACTAATATTTGCTTTTTTTGGAAAACAATGATGATTTTCCAAAATAGATCCTAACACGGTTACCGGAACCAAATCCACTTGTTCCACTAAAATAACACAATGAGGGTTTCCTATAGAAACCACTCCACATAAAATCGTAAAATTCGGAACAAACAAAACATACATTTTTTGATATTGAGTTGAAAAAAATGGTATCTTAATTGGATCAAATATAGGTTCACCCATATTTACAGATATAAACTCACTATCTAATACCGATAGCATCATACTATAAGTATCAGTACTAATTTTAATATGTTGTTTATTAGTTAATTTTTTTATACATACAAACCGAGCAACACAACGTATTCCATTTCCACATTGATATACTTCTGAACCATCAGCATTATAAATACGACAATGAAAGTCAATATTAGGATCATAAGGAGGTTCCACTACTAACAACTGATCAAATCCAATACCATAAAATCTATTTGATAAACTTCTAATTTTATCTGAATTAAAATAAACTTTTTGTGTAATAGAGTCAATAATTACAAAATCATTTCCTAATCCATGCATCTTTGAAAAACGCATACATCCCTCATACACAAATCTATTATACAAATATAATCATGGTGATAGTATCATATTTTTCATCCATCTTCAATATTAGAACAACCATTGATTATACCATTAATTCAAATTATATTATATCATCAATATTATTAAAAATATCTTATATAAATTATACAATAAATTACATTTATATATATCTACATACATAAAAATTTATCAAGTATTTATTTAAATTAAAAATTACACCTTCATTGCATAATTCAATTTTTACTGATAACATATACATCAATTTTTAAAATAATTTTTTAAAACTCTGTCATATAACATTTATACAACGATATATATCGTATATAATATATACTACAATTATTATATATAAAATTATTTTTATAAGAAATATTAAATGTAGTATTTAATATATACCCGAAATATAATAATTATATATGCAAGCTAAAATTTTAAGAATTGCTACACGAAAAAGTCCGCTAGCTATTTGTCAAGCTTGTTATGTTTGTAATAAATTAAAACATTATCATCCACACATACAAACAGAATTAATACCCATTATTACAACAGGAGATACGTCCTTACACACTGTTTCCAAAACAAATAAAATTAAAAAAGGAGCATTTATCAAAGAATTAGAATATGCATTAATCGAACATCGAGCAGATATTGCTGTTCATTCCATGAAAGATGTTACAGTTTTATTACCAAAGGAATTAATCATCCCAGTATTATGCAAACGACACGATCCCAGGGATGCTTTTGTCAGTATACAATATCCTAATATACACTCATTACCCACTGGAAGTATAATAGGAACATCCAGTCTTCGTAGACAATGTCAAATTCGAGCTCAACGTTCAGATTTAATATTACATGATTTAAGAGGTAACATAAATACTAGAATTAAAAAACTACATCAAGGCCAATACAACGCAATAATTTTAGCTGTTGCTGGATTAACTAGACTAAAACTAACTAAATATATTCAAACATACATTGATCCGTCAGAACTTTTACCAGCTATGGGACAAGGAGTTATCGCTATTGAATGTCGCATTAATGATATTAATACAATATCATTATTATCACCTTTATATCACAAAGAAACCTCTCTATGTATTAAATCAGAACGAGCTGTTACTACTTATTTAGAAAGTTACTGCCGTTTACCAATCGCCAGTTATGCTGAAATTCAAAACAATCAAATATGGTTAAGAGCATTAATAGGATTACCAGATGGTAGTATCATTATTCGAACTGAAGGTATAGCTTCTTTAGATAAAGCAGAAGAATTAGGATTAAACTTAGCTAAAGATTTATTAATTCAATTTAAAAAAAACACACATTTTGATATAAATTCAATAAAATAAATACATTATAAATATCCAATATTTAATGAGCATTTTAATTACTCGTCCTACTCCTGATGGAGAAGACTTAGTAGATCGATTGGTTTCTATTGGAAAATCTGCTTATCATTTGCCGTTAATATCTTTTTCTACAGGAAAAACTTTATTTTCTATCAAAAAATATCTTAATTTTCTTCATACAGGAGACTTTTTATTTATCGTATCTCAACATGCAGTAAAATACGCTCATATCCAACTCTTAAGTTCAGGAACGCAATGGCCTCATAAAATAACATACTATTCTATTGGACATAAAACTAGTTCAAAAATGTATTCTTTATCAGGAATATTATCGAAATATCCTCAAAATGAAGAAACTAGTGAAAATTTACTACAATTTCCCGAACTGATATATAATATATCCGGACGACGAGCTCTTATATTAAAAGGAAATAATGGATTGACTACTCTACAACATACTTTGCAAAAAAGAGGTGCATTAGTCTTATGCTGTGAATGTTATACTAGAAAACCTATTCAATATAATGGAAAAGAACAATATAATCGTATGATTACATTGGATATAGAAATTATAGTAGTCACTACCACAGATATGTTAAAACAATTATATTACTTAATTCCACAATCCCATAGAACTGATTGGTTAATAACACGTCAACTAGTAGTAACTAGTAATCGTTTAGCAGAATACGCAAAATCACTTGGTTGGTCTGACATTATAATTACAAAATCCGCCAACAACACTACCATATTAAGGGCACTCCAATAAACTACACATTATATATTACTACATGTTTAATCTGTTAATCAGATAACAGCATACTTCTGTCATAACTTCAATATCACACAAAATTCCGCTATCAATCATCTTCGGCGAGAGAGGATTCGAACCTCCGACCTACTGGTCCCAAACCAGCCACGCTACCAAACTGCGCCACTCGCCGATTTTTTAATCATACGAAGGAAGGGATTTGAACCCTTACGTCTACATACAAGACACTAACCCCTGAAGCTAGTGCGTCTACCTATTTCGCCACCTTCGCAAAAATATTAATCTCATTTATTTTTATATGGGTGACTGATGGGATTCGAACCCACGACCACTGGAACCACAATCCAGAGCTCTACCAACTGAGCTACAATCACCTTTAAAAATTATCTTCTATCTTCCCTCTCAAAAAGAGAAAACAAATTTAACAATAATTTCTATCGATCCATGCGCCCGACAGGGATCGAACCTGACACCTTTGCCTTCGGAGGGCAATGCTCTATCCAATTAAGCTACGGACGCTAACATTATTGCAAGTCATAAATACAACAATTTTTTCTAAAATAATCTTTATATCTATAATAATCGTTAAAAAAACTTAATAACAAAAAACTTTATTCAATAACATAAAAACTATTATTTTTTTGCCCTTATTCTTCTCTAAAAAAGCATTACTAACACACCCAAATATCAGCAGCCACTAAATATGTCAAACCATAAACAATCTAATCCATAGAATGTAATATTGATTTATATCCTTTCATTTATTCATAATTAAAATTTTTATCATATTATTTTATTTAATCATCAATCCTAACTTAACAACGCTTCATCATATCAAAAAACTCATCATTAGTTTTAGTCATAGATAATTTATTCATCATAAACTCCATCGCATCTATCTCACCCATTGGATGAATTATTTTCCTTAAAATCCATATTTTTTGTAACTCATCAGGAGTAGTTAATAATTCTTCCTTACGAGTACCAGATCTATTATAATCAATAGCAGGAAATACACGCTTTTCAGCAATTTTTCTTGATAAATGTAATTCCATATTACCGGTTCCTTTAAATTCTTCATAAATAACCTCATCCATCTTTGAACCAGTATCAATCAAAGCAGTAGCAACAATCGTTAAACTCCCTCCTTCTTCCATATTTCTGGCGGCTCCAAAAAAACGTTTCGGCCGATGCAAAGCATTAGCATCTACTCCTCCAGTTAATACCTTACCAGATGAAGGAGCTATAGTATTATAAGCTCTTGCTAATCTAGTAATAGAATCTAACAAAACAATAACATCCTTTTTATGTTCTACTAATCTTTTAGCTTTTTCAATAACCATTTCTGAAACTTGGACATGCCGAGATGCAGGTTCATCAAAAGTCGATGCAATGACTTCTCCATGCACTAAACGTTGCATTTCAGTAACTTCTTCTGGTCTTTCATCAATTAACAAAACCATAAGTACACAATCCGGATAATTATGACTAATACTTTGAGCAATATT
This sequence comes from Candidatus Blochmanniella floridana, assembly GCA_000043285.1. Lineage (GTDB taxonomy): Bacteria > Pseudomonadota > Gammaproteobacteria > Enterobacterales > Enterobacteriaceae > Blochmanniella > Blochmanniella floridana. Next base: position 654,123 of record BX248583.1, read on the forward strand.
TTGTAATAACATAGTTTTACCAGCTTTAGGAGGAGCCACGATCAACCCTCTTTGACCTCTACCTATAGGAGATGCTAAATCCAATACTCTTGCTGTCAAATCTTCTGTTGAACCATTACCTCTTTCCATACGTAATCGAGAATTAGCATGTAAAGGAGTAAGGTTTTCAAACAAAATCTTATTACGAGCATTCTCCGGTTTATCATAATTAACATCATTAACTTTTAACAAAGCAAAATAACGCTCACCTTCTTTTGGAGGTCTGATTTTACCTGAAATAGTATCTCCAGTACGTAAATTAAAACGCCTAATCTGACTAGGAGATACATAAATATCATCTGGTCCCGCCAAATAAGAACTATCGCTAGATCGAAGAAATCCAAATCCATCTTGTAAAATCTCCAATACTCCATCTCCAAAAATATCTTCTCCAGTTTTAGCATGTTGTTTAAAAATCGCAAAAATAATATCTTGTTTTCGCATACGTGCCAAATTTTCCAACCCCATACTTTCCCCGAGTGTCACTAACTCAGAAACTGGTATATTTTTTAGTTTAGTAAGATTCATAATGACGGATTCTTAACTTGAGAAAAATTATTTTTTGATATTTACAGATATGCATGCAATATAATAATTTAGATATAACCTATTATCATGGTTTCAGAATACTCCGCATTTTTATTTACATTTATTCATAACTCTTCTATATATAAAAACAAAAAACTATATTTATTAAACACTACGCTCAATCACGCAAAACAAACAAAATCAACTTCACGAATACAACCAATTATCCTAACATTAATTACATCAAACCTACAAATATTGTACTCTATACAATACAAACCCACTTCTCATTATAACTGAAACTATTATTTAAATCCACTAACGAAATAAATAAATTTATATATTATAACAAACAACAAATATAAATATTATAAATATGTATTTATAAAATCTCTCAACTGATTTTTAGATATTAAACCTACTTGAGTAGACAAAACCACACCTTTTTTTATTAATAATAAAGTTGGAATACTTTTAATACCATAATGTTTAGTAGTAATAGGATTATTATCTATATTTAATTTTATAACCTTTATTTTATCATTAAATTCATTAGCTATTTCTTCTATAATAGGAGCAATAATCTTACAAGGATTACACCAATCCGCCCAAAAATCAACCAAAAACAAAACATTATTCTCAATATTTATAGGATCTGAAACATGATCTGAAAAATTAGAATCTGTTAAACATAAAATAGGTTGGTCCATTTTTAATTTCCCCTATGTATTAAATCATATAAATTAATATTTTAAATAAATTCTAACTAACACATATAGTAACAATATAAAACATAAAATTCATTATATTATCATAAAATTTATTATAGCTTAAAAATAAATTTATATCTTATTCAAAATGATAAACTAACCATATCTTTCATATAACTTCTTAATTGTACTCCAACTTTTTCAATAGGATGAGTCCGGATCATTTCATTAATATCTCTTAATAAAATATTATCTATATGCACAATATTATTAACATGTGATAAATCTAAATCTCCTCTTTTTAAATATGGAACGAATTCTTTTTTCAACAAAGGTAATACAAAATCACTAAATAAATAATTACCGTACTCTGCAGTATCAGAAATGACCATATTCATTTCGTACAATCTTTTTCGCGCTATAGTATTAGCAATTAACGGCAATTCATGTAATGACTCATAATATGCTGATTCTGGTTTAATACCAGATTTCACCATAATATCAAAAGCTAATTCTACACTTGCTTTAATTATAGCAACCATTAAAACTCCATGGTCAAAATATGTTTGTTCTAAAATAGTCTCACAATATACTGGAGCTTTTTCAAATAATAACTGACTATTATTCTGACGATAACTTAATAATTTACAATCTTTATTAATCCAATCTAACATCATATTTTTAGAAAACGATCCATCGAGTATATCTTCCATATGTTTTTCAAAAACAGGGGTTAATATATTCTTTAATTGATCAGATAACTCAAAAGCACGCAATTTCGAAACATTTGATAATCTATCCATCATTAATGTAATTCCTCCTTGTTTCAACGCTTCCGTTATAACTTCCCAACCATTCTGAACTAACTTACCTGCGTATCCAGAATCCAATCCATCTTCAACCATTTTATCAAAACAAAAAATAGATCCAACTTGAAGCATACCACATAAAACAGTTTGTTCCCCCATAAGATCAGATTTCACTTCTGCTACAAATGATGATTCCAATACTCCAGCTTTATTACTACCTATAGAACAAGCCCAAGATTTTGCTAATTCCATTCCTGTTCCATATGCATTATTCTCTTCATGAACAGCAATTAATGCAGGAACACCAAATCCTCTTTGATACTCTTGACGAACTTCTGTACCTGGACATTTTGGAGCAACCATAATAACTGTAATATCTTGACGAATTTTAACTCCAATTTCAACAATATGAAATCCATGTGAATAACCTAAAACAGCTTTATATTTCATTAACGGTTCTATCTTTTGTATAAGCGATTCATGATACTTATCAGGAATTAAATTAATAACAAAATCTGCTTCTGGTATTAATTCATCATAAGTTCCTACAGAAAATCCATACTTCATAGCTCTAATATAAGATTGAGATTGATTAATAATTGAATCTCGACGCAAAGCATATGTAATATTTAAACCAGAATCTCTCATATTTAATCCTTGATTTAAACCTTGTGACCCGCAACCAATTATAACTATTTTCTTAGATAACAATGCTCGAACTCCATCTGAAAATTCATTTTTTTTCATAAGTCGACACTGACCAAGATGTTTTATTTTTTGTATAAAAGTTAACTTATTAAAATAATTATTCATAAAATGAAATTACCTCTCCATTTACAACTTTAAATTTATTGACTATATATAACATTACATTCTACTTATCATCTATTCTAAAGAAATTGAAATACTGGATTAGTAGTCACATCATGACATGTATACCCTAATTTAGATAAATGCTGATCAAATTCTAGTTCCTGATGAGATAATTCAAATCCAGCTAAAACTCGACCATAATCCGTACCATGATTACGATAATGAAATAAAGAAATATTCCAATCAGTTCCTAAAGTATTCAAAAATTTCAATAATGCTCCTGGAGCTTCTGGAAACTCAAAACTAAAAATTCGCTCACGAAAAGACTGTAAAGAACGAGATCCCACCATATATCTAGCATGTAATTTAGCCATTTCATTATCAGACAAATCTACAACAGGAAATCCATGATTAAGAATATTTTCTACTATACTATCTCGTTCACAACGTCCATTCTGTAAACGCACACCAATAAATACACAAACATTTTTAGATCCATTATAACGATAATTAAATTCTGTTACTGATTTATCTTCTAAAATTTTAAAAAATTCTAAAAAACTACCTTTTTTTTCTGGAATAGTAACTACCATTAACGCCTCTCTTTGTTCTCCTAGTTCACAACGCTCTGAAATATATCTTAATTCATGAAAATTAATATTAGCCCCGGAAAGAACATGTACTAATTTTTCTCCATGTATCGCATGTCGCTGAATATATTTCTTCATTCCAGCTAACGCTAACGCACCTGATGGTTCAGCTATAGCTCGAACATCTTCAAATAGATCTTTTATTGCAGCACAAATTGAATCATTATCTACAGTAATAACATCATCAAGATATTTTTGACACAAACGAAATGTTTCATGACCTATACATCGTACTGCCACTCCCTCTGCAAATAATCCCACCTTACTTAAATATACTGGAAACCCAGCTTCCAAAGCTGCACATAAAGATGCTGATTCTTCTGATTCCACTCCAATAACTTTAATTTTTGGCATAAGATATTTAATTAATACAGCAATACCTGCTGCTAATCCACCTCCGCCTACTGGCACAAAAATACGATCTAAATGCGAATCTTGTTGTAATAACTCCATCGCCACAGTACCTTGACCTGCAATAACAAACGGATGATCAAAAGGAGGAATAAAAGTCAAACAATTCTTATCAGCTAAATAAATAGCTTTAACTTTAGCTTCATCAAAATTTGATCCAAACAACAATGGTTTTCCTCCAAAATGACGTACTGCATCAATTTTTATATCAGCCGTATTCACAGGCATTACAACTACAGAACTAATTCCTAAATGACTAGCTGAAAATGCCACTCCTTGGGCATGATTACCGGCAGAAGCTGTGATTACCCCAGACGATTGTTGTTTTTCGGTAAGATTCGAAAGCATAGCATAAGCCCCACGTAACTTAAAACTATGTACTGGCTGTCTATCTTCACGTTTAACTAACACTATATTTTTAAGTCTACTCGATAACTTATGCATCACCTGCAACGGAGTAACTTGTGCAACTTCATATACATGAGAATGCAAAGCAATTTTCAAATACTCTGATGGACACATTTCCTGACAAGAAAATGATTCCTGATACTTCTTCATCATGCTATCACACTCTATCTATCTTATTTTTATCTGTACCTTTACAATTGAGACCGATCCCGAACCGCACCGGTATCAGCACTAGTAACCAATTTAGCATAAGCCTTCAAAGAAAACGATACATCTCTATTTCTACAAGATGGAGTCCATGCTTTCGTTCCTCGAGATATTTCTATTTCATAACGATTTTTTAATACATAATCAGATACTTCTAATACAATACTACGCTTACTAATATTGATATTAATCATATCACCATCACACACTAAACCGATTAAACCTGCTGATGCCGCCTCTGGAGATATATGCCCAACTGATAATCCAGATGTTCCTCCTGAAAACCTTCCATCTGTAATCAAAGCACAATGTAAATCCAAACCCATAGATCTTAAAAAAGATGTAGGATACAGCATTTCCTGCATACCAGGACCCCCTTTTGGACCTTCATATCGAATCACTACTACATCTCCAGAACATACTTGACCAGTTAAAATAGCCTGAACAGACTCTTCCTGACTTTCATATACTTTAGCAGGTCCTCGAAAACTTTTTAACTCCGAAATAACCCCAGCTGTTTTTACTAGACACCCTTTTGGAGCTAAATTTCCATATAATACAGCCAGACCTCCATCTTGACTATAAGCATACTCTTGAGACCGAATACAACCAGCAAAACGATCTATATCCAAAGAATTCCATCTATTATTTTGAGAAAACGGCTTAATAGTACGTACTCCAGCAGGAGCTGCCGCATACATCCTTTTTATTTCTAAATCCTGACATAATTTTATATCATACTGTCTTAACGTATCCAATAAAGATTTATTTAATATATTATATGTATTCTCATATAACAAACCACAACGCTGTAACTCGCCAAGAATACCCATTACTCCTCCAGCTCTATGAAAATCCTCCATATAATAACGATCAGAATTCGGAGCTATTTTACATAAATGAGGAACCTTTCGAGATAAACGATCAATATCTTTCATAGTAAATGATATTTCTCCTTCTTGAGCAGCTGCAAGCAAATGTAAAACAGTATTCGTTGAACCTCCCATAGCAATATCTAACATAGCAGCATTTTCAAAAGCCATCTTATTCGCTATATTACGAGGTAATACAATAGAATTATCTTTTTCATAATATAATCGAGATAAATTCATAATATACCGACCGGCATTTAAAAACATTTCTTTACGATCAAAATGTGTTGCTAATAATGATCCATTTCCCGGTTGTGCTAATCCTAAAACTTCCATTAAACAATTCATAGAATTCGCAGTAAACATTCCTGAACACGATCCACAAGTAGGACATGCCTCTAACTCAATCTGTTCCTTATCGATATCAGTAATATTCGGATTAGCAGACGCAGTTATTGCATCAACTAAACTTAATTTAACATCACTACTATTATTATATCTAGACAACGTCACTGATCCTGATTCCATAGGACCACCAGATACAAAAACAGTTGGAATATTTAATCTTAACGCAGCCATTAACATTCCCGGAGTAATTTTATCGCAATTAGAGATACACACCATCGCATCAACACAATGAGCATTTATCACATACTCTACAGAATCAGCAATTAAATCTCTAGATGGTAAAGAATACAACATTCCACTATGTCCCATAGCAATTCCATCATCAATAGCAATTGTGTTAAATTCTTTTGCAACTCCTCCATTAATATAAATCTCTTCAGAAACCAATTTTCCTACATTTCTTAAATGAACATGCCCCGGTACAAATTGAGTAAATGAGTTAACCACAGCAACAATAATTTTATTAAAATCTCCAGAATTCATTCCTGTAGCCCTCCACAAAGCTCGGGCCCCAGCCATATTACGACCTTGAGTAGTAGTAGAAGAACGATACTTAGGCATTTTTATCTCACATAATAATAAAACTGTTTAATATAATTACTTGGACATAACATTACAAATAAATTTTAATACAAACAATCAAATCATTGCATCTAACCAACCCCATTTATCTTCAGTTTTTCCCGTAAACAAATTAAAAAATAATTCTTGCAATTTTTTAGTAATAGGACCTCTTGATCCTGACCCAATTTTAATACCATCCACACTACGTATTGGAGTAATTTCAGCGGCAGTTCCACACATAAATATTTCATCTGCTATATATAAAAATTCACGAGATAATAATTCTTCTTTTATCTCGAATCCAACATCCTTCAATAAATTTATAACAGAATCACGAGTAATACCTGACAAAATAGAAGCGCTAATAGGTGGAGTTAATACAATATTATCTTTAATCACAAATAAATTCTCTCCAGCACCTTCCGAAACATAACCATATATATCTAAAGCAATACCTTCATGATAACCATACCTATTGGCTTCATTGCTAATTAACATAGATGATAAATAATTACCACCTGCCTTAGCTAAATTAGGAATAGTATCCGTTGGAACTCTACGCCAAGAAGATACTACAACATCAACTCCAGAATTTAAAGAATCTTCCCCTAAATACGCTTTCCAAAAAAAAGCAGCTATAACAACGTCAGCAGTATATTCAATAATAGGATTAATCTCCATTCCACCAACATTTCCAATAAAAATCAAAGGACGAATATATGCATTAACCAAATTATTTTTTTGAATTAGCATTCTACACGCTTGCATTAACTCCAATTTACTTCTAGAAACAGGTATACGATAAATCTTTGCAGAATTCATCAATCTTTGAATATGATCTTGACCTCTAAATATCACTGGCCCTTTATAAGAATCATAACAACGCATTCCTTCAAAAACTGACGATCCATAATGCAATGCATGAGACATAACATGTACCTTTGCTTTATCCCAAGGTACCATATTTCCATTAAACCAAATAAAATCAGATTTTTTCATTATATATACCTATTACTAAAAATTTAAATATCCGTATACTTTCTCTACAAACAAAATCAAAATTACTAAACTATCGAATTTCAACATAACTTATATCAGGTAATTTATTTATTTGAGCATACAACAAATGTACTGCTCTATCACTTACAACAGTTAAAAATAATACCACTTGCTTATTATTTAATTGATTACAAGACAACATATTTAACGCATATAATTCAAATCCACGATGTCGTGTAACCCGAAGAATACGTTCTACCACTTCTGGATAAAATCTAGCTTTTATATATAAAGAATAATATGTCATTTATAATTTTATATCCTTATTACTTATATTATTATATACCGTATTTATTGTGTTAACATCACTTCATTCGAAGAACCAGGAGGAACTAATGGCCAAACATTTGCATCCACATCAATCAAAACATGTAATAAAAAAGGACCTTGATAATTAAGTAATGTATAAATTGCATCCAACATTTGCGATGTATGAGAAATATACATTCCATCTATATCAAAAGCTTTAGCTAAAATTAAAAAATCAGGATTATCATTTAAAATAGTTTCGCTATAACGCTTATTAAAAAATAACTCTTGCCACTGACGAACCATCCCTAAACGTTTATTATCCAATAACACAATTTTTACAGGCAACTTTCTACGCTTAATAGTAGCTAATTCTTGTACATTCATCAAAAATGAACCATCACCAGAAATACATATCACCATATTATTAGGACAACCTAATTGCGCTCCAATCGCCGCTGGAATTCCAAAACCCATAGTTCCCAGTCCTCCAGAAGTAATAAAATTCTCAGGTTTACTAAATTGCATATGTTGCGCAACCCACATTTGATGTTGACCAACATCAGTAGTAATAATAGTATTAATAGGTACATTATCACTAATTGTTTTTAATAAAACTGGAACGGAAATTTTTTCATTAGTAGATCGTGAATAAGACCAACCATATTGTAATTTTAAAGATTGAACTTGATCTCTCCATTTATTAATAGATAAAGATTGTATTAATTCTAATAATAAACTATTTAAATTTCCCAATAAAAAAACCTGTACTAAACGTAATTTATTACACTCTGATGAATCAATATCCAAATGAATTACTTTGGCTTGTGGAGCAAAAGAAGACAACTGCCCAGTAACTCGATCATCAAATCTCGCTCCTATTGCAACTAATAAATCACATTGTTGCACCGCCAAATTAGCCGCCTGATTACCATGCATACCTAACATACCTAAATAACACAATTCCGAACAATCTGGAGCTCCTAAACCTTTTAAAGTTACCACAGTCGGCATACCCCCGGTTTCAGCAATAAACCTTCGTAACGACAATACGGCTCGAGCCATTCCTACTCCTCCTCCTACATATGCTACAGGACGAGAAGAGTTAACCATCAAAATACGAGCTTGATTAACATCATTTTGATTACAATTATTATTAAGAATATGATATTCTCTTTGTTTTTCTATATTTTTAGAAAAAGAACCCAAATTGTCAGACAACTGAATATCTTTAGGTATATCTACTAAAACTGGACCTGGCCTTCCAGATAATGCAATAAAAAAAGCTTCTTCAATAACATCAGACAACATATCTACAGATCGCACTAAAAAACTATGTTTAGTACATGCTAAAGATAATCCCAAAACATCAACTTCTTGAAAAGAATCAGTGCCTATAAACTCTAATCCAACCTGCCCAGTAATAGCAACTATCGGAATAGAATCCAGTAATGCATCAGCTAACCCAGTAACTAAATTCGTTGCTCCAGGTCCAGACGTTGCAAAACATACCCCTACTTTACCTGTAGCTCTAGCATATCCAATAGCAGCAATTATCGCTCCTTGCTCATGTCTGCATAATAAGTGTTTAACTTCAGAATCAAACAAAGCATCATATATAGGCATAATCGCTCCCCCTGGATATCCAAAAATAATATCCACTTTTTGTTTTACCAGCGCCTTAATTACTTCATGAGCTCCATTCATAATTTTCCCTTATCATTTAATGATTCACTACTAATAACCATAACAATCAACATTTATCTTATTATTTTCATTATTTATAACAACATAATACCTTATAAAATAAATATAAATATAGCGGAAATTACTTACTGTCGATAGTGTAAATAAAATTATATTAAATAAGAATAATAAATCATATATTTCGATACCATCTAATAAATATAATATTAATCTCAAGATCTTGTTTTTTTCTTATTTTTTAAAAATAACACTAATCATTTATATTAACAGCACAAAACAAACACTACCAAATTAATGTAAACTATTATTAAATTTCAATATCTAAAAACTAAAAATTTATAATTATCATAATATTAAAATTATCATAACTTATTCTTAAAAACATTCAAAAATTTATAAAATTATACAATTCAATAAACAGGGGTGAAGAGACTTGAACTCCCAACCCTCGGTTTTGGAGACCGATATTCTACCATTGAACTACACCCCTGAAACACAATTCAACAATGAATAATAAGACACAAACAATACTGATTTTACACAATGGCGGTGCGGACGGGATTCGAACCCGCGACCTCCGGCGTGACAAGCCGATATTCTAACCATCTGAACTACCGCACCACATTTTAATATTATTAAAATATAACATTATATAATTCTCAAAACTATTAAAACTTCATAACTATGGAGCTAAGCGGAATCGAACCGCTAACCTTCTGTGTGCAAAACAGATGCTCTCCCAATTGAGCTATAGCCCCTATATAGATAAATTATCTAACAACGATATCAAAATACATTATAAATCAATAGAATCCATAAAACCCTTATCATATCAAAAATTTAATTAAACTCTGATATTCTATCACAACTAACAGTAGTCTCTCGATATATAATCATCAATACTATATTCAATTCACTAGTAAAATCATTTGCAATAAAACAACATTTATCTAATCTTACATATAAACTTATACTATTATTTAAAATAAAATTTTCTCAACCTTCATCAAAATCCAATCAAAAAACAACAATAAAATCACCCTTATCAATACTGATAATATGTACACCAAATTCAATTAATATTTACCATATACTCATATATATAATATTGTTCTATTAAACATTTGTAAAATACAATCCTCCACAGAATTAATTATATCAAAATAATATAATTTTTATAAGACAAAATACTCTACATTTTGATATAAATCACCTATAATAATATATTATATTAAATGTTAATTTAATAACCAAATAAATAAAAAATATCTTCGGCTATATAATACATATTATAAATATATAATCTATATTTAATAAATTTAAAATATATAAAACAATAACCTATTTATGTTGTTACTGATTTAAATTTAATATATATATACAACAACATTATACATTCAAATTCAGAAATTATACTGATCATCAAAATTTTTAATATTCGAATATAACATTTATTATTGCACTATCATAATATATTATCTCATTCTATATCCCATATACAATCAATTCTCCTATAATTAATTACATACAAAATATATAATGTTATTAAATTAATTTGATGCTTTCACTCCTAAAGCATGACATATCGTATATGTCAAATCTGATCGATTAAGAGTATAAAAATGAAAATTCCTTACTCCTTCTTTTACTAAAATCTTCACCATATCCATTGCAACTGCAATACCTATCAACTTTTGAGTATCCAAATCATGTTCCAATCCATCAAAAAGTATATACATCCATTGTGGTATTCTTACTTTTGTAAAAGCTACAAAACGTTGCAATTGATAAAAATCAAAAATAGGTAAAATACCAGGAATTATTTCTATTTCTATACCTATAGACACACATGCATCCCTAAATCTTAAATATTGCTCAACATCAAAAAAAAATTGAGTAATAGCACGATTAGCCCCCGCATCTATTTTTCTTTTTAAATTAATCAAATCAGACTGAGCAGTTCTCGCTTCTGGATGTACCTCTGGATAAGCAGCTACAGTAATATCAAAATCACCTATTTTTTTTAATAAAGATACCAAATCTACAGCATACATAGATGATAATGAAGAACATTTATTTATTGATTTATCTCCTCTTAATGCAATAATGTTACGAACACCATTATTCCAGTACTCTTGAGCAATATCTCGTAACATTGAAGGAGTAAAATCAATACATGTCAAATGCGGTGCCGCTATTAAACTAGTACGTTTCTTTATATCCTGTATAATTCTATTAGTATTATCTCGTTTTCCCGAATTTGCTCCATATGTTACTGAAACAAAATCAGGATTAAATCTACTTAATTTATTTATAGAGTTCCACAACATACCTTCCATAGTATCTGTTTTAGGAGGAAAAAATTCAAACGACACCTTAACGTGTCCACGCAATTCAACTAAATACTGATTTAATATTTCTTGTTGAGTAGCATGAAATATACTCATATATCATCCTTATTTATAATAATACAAATAAGTCATATTATAACATATATATGAATATGATCAGTATCATACTATTTCATAAAACCAAGTGCATTAAATTCTAAAATATCACATCATCATGATAAATTATACAATAATAAAACAATCATTTAAGATATTGATTGTAATGCTTGATCCAAATCATTAATTAAATCAACACTATCTTCTAAACCTACCGATACACGCAACAACATATTATTGATCCCAGCTGTATCGCGAGATTGCTTTGACATAGCAGCATGAGTCATAGTCTCTGGATGTGCAATTAAACTCTCTACCCCCCCAAAAGATTCCGCTAAAGTAAACAACTTTAACGATTTTAAAAACTTTGATACGACACCCTCAGTTCCTTTTAATTCAAAACTAAATATTGATCCAAATCCAGTTTGCTGTTGACAAGCTATTTTATATCCAACATGACTATATAATCCCGGATAATATATAGACTTAATTTGAGGTTGTTTTAATAAAAAATCAACAATATTTTTAGTATTACACTGTTGTTGACAAACTCGAATCGATAATGTTCGAATGCCACGTAACAATTGATAACTATCAAAAGCACCTCCGGTAATTCCCAGTGCATTCGACCACCACATTAACTTTTCATGTAAATATATATCTTTAGAAATAACTGCTCCTAATATTACATCTGAATGTCCATTTAAATACTTACTACAAGAATGTACTACTAAATCTGCTCCTAAATTTAAAGGATTCTGAAAAATTGGAGTCATAAAAGTATTATCTACAACATAAACAATATCATCTCTTTCCTTTAAACTACACATATACCGAATATCTACTACACGAAGCATAGGATTACTTGGAGTTTCAATAAAAACTAATTTAACATCTTTTTGTTTTAAACATTTCAACATAAGCTCAGTATCATTTTGATTAACGAACTGTACCCGACATACTTTTTTAGAATTTAATGCATTTAATAATCTATATGTACCTCCATAACAATCATACGGAGCTATTAGACAATCATCTGAATTTAGCAAAGCTATACATATTAAATAAATAGCTGACATACCACTACTTGTAATAATTGCATTTTTCCCTTGTTCTAAATCTGCTACAGTTTTCTGAACTATATCGCGAGTAGGATTTTTTCGTCTTGAATAATCATAAAGCCTAGGTTTATTAAACTCAAAAAAATTATAAGTTGTTGATAAAGTAATAGGAGATACAACACAACCATGTTGTTTATCATTATTTAAACCGCTTCTAACACTAACAGTTGACTTATTATTTTTCATTATTTTAATATTTAATATAAACTATCAATAATCTTGTATAAATACATATAATAAATTTTTAACTAACTCAAATATTATATACTCACAAATTCATATAATAATCTTAAAAATTAAATAAAAATACAAACTTTTATTTATTAATTTACATAACATAAAATAACAAAAACCCTTTCATCTGATTTCATTAAATCAGATGAAAGGGTTTTTGTTATTTTTATTAAAACGTTTATTGAATAAATTCACCCGACCTCTAGTATCAATAATACGTTGTGTTCCGGTATAAAAAGGATGACAAGCATCACAAACATCTAAATTAATGTTATGTTTTAATGTAGATCTTACATGAATAACATTCCCACAAGAACAGGATGCAGATATAACATTATACTGCGGATGAATATTTTTCTTCATTTTATTAAACTCTAAAAAAATTAATACACACTAACAATAACATAATTAAATATTCAAATACACCACTTTTAAAATTGAACTAAGAACACAATCATCCTATAACACATATCAACTATGATTTCACTCATCAAATTCAATTATACTACTTTTATTTAAACATACGGTATATATTAATCTTTTAAAATTAAAATCAATTCAACTATCAATTTATCCATAATCACATTACTAAATAATTTTAACTTTATTCAATACATCATAAATCTTTAAATATATCTATGCAACACCTCATTTCTTAATTTCAAATAAATACACCCTAACAATCCACACTCAACCAAAAAAAAATTAACAAAACTTATTTTAAAATATACTTACTCTTTTAATAAACTATTAACACTAATATTACATTATTAAATTATTAATATATTTATTTTTAGTATATACAATAAAGACCCTACAGTTATTGATTTATAATTAATAACACATTAAAATAAAAAACTTCAAAATATAATAATTTTTAATTAAAATAATATAAATATAAGTTCAATCAAACCTATATATAACAATCATTATAACATAATTTCATACAATCAATTAACAATATGTCTACATGGATTTTAGGAAAAGTTCTTAACATAAGACACTGGACTAATCAATTATTTAGCATTACTATCAATGCTAAAATTGATACATTTATTGCTGGCCAGTTCTCCAAAATAGGGATAAAAATCAATAACAAAATCATACAACGAGCATATTCTCATCTTAATGCTCCAAATAATCCAAATCTAGAATTTTACATCACCAAAGTAACATCTGGTACTTTAACTAATTTATTACACACCTTACAAATTGGAGATACCATAATGATCTCTAAACAATCTTATGGTCAATTTATATTAGATAAAATACCAAATCATTCTAATTATTTATGGATGATCGCTACAGGCACAGGAATAAGTCCATATTTATCTATACTCGAAAGTTTTGACAAAAGATTATACCTTTTTTTAAAAATTATATTAATTCACGCTACTCGATATTCTAAAAACCTAAATTACTTACCTAAAATGACAGAATTGCAAAAAGCATATAATGGAAAATTACTTATACAAACTATCTTAAGTCGAGAATACTCTTTTAACTCAATGTATGGATATATCCCAACGTTAATAGAAAACAATACCTTAGAAAAAAAAATAGGACTATATTTAAACAATAACAGTTACGTAATGTTATGTGGAAACCCTCAAATGATAACCGATACAAAAAAAATACTAAAGAAAAAATATAATATGAAAAATCATTCCCATAAAAATACAGGAAATATTATTCAAGAACGATATTGGTAACTCATATTTTTAATTCAATGACCACATATATAAAATTAATCTAAATATAATATATAAATAATCTTAATAAATATCCATAACTTATTATAAAATATAACTCATACTTCCAATTTAATATAAATTAAACAAACAATATGATACACTATTTAACATAAACTTACTTAATCTAATAAATCATAATAATATTATATGAAAAACCTATCCATAATTGCTAATTGGAAATTAAACGGAAACAAAAATACAATAACAAATTCATTAATAAATTTAACCACTCAATTAACTAACATACCCCAATATATTAAAATAGCTATAGCACCCCCAATATTATACATTGACATGGTTAAAAACCATTTAACATCATATAATAATAAAACAATCGAATTATGTTCTCAAAACGTTGACATACACTTATCTGGAGCGTTTACAGGAGATATCTCAGCATCTATGTTAAAAGACTTATCTGTAAAATACGTATTAATAGGCCATTCTGAAAGAAGAATATATCATAAAGAAAATAACTCATTAATAGCCCAAAAATTCTCTATAATAAAACAAACAGAACTTATTCCTATTCTATGTATCGGAGAAAATAAAGAAGAACGAGATTCCGGGTCTACACAATCAATTTGTATACAACAAATTGATTCAATTATCAAATTAGTCGGTATAAAAGCATTTGAAAATACAATTATTGCCTACGAACCCGTATGGGCTATTGGCAGCGGATCTAGCGCATCCCCACGTAACGTACAATCAATTCATCAATTTATTCGCAACTACATCGCTCAATATGATAAAACCATAGCTAACCAAATATCAATTCAATATGGAGGATCTATAACCACCGACAATGTTTTAGAATTCATTACTCAAAAAGATATCGATGGAGTACTAGTTGGCTCTGCATCTTTAGATATAAGAAATCTTATAAAAATAATAAATCTATCATCAAATTTAATCAAAAAAACATACCAATAATACTTATTAACAACCAAACTCATTCCTAAAAAACAATAACTACAATATTATAATAAATAAAACCATTAACACAACTTTTTAGCCGTTGTTAATAGATCTTGCCGAAATGAACGACGCATATACTTTGTAGCATCATTAATATCATGATGAACTAACTTTTCATTTTCTATACCAATACAATGTCTACCATAACCTTTTAACAACAACTCAATAGAATACGCCCCCATTCTAGATGCCAAAATCCTATCATATGCAACTGGCTTTCCCCCACGTTGAATATGACCTAAAACAGTAGCCCGGGTTTCTTTTCCAGTTTCATTTTCAATATACTGAGCTAAATCAAAAACATTACAAATACGCTCAGTTATAGCAACTATAGCATGTTTTTTTCCTTTAGAAATATTTAACTTAATTTTATCTACTAAATCTTGCATTTGAAACTTTAATTCTGGAATAATAACAAACTCACAACCACCTGCTATAGCGGCAGATATAGTTAAATCACCACAATAACGACCCATTACCTCTACAATAGAAATACGTTGATGAGATGAAGAAGTATCTCTTAATCGATCAATTGCCTCAATAATAGTTTCCAATGCTGTAAAATAACCAATAGTATAATCTGTTCCAGCTACATCATTATCAATTGTACCCGGAATCCCAATACAAGGACAACCCAAATCACTTAACCGTCTTGCTCCTATATAAGATCCATCTCCTCCAATTATCACTAAAGCATCAAGATGACTCTTACTTATATTATTCATTACTACAGATCTAATCATATCTTTTTTTAATTCAGGAAAACGAGAAGATCCTAAAACTGTTCCACCTTTATTAATTATATCTGACACACTACAATAACTCAATAACATCATACGATTCTGAAACAACCCTAAATAACCATCATATATTCCATATACTTCTATTCCTTCAGATAAACCAGCCCGAACTACTCCTCGAATAGCCGCATTCATTCCTGGAGAATCACCACCACTTGTTAACACTCCTATTTTCTTTATCATACACAAAAATAATTTCAATATTTACATTTTCTAAAAAATTATAATACATAAACATCTTTTAAACATTTATTAACATTACATGACTAATAGGTATACCATTTTCAAAAAATCAAACACAACATACACAAACATATTGCTTATATCATACCATACACATTACTCCCTATTTTTAAAATATCAATAAATTTATTTAATATATTCACATATACTACTATTAACATATTCAATATTAACTATTTATACTATACATCAAAAAACACATATATCATTATCTTCTACTAATCACAATGTGTATAAAAATCTAATTAAATAACTAATTATTTATTAATAATCATTATTGTACTAATCTAGCAGGCCTTCCAACCACCGTTGAATAAGGCGGTACTGAGTGTACCACAATAGATCCAGCACCAATTTTTGATCCACAACCTATTTCGATATTACCTAAAATAATAGATCCTGCCCCAATTAAAACCCCTTTTTTTATTTTTGGATGCCGATTACCATCTATTTTTCCAGTACTTCCTAACGTAACAGACTGCATAATAGATACATTATCATCTATGACAGCAGTTTCTCCAATTACCACTCCAGTCGCATGATCTAACATAATTCCACAACCAATTTTAGCAGCAGGATGAATATCTACATTAAAAATAATAGAAATACGATTATATAAATACATAGCCAATCCTGGATAATTATGATTCCACAACCAGTTCGTAATACGATATGCTTGTAAGGCATGAAATCCTTTTAAATACAAAAAAGGAGTGAGATATTTTTGTACAGACGGATCACGTAAACGTATCGTACAAATATCTTGAGCTGCCGCATCAATAATATCATTAGTTCTATATATATCTTTCAATATATCAATTAAATCAATCGTCATCATATCTAAATTATTTAACTTTTTAAATAACAAATAAACTAAAGCATCTTGAAAATTATCATGATTCAATAAAGTTACATTTAAAAATTTTTTTAATATAGGCTCTGAATCAATCAACAATCTTGCCTCAATTATCATATTATTCCAAACTATATCAACTTTATTCGAAGACATATAATTCCCTATGTTCTATGATATCAAAATCAAATAAATAACAAATTAACATTCAAAATAGTATTTATTAATTATTAATAATATTTTATAAAATATATGAACGCCTTATTAAAGAATACACTGCTTCATGAACATTTTTATTTTCATATAATATTTTATATATTTGTTCCGTAATAGGCATAATTACCTTATATTTTACAGATAACATATATACTTCTTTAGTATTACTTATTCCTTCTATTAATTGCCCAATACTTTTCTGTGCATAATCTACATGCATTCCTTGCCCCAACAACATACCAAAACGACGATTACGAGATTGATCATCAGTACAAGTTAATACTAAATCTCCTAATCCAGCTAAACCAACAAATACATCAACAGAAATCGCGCCAATTGATTTACCTAATCGAATCATCTCCGACAAGCCACGAGTAATTAAAGCAGCTCGTGCATTTGCTCCAAATCCCATACCATCAGAAATACCTACTCCAATAGCAATAACATTCTTTACTGCTCCTGCTATTTGCACTCCTATAACATCAGTAGTTTTATATACTCGTAAATTCTTAACAGAATACAATAAATGTTCTATATCATATCGAAATTTTATATCAGCAGATGCTAATTCTATTGCTGCAGGTAACCCTATAGCAAGCTCATGAGCAAAAGTTGGACCAGATATTACTGCACAAGGCACCTCCTTACCCAAAACATCATACACTACATCCTGCAATAACCAACCAGTTTTCGGCTCTAATCCCTTAGATGCAATAATAATACGAAAATTATTTTTTAAATTCAATCGTAATTTCAATAACACACAACGAAACACATGACTCGGTACAGCAATCAAAATATTTTGAGAAAAATCAGCAGCCACCGATAAAGATTCTTCCACATATAATGAATCAGGAAAAAAAACACCTGGTAAATCTACTTGATTAGATCGATCAATTTTAAGAATTTTTATATGTTGAGAATTATGACCCCATAATAAAACCATATTACCATGCTTCGCTATAGCAACAGCTATAGCTGTACCATATACCCCTGCTCCAATAACAGTAACACTAAATTTTTCCATAACATCATAAATACATACAAAAATTTACTGTAATTTAACAACAATACATACAAACCTAATTAACTCACTCTAAACATTTAATAAAACCATCTCATTCATTAAATCTCAAAATACTACTATCTAATTTTTAAACAGACAAAAACACAAAATTAACTCATCTTATTCAACCAATACCATTCTTCCTATCACACTCTAACAACAATAAAATACCTAAATATACAACATATACACTTAACAAAACTACTATATTTATTACTTACATCTATACCAATAGATACACATAACTAAATTCAATCATAAAAACAAAAATATCCTATACTATAATAATTATATTACCAAATACAAATTTTAAAATATAAATTTAATTTAAATTTCATATTCAACATTATACTAATATATTACCAAACCAAACATGTCGTAATCATTAAAAATAAAACCAACTTTATTTCAATAATTGTTCTAAATCCTTCCGATTCCTACCTAATTTTAATAAATCATCTGACCCTCCAACATGATTATTATTAATAAAAACCTGAGGAACTGTAACACACCCCTTTGATCTATTATACATTTCCAAATATGCAGGATCCGATTTATCATCACTTAAAACAATTTCTTTAAATATTAAAGATTGTTCTACTAAAAAAAACTTAGCCCTATCACAATAAGGACAATTCTTTTTTGTATAAATAACAATATCATATGACATAATAAAACCCTCACCTCATTACTAAACCTATTTTTTCAAATTCAATAAAGGAAATCCACCATCTACCCAAGAAGAAATACCCCCTTCTAATACATATACTTGCGTAAATCCTAATCTATTTAGATCTTTTTTAACTGAATACAAAAATCTGTCACTCGAATTATACACAAGAATCAACGGATTATTCTTCAACCGACTACCCAAAATAAAATCATTCTCCTTTATATCTTTAATAGATATATTAATACTATTAACAATATATCCAGAATAATACTCTTCCGAATTACGCATATCAACCACTACAGCACCTTTTTTATTTATTAAAAAAACTGCTTTCTCACACGAAATTTTAAATCCACTATACATCCAATTCATATAAAAAATATACAATATTATAACTAACAAAAAACACCATACTAACATTAACACTAAATGGTTTTTACAAAACAACAACATTTCTTGAAAAAACATAATTACACCAAATATATTAACATAATATTATAATTATAATTTCTATAACTAAAACAATCTTCTTTACATTTTATCTAATACTTCACTGTTACAATATCATTTTAACTAAACAATAATTTTATTTTAACAAATAAAATTATAATATACTTACATATACATAAATTTTATGATAATTAATCAATACCAAAACATTTTTAAACCAAAAAGTAACTTTTACATCCAAACAACAAAAAATTTAACAACAAACATAACTAATTAAAATAATAATTGACAAAAACTTTTAATCCAGTAATACTATATCTATTATTATAATGGTGTTGATTTATAGTGTAACAATACTCAACACCCGTGACTCCTTAGTCACGGGTGTTGAGTATTGTTACACTATAAATAAATATAGATATATTAAATATATTATTTAGTTTATGATTATAGTTACCGGAGGGGCAGGTTTTATTGGAAGAAATCTTATTAGAAGATTGAACAAAATTCAAAGGACAGATATCTTGGTTGTTGATAATTTACGAAATGGAAAAAAATATAAAAATTTAGTAGGATTGCATATTTCTGATTACATAGATAAGCACTGTTTTATAAAAAGATTATTAAATAATTCTAATTATTTAAAAAATATAGAAGTAATATTTCATGAAGGAGCTTGTTCGAACACTTATGAATGGAATGGAAGATATTTAATGAATAACAATTATCAATATTCTAAATCATTACTTAATTATTCTGTTGAAAATTCGATTCCTTTTATATATGCATCTTCTGCTTCTGTTTACGGAAAAAATATTTATTCTTCTAATACATTTGATAATAATGAAAACCCTTTGAATATTTACGGTTATTCTAAATTTTTATTTGATCAATATGTTCGAAGTGTTTTAACAAAAGTTTCTTCTCAAGTTTGTGGATTGCGGTACTTTAATGTTTATGGACCTTATGAAAATCATAAAGGGGCTATGGCAAGTATTATTTTTAATATATATCAAAAAATCATACATAGAAAAATCCCTGTTTTATTTATTGGTAGTAGAGATTTTAAACGAGATTTTATATATATAGATGATGTTGTAAATATTAATATATGGATGTGGGTTAATAAAATATCTGGTATTTTTGATTGTGGAACTGGTGTTTCTGAATCTTTTACATTACTCGCTGATATTGTGTTAAAATTTTTGAATTATGATTCAATTCAATATGTTCCTATGCCTTATAAAATAAGACAACATTATCAAACATTTACAAAAGCAAATATTTCTTATTTAAGAAATATAGGATATGATTTTTCTTTTATTAAATTAAGTGAAGGTATTCATCGATATTTAAATTGGTTAATTCATAATAATTAATCATTTAAATTATTATAATAATATAAATTTATTAGAATAGTTCATGAAGATTTTAGTAGTTAGTCCATCATGGATTGGAGATACGGTTATTTCACATAGTCTATATCGTTTGTTGTTTAAGAAATATCAATCTCAAGTTAAAATAGATGTTATCACATCTATACGATGTGAACCTATAATTAAACGAATGATTGAAATAAACAAAATATTCTATGTTCCATATAAACATAGAGTATTAAATTTAACTCAATGTTATAAATTAGCTAATTTATTGAGAACAGAAAACTATACTCAAGCTATAATACTACCTAACTCATTAAAATCTGCTTTAGTACCATTTTTAGCTAAAATTCCTGTTCGAACTGGTTGGAGAGGAGAAATGAGATATGGTTTTATTAATGATTTGCGCATCTTAAATAAATCATTTTTTCCTGCAATAATTCATAGATATTCTGCACTTGCCTATAACAAGCATTCTATTCAAAATTTTTCTGATTTACCTTCTCCATTACCATTACCTCAATTATGTATACAAAAAGAAGAAATATTAAACGTATCGATTAAATTTAATTTACATACAAAAAAAAAAATTATAGGTTTATGCCCTGGATCATCAAAGGGACTATTTAGAAATTGGCCTCATTATCATTTTGTTAATTTAGCTATCCGGTTAATATATTATGGATATCATATAGTAATTTTAGGTTCAAATGAGAATTATTTATTAATTAATGATTTTATTGAAAAGAGTAAATTAAAAAAATTAGTTCAATATTATGATAATTTACTTGGATGTACTTCTTTAGATGAAGCTGTTTTAATTATAGCCCTATGTTCTGCTATAGTTAGCAATGATTCTGGATTAATGCATGTAGCGTGTGCATTACATAAACCAGTGGTAGGTTTATATGGAATCACAGATTCCTGTTGTACTCCCCCTTTATTTTATAAAAGTAAGATAATTCAAGGTAATGCTTTTAAGAATAAAATAATGTTTTCAAGAATGAAAATTAAAAAAAGTTTATATAATTATCATAGTAGTTTAATTAATATTAGTGTTAACCAAGTATTTGAAGTATTGAAAGAGTTATTACGTTAATTTTGGAAAAATAAGATTATATGAATGTGTTAATTATAAAAATTTCTTCTATGGGGGATATAATCCATACTTTACCTGCAATAACAGATGCATCTAATTCTATACCTAATATAATGTTTGATTGGGTTATTGAAGAGACTTTTTCTGCCATTCCAAGATGGCATCCATCTGTACAACAGATTATTCCGATAAAATTAAGAACTTGGAAAAATAATTGGTATTCATTAGATTCTTGGAAAGAATATAGGTCTTTTATAAAAAAAATAGTAAAAAAAGAATATGATGTAATCATTGATGCTCAGGGTTTATTGAAAACAGCTATATTTGTAACTAGGGTAGCTAAAGGGATTAAACATGGTTTGGATTCTGTTAGTGCTACAGAGCTGATGAGTTGTTGGTTTTATGATCATTGTCATTTTGTAAAAAAAAATCAACATGCAATTGAACGTATTCGAAATTTATTTGCAATATGTTTACAATATTCAGTACCATTAAGTATAGGAAAATATAATATTAAGAATTTTTTTAATTATTATAAAAATCAACATAATATCGTGCCTTATATAATATTTTTTTGTGTTACTACTTGTTCTAAAAAACAGTGGCCTAAATTATATTGGTATAATATAATTCAAAAAGCATTGAATTTAGGTTATCATATAAAAATTCCATTTTGGACTGTAAGTGAAGAGCTATTTGTAAAAAAGATTAAAAAACATTTTAATCAAGTAATAATATTATCACGTTTAACTTTACAAGAGATTGCAATACAGATTTTAAAATCTACAGCAATTATATCTGTTGATACTGGATTAAGTCATTTAGCAGCAGCTTTTGATTGTCCTAATTTAACATTATATGGTCCAACTGATCCTAAACTTGTAGGAACATATGGTGGTCGTAATCAATTAATTTTAAAATCTAAATCTAATGATATGAGGCATCTTACTCCGGATTTTGTTTGGAGTACGTTTGAAAAAAATTTCGATATTTTAAAATAAATTATTATTTTTTAAAATACTTGGTAATTAAAGTAATTAATTTGTTTATAAAAATTCGATATTTATTACATAATGTTTTATACATGATAAAATTCCTGATTTTTTATTGTGTTTTTTAAAATTTGTAATGTATTATTGAATAAATAAATAATGAGTATTTATACATGATTGTATTTTATTTAATATAATTGATGCACATGCAAAATTAATTATAAAAATCATTTTAACATTAAACGAATATTTTTTATAGATATTTTATAAATATGTTTAAATTCAGTTTATTGATGTCAATATATATATATATATATGTTTATATTATATATGTTTGTATATAATATTATTATATACAGTATTCAACCTATCATATGGATTAGATTATTGTGGCGTAGTAGATTTGTACCGACGTATCGTCAGAATTTAGGGGAACGTTATGGTTTTTACTGTCATAAAAATATTAAACTTAATAGTATAATAATACATGCTGTTTCAGTTGGAGAAACTTTATCAGTAATACCGTTGATCTATAAATTGCGAAAAAAGTATCCAGATGTTATCATTACACTCACTTCTATGACTCCTGCTGGTTTAGAAATGGCTTATAAGTTATCAGCATATTATCATCATGTACAATGCATGTATCTTCCTTATGATTTATTTTTTTCTGTAAAACGATTTTTAAATTATATACAACCTAAATTAGTTATTATTATGGAAACAGAATTGTGGCCAAACTTAATCAATGAATTATATAAACGTCGAATTCCTGTAATTATTGCAAATGCTCGTTTATCAAATATCTCTTTTAAAAAATATAAAATATTTAATCGATTTTTTTATTATATTATGCAACGTATAAATACCGTAGCTGTTCAAAGTAAAGAAGATGCATTTCGGTTTTTTAGTTTAGGATTTAAAAAAAATCGATTAAATATTGTGGGTAATTTAAAATTTGATGTTAGTTCTAACAAAATTAATCTAAAAAAAATTTTATCTTTTGAAAAAATTAAAATTGAAGGCCGTTTGGTTTGGATAGCTAGTAGTACTCATAAGGGAGAAGAAATAATATTATTAACAGTGTATAAACGACTTTTAAAATCTTTTTCTAATTTACTCTTAATTCTTGTACCTCGTCATTCTGAACGTTTTAGTGATGTGATTAATATTACTAAACATGCAGGATTTTCTTATGTTGTGAGAAGTAGTGGTGTTATACCTACTAAAGATATACAGGTGTTTATTGTGGATACTATAGGAGAATTAATGTTTTTATATGAAATTTCAGATGTAGCATTTATTGGAGGAAGTTTAGTTCGACATGGAGGACATAATCCATTAGAAGCCGCTGAGTATTCAATTCCTTTAATTATGGGTCCATATATTTTCAATTTTAGGGATATTTGTAATAAGATGTATAGTTTAAATGGTTTAATTAAAATTACTGATACGAAATCTCTAATTCATATTATGCATATGTTGTTAAAAAGTAAAGATCGTCGTTTGTATTATGGTGGTTGTGCTTTTAATGTATTTAAGAAAAATCGAGGAGCTTCATATAAAATATTAAATATTATAAGTCACTATTTGGTAAAAAATTCTTGAATATTATTTCATTGATTTAATTTTTAAATCAATGAAATAATATTCAAGAATTTTTTACTTTTTTTCTGTATATGTAATATGTTTTTTAATAATAGGATCAAACTTTTTTAATTTTATTTTCTCTGGATGAGATCGTTTATTTTTTGTGGTAGTATAAAAATGTCCATTACCAGTAGAAGAAAATAAATAAATTATTTCTCGAGTTTCTTTAGCCATGATTATTCCTAATAATTTTTTTTATTTTTGAAAGATACGATTGATAAAAATTGTTCAATACCTAATTTATCAACTAATCGTATACCTTTTGTAGAAATACGTAATTTAATAAATTTTTTTTTATTTTCTATCCAAAATCGATGAGAATGTATATTTGGTATAAACCATCGTTTTGTTGCATTCATAGCATGTGATCTTTTATTTCCATTCATTGGTTTTTTTCTTGTAATTTGGCATGTGCGAGACATATTATGTCCTTTTGTTATTAATGTGATTTAATTAAATTAAATACATAAAATTATAAGTTATTTATCATACATAATATATGAAATTTATTATTATAAAATTAAGATTATAATAAATTAAAGTTCGTTTTATTTATATAAATTAAAATTATTTGTATTTAATACTGTATTTGATTATAATAAAAAACTAAGTAATTATTGTATATAAATTAGTAATAGCATTAGTTAAAAATAGAAATAATAAATTTATAATAATTTAATTTTTCGGTACAATAGTATTAAATAAAATAATTTTTAAAAAATTAAAATAATAATATTAATATAATTATGTAATTTTTATATTTTAGTAGAAATTAAAGAAACTGGTTTAAAATATAAATTTTAATAGTTTTTAAAAATTGTGTTATTAGTTATAGTGTTTTTTTGATAAAAATAGATAAATTATAATTTCATTAAATTATTTAAAGTTTAAAGTTTTATCGAAATTAACAACAATTGAATTTTTCATGTATTATGAAAATAATTAATATTAAAATTATTAGAAATAATATTAATAATTTTTCTTTGCCTCAACATATTACTCCTGGTTCTGCAGGGTTAGATTTATTAGCATGCATTGAAAAACCAGTATCTATTCTACCTAAAGAAACTCGATTAATTCCTACAGGTATTGCTATATATATTGAAGATATAGAAGTGGCTGGTATTATTTTACCTCGTTCTGGGTTAGGACATTATTATGGTATTGTATTAGGAAATACAATAGGACTTATTGATTCTGATTATCAAGGAGAAATAATGATTTCTTTGTGGAATCGGGGATCAAATAAATTTAT
Organism: Candidatus Blochmanniella floridana; assembly: GCA_000043285.1. Classification (GTDB taxonomy): domain Bacteria; phylum Pseudomonadota; class Gammaproteobacteria; order Enterobacterales; family Enterobacteriaceae; genus Blochmanniella; species Blochmanniella floridana. Next base: position 680,770 of record BX248583.1, read on the forward strand.
TCTTTATCCAGGTAAAAGAATAGCTCAATTATTATTTATATCAATTTTACGAGTTAAACTTTCTCTAGTAAAGTCTTTTGACCCATTTATGAAAACAATTCGTGGAGTGAAAGGATTTGGTCATTCTATGTAATTTGGGTACTTAATATCATGTACTTTGATAGTAGTTTAATTATTCTTTTATATTTACTATTATGGTTATAATTGATAAATTATTTTATGGTAATAATAAATTTGTATATCCAAAATTAGTTTGAGTATATTTAACACAAATTATTTGGATTTTATAGTTAAATAAAAATGTATAAGAATAAATATAGATAAATTGAAATTATGATTAATAGTATGACTGCTTTTTCTAGATATGAAGTTGTTTATTTATGGGGAAGTGCAGTGTGGGAAATTCGTTCTATGAATCAACGATATTTAGATATTTGTATTACTATACCTAAGAATGTCAATGATTTGTTTTGGATAATTAGAAAAAAAGTTAAGAGTTCTCTTACAAGAGGTAAAATAGAATGTCATTTACAACTTAATATTAATGTAGATAGTATTAATACTGTTGTGTTTGATAATAAATTATTTTCTTTTTTACTTGATAAAATCAAATATATTAAATCACAAATTAATGAAGGGGAAATTGATCTTGTAGAAATTTTATCTTTTCCAGGAATAATTTCATATAAGCATAATAATGATGTATATCAAATAAATAATGAATTATTAGCTGCTTTTGAACTAACATTATATCAATTAATACGTAATAGAGAAAAGGAAGGTAGTTTTTTAAAGGATAATGTAGTTAATCGGTTATTACAAATTACTACAGTAATCGATGAAATTCAGAAATATATTCCTCAAATATTACAACAAAAGCGTAAAAAACTTTTGGATTATATTCAGGGTTTTTGTATTAATTTTGATACTAGTCGATTAGAACAAGAATTATTGTTAATGACACAAAAAATTGATGTTTCAGAAGAAATAGATCGTTTGAAAATTCATGTTGAATCTATGCAAAATCTTTTATCTCAAAAAATAAATAAACCTGTTGGAAGACAGTTAGATTTTATTACTCAAGAATTACAAAGGGAGGCTAATACTTTGTCGTCGAAATTAATAGATGCTTATGTGACAGGTTTGGTTATTTCTTTAAAGATATTAATTGAGCAAATTCGTGAACAGGTTCAAAATATTGAGTAATGAATAATAATTATTGTTAATTATGTTTCTTTGATAATGGTGTAATTGAGTATAAATTATTTTATTAAAGATTATTTTTAAAATTTATTTATATTTATTTTTATAAAAATAAATATAAATAAATTTTAAAAATATAACAAAAATAAGTTTTTTTGTATAAAAAAACTTATTTTTGTTATTTTTTACTAAAAATAATCAAAAAAATATTATAAAACATAAAAAAATATCTCAAAATGACTTTATTTGACTGATTTCTTTTTTCAATCTTAGAATATTTCAAATTATTTAAAACTTAGATAGAATAAAATTGTTAATAATCTATATGTATATATTATTAATTTGTAACATCCTAATTTAGGAGGATAAAATTATAACAATTTTTTTTAAAATAATTTAGTTCTATTTTAGATACAAAGTTGCTTAAGGCTATTAGTTACATAACATTACATTAATTAAATTATTAGTTTAAATAAATAACACCGTAATTGTATTGTAATAAAAATAGTATTTTATAATTGTTGTTGATTTAATGTAGAGATATATAATTATGAACAGATTAACAGATATTGCAAATATGGTAGAATCTTTGTCTCGGATTTATCATCGTCTTCGTAAAGAAATTAATGGTCAGTTAATTAATGAAGGCCTATCTATGTCTAAAATGAAAATTTTACATCTTATAACTACTGGTAAAACCAGTGCAACAGATATTAAAAATTATATGGGATTTTCATCAAGGACAGTAGTTACTGTACTTGATGCGTTGGAAAAAGATGAAATGTTACGTCGACAACAAAGTCTTACAGATCGTCGTGTAAAGTATGTACATATCACAAAAAAAGGACAGGAGAAATTGATTATAGCTAAATGTACATATAATATTATTTTAGATCGTATATTTGCTCCTTTATCTGATGTACAATTAAAGAATTTTTATGAAGTATGTAATTTATTGGAAATCCAACAAAAAATAGCACAATGATATTTAGATATATTATAAGTAGATCATATAAAATGAATAAATATAACAATACTATATATGATATACTATAAAATATATAATAATTTATTATTCAATAATTGGATTGTAAGTACTATTAAATACAAACTACTAACTATCCATATATGGATAGTTAGTAGTTTGTATTTACGTAATATGTAAACGATAGATAATATTTGATAATGAAAAAGTATTCTGGATTATTAGGTATAATATCTGCTCCTAGTGGAGCAGGGAAGTCTACTTTAATAAATGCTTTACAAAAAAATGATTCAATTTTACAAATAAAATTATCGATTTCTTATACTACTCGTAAAAAGAGACCTGGAGAAGTACATGGAAAAGATTATTATTTTATTTCTATAGAAGAATTTCAAAATATGATTAATCAGAATATGTTTTTAGAATATGCAAAGGTTTTTAATCATTATTATGGCACTGAAAAAAATAGTATTAAATTAATGCTGAATTCTGGAGTACATGTAATTTTAAATATAGATTGGCAAGGAATGAATCAAATTCGTAATAAAAAATTGGATTTTTATACTATCTTTATTTTACCACCATCTCAAAAAGAATTAGAAAAAAGATTAAGATTTAGAGGATTAGATACTGATCAAGTTATTTTTGATAGAATGAAACAGGCAATGAATGAAATTAGTCATTGTAAAGAATATGATTATATTATTATAAATGATGATTTTAATATTGCATTAATATATTTACAGTCTGTAATTTTATCTAAACAATTAAAAATTGATTATCAGGAATATCATAATAGTAATTTGATTAATAATTTGTTATCATGTCTATAATGAATAGTTATAGTTTTATGTATGTAAAATAATAAAATGATTGAAAAAAAAATAGTAGAAGAAATCAATAGTCGATTTGATTTAATATTGGTTGCATCTAAATACGCTAGATCTATACAACAAAAAGAAAATTCGATTCAATTATCATCATGTAAACATAAATGTACTGTAATTGCTTTGCAAGAATTAGAAAAAAGTATGATTAATATAGATAAATAATTAATATGTTTAATAATTATATAGTATTAAATACGATATAATATGTATATAAAGGTAATGTTTGGTATTTATGAATGTTGATTATTTTATTTCTTTTATAAATAAAAATAAAGTAAAGTTTATTGATTTACGTTTTACTGATATAATGGGTAAAGAACAGCATTTTACTATTCCACAATCACAGATTGATAATCATTTTTTTGAGAATGGTAAAGTTTTTGATGGTTCTTCTATGGTAGGTTGGAAAAATGTTCATGAATCGGATATGATACTGATTCCAGATTTAACTAATGATCATATAATAGTTGATCCATTTTATCAAGATACTACTGTAATATTACGTTGTGATGTACTTGACCCTCATAGTATGCAAAATTATGATAAAGATCCGAGATATATATCAAAAAAATCAGAAAAGTTTTTACAAGATTCTGGTATTGCTGATTTCGCTATGTTTGGTCCAGAACTAGAGTTTTTTGTATTTGATGATGTTAGATTTAAAACATCTATGTCAGGTTGTCATGTAATGATTGATGATCCAGAAGCATCATGGAATAGTGATAAAGTTTATTTTTACGGAAATAAAGGACATAGACCAAAAATAAAAGGTGGATATTCTCCAGTTCCACCGATTGATTCTTCTCAAAATTTAAGGTCTATGATGTCTATTATGATGGAAAAAATGGGATTAATTGTAGAAACTCATCATCATGAAGTAGCAACTGCTGGTCAAAATGAAATAATAACTAGATTTAATTCTTTAACTAGGAAAGCAGATGAAGTACAAATATATAAATATATAGTACATAATGTTTCGAATAAATTCGGAAAAACTGCTACTTTTATGCCAAAGCCTATTATAAAAGATAATGGTTCAGGTATGCATTGCCATATATCTTTGTATAAGAACAAAGTTAATTTATTTTCAGGTGATCAGTATGGAAATCTTTCGGAAATTGCTTTATTTTATATAGGAGGTATTTTAAAACATACTAAAGCATTAAATGCTATAACTAATCCTACTACCAATTCATATAAACGATTAATCCCTGGTTATGAAGCTCCAACATTTTTAACTTATTCTTTATCTAATCGTTCTAGTGCTATTCGTATTCCTGCAATAATTAATAATAATCCAAATTTATGTAGAATAGAAGTTCGATTTCCTGATCCATCAGCTAATCCTTATTTGGCTTTTCCTGCGTTATTGATGGCTGGTATAGATGGTATTATTAATGAAATCCATCCTGGAAATCCTGTAAATAAAAATTTATATACTTTATCTGATTTAGAAAAAGAACATACATTGTACACGTCTCAATCTTTAAATGAATCATTACAATATTTAAGTGAAGATTATGAATTTTTAATAAGAAATAATGTGTTTAGTAAAAATTTTATTGATTCGTATATATTAATACATAAAAAAATGGATAGCTTAGTAAGATCAGTTCCACATCCGATGGAATTTGAATTATATTATAGTATATAAATATATATACGTATAAATATATTATATAAGTTATGTATTTTATTAATAATATAATTGTGTACTGTATTATTTTATAGATCTAAATAATAGTATAGGTTGTATAATATATAAGGTAATATCATGATATTAATCTATTTAATGAGCTTGTTCCCAATTTTTTCCGACTCCGATATCTACTTTTAAGGGTACATCTAAAATAAAACATTCTTCCATTAATTTTTTAATTTGTTTTATCGCAGTATCTATAAAATTATTTTGTACTTCAAATACTAATTCATCATGTACCTGCATAATCATCTGTACTGGAATATCATCTTGTTTTAACCAGTAATTAATAGATATCATTGCTTTCTTAATTATATCTGCAGCACTTCCCTGCATAGGAGCATTTATAGCTGCTCGTTCTGCTCCTTTTTTTTTGGATAGATTTTTAGAATAAATGTTTGGTAAATATAATTTTCGACCTTCTAAAGTTGATACATACCCATATTTATAGACATTATCTTTAATGTGTTGTATATATTGCATGACTCCAGGATAACGTTGAAAATAACGATCGACATATTTTTGTGCTTCATAACAAGTTACTGATAATTGTTTTGATAGTCCAAACGCGCTCATTCCATAAATTAATCCAAAATTTATTGTTTTAGCTTGATGTCTTTGTTCATTTGTAACTAAGTTTAATGAAGTAACGAATATTTCAGAAGCAGTTGTGGTGTGAATATCTTTTCCAGATAAAAAATCATTAATTAATTTAAAATCACGAGATAAATGAGCCATAATTCTTAATTCTATTTGAGAATAATCTGCGGATACTATTACAGAATGGGAGGGAGCAATAAAAGCTTGACGTATTTTTCTACCATCATGATTTCTATTTGGAATATTTTGTAGATTTGGGTTAGCGGAAGATAATCGACCGGTAGCAGTTCTAGTTTGGTTATATGATGTATGAATTCGATTTGATTCTGTATTAACCATAGATATTAATTTATTAGTGTATGTTGATTTTAATTTAGATAAACTTCTATATTTTAAAATAATTTTTGGTATAGGATATTTATGAGATAATTTTTTTAATACTTCTTCATTTGTTGAAGGAGATCCACTTGGAGTTTTTTTTAAAATAGGTAATTTTTGTTTTTTATATAATATTTCTTGAAGTTGTTTAATAGAATCAAGGTTAAAGGATGTTCCTGCTAATTGGTATGCTTGGTTTTGTAATGTATTTAAATGAACATTTAGTTCCATTGAATAAGAACACAATAATGTTTTATCAATTAAAACACCATAACTTTCAATATGAGCAAGAATAGAAATTAATGGTATTTCTATTTCTTGAAATATTTTTTTTAACTTATCATTTGAGTAAAGTTGAGGCCATAAAATTTGATGTAAATCAAATATGGCTAGTATTAATTGGATTGCATATAATGATTCTTGATATATATTTTTTATTTCTTTAACTATATAATTATTATAATTATCATAAGATTGTTGAAAATTTAAAATAGAATTAAATGTTTCTTTGTTTAGAAAACGTTTTATATTTTGATAGTTAGTAGTTCCATATAATATGTAAAATTCTAATATTACATCAAATATTTTTCCAGATAAATTAATATTATGTCGTTTCAGTAAAGAATAATTAAATTTCATATTTTGTCCAATTTTAACAACTGCAGGATTTTCTAAAATTGGTTGTAGATTTAGTAATACATTTTTGAGTGAGAGATAATTTTTATTATTGTACTGGTTTGGTATTTGAATATTGTTACTAATAGGTATGTATATATATTGATTGATATATATATTATATAAGGATAAACATAAACCAAGGATGTTAGCTGTAAAAATATTAGAATTATCTGAATGTATATTAAGAATGAGATGGTTTTTATGATAATTTTGTTTTATCCAATGTTTAAGGGTAGCAGTGTTATATATAATGTAATTTGAATTATTATTTAGTTTTAAATTGTTGTATGAGGAATTTTGTATTATTTTTGTATTTGCATGTTTGGTATATGCAGTAGATATTATTTTTTTTTCATATTTATTTGTATTATTCCATTTTCCTGATTGTAAGTCTGTTAACCAAGTATTAAATTCGTATTGTGTAAATAGTAATATTAGATCTTGAGTATTAATTTCTTGTATTAATAGTTTATAATCAGATTCTTGTAAAGGAACATCTATTTTAATGGTTGCTAATTTGTAACATAAAAATGCTAGTTCTTTATTAATTAGTAGTGCTTGATATATCTTTTTTCGACCACGAATATTTAATTGTAAAATATTATTTAAGTTTTGATATAATATATTTAAGTTGCCTATTTGATTAAGTACAATTTGGGCTGTTTTTTTTCCAATACCAGGTACACCAGGGATGTTATCAGCTCGATCTCCAACTAATGCTAAATAATCTGCGATTAATGTTGGCGGTACTCCAAACTTTTTTTCTACTTCTGTGGGATTAAGCATAATATTTGACATTGTATTAATTAGAATAATGTTAGAAGATACAATTTGTGCCATATCTTTATCTCCAGTACTAATTAATACTGTTTTATTGAGTTGTGCATAAAAAGTAGCTAAAGTTGCTATTACATCATCTGCTTCTACATTAGGTATATTTAATACAGAAATACCCATTGCTTTTATAATTTTATGAGTAGGAATGATTTGGATAGATAAATCATCAGGAATTTTAATACGATTAGATTTATATTGTTTGAATAGATCATCGCGAAATGTTTTTCCTGATACATCAAAGATTACTGCCATATGTGAAGGTTGATATCGAGTTATTAAGCTTTTGATCATACTTATCACTCCATATATTACCCAAACAGGTTGACCATTTTGTGTAGTTAAAGGTGGATATGCATGATATGCTCTGTACATATAGAAAGATCCGTCTACTAAAATTATTGGATTATGTATTGTAGATTGTGAGTTCATAATATAAAACTAAATAATATATTGTTTAATGTAGATTAAATAGGAGGATGTATTCATATAAATAGCTAACAACACTAAATTCTATGTTATCACTAAAATTAGTAGAATAAAATATTGAGTAATAATTTTTTTTGTAAGTAGTGTTAATAAATCAAAGAATTATGTAATATATGTATGTATGGAAGATAAATTTGATTTATATTTTGCATTATGTATTAACCGTGAACAAAAAGAAAGGAATTGTTTTAATAAAATTAATAGCTTTTTTTTGATTTATAAATTAAAAATTGATTAGTATACTATTCTAATAATGTTGTATGTTTTATATTCATTATTAATTGCATGAGTTTACTTCGGGTATATTTTTAGTATAAAGAGAATATTATCTGAGCATAGTTATAAATAAAAATAGAAACTTATTCAATCTGATATCCATAAAATTATTATTATAATATCGCAAGTATATAGTAATTATTATATTTATGTAGCTTTAAGTAATTAATATGATTTTTTATAAATAGAGCATAGATTGGATAATTTTTATTGCATTGTATTAAAAATTTATAAAATGTTTGAATTAATAACCATGAGTTTAATAAAAAAGAGAAAATTTTAGTAAATTACAAACATATATAGTGGATTGAGGTTAATATATTGATTTTTCTATGATTCATATACTTATATGAATCATAGAAAAATCAATAAGATAGATGTGTATATACATAATTTTGTTGTTTTTAGTTAATATATTATTAATCTTATGATTCATAATAATTTTTATTATAAATATATATTGTATGTAATTGTATATATTATAACGGTTTGTAATATTAATTTTTATGTTTGAATGGTTTTTCATTACATGGTATGTGTAATTGATCCCATATATCATTAATTCGAGATTGTATAGAATTATTCATTTGAATTGGTTTTCCCCATGTTCTTTGTGTTTCTCCAGGCCATTTATTTGTTGCATCTATACCCATTTTCGATCCTAATCCAGAAATAGGACTAGAAAAATCAAGATAATCTATAGGAGTATTTTCTGCAATAATTATGTCTCGAGCTGGATCCATACGTGTAGATATCGCCCATATTACATCTTTCCAGTCTCTTGCATTAATATCATCATCGCATACAAGTATAAATTTAGTATACATAAATTGATTTAAGCAAGACCATACTCCAAAAATTATTTTTTTTGCATGTCCTAGAAATTGTTTTTTTATAGTTACTATAGCTAATCTATATGAGCAGCCTTCTGGAGGTAAATAAAAATCTATAATTTCTGGAAATTGTTTTTGTATAATTGGAATGAATAATTCATTCATTGCCATACCTAAAATGGAAGGTTCATCTGGGGGTCGTCCGGTGTATGTAGAATGATATATTGGATTATTTCTATGAGTAATATGTGTAATAGTACAAACTGGAAATTTTTCAGTAGAATTATAATATCCTGTATGATCTCCGAATGGACCTTCTACCGCTATATCATCCCTATTTATATATCCTTCTAATATTATTTCAGAATATGCAGGAACATATAAATTAGATGAGATACATTTGGTTACTGCTGTTTTACTTCCTCGTAATAATCCAGAGAAAGCATATTCTGATAAAGTATTAGGAATAGGAATGGCTGCTCCTATTAAAGTAGCTGGATCAGCTCCTAAAGCTATAGCAATAGGGAATTTTTTTTCTGAAGAGTGTGTATACCATTCTTGAAAGTCTAATGCTCCACCTCTATGAGCAAGCCATCTAATAATTATTTTATTTTTAGATAATACTTGATGACGATAAATTCCAAGATTTTGTCTTTTATTGGTAAATCCTTGAGTAATAGTAATACCCCAAGTAATAGCTATTGATATATCTCCAGGCCAACTTTTCATGATTGGCATTTGTGTAATATCGATATCTTGTGCATTATTCCATATATTTTCTTGACATACAGCATTGCTTACATGTTTTATTGGCATATTTAAAATTTGTCGAAAATTAGGTATTTTAGATAGGAAATCTCGAAATCCAGTTGGTATTTGAGGTTCTTTTAAAAACGCAAGTAATTTTCCAATATCTCGTAAGGATAGGATATTTTTAATGCCTATTCCTAATTCTATTCTACTGATTGTGCCAAATAAATTACATAAAATGGGAATAGAATGACCTATGGGATTTGTAAATAATAATGCTGGTCCTTGAGATTTTAGAGTGCGATGAGCAATTTCAGTGATTTCTAAATTTGGATCAACAGGAAAGTCAATTTTCTTTAATTCCCCTTGATATTCTAAAGTTTTAATAAAATTACGTAAATCTTTATAGGTCATGATGTTATAAATATGTATAATTTTATTATATAATATTAAAATAATTGGTTATATTTATGTATAATATCATGATAATTTGATTCTTTGTATTTATTTAATAATGATTGTTAGCTTATTCGTTTCCATCCTATTATCCATATAAAAATTCCAAATATACATAAATATATAGGAAGAGTTTCAATTTTTTTGAATTGCATAAAACAGAAAATACTACTAATAATTAATATTAATCCAATTCCAAATAAGAATAAAGCTTGAGCATTGCGTGTGCGTTGTATGCGTAATTCTTGTGTGAGAATATTGATATTTTTTTTTATTTCGAATGAATATTTTAATTCATTGGATAATAATAATGGTAATTCTGGAAATTTATTTATCCAGCAAGGTATTTTATCTTTTAAAATATGTATTATTTTTGAGAATTGTAGTTGTTCTTGCATCCAGTTTTCTAAAAATGGTTTTGCAGATTGCCATAAATTTAAATGAGGGTATAATTGCCTTACTATTCCTTCAATGTATAATAAAGTTTTTTGTAGTAAAATTAGTTGAGGTTGTATTTCCATTTGAAAGTATCGAGCAATATTAAATAAATGTAATAATACGCTACTGAATGGAATATCTATTAGTGGTTTTTCGAAAATTGGTTCAAATACTGTTCTTATTTCATATTCAAAATCTTCGATATTGGTATCAATAGGAATCCAACCAGAATCTAAATGTAATTCTGCTATTTTTCGATAATCACGATTAAAAAATGCAATAAAATTAGATGCTAGATAATATTTGTCTTTTTTATTTAAAGATCCCATAATTCCACAATCAATACTAATATATTGTGGGTTTTGTGGATTTTTATAATTAATAAAAATGTTACCAGGATGCATATCTCCATGAAAGAAACTATCTCGAAAGACTTGAGTAAAAAATATTTCTACTCCTCTTTCTGCTAATAATTTCATATCGATACCTTGTTTTTTTAATTTTTCTGTTTCATATATAGGAATACCATAAATACGCTCCATAACCATTATATTTTCCCGACAAAAATCTACATATACTTCTGGAATATATAATATATTGCTGGATTTAAAATTTCTTTTTAGTTTTATAGTATTAGCTGTTTCTTTAAGTAGGTTAAGTTCATTAAAAAGAATTTTTTTATATTCCAATACTATTTTTGAGAATTTAAATTGTTGTCTTTTTGGAAATAATTTATATGCCCATTTCGATAATTTATACATTAGATTAATATCTGTTTTGATAATAGGTATAATTCCAGGACGAATGATTTTAATGATTATGTTTTGACCGTTTTTTTTTAATTTTGCAGAATGTACTTGAGAGATTGATGCAGATGCTAATGGGATTTCTTGAAAATCTTCAAACCATTTTTCTAAAGGATTTCCTATAGATTGTTCTATATATAGTTTAGCTAATGCTCCATCGAAAGGTTTAACTTGATCTTGTAACATTACTAATTGATTTGTAATAGAATTAGATAAAATATCTCTGCGAGTAGAAAGCATTTGACCAAATTTAATCCATATTGGTCCTAATTCTTGTAATGCTAATCGAAATCGTTCTCCTAATGATAAATGGGAATGTTTATTAAAGAATTTTAATAAAAATTGATTTCCTATGTTGAGAGGAAAGATTAACCGGTTAGTTGGAATGCAATCAGATAATCCATATAATAATATTATGCGTATAATGTAACAGAATCTATTTATATTCTTAAAAATCATCATGATATTTTTTATAATTTTGTAAGTATTAAAATAAAAATTTTTTAATTTTGAATATATATTATATTTTTTATAAAATTAAAATAATTTTAATGTATTAGAGTAATTTGTTTGTTTGTTAATGATTGAAAGTTTTAGGTATAGTGTTAAAATATTTTTAATTATTTAAAAGAATTTGCATGTAAATATTTAAGTATGTTATTTATTTAATGATAGGTACAAATTAAATAATTAGTTTATATATACACTTTTTATTGGTTTTTTTGGTGATTAATGAATGTATTTGTATTTTTGGAAGCAAAACATTAATAATTTCGTGATTCATTGTCATTTTAGTATATAAAAGTATTCAATTTATTTGTTGTATTATATAGTTTTTATTATTTATTAAAATATTTAAATATATGTACGATTTGAATTAAAATAAAAGATTGAGAGATTTTAGTTTTAATATTAATTATAAAACGAAGATTAAATTGATGTTAATTTTTTATTGATGTAAAATTAATTAGTAATTTATTTTATTAATTTATTGATATATATTAATGTATAGTATTATATTTAATATTTGTAAGCGCAATGTAAGGCCGCAATGCCCCCTGTCATATTAAAATATTGAACATCATTAAATCCTATACTTAATATCATATTTTTTAATGTTTCTTGATCTGGATGCATTCGAATGGATTCAACAAGATATTGATAACTTTTAGAATCTTGTGCTATTATTTTTCCTATTTTAGGAATAATATGAAATGAGTATAAATCATATAATATAGTCAATAATTTTGATGTAGGTATGCTAAAATCTAAAATTAATAATTTTCCTCCAGGGCGTAAGACTCTGTATATTTCGTATAAAGATTTTTGTTTATATGTAAAATTTCGTAATCCAAAAGAAATAGCAACACAATTAAAGGTGTTTTCAGAAAAGGGTAAGAATTCTGCATTAGCTTGTATATAGTGAACGTTATTTAATATTCCTAAATTTCTTAGTTTTTTTTGACCTAATCTCAACATTGTGTCGTTATTATCTAATAGTATAACTATTCCTTTTTTTCCTACTAATTTAGAGAATTTAATACTTAGATCTCCAGTACCTCCAGCTAAATCTAATACTTTGTAGCCGTTATGTACTTCGCTTTGTTGGATTAAAAATTGTTTCCATATTCTATGAATTCCAAAAGACATTAAATCATTCATTAAATCATATTTAGTAGCTACTTTATGAAAGACGTTAGATACTAAGTATGATTTAATGAATGTGGGAACATTTTGAAATCCAAAATGCGTTATTGTATTTTTTTTTATTTTTTTTTTATACATTATTTATACATGATATCGTATAATCTTGAAATTTTATATATAATTATATAAGTGAATACAAATGTAATTAATTGATGCAATGAATACATTGTATGAAAAATATATCTTATAGATCACTATCTAATGATGATGGATTATGTGAAGATTCAGATATATTACTGGAAATAATTGGTTGTTTAATTTGTACTCCTAATTTTCTAAATCCTTCTATTTGAGTAATGATATTGCCTTTACCTTCAGAAAGTTTATTTTTTGCTGAATTGTACATGGTTTCAGTTTTATGTAAATAAAATCCAATTTTATTTACATCTTCCATAAATAATCGTAATTTATCATATAATCTTCCTGCTTTTTCAGCAATTTTTTTTGCATGTAAATTTTGATGTTCATAGCGCCATAAATTATGAATGGTACGTAGTGCTACTAATAAAGTAGTAGGACTAACTAACATAATATTTCGATTCATAGCATCCGTTAATAATGTTGGATCTTTTTCAATAGCTATCGAAAATGCTGACTCAATGGGTATAAACATTAAAATGTAATCGAGTGTCTTTAATTGAAATAATTCTTGATAATTTTTTTTATTCAGAGATTTTATATGAGTTCGAAGGGAGTGTATATGATCATTCATAGCTGTTTGTTTATCTTTTTTGTCGTTATAATTAAAATAACGTTCATAGGCTATCAATGATACTTTAGCATCAATTATTACATTTTTTCCATTTGGTAAGTGTACAATTACATCAGGTTGTAATTTGCGTCCATTAGTCTCTTGAATATTTACTTGTAGATGAAATTCATGACCTTCACGCATGCCGGATGTTTCTAAAGTTCGAGTTAGGATTACTTCTCCCCAATTTCCTTGAGTTTTATTGTTACCTTTTAAAGCTTGTGTTAAATTGATAGCTTCTTGTGTAATTTTGGTATTTAATTGGTGTAAATTATGAATTTCATAAGTTAAATCATTTCTCATACGTTCTTCTTTAGAAAAATTATCTTGTATTTGTTTTTTAAATGTATTTAATTGTTCCTGTAATGGATATAGTACATTATTAAGGGTTAAACGATTTTGCTCATGAATTTTAATTCTACTGTGATCAAAAATGCGATTGGCTAAATTTTCAAATTGCATTGTTAATCGATTTTCACTATTAATGAGTAATTTTTCCTTTTCTGTAGCAGATAATTTGTATTCTTCTAATCGAATACGTAATTCTTTTAATTCTAATTCTTGTGTATGATTTGTATTTAATTGAATGTTTAATTTAGCATTTATTTGTTCATATTTTTGTTGATAACAACTTATTAATTTTAAACGTTCTTCTACTGCTGAAAGCTTGCTATTTAATTCATATGTATATTGTAATGCATTATACAGTTTTTTTTCTATGTTATTACGTAGAGTGGATTCATTGTTTAAGTCTTGAATAGTTGTCTTCAAGGTTTGTTCGTATTTTATACAATTATTTTTATATTTTTTAATGTTTTTTTGTATTTTTTTTGTATAAAAAAAATACAAAAAAACTATTATTAAATTTAAACTGATTATTAAGTAAATAAAAATTGAAAATTTTTTCATATTCATCATTGACAATGATTATATGTTGTAGATATTGAAGATTGTGTAAATAATCATTGATTATAAATTAATAATTGGAATATTTTATGTTTAATGAATGTATATTTTATTCATGTATTATAATTGTGTTTATTCAAGAAAATGTTATTTTGGTTGCTGAGTAACATTTTTGCCGCTTTTATTACGGATTGTATTGCTATGTTTTCAGCATGTAGCACTGAATCTAAATTTGGTATTTCTTTTTGAGTTCTATTGACAATAATACCTACTATAGATCCTGCTCGTAAATTTTTTTGACTTGCACACATAGTGAGTAATGTAGCTGATTCCATTTCATAGCCCATAACACCCATATTTTTCCATTCTTCCATAGAACCTTTTAACTTTTTTATGACCCAACCAGAGTATGTATTTAATCTTTCTTGTCCAGGATAAAATGTATCTGAGGATACATTAATACCCCAGTATGTTTTAGAACTGATTGCTTGTGCAGATTGTATTAAAGCTAAACTGCATGATAGATCAGCAACTGCTGGGAATTCTAATGGAGCAAAATGTTGGCTGGCTCCGTCGTATCTAACAGCAGCAGTGACTATTAATACACTACCTACTGTTAGGTATGGTTGTATAGCTCCAGCAGTTCCTATTCTTAAAAAAATTCGTATTCCGAGTTGTGATAGTTCTTCTACTACTATGGAAGTAGAAGGTCCTCCAATTCCGGTGGAACAAATAATAATTTTATTTTTGTTTAAGTTTGCTGACCATATAGTAAATTCTCGGTTTTTAGAAATATATTTTGGATTATCCATTAGTAAGGCAATTTTTTTTACTCGATCTGGATCTCCAGGTAAAATGGCTAATTTTATATTATTGATTTCTTTAGAATTTAAATTTAAATGAAATGTATGCATTGGTGATACAACCAAATTTTGTTGTTAGTAGTGATTACAATAACATGTGATTAATACGATTTTTTAATTATTTAAACCATTATTAATACGAAGTGTTTTTGCAGCAATAACCATATTATTTAAGGATTCTCTTATTTCATTCCATGATCGTGTTTTTAATCCGCAATCAGGATTAATCCATAATCGATCTTTTGGAATATATTGTAATAATTTTTTTAATTTATCCATGATTTCATTGATAGAGGGTTGATGTATGGAATGAATGTCGTATATTCCTGGTCCAATTTCATTTAATTTTTTTCCTGCAGTTTTTATAAATTGTAATAATTGTAAGTCTGATCTGGATGATTCAATACTAATTACATCAACATCTAATTTTAAAATATCATCTATTATTTCATTGAATTCAGAGTAACACATATGTGTGTGAATTTGTGTATTGTCTTTTACTGATGATACAGTTATTTTAAAAGTATTAATAGCCCATTTTAAATAATATGATTGTTCAGATTTTTTCAATGGAAGTCCTTCCCTTAAGGCTGGTTCGTCAATCTGTATTACACCAATGCCAGATTTTTCTAAATCCATTACTTCATCTCGTATTGCTAATGCTAATTGCAATGCTATCATATGACGTGGTATATCTTCTCGTGCAAAAGACCATGTCATAATAGTGATGGGACCGGTTAGTATACCTTTGACTGGTTTATTTGTCAAAGATTGAGCATAATTTATCCATGGTATGGTGATAGGTATGGGTCTACTAATATCTCCGATAATTATTGGAGGTTTAATACAACGAGATCCATAACTTTGTATCCATCCGTGTTGACTTGATACAAATCCTTTTAAATTTTCTCCAAAATATTCGACCATATCATTACGCTCAGGTTCACCGTGTACTAAAATATCTAAGTCTAATTTTTCTTGTTCTTGAATAATCTTCTTAATATATTGTTGAATATGAGTATAATAATAGTCTTCATTAATTTGTTTGTTTTTAAATTTTAAACGTAATTTTCTGATTTCTGAAGTTTGAGGAAATGAGCCGATAGTAGTGGTTGGATATAATGGTAAATTAAATCGATTGTGTTGTAATTTCATGCGTGTGATATGTTTTGTTTTTCGTGAATGATCAAGGGTGATAATATTTTTGCAGCGTTCTTGAACCTGGGGATTATTTATGATATTAGAATTCAATCGTTGGATATTTGTATTATAGTATTTTTTAAGTATGTTTTGTTGATCAGAATTATCATTATGATTGGAGTTTAAAGCATCACATAATAACTTTATTTCAGAACATTTTTGTATTGCAAATGCAAACCAATTTTTTATATTATTATTTAATTTTGATTCTATATTTAAATCAATAGGGCTATGTAATAAAGAACAAGACGATCCTATCCATAAAGATCGTTGATGTGTGATGGTGTTTAATTTTAAAAACCAGTCATATAAATTTGTTTTCCATATATTTTTTCCATTAATTATTCCAGCAGATAAGATCCATTTTTTTGGGAGCTGTTCGTGTAGTAGAGATATATCGTTGTCAGAACAATTAGTTAAATCTATATGTAATCCATTTACTTTGAGTTGTTTTATTATGGGTAATTGATGATATATTTTACCAAAATAGGTTGTAAGTAATAATTTAATTTTTGTTTGATATAATTGATCATAAGCATGCAGATATGCTTTTAGCCATGTTTGTGGTAATTCTAAAACTAACGCAGGTTCATCAATTTGAATCCACTGAATGTTTTTTTTTGATAATATATTAAATATTTCTTTGTATACTAATAATAATGATGGTAATAATGATAATCGATCAAATTCTTTTGTTTCTTTTGTTTTTCCGATCCATAAATAGGTAAGTGGTCCAAGTAGAACGGGTTTAATGGGATGGTTCAAAGATAAAGCTTCATCGATTTCTGCAAGTAACTGAGTGCAATTTAATTTGAATATTTGATTTTGAACAAATTCTGGAACGATATAATGATAATTTGTATTAAACCATTTTTTCATTTCAGAAGGTGTGATAGTAGTGTTATTGATGGAATCTCCTCGAGCGATGCTAAATAACATGTTTAGGGTATTTTTTTTTTGAGATAAGATATGAAATCTAGTTGGTATATTATTAAGCATAATGCTCATATCTAAGACATGATCATACCAAGAAAAATCTCCGATAGGGATTAAATTTATTCCAGAATTTATTTGTTGTTTCCAATGACGCATACGTAACATACGTCCTATATCCAGTAATTTATTTTCTGTAATTTTTTTTTCCCAATATTGTTCTAAAGCATGTTTTAATTCTCTATATAACCCAATTCTTGGAAAACCTAAAATGTGACTAAGGACTGGCATGATATGCTCCATATTTTATTGATATTGATAAATAAATAGAATGTATAGTTTTTAAATTAATATAATAACCAAAACGAGTACCATGCTAGAATGGTATAATGTTATAAATTAAGATGATCAAACATAAATTATAATCAGTTAGTATTTAAGTAGTTATTGAAATTTTATTTAATCTTCATAAGTTAGTCAAATTAATTTGGAAAAATACATATTTCTATTAATTTAAAAATAGAAAAATGAGATTAATTATTTAAAATTAACTTCATTTTTTTCATAGCGTTTTTTTCTAATTGACGAATACGTTCTGCTGAAATTCCATATTGGTTGGCTAATTCTTGTAATGTAGTTTTATTATCTGCATTTAACCATCGGGCTCGAATAATATGTTGACTACGTTTATCTAAAGTATTGAGAGCTATATTTAATTTATTGCTTACTTGATCTATCCATTCTTCTTCATCGTCGATTATAGTAATTTTATCTTGTAAGTATAACATTGGAATGGATAGGATATTTTTGTCATCTTCATCTAAATATGGTTGTTCAAGAGTCATATCTTGTGCTGCCATTCTTGATTCCATTTCTCGTACATCTTTACAGGTTACGTGCAAAGTTTTAGCAACCATTTCAATTTCTCCTTCGTTGAACCAACCTAAACGTTGTTTAGTTTTTCTTAAATTAAAAAATAATTTTCGTTGAGCTTTAGTAGTAGCAATTTTTACGATGCGCCAGTTTTTTAATACATATTCATGGATTTCTGATTTAATCCAGTGTACTGCGAATGATACTAATCGTACATCTAGTTCCGGATTAAAACGTCGAATTGATTTCATTAATCCAATATTACCTTCTTGTATAAGATCAGCTTGAGATAATCCATATCCAGAATAATTACGAGCAACATGAATAACAAATCTGAGATGTGATACAATAAGTTTTTTTGCTGCATTTAAATCACCATTATAATATAAGTTTTTAGCTAATTTTTGTTCTTCTTCTACTGTTAACATAGGATAAAGATTAGCTGCTCTGATATAAGCCTCTAAGGTACCTTGGGAAGCTAAAGTGACATTTTTTCGGACATCTTTAATCATGTATTCTCCTAAATAAATTATATGTACATGATAATAAAATTATATGTAATTATATGAATGAACTATGTAAAATACGTAAGATATTGATGTGAGAAAATCTATTGAATTATCAAACAATATATTATGTTTTTTTAAAAAACAGTATGATTAATTATCATATAAAATTCAATTGATTTAAGAGTATCAAAAGTGTTTATTTTAATCAATATTGCTAATTATATAATTATTTTAATAAATAAAAGATGAAATGATATTTATATTAGTTTGGTCAATGGTTGAATAACTGTTTTATTGTTATTTTTATTAAAATAATTTAGTAAGTGTTTGTTGTAATTATTTTGTTAAAATAGCTTCTATGAATTCTGTTGCATTGAATATTTGTAAATCTTCGAGGTTCTGACCTATTCCAAGATAACGTATTGGAATAGAGAAGCAGTTAGATATGGATAAGAGTACACCTCCTTTAGAACTTCCATCTAATTTAGTCATAATTATTCCAGTGATTGTAATGGTTGAATGAAATGTTTTTAATTGATTAATGGAGTTTTGTCCAATGTTAGAATCTAAAACTAAAATAGTTTCATGAGGAGCATTAGGTTGAATTTTTTTTATTGTTTGTTGAATTTTTTGTAGTTCTTGTATGTTGTGTATATTATTTTGTAATCTACCTGCAGTATCTATGATTAATATATTTATATTTTGGGAAAGAGCTTTTTGCATAGCATTAAAAATAATTGAAGCAGAATCAGAGGTAGAATAGTTGGCTATTATTGAAATAGAATCAATATTTTTGGTAAATGTAATTAATTGATCTATTGCTGCAGCTCTTTTGGTATCTCCTGCTGCTATCATTACGCTTTTATTTTGAGAACGATAATGGTATGCTAATTTTCCAACAGTAGTAGTTTTACCTACTCCATTAACTCCAATGACGAGTATAACGAATGGTTGTTGGTTTGTTATGAATAGTGGTTTTTCAACAGGTTTCATAATTTGCAACATACTGTGATGGATGATTTCATAAATAGACTTTGAATTTAAATTCATATTCAAAAAAGTGTTTTTTTTGAAATTATTGATGATTTTTTGAGTGGTTTGTATATTAACATCTGATTTGATTAATTGGTTTTTAATGATATTTATCGTGTCGTGATCAACGATTCTATTATGAAATATATCAAAAATAGAATCTCCTATTTTTTTTCTAGTATTTAATAAACTAGTTTTAAGTTTGTTAAATAAAGTAAATTTAGTATCCATAATATTGTTTCATTGGTGATTAATGAATAATGTATTATACATATAAATGATTATTTATGAAATTTAATATATAACGTAATTAGTATTAAAAATATGTCAAGAAAAAGTGGTTATTTAAGAAATGGAAAAATTCGAATTATTGCTGGGAAATGGAAAGGTCGTAAAATATTGGTATCGAATCAAGTTGAATTGCGTCCTACTCTTTCTCGAATACGGGAAACTTTATTTGATTGGTTAAATCCTATTATTTCTGGTACTGTTTGTTTAGATTGTTTTGCAGGTAGTGGTGCATTAGGTTTAGAATCATTATCTCGAGGAGCTCAAAAGGTAACATTTATAGATCGAAATCTAATTTGCATTTCTGTATTAGATCAAGTTATTCAGTCTTTGCACGAATATAATGTTAAAATAATACATGCTGATTGTTGTCAGTGGTTGCAGTATTCTAATGATTCTTACGATATTATTTTTCTTGATCCACCTTTTCGTGATTATATGGTGCTTTTTAAAGTAATATTTTTATTAGAAAAATATAATCATTTTAAAGAAAAATCTTGGATTTATCTCGAAGTATCTAAAAGTGTAAATATCATAAGTAGTGATAAAATCCCAAGTAGTTGGATATTGTATCGTAAAATAATTACTAAAACTATTTTTTGTTGTCTTTATTTGAGAAAGATGTAGTTTTTAGACTAAAAAGTAATATTAGATTATTTTTTATTATTAAATGGAGCGTTGTGGTTATCATATCTAATAATGGAAGTTGGATCACATACAAGATACAATGATTTATATATGTAAATGGTATGATAATGTTATGCTTGACTCCAATATTTATAATAGTTTATTAAACCGTTGGTAGAGCTATCATACTGAGGATTAATATTAGTTTGTTTTAATATTGAATAAATGTCATCGGCAAGTTGTTTTCCTAATTCTACACCCCATTGGTCAAATGTATAAATATTGAAAATTACTCCTTGAGTGAAAATTTTATGTTCGTATAAAGCAATTAGAGCTCCTAAAGTATATGGAGTAATTTTTTTAATTAAAATAGAATTACTTGGATTATTACCTTTAAATACTTTAAAAGGTAGTATGTTTAGATCGTATATATAAGATTGTTTTTTTGTTATGTATTCTTGTGTGATTTCTTCTAGTTTTTTTCCAAAAGCTAGCGCTTTAGTTTGAGCTAAAAAATTGGCAATTAATTTGTCATGATGATCAAATATAGGATGGTGACTAAGAACTGGGGCAATAAAATCGCAAGGAATCATTTTAGTTCCTTGATGAATTAGCTGAAAAAAAGAATGTTGTCCATTAGTTCCAGATTCTCCCCATACAATAGGGCCGGTTTGATAGTTAATAGGATATCCGTTTCTATCTACACATTTTCCATTGGATTCCATATTACTTTGTTGTATATATGCAGCGAAACGATGCATATATTGATCATAAGGAAAAATGGCTTCAGTTTCTGATAAAAAAAAGTTATTATACCAAATTCCAATAAGAGCTAAAATAACAGGTATATTTTTGTTTAAAGGAGTGTTTTTAAAATGCATATCCATTGCATATGCTCCGTCTAGAAGTGATTCAAAATGATTAGACCCTAATGAAAGCATAATGGATAGTCCAACAGATGACCATAATGAATAACGTCCTCCCACCCATTCCCAAAATTCAAACATATTTGTAGACGGATTAATACCGAATTTTTTTACTTCTACAGGATTTGCAGATAAAGCAATAAAATGTTTAGATATATGTTGTTCATAATGGTTAAAAGAAGAGGATTTAGTTATTTTTTGTACAAACCAGTTTCGTGCGCTGAACGCATTAGTCATAGTTTCTTGAGTAGTAAAAGTTTTTGAAGTGATTAAAAATAAAGTTGTTTCTGGGTTTATTTTTTTTAATACTTCAAAAAGATGAGTTCCGTCTATATTAGATACAAAATGAATATTTAAATGATTTTTATATGGTGTTAATGCTTCAGTAACCATATGAGGTCCTAAATTTGATCCTCCAATTCCAATATTAACTATGTCTGTAATATTTTTATTAGTATATCCTTTCCAATAACCTTGTATGATATTTTGACAGAAAATTTTCATTTTTTCTAATACTGTATTAATATTTGGCATTATATCATGCCCATCAACTAATATAGGTATGTTTTTTCTGTTTCTTAAAGCTGTATGTAATACAGCTCTATTTTCGCTTCTATTAATTTTTGCTCCTTGAAACATAGATTTGATAGCTCCTGGTAAATCACATTCTTTAGCTAAATCTATTAATTTATTTATTGTTTCTTCTGTAATTAAGTTTTTAGAATAATCAAGTAAAATTTCATTATTGAATATTGTAGAGAAAGATAGAAATCTGTATTTATTTTGTTTAAACAGATCCAAGATGTGTGTCGTGTTTATATTTAAAAAATGTTTTTTTAAAGATTTCCAAGATTTAGTTTTAGTAGGATTTATATTTTTCATAGATATGATCCACATTACTATCATATGTAGTGAACATGATATTTGAATATTAAAATATATCATGTTTACAATGAACGTCAATATAGATTAGATATAGATATGTATAATATTTATTTTGATAAAAGATAAGTCATAAAAATTAGATATTTTTTTTGAATGATGTATTAAATATATATTATTCATATATTATTTGATTAAGATGAAAATTGATGCGGATATTTATTTTGTTATAATTATATTAATAGTTAAAATTTTTATGATTATTTTTAATAAAAATTAAGGATTTGAGACGTAATAGTGAATCCAATTGTTAAATAGTAGATATGCGTGTTTTCTCCAAGTGATTTGTGGAATATGATGGGTGTTATTATTAGGAAAGTAATGATCTGGTAGTGAAGGATGTAATCCTTGTCGTAAATCACGGTAATATTCTTGAGCTAATGTATTTGCATCGTATTCAGGATGTCCTGTAACAAATATTAGTTGGTGATTTTTGCTGATTAGTAAATAAACTCCAGCATCATCAGATTCTGCTAAGATTTCTAGATCTGTATATTGATGAATAAAATGTTTGGGAAAATCTGAGAAACGAGAATGAGGAGCGGTAAATATTTTGTCAAATCCTGTAGTTAAATGAGTATTAACTTTTATAAGTTTATGTTGATAAATACCTACTAATTTTTTTTTTCTGACAAATCTAGGAAAGTTATATAATATTTTTAAAGCTGCTTGTACTGACCAACAAATAAATAATATTGATGTAATATGTGTTTTTGCCCAGTAACATAATTGTGTGATTTGCGGCCAAAAAGTGATATGATGAAAATCGATTAATCCTAGTGGAGCTCCAGTGACAATTAATCCATCAAAATTTTGATTCTGAATGTCAGAAAAAGTACAGTAAAAATTTTTCATATGTTCTATAGATGTATTTTTAGGAATGTGGTTGTCTATTCGTAATAGTTGAACATCAATTTGTAAAGGAGAATATGATAATAATCGTAAGAATTGATTTTCTGTGTCTATTTTTTTTGGCATTAAATTAAGAATAAGAATTTTTAAAACACGAGAAGATTGAAAAATATCTTGTGTTTTTTTAAATATATGAATATTTTCTTGTTGCAAAATTTTGATTGCAGGTAATTCGTTTGATACTCGAACTGGCATAGTGTTATACCTTAATAAAATATAGGAATGTATATATTTTAATGTATATCTGAAAAACATCAGTTTATATTACATGAATATAAATAAATCATTTATTATAAAATTAGTATCATACGTTATTGTATGTTATACTGTAACGCGGTTGTCTATTTTGTAAGTGTATGTATGAATAAAATACATTTTTATATTCAAATTATATTATAGTTTTTGTTATATTTAGAAATTAATTTTGAATAAAGTAATACAATTTTTATATATAAAAATAGGCCTGAGTGGACTTGAACCACCGACCTCACCCTTATCAGGGGTGCGCTCTAACCGGCTGAGCTACAAGCCTATATGCGTATTATATATACTAGGGCACTAATGATACAAACAATATTATCGTTTATTATTAGTTACTTAATAAAATTTAATAATTGAATAATTTTATATTGTTAATAACAATTTACACAGTATCATCATAGCATGAGTAGATTTAGTGATTCAAGAATTTATATTCTTCTTTTATAATTTATTATATTAGTTTAGTAGATTTATATATTGATGTGATTTATAAGTTCGTTCAGATTTATTCGTTGATGTGATAATCTTTGTGAGATTGGTGTTTTTTAATTCTGTGCGATGAATGGTATGATGTAATGTAAATAAAACAGGGTTGTTAAATAGATTGAGTAAACATTAATTTTTATTTATTTAGTATTTATTCTATTTTTTTTGAAAAAAGGTATTTAAATACTATTTGTATGATATTTAATAGTAGTGTATAAGAAATTATATAGTATTAAAGTAATAGAGGTTAGTGAAAT